>JBCBBY010000007.1:0-77182 GCA_038531195.1 Pseudomonadota bacterium
GTCCGGTCTTCGATCCGTTGATTGCCTTCAATCCGGATTTGACGAATCGTCTCCGCCGTTTGCGCATCCGCTTCCGTCACTGGAATGTGGCTTGCGGCGATTGCACTCGACGCCATCAGAGCTGCAGCGATTACTTTACGCATCAATCCCTTGATCCTTCCTAGATGGGCGCTTTACTCGCCTGTGGGCCCGTTGAACAGCCCCGTTTCCAGTACGTCACCCCAAGTGATGAACACGAACATGGTCAATAGCAGACCAAGCCCCGCCATCAATGCCACTTCCTGCACCTTTTCAGGCATCACCTTACCGGTGACAGCTTCATATGCATTGAAGACTAAATGCCCCCCGTCCAAGACGGGCAGCGGCAATAAGTTGAAAAATCCGATCCCAATCGAAATCAGGGCGCACATTTGCAATGTCGTCCAACCGAGCGCGCTAAGGCGCGTGCTGAGTGGGACGTTTTCAGCGCCCATCGTTTGGTTGACGATTCGCCGGCCTGCATCGCCAATCGCGACCGGGCCAGACATGAGGCCGATGGGCTCCTGCCCCGTCGCGATGCGACCCAGGAGATAGATGGTTTTCTCGACGGTATCCTTGGTCTCAATCGCCCCTTTGCCGAGCGCCGAGAATGGGCCGTAGCGCTTATACTCTACCGAATCCATGACCGCCGCTGGCCGAATACCGATCGTCCCTTGCGGGACGCGCTGGCCAAGCTGGTTCGCCCGCACGACGCGGCGCGGCGCAATGGTCAAGTCGAGGCGCTCATCGCCGCGCTGAACATCAAAGACAAGCGGTTTGTTCGACGACATGCTGGTGATCACCAAAAGATCTGAAATCTCGCGAATAGGCTCGCCATCGATCGCCTTAATGACGTCTCCGGCTTCCATTCCAGCGGCCTTGGCCGGGTAATCGTCAGCGACTTCGTATGCATAGACATCATATTGCTCAGCGCCGCGCACGGAAAAGAACACCGCGAACAGGAGCACGGCCAAGATAAAATTCGCCGCAGGGCCTGCCAAAGCCACAATCGATCGCGCGCCGACACCAAGATCGGAATAGACTTTACCAACAGGCCCATCCTCAACCTTCCCGACATCGCCCGGCATCTGACTTTCGCCGACAAATTTCACGAACCCACCGAGCGGGATCCAGTTGACGCGCCAGCGGGTTCCATTCTTGTCTTTGCGTTCAAAGATCGGCTTTCCGAACCCGACAGAGAAGGATTCCACGGCGGCACCGAACCAGCGTCCCGCCCAAAAATGGCCAAGCTCGTGGATGATCACCACGACGCCGAGCAAGAAGACTAGACACACCAGGAATATCGGGCCTTGGGCCAGAATCTCGGTCAAGCTCTCTGCTCCTGCTCTTGGCACTCGACTTCTTCAAGCAACGCGCCGGTTAATGTCTTTGCCTCAGCTTCCACTGCCAAGATCGATTCATAATTATCGCAATCCTGACAAGCCATTGGCCCATTAAGAAACCGTTCAAGAGCGGTTTCGACGATCCAGCTTATGTCGAGGAATCGACATTGGCCCGCAAGAAATGCAGCTACAGCGCCTTCATTAGCGCAATTTAATACAGTCGGCGCACCGCGGCCGGCATTTACAGCGGCTCTGGCGAGATTCACAGCCGGAAACCGGTCCGAATCAAGCGCCTCGAAATCAAGCTGGCCGAGCGCGATCAAATCCAAAGGCTCGACCGAGGTGGGTTGGCGGCGGTCTGGCCAAGTCAGCGCGTGCGCAATCGGGGTGCGCATATCGGTCGTCCCCATCTGCGCCAAAACAGAGCCATCGCGATAGGCGATGGCTGAATGAAGGATAGATTGTGGGTGAATGACGACCTCGATTTGCGCTTCGGGCACATCAAACAGATAGCACGCCTCGATGAGTTCCAGGCCTTTGTTGAACAAGGTGGCGCTATCAATCGAAATTTTACGCCCCATTTCCCAACGCGGATGCGCCAGCGCACGGGCCGGGGTCACGGTTTCTAGATCCGTGCGCGAGCTGGTTCGAAACGGCCCGCCGGACGCGGTGAGAATGATCCGCGCCAAGTCTTCCCGTCGGTCCATGACCTGAAACATCGCATTATGCTCTGAATCTGTTGGCACAATCGGAACACCCGCGTTCGCCGCCAGACGGTTCAAAAGCGGTCCTGCGCAGACCATGCTCTCTTTATTCGCCAGCGCGAGCGAATTGCCAGCCTCTATAGCGGCCAGCGTTGATGGCAGACCTTCTATGCCAACGATCGCCGCTAAGACCCGGTCGACCGGACGTTTGGCAGCCTCGGTGATGGCCGTCTTTCCTGCGGCTGTTTCGACGCCGGTCCCTGCCAATCCTTCACGCAGACGCTCAAATTTCGTCTCATCTGCGATAATAGCGAGTTTTGGTCGAAACGCCTTCGCTTGGTCAATCAAACGATCAACATTGGCGCCCGCGGCCAGCGTATCGAGATCAAAGACCGGATCGGCCGCTTGCGCATTGGCATGCTCAATCACCGAGAGCGCGGATGTCCCGATCGATCCTGTCGATCCCATAATAGAAAGGGTTCTCACCACACTCATGCGCTGAGCCCTAATACGGTGACCAGTGATGGCGCAAACAGAAAAACCAGAACCATCACCACACACACCATGCCCAGTCCATCGACGCGGTCCAACAGCCCGCCATGCCCCGGGACCATGCCGCTGGAATCCTTGATCCCATAAGATCGCTTCATCGAGCTCTCAAACAGATCTCCAAACTGCGCGAAAACTGAGATCAAGCCACCCACAATAAGCCAAGTAACCTCATCGCCGCCCGTGATGCGCGCGGCCAGCAAGCCGCATAGCGTCGTGAAAATGACCGCCCCAATGGCGCCGCTCCACGTCTTAGCGGGAGAATCAGGATGCAAAGCCGGTCCACCAAACCCGCGACCGGAGAAATAGGCGGCCGAGTCGGACCCCCAGACGATCGCCATAAAAATGAGCGCCACAGCCACGCCATCCCACGGCCCTTCGCGCATCAGGAGCAAAGCGAGCGGCATCCCACTCACATAAAGCATGCCGAAGGCTTCCGCCCCGCGTTTCTTTCCCACCGGATGCAAAAAACTCGCGAGAAACACAGAAAGAAAGAGCAACCAAACGGCGAGTAAAAGCGCGCCAAACGTGGCAGCAATAAAGGGCAATGTTGTCAGCGAGACGAACGACTTCATCGTCGGCGATGCCGTCATCCGGATCCATTCATAGCCCATCAAAGCCGCGAACAGACCACACGAGATCGCAAGCCAGGGCCCGCCTTGCCAAACGACAAAAAGCCCGAGCGGGATCATCACCGCAGCTGAGATCAGGCGCAGGCCAAGATCGCCCTTCTGGCCATCATGCTGGCGCACCACAGCCATCTTAAGCAGCTCCTGAGGCCAGACCCCCGAAGCGACGCTCTCGCGTGCGATAAATCTCAATCGCTTCTAGCAATTGCGGTTTCCCAAAGTCTGGCCAGAGCACATCCATAAACACCAATTCGGCATAAGCGGCCTGCCAGATCAGGAAGTTAGAAAGCCGATATTCGCCGCTCGTCCGCACAACGATATCGGGATCCGGGATATCACTGGTATCAAGATGATCAGCGAACATGTCTTCGGTGAGATCGCTGCTATCGAGGTCGCCCGCCGCGACTTTTTTCGCCAATTCCTGCGCCGCACGCACGACTTCTTCGCGCCCACCATAATTGAAGGCGATGCAGAGATTAAACGCGTCATTTTCTGCGGTGCGCGCTTCCGCTTGCGCAACCAATTCCAAGATATCTGTCGGCAAGCCTTCACGCGTGCCCAAAATGCGAACGCGCACGCCTTCAGACGCCAAACGGTTCAAATCGCGTTTTACATAGGCTTTGAGGAGCCCAAACAGCGCATTCACCTCGGCCACGGGCCGGCGCCAATTCTCCGTCGAGAAAGAATAAACGGTCAGGTTCTTCAGGCCGATATCCTGCGCCCCTTCGACCGTCCGGCGGAGCGCTTCAACGCCGCGTTCGTGCCCAACCGCGCGCGGCAACCCGCGCGCTTTTGCCCAACGTCCATTGCCATCCATAATAATGGCGATGTGATCGGGAAAATCGCTGGCAGGTGGCCCGCCATCCCCGGTCTGGGTGGCTGTCGGCGCGGAGGTCAAACCTGCATGATCTCCGCTTCTTTGGCCTTCAGCGCGTCATCGACTTTGCTGACATAAACGTCGGTGAGCTTTTGCACTTCGTCCGTCAGGGAACGATGCTCGTCTTCGCTAATGTCGCCGTCTTTTTCCATTTTCTTGAGCGAGTCCATGCCATCCCGGCGGACATTGCGGACGGCGACTCTTGCCGCCTCTGCATACTTGCCGGCCACTTTGGAAAGCTCAACGCGGCGCTCTTCATTCAGTGGCGGGATCGGGATCCTCAGCGTTTGGCCGTCGACCACAGGGTTCAAGCCAAGCCCAGACTCGCGGATGGCCTTATCCGCAGCGCCGACGAGACCTTTGTCCCAGACATTCACCGCGATCATACGTGCATCCATAATAGATACTGAGCCAACCTGGTTGAGCGGCATGCTCGAGCCATATGCCGAAACATTGACGCTATCGAGCAGATTGACCGAGGCGCGCCCTGTGCGCAGCCCCTGCAATTCGGTCTGTAATGATGAAATGGCACCGTCCATACGGCGTTCGAGGTCTTTTTTGTCGTAACTCATTTTATATCCTCACGATCCGGAGATGAGCGTGCTGGGGCCTTGTCCGGTCAGCACGTCCTGTAATGCTCCTTTATTATGTAAGGAGAAAACCACAATGGGTATGTTCGTGTCACGCATCAGACTGACAGCCGATGCATCCATCACTTTCAGGTTCTGCGCCAGCACCTCTTGATAGGTCAATGTATCGTAGCGCACCGCATTTGGATCGGTCTTCGGATCGGCCGAGTAAACGCCGTCAACTTGCGTGCCTTTCATCATGGCTTCGCAATGCATTTCAGCGGCGCGCAACGCCGCGCCCGTGTCTGTCGTAAAGTAAGGGTTGCCGGTTCCGGCGGCGAAAATCACCACACGGCCCTTTTCCATATGGCGGATGGCGCGGCGGCGAATGAACGGTTCGCATACTTCGTCCATGCGAATGCCGGACTGCACACGCGTTTGCACACCGATCGATTCCAGCGCGCTTTGCATCGCGAGCGCATTCATAATCGTTCCAAGCATACCCATAGAATCGGCCTGCGACCGCTCCATGCCCTGGGCAGCGCCTTTCATGCCGCGGAAAATGTTGCCGCCCCCAATGACCAGGCAGATCTCCGCGCCGAGCTCTCGGGCTGCGGCGATTTCTTCAGCAAAGGTCAAGCAGGTTGGCATATGGATGCCATATTCGGTCGGCCCCATCAGAGCCTCGCCGGATATCTTGAGGAGCACCCGTTTATACTTCAAACCCGTCTCGGTTTCGCCTGTCATGTCCGCGTCTCCCATGCTCTCACAGCCCATAAAAGATTCCCGGCGACCTGTCATCGGTCGCCGGGAGCCAAAAGCACTTATTTTTTGAGGCTCTAAGCCTTGGTCATGGAAGCAACTTCTGCTGCGAAGTCGTCTTCTTCCTTCTCAATGCCGTCACCCAGCTTGAACATCACGAAGCCAGCGAGTTCTGCGCCACTTTCTTCGATGAACTTTGCGACGGTCTGATCTGGGTTCATGACAAATTGCTGCTCAACCAGAACAACTTCTTTGTAGAACTTCTTAATCCGGCCTTCGATCATCTTTTCGATGACATTGGCAGGCTTGCCGCTTTGCTCAGCTTGCTCGGTCAGAACTTGTTTCTCACGCGCGACCAGCTCTTGGTCGAGATCAGCCACGGTGGCAGACGCAGGCGAGGTCGCTGCAACATGCATCGCAACTTTCTTACCGGCTTCAGCAAGGTCACCAGAGCCGTTCAGGCCAACCAGAACACCAATTTTGCCCATGCCAGGCGCTTCTGCGCTGTGGATGTAGGCAGCAACAGAGTCCGCTTTGATCTGAGCCGCACGGCGCAGGGTCATGTTCTCGCCGATTGTTCCGACGAGGCGTTTGATCATGTCTTCAACCGTACCGTCGCCGTCCGGCGCTGCCGCAGACGCGACCGCTTCGGTTGTGCCTTCAGTGCTGAGGGCGAGCGTCGCGATGTCTGACAAGGCCTTTTGGAACGTCTCATTGCGCGCCACGAAGTCGGTTTCAGCGTTCAGCTCAACAACTGAACCGGTTTTGCCGTCTTCAGACACAACCGCGGCGACGAGGCCGTCTGCCGCGGTGCGGCCAGACTTTTTCGCAGCCTTAGACAGGCCTTTCGCACGCAACCAGTCGATTGCCGCTTCAACGTCACCGTCATTCTCGACGAGCGCTTTTTTCGCATCCATCATGCCTGCGCCAGTTTTATCACGCAGATCTTTAACGAGGGCAGCAGTGATCTGAGCCATCTCAGTCTTCCTTCTGTTCGACCCCAGGGGTGTTTAAGCTTCAGTCTTGTCTTCTGAGACTTCAGCGGTTTCTTCGGTTTCAGCTTCAGCCGCATCGGCAATCGCGAGGTCGGCTTCTACCAATGCTTCGATGTCTTCGGCTTCACCTAAATCGATGCCAAGCCCTGCAGACGATTCGGCGAGACCGTCCACAACGGCGTCGGCGATCAGGTTGCAGTAAAGCGAAATCGCGCGGGCCGCGTCATCATTGCCTGGGAAGGCGAAGTCCGCATCGTCCGGGTCACAATTCGTGTCGACCACAGCCACGACCGGAATGCCGAGTTTACGGGCTTCTTTGATTGCGATCGCTTCTTTGTTCGTATCGATGACAAAGATCAGATCTGGCAGGCCGCCCATATTGGCAATCCCGCCAAGCGCCTTGTCCAGCTTTTCGCGGTCGCGCTCCAGGTTCAAAAGCTCTTTCTTAGTGAAGCCCGTCTGCTCTTTACCGCCGAGTGTCTCTTCCAATTCGCGCAGGCGTTTGATCGAGTTAGACACGGTCGACCAGTTGGTCAGCGTGCCGCCAAGCCAGCGGTGGTTCATGTAATACTGCGCGCAACGCTGCGCAGCTTCTGCAACCGGCTGGGACGCTTGACGCTTGGTGCCGACGAACAGAACGCGGCCGCCTTTGGCAACCGTATCGCGAACTTTGACCAGAGCCTGGTGCAGAAGCGGCACTGACTTGGAGAGGTCCATAATGTGAATGCCAGAGCGCGCGCCATAGATGAAAGGCTTCATCTTGGGGTTCCAGCGATGTGTTTGGTGACCGAAGTGAACGCCAGCTTCCAGCAGTTCACGCATGGTGAAATCAGGCAGTGCCATCTTAATTTTCCTTATCCGGTTGACCGGCATGATCCCTATCGAGCCTCACTTGAGGACCGACACCGGAAGGACCACGCATCGGGGGTTGTTGCGCGCGTCTATACATGAAAAGCGCGCGCGCGCAAGCGCTATAGATGCGATTGCAACCGTCTAGGCCGCTTCGTGGTCGACACGGGCGACGCCAGGCGCCGTTTTCAGCGCACGAAGCGCCTCAATCCCAGTCGGATAAGTGTCCGGCAAACGCAGGGTGACAACCCGGCCATCATCGATCGGCAAGCGCACGAAAATCTCACCGCGGTCTTGCCCGTTGGCACCTTTTAAGCGGGCGGCAATCGCCGCCAATCCCGTTAAATCGGCGCCTTTTTCAAGCTTCACCGAGAGCGCGGGCGCTTTTTTGGCGATCCGCGCCTGCTCGATCGGCTGAACCCGCCGGGCCGAGAGGCGAATTTCATCATCGCGGCGGCGCACTTCGGTTAGGATCACAACGGCCATGCCGGGCTCTAATTGCTCGCGCATATCGGCCAGCAATTCGGGCATCACCATCAACTCAACCTCGCCCGTCGGGTCTGAGAGCGTCAAAAACGCAAACTTGCCGCCATTGCGCGCAGGTTTTTCGACCCGGCGCCGGACCACGCCAATCAGCTCGATTGGGCGACCATCGACCGCGGTTTCCTCAATATTCATCGCAAAAGTGATGCGATTGTCTTCCAGACTGTCGAGAATATCGTCGAGCGGGTGGCCTGAAAAATAGAAGCCGATCGCCGCAAACTCCTGGTCGAGTTTCTCCTGCATGTTCCAGGCCGCCGCTTTGGGCAGATCCGCGCGCATGGCTGGCTCCGCATCGCCAAACAAACCGCCCTGCCCGCCCGCACGATCTTCTGCCGAGGAGGCGCAGGTCGCCGCCAAAATGGGCGCCGACATTAAGGCGCGCGCGCGATTGGGTTCCATGAGGTCAAATGCGCCGGCTTTCGAGAGCTGCTCGAAACATTTCTTATTGATGTCCTTCGGATCCACCCGCTCGGCCATGTCATGCAGGCATTCAAACGGCCCATTGGCGGTGCGCTCTTTGACCAAGTTCGCCATAGCTTCGGGCCCAACACCTTTCAGCGCGCCGAGCGCATAGACGATTTTATCACCATCGACATCAAAGTCGGCGGTCGAGACGTTCACATTCGGCGCCACGACTGGGATTTTCAGGCGTTTGGCTTCTTGGAAGAAGGCCGCGAGCTTATCGGTATTGTGCAGGTCGAGGCTCATCGAGGCGGCCAAGAACGCAACCGGGAAATGGCGTTTCAGATATGCGGTATGATAGCCAATCAGCGCATAGGCCGCAGCGTGGGATTTGTTGAAGCCATAACCGGCAAACTTTTCCATCGTATCAAAAATGTCATTGGCGAGCGGCGCCTCGATGGCTTTCAGCTCTTTCGCGCCTTTCAAGAAGCGTTCGCGCTGGGCGACCATTTCTTCAATCTTCTTCTTACCCATGGCGCGGCGGAGCAAATCCGCTTCGCCGAGCGAATAGCCAGCGATTTCTTGCGCCATCCGCATCACCTGCTCCTGATAGACCGGGACGCCATAGGTCGCTTGCAAGATTGGTTCGAGGTCAGGGTGTTGGTATTTGATCGTGTTTGGATCTTCCTTGCCCGCAACATAGACCGGAATATTGTCCATCGGGCCTGGGCGATAGAGCGAAATGATCGCAATCACGTCTTCCAAGCTGCCGGGCCGAACTTTCCGCAGCGTATCGCGCATGCCCTGGCCTTCTAGCTGGAACACACCCAGCGTTTCGCCGGACGCCATCAGCTTATACGTTTCCGGGTCATCGAGGCTGAACCAATCCGGCCCAACATCGCCGCCATCCCGGCGAATGAATTTCAGCGCCCGGTCAATCACGGTCAGGGTTTTCAGACCTAAGAAGTCAAACTTCACCAGGCCCGCCGATTCCGCCCATTTCATATTGAACTGGGTCGCCGGTAGGTCTGCCCGCGGATCGTTATAGAGTGGCACAAGTTCGGTCAGCGGCCGGTCGCCGATCACCACCCCAGCGGCGTGCGTACCGGCATTTCGGTACATGCCCTCAAGGGCCAGCGCCGTATCCAGGAGCTCACCCACGCGCGGGTCGCGGCTAACCTCCTCATCAAACTTAGGCTCATCATCGATGGCTTCAGAGAGTTTGGGCGGCTTGGCCGGATTGAATGGGATCAGCTTGGCCAGCCGGTCGACCTGGCCATACGGCATTTGCATGACGCGGCCGACATCGCGGACCACAGCTTTCGCTTGCAAGGTACCGAACGTGATAATCATCGCCACCGATTCCGCGCCATATTTGTCGCGCACATAGCGGATGACTTCGCCGCGACGTTCTTGGCAGAAGTCGATATCAAAGTCGGGCATCGAGACCCGTTCCGGGTTCAGGAAGCGTTCGAATAGCAAGTCAAAACGGAGCGGATCCAAGTCGGTAATGGTCAGCACCCAGGCGACCAATGAGCCCGCACCAGACCCCCGCCCGGGCCCGACCGGGATGTCTTGCTCTTTCGCCCATTTGATAAAGTCGGCAACGATCAAGAAATAGCCCGGAAAGCCCATGCCCTCGATAATGCCGAGCTCATAATCGAGCCGCTCGAAATAGACCTCGCGCGTCGCATAGAGTTGCGGCGCCGCTTCGAGGCGAGCTTCTAAGCCTTCTTTGGCTTGCAGTTTCAACTCATCAATCTCGGAGCGCGAGCCATCACCAAAGTTCGGCAAGATCGGCTTATGCTTGGTCGCGCGGATGCCGCAGCGTTTGGCAATTTCAGCCGTGGTTTCAATCGCCTCTGGCAAGTCTGCGAACAGCTCGCGCATCTCTGCCTCGGTCTTTAGATATTGCTGCGCAGCGACTTGTGGCCGGTCTTCCTGACCGAGATAAGCGCCATTGGCGATGCACATCATCGCGTCATGCGCCTCAGCGTCATCGGATTTCATGAACCGGACGTCATGCGTCGCTACGATTGGTAGATCGAGTTCATAAGCCAAGGCCAGCAAGCCAGGCTCGGTTTGCAATTCTTCTGCCGTCCCGTGCCGCGTGATCTCGACATAACACCGGCCTGGAAATTGCCCCGCCAACGTTTCGAGCGACGCTTTTGCTTCATCGGTTTTGCCGCGCAGAAGCAACCGCGCCACATCGCCTTCGGCGCCGCCGGTCAGGGCGATCAAGCCATCGGTCTTTTCTTCCAGATAACGCTTATGGATGCGCGGCACGCCGTCCTCTGCGTCCAAATAGGCAAAGGAGGAGAGCGCCATCAGCCGCTCATATCCAACCGTATTCTGCGCATAAAGCGTCAGCCGGGTGATCGTCTCCTGATGCGCGCCATCGGTCACATCAAAGCAGACCGCCATGATCGGCTGAACCCCGGCGCCAGAGAGGCTCTCGGCCAATTCCAAAGCGCCAAATAGATTGTTCCGGTCGGTCACTGCGACCGCTGGCATCGCCTGATCCACACACCATTTGGTGAGCCCTTTGGTGGTGATCATACTCTCCAACAAAGAGAAGGAGGTTCGCACCGCAAGGTGGATGAAAGGCGATTGTCCCAATGCACACTCCTGAGCCAGATCCAGCGCTTCGCGGAGACTGCTCCGATTCTCCTTGAGAACCCCAGACCAGACCCGCGTCGGCGTTGTATCATGTATCAGAAAACAGAAAAGAACAAAAGGGGAACTTTTAGGCTATCCGCCAAAAGCTGTGAGTTTCCCATCCTGCAGCGTCAGCACGCGGTCCATATGTTGCGTCAGCGCCATATTGTGCGTCGCGACCAGAACCGCCGCCCCCTCCCCGCGGGCCATACGGATCAAGCTTTCAAAGACCCGCTCTGTCGTCGCAGGATCAAGATTGCCGGTTGGCTCATCGGCGATGACAAGCCGTGGGTCGTTGACCAAAGCCCGCGCAATCGCGACACGCTGCTGCTCCCCGCCCGACATCTGGCCAGGTTGATGCTTTAGCCGTTCTGACAAGCCCATTTCAGCCAGCAAGGCATCCGCCTTCTCGCGCGCCCGACGCCGCGCCAATCCGCCGACCATGAGCGGCATGGCCACATTATCGCGGGCATTAAACTCCGGCAGCAAGTGGTGGAATTGATAAACGAAGCCGAGCTTTTCGCGCCTTAGCTTGGTCCGCCCAGCATCATTGAGCGCCATACAGTCTTGGCCTTCCAGGAAGACTTGGCCGCCTTCTGGTTTTTCCAGCAGGCCTGCGGTGTGCAACAGCGTCGACTTACCTGAGCCTGATGGCCCGACCAGGCCCACCAGCTCTCCCGGATTAAGCACCAGATCGGCGCCTTCGAGCACTTTCAGGATGCCCGCATCCGACTTGTACTCGCGGACAATATTGCGAAGCTCGAGAACCGCCGTCATCACTCGAACCTCAGCGCTTCAACGGGATCGAGGCGCGCCGCGGCCCAAGCTGGCCAGATCGTCACCAGCATAGACATCGCCATCGCCCACAGCGTGACCATGGAGACTTCCACCCAATTGAGTTCTGCTGGAAGCCCATCCAACCCATAAACAGTCGGCGGGAACAGCTCACGCTGGATGACAAAACTAATGGCGCTCTCGACCGCGTCGATATTCATCACGATAATCACACCGAGCACGGCCCCGATCAGCGCGCCCGTAAGGCCGAGCAGAGCGCCGATCATCAAGAAGACCCGCATGACCGAACCGCGGGAGGTCCCAACTGTTCGCAGAATGGCGATATCGCGCGTTTTATTCTTCACGAGCATCACCACGCCCGTAATGATGTTCAGCGAGGTGATCATGATCAGGATCAGCATGATGATCATCATCATCGACCGCTCCGTATTGAGCGCCCCGAAATAAGCCTCTCTCTGGACCTTCCAGCTTTGGGTCGGGAATTTGTAGGAGATCTCTTGTTGCACCGCGCGTTCGGCCGGGTCGGTATTCATCGGATCCGGCACACGCAGGTCAATTTTATCGTACAGCCCTTTACGCCCGAAGAAGAGCTGTGCCTGTTCGATCGGCATCAAAATATAGAGCTGGTCCAGTTCGACACTGCCCGTTTGAAAGAAGCGCCCCACTGTATACGTTTTCTGCCGAGGGTTGCCGCCAAATGGACCTTGAAACCCTTTTGGCGTGATGAGGGTCAGCTTATCGCCCGGATAAAGCCCGAGCTCAGCCGCGAGAAAGCGGCCGACCATGATCACATCGCCGCCATTCTTACCCTCGCCAAACCCGAACGCTTTGGCCGTGTCTGCGCCGCCCTCGAGGAATGGCAGGTTGTTGAGATCTTCGGTGCGAACGCCGCGAACAATGGCGCCGCTTTGTCGCCGGTCCGTTGTGGCGAGCACTTGCTGCTCAATGATGGGCATCGCTTGATCAACTTCCGGCAGCGCCTCGATGCGCAGTGAGAGCTCATCGATCGACCCTGCCGGCTCGTCTTGCGTGTAGACGAAGACATGTCCCTGTCCGCCCAGCATCGCGTCGAGCAGTGTCGTGCGGAAACCGCTCATCACGGACATGATCACAATCAGCGCCATCACGGCGAGCAAGATGCCGATAAAGGATACGATCGAAACGACAGAGACCCCGCCATTCGCCCGCGTCGCGCGCAGATAGCGCCATGCCAGCGTGCGCTCAACTTGTCCAAAAGGGGTAGCCCGGCTCATGCTTCGACGCCTATTGGGGAATTATGGACAAATCGTGATGGTGGTTTGCTTTCGCAATTTTCCCTTTTGTCACCCCGGACGCGTAGCGATCCGGGGTCTAGATCGGTCCAGCAGTTGGGTCCCGGATAAGCGCTAACGCGCTTTCCGGGATGACACGGGAAGGTCGATGTGCCGAACTGCAATTATCCGCAAACCTTATTCAAAGCCGACTCCAGAGAAAGATCCTCTTTCTCCCCCGTCGCCCGGCGCTTTAGTTCAACCGTGCCGCTTTTCACGCCGCGCGGCCCAACCGTGATCTGCCATGGCAGACCAATCAGTTCCATGCGCGCGAATTTCGGTCCAGCGCGGTCCGACGTCTCGTCATAAAGCGGGTCTTTCCCCGCCGCGAGGAGTTTCGCATAGGCCTCATCCGCGACCGCAGCGACATCCTCGGCATCCGGCTTCATCGAGATGATCCCAGCCCCGAACGGCGCCACTTCATCAGGCCAGATAATGCCATTCTCGTCATGGCTCGCCTCAATAATCGCGCCGACACAGCGCGACACGCCGATGCCGTAAGAGCCGCCATGAATGGTCACCAGATCGCCCTCTGCGGTCTGAACCTCAGCTTTCATCGGCGCCGAATATTTGGTGCCGAAATAGAAGATATGCCCGACCTCAATGCCGCGCGCTTTGACCTGGCGATCCGCAGGCAAAGCCGCGAAGGCGGCCTCATCATGCTTCTCTTCCGTCGCTGCGTAGAATTGCGTGCGCTTGGTCATCTCCGTTTCGAGCGCGGAGAGATCGTCAAAATCAAAGTCGGCCCCGGGCGGCGGCACATCGAGGACAGACTTATCGCAATAGACCTCGCTCTCGCCGCTATCGGCCAAGATCAGGAATTCATGGCTAAGATCGCCGCCAATCGGCCCTGGATCTGCTTGCATCGGAATGGCGGTAATCCCCATCCGCGCAAAGGTATTGAGATAAGCCGCGAACATTTTCTGATACGAAATCCGCGCGGCCTCTTCGGACAAGTCGAAGCTGTAAGCATCCTTCATCAAAAATTCGCGGCCACGCATGATGCCGAAGCGCGGCCGGATCTCGTCCCGGAACTTCCATTGCTGGTGATAGAGATTGATCGGCAAGGCTTTGTAACTCTTCACGAAAGACCGGAAGATGTCGGTGATCATCTCTTCATTGGTCGGGCCATACAGCATGTCCCGATCATGGCGATCGGTGATCCGGAGCATCTCTTCGCCATAATCATCATAGCGGCCAGATTCGCGCCAAAGATCGGCCTGCTGCAGCGTCGGCATGAGGAGTTCAATCGCGCCGGCGCGATCCATCTCTTCGCGGACAATCTGCTCGATCTTCTTCAGCACGCGAAAGCCGAGCGGCAGCCAGGAATAAATTCCGGCGCCATTTTGTCGAACCATGCCGGTTCGCAGCATTAATTTGTGGCTGGCAATGGTCGCATCCGAGGGCACGTCTTTCGAGACCGGAATGAAGTAGTTGGACAAGCGCATGGGCGTATCTTTTTGATCGATTTGAAACTTTTCAACCTGTTATGCAGAACCGATCGGCTTGGCTAGAGGCAAGTGCTGCGCTTGACGTCTCAGCGAATGGTGGCAGGACTAGCGCCATGCTTTTGTGGGATGTCACATTTCGGTTCGCGACCATCACCATTCTATTGATGATCGCTGCATTATCGCTCCGAGACAGTCGGCATTTGTTGCAAGGCCGACTGGCCGCCGCGTTGTGTATCAGCTTGGCGAGCATGTTGGCGCACACGCTCCCGGCAGCATTGGAACGCCCCTTTGCTTGGCAAGCAACGGCCTGGCTGCTGCACACCGTCAACATCACTATGCTCTGGCTTTTCGGACTGTCCTTGATGATTGATGGGTTCAAAATCCGCCCCATTCATTGGGCGATGGTCATTGGCCATGTGGCAATATTGGGTGTGCTGCAAGCGGCGCTGATGACCAACACACCGCTCCCAGAGTTTTGGTTGGTCGTTGTTAATCGCGGGATCCAACTCGGCGTGCTTGCGCATCTCTTTTGGACCGCGATCAAAGACTACAGAGATGACCTCGTCGAGGGCCGGCGGCGCACACGCGTTTGGTTTATGCTTGCGGGCTCTGTTGCCGCGCTGGTGATCGTCGGCGGCGAAACAGCGCAATACTTCGCCACCGGCGCCGCGCCAGACCCGGAATGGTTCAAAATTGCCCGTGTGCTCATCATTTTCCCGATCACGCTGTTCGCCGTGCACTGGTTCCTGCGCCTTCAGCCAGAACAATTCTTGTTCGAAAGTGTGCAGCCGACCGTGGTGCCAGAGCCTGAGATCGCGCCGAAAGACCATGCCACGCACACACGTCTCGTCGCGGCGATGGAAGATCAACGCCTCTATCGCGAACAAGGCCTCGGTATTGGCGACCTGGCGGCCAAGCTTAACGTGCCGGAGCACCAGCTCCGCGCGCTCATCAATAAGGGCCTCGGATATCGCAATTTCGCGGCCTTCTTAAACCAATACCGGCTCGCGGAAGCGAAAGCCGCTTTGGCCGATCCTGAGCAGGCCCGCACACCGATCCTGACCATCGCGATGGATGTCGGGTATGCTTCACTCGCGACGTTCAATCGCGCGTTTAAATCTGAAGAAGGCACAACCCCCAGCGCGTTTCGCACCGAAGCCCTCGCTGAAGCTGTGCAAACTTAAAAAACTGTCCTCAATTTTGAAATTGTGGCCGCATTTTCGCGCCTGCGGAGAGGCCTGCGTCGAAATTTGATTGTCTGACCTCATCGAAAGTCGAGGAGACAAAAAATGGAAGTATTACCGTTCTTTACCGAATATCTTGGCCCCCGCGTTCTGGGCGGGATCCAGTTTGAATCCACCCGCTATGCGATGGGGACGCTGGTCACCTTCTTTGTCTTATGGATTTTCCTGCACAAATTCATCGAAACCCGCAAAATCCGCAAACCCACGCCCCGGGCGAAGCAGATTCAAATGGAATTGAAGCATTCGTTCAAGACAGTTTGCGTCTTTGTGGCGATGGACATTTTCATCTTTGAAGCGGCCGATATCGGCCTGTTCCAGAAATATGATGATTTCGCTGAGTATGGCATGCTCTGGTTCTGGGTTTCGATCCCGCTCCTGATCATTCTGCATGATGCCTATTTCTACTGGACGCACCGTCTGATGCACACGGCCAAGCTTTATAAGCGCACCCATATGCAGCATCATCGTTCACACAATCCGACGCCGTTCACGGCCTATAATTTCGCCGCCGCCGAAGCCGTCATCGAGTATATGTATGTACCGATCGCGCTGATCCTGATCCCGACGCATAGCTTAGCGCTGTACATCGTCCTCGCGGTCATGATCTTCAAAAACGCCTTGGCGCATAGCGGATATGAAGTCTTCCCGCGCAGCTGGGCCCGGATGCCGGTCCTCGGCTGGCTGACCACAGTCACCCATCATGACATGCACCATGAGCGCGGCACCGGAAATTTCGGCTTCTATTTCACCTGGTGGGATCGCTGGATGGGCACGGAACATCCAAACTATCTCGAGCGCCTCGACGAGCAGGAAGCCCGCGCTCAGGAGATCAAAGCGGCCCGCCGCGCCGCCAAGAAACGGCCTCAGATGGTGCCGGCCGAATAGGCAAAACCGTCTCTCGACTCACTCCCCCAGCCGGTGCTGAAAAGCACCGGCTCTTTTTTTGAGGAATCGACAGATCCGCGCCGCAGTAATAGGACTCTGCCCCAGACGAACGTGTAGAGGTTACCCGATCAACCGGTTCTTTTTCATTTGCTTTTTTGCCGGGCTTTTGAGCTTAACGAGCTGCTCTCAGACCGAAGAGAGAGACTCCGCGACAATTGCCGTAGCGACCAATTTCAAAACGACTTTGGAAACGCTGGAAGCAGATTTCGAGTCCCGCAGCGGCTACAAACTCGATCTGATCTCTGGCTCAACCGGCAAGCTCTATGCTCAGATTATAAATGGCGCGCCTTATGATGTCTTCCTCGCCGCGGATCAGGCGCGTCCCGCCCGACTGGTCGCCGAAGGGCACGCCGCCGCCGAGTCTCGGTTCACCTACGCCATTGGCATGCTGGCGTTGTGGAGCCCCAGCTATTCAGACGTGACCGCTGACACATTGATCGAACCCAACATCACCCGCCTCGCCCTCGCCAATCCGGACCTTGCGCCTTATGGCCTTGCCGCGCTGCAAGTGCTCGAGCGGATCCTGCTCGTAGAAGAGCTGCGCCCGAAATTCGTGTTCGGCGAAAATGTTGGGCAGACCTTTGCCTTTGTCAGCACAGGCAATGCGCAAATCGGTTTTGTCTCCGCAGCGCAAGTCCTGGCACTTCCCGAAGATGCCGAAGGCAGTGCCTGGTTCGTGCCGCCACAATTGCACGAGCCGATTGCGCAGGATGCCGTCTTGCTCCGCCGCGGCGAGGAGAATGGCGCAGCGCGCGCCTTCCTGACCTATTTGAAAAGCGCCCCCGCGCGCGAGATTATTCGGCGCAGCGGTTATGAGAGTGACTGAGCATGCCTGATCTTTCCGCCCTCTGGCTCACCGCACGGCTCGCTTTTGTGACCACCTTGGTCCTGCTAATCATTGGCACGCCGCTCGCCTGGTGGCTGGCGCAGACGCGGTCGCGCGGTAAGCCGGTGATCGAGGCCCTGATCGCCTTGCCGCTGGTTCTCCCGCCGACCGTTCTCGGCTTCTATCTCCTGATCGCTATGAGTCCGAACGCGCCATTTGGCGGCTTCTGGCTTGCGGCCACCGGCGACACGCTCAGCTTCTCCTTTGCCGGGCTGGTCATCGGGTCGGTGATCTATTCCTTCCCCTTTATGATCCAGCCTTTGCAGAGCGCGTTTGAAGGCCCGGTTCAGCAAGCCATGCGCACCGCGGCCAGCCTCCGCGCCTCTCGAGTTGACGCCTTCTTCTCGGTCGCCGTGCCGATGTCAGTCCGCGGATTCGTGACCGCCATTGTCCTCTCCTTCGCGCATACACTTGGTGAATTCGGGGTGGTACTAATGGTTGGCGGCAACATCCCGGATCGCACCCGCGTGGCGTCGATCGAGATTTACGAGAATGTCGAGACGCTGAATTATGCCGACGCGCACGCTCTGTCACTCATCCTCCTCGTCATCTCATTCGTGACGCTGTTCTGCGTCTTCCTATTCAACAAACGGTTCCCGGCCCATGTCCGGCTCTAAGCTCAGCCTTACTGCCGAGATCGCTTTGGACGATTTTACACTGGCCCTCGACACAGAGGTGCCACTCGATGGCGTGACCGCTGTGTTCGGACCCAGTGGGAGTGGTAAGACCAGCTTGCTCCACCTGATCGCAGGATTCCTGCGCCCTGATCGCGGCGCGATTGCCTTCGGCGACGACGTCTGGACCAGCACGCAACCCAAAGCGTGGGTGCCGCCCCATCGCCGCGCCGTCGGCACCGTGTTCCAGGATGCGCAGCTTTTCCCGCACCTCTCCGTGCGCGGCAATTTGGATTATGCCGAAAAGCGCGCTGATGCCGACGCGCCCGGATATCCGCGCACCAAAATTATCGATGCCATGGCACTCGCTCCCCTGCTCGACCGCGAGGTGCACACCCTCTCCGGCGGCGAAAGACAGCGCGTCGCGATCGTGCGCACGCTTTTGACGCGCCCGCGTCTTTTGCTCCTCGATGAGCCGCTTTCCGCGCTAGATGGCGCCCGCAAGGGTGAACTCCTGCCATTCCTCGAAACGCTAAAGACCGATTTCGCGCTGCCCACCCTCTATGTCAGCCATGATGTCGATGAGGTGAGCCGCATCGCGGACCGTGTCATGATGCTTGAGTCTGGCCGCGTCATCGCCGAAGGCCACACAGATGAAGTGCTGAGCCGGTTCGGCCTAGAAGCCGGGCGCAACCCGTACGAACAAGCCAGCGTCTTGCGCGGCACGATTGATCAAAGCGCCGCGCAGGATGATTTGATCGCCGTTCGGGTCGGCGACGCGGTGATGTGGCTGGCGGCAGATATTGATCTCGCGCAAGGCTCGGAGGTTCGATTAAAAATTCCGGCGCGGGATGTTTCCCTGGCGCTGACACCGCCGACCGGAATCAGTATTCAGAACATGCTCGCTGCAACGGTAACCGCGATCGAACCAACAAAACGTCCGGCCTTTCAGGCGGTCTCAATGACGGTCGGCGCGCAAAGCCTGCTCGCCATCGTCACCCGCAAGGCGGTCAACGACCTGGATCTCGCGCCAGGCCGCGCGGTCTACGCCTTGATCAAAAGCGCGACCTTCCACAACTAGCCCTTAGGCGTGTTGTTTATCCTGCTCATGCTGGATTTCCAGGATCTCGCGGCCGAGGAAGAAGGAAATCGCGGTCCGGATCAGGACCAATAGCCCGACAAAGATCAGATCGGTCAGCTCGCGCGTGATCACCGTATGGATGATGTCCGACGCGATCATGAATTCGAGCCCAGTTAGAATATACGTCCCGAGGATCGTCCGCGCGGCGCTGAGATTGCTCAAATTCTTGGTCAGCCCAATGCCGTGCCGAAGCCCCGCGAGAAGCCGGAACAAAGCCACAAAGAAACCGAACAGGATCAGGGCCACACCAATCAAATCGATACAGATCGCGAGGCCTTCCAGCGCATGCGCGACGGGTTCATCCAGGCCGAAGGGCAAGTGTTCCAGCGACGTGCCGCCGGTCATGCCCTCCATGATATGGCCTGACTCTTCACCGCTCATCACAAGAGCTCCGCATCCGTGATCACTTCGACCAGACTTGGGCCGTCATGCGCGATGGCTTTGACCAGGGCTTCGTCCAACTGTTCCCGTGTTTTCACGAGCTCGCCCATACCGCCGCACGATCTCGCAAAGCCCGCAAAGCTCGGATTGACCAGGCTGGTCTGCCAGACTTCGAACTCAGCGGCTTTTTGCTCTTTGGAGATTTTGCCGAGCTCGGAATTGTTCATCAGGACATGCGTAATGTTCATGCCGTATTTGACCGCGGTGGTGAACTCCATCGCATATTGGCCGAAGCCGCCATCGCCAGAGACCGAAATGACTTTGCGCCCTTTATACGGCCCCTCTTCCTGCGTTGCCGCCCACGCGCCCATCGCCGCTGGGAAAGAGAACCCGATCGATCCAAGATAGCCCGACATTAAGACTCGCTGCTGCCCCGTCGGTTCAAAGTACCGTCCGAAGGAGTAGGTGTTATTGCCCACATCCACTGGCAGGATCGCATCCGCAGGCGCCGCGCGCGTCAGCGCCTCAAACAAAGCCGCCGCAGAGACGCCGTTGCCGCGATCTTCGCCGACGCGGCTGTCTTTCTCAGCGCGCCAGAGCTTCCAGCGCTCAGCAACTTCCCCACGTGCATCCATTGCGGCGGCGCCGCTGTCTTTCAACGCCGCACGGAACAGGTCTGCCGTAACGCCGACATCGCCCAGCACCGGCACGGTCACAGGATGACGCTTGGCCAGACGCATAGGATCGGTGTCCACCTGAATGGTCGGCGCGCCTTCGTAAATGCCGGTATGGTCTGAGAAGCTGGAACCGAACACGATCAGCAAATCCGCTTCATTCATGAACCAGCTGGCAATCGGCGTGCCTGACCGGCCCATGACGCCAGCGGCGAGCGGGTGATCATCGCCAATCTGGCCCTTCGCTTTAAAGGTCGTCGCCATCGGTGCGCCGAGCTGTTCGGCGAGCGCGGTAACCTGGTCCATGCCCTCTAGCGCGCCATAGCCGACAATGATCATCGGCCGCTTCGCGCCTTTGAGCAGCGTCATCGCCTCATCCACGGCGGACGGCGGCGGTGCGACAGCGAGGTCGGCCATACGCCCCGCCGGACCATAGGCTTTCGCGCCTTCGGCGGCGGGGCGCGGCTGGACATTATCCGGGAAGACCAGATGGCCGACGCCGCGCTTCAGGATCGATGTCTTGATCGCCTGCGTCATCAGCAGCGCATGATCTGAGGTCAGGTGCACCGTTTCGGAAAATTCCGCGACCGCCTCAAACGCCGCTTCGAGATCGATGTCCTGGAAGGCATGCACGCCAACGACTTGGTCCTGTACCTGTCCGGTCAGCGCTAGAGCGGGCGCGCCATCGACTTTCGCGTCCCATAGTCCGGTCAGCAGATTGGTCGCGCCCGGCCCCGCAATGGTGAGCGCCGCAGCGGGTTTGCCGGTCAGCTTACCGTATCCGGAGATCGCAAATGCGGCGCCGCCTTCGTGGCGAATGCCATAATATTTGAGTTTGCCTTCAGCTTCCTGCGTCCGCAGCGCATCCGCCAGGCCGAGATTCGAATGCCCGACCATGCCGAACACACTGGTCACGCCCCAATTGGTCATCGTTTCGGCCATGACATCAGCAATTGTCCGTTCGCGCGGCGGCAAAGCCGGGACGCCAACATAAACACCATCATCGCGGATATCGACATCGAACATTTCCTGGCCGGTATCTTCATGCCCGCCCGGCGGCTTACCGGTCAGGGGATCAAAGTCCCAGCCATGCCAAGGACAACGGAGCCAGCACTCGTCATTGATTCCTTCTTCGATTGAGCCCTCGCCGAGCGGTCCGCCTTGGTGCGGACACTTATTATCCATGGCCGCATACTGGCCTTTAAAGTGAACCAGTGCGACCGATTGCGTTCCCGCTGTGGCCGACTTCACGCGCCCTTCGGCGACTTCACCCGGTTCGGCGACTTTGTGCCAGATTAGTGTGGTTGTGTTCGTAGACATTCGTGTACCCCTCGCTTGCGTGTCGCTGACCTATCGGAAAAATTTATGTTAGGCATATAAAACGTCGATCACAATTTTTTTGGGGTCTTGTGATTAGCCTGTCATAGCTTCACCCGATAGAGGCCTGGCGAAACGAATGAGAGGGGAAAACTCCAATGAAGAAAACGGCCATCGCCAAATGGGATGAACTAAAAGATCGTCAGCCCGAATATGCAATTATCGGCGAGGTCGACCTCGTCGTCGTCCGCTTTGATGAGACCGTATCTGTCTTTTATGGCCGCTGTCTTCACCGCGGCGCTTTAATGTCTGATGGCCATGTCGATCAGAATGACAATCTGATCTGCGGCGTTCACAATTGGGATTACCGGCTCGATAGCGGGGTCTCTGAATATGAGAATTCCGAAGCGCTGCCCAAGTTCCAAGCCTGGATCGAGAATGGCGAGGTGCTCGTCGATGCTGACGAGATCAATGCCTGGGGCCATGCCAACCCGCAGCCCTATCAGCGCGATGAGTATCTCGGCCTTTACCAAGATCCGAGCCATGCGCCACATCCTGAGCCGACCAATAGTCTGATCCAACAATATGCCCGCGATGGCCTCAGCAAGGTCGGCCATCATGGCATCACCGATTCTATGGGCGTCCCGCGCGATGACTTGCCCAAATGGGACGACATTCAGATGATAACCGCGCAGCTGCACAAGATGCCGCTGCTCGATGACGAACCCGTCGACACGAAAGTCGTGATCGGACCCAATGCGCAAAAACCCCTCGAACTGGACATCCCGCTCTTTGTCTCAGACATGAGTTTCGGCGCCTTGTCCGAGCCCGCGAAAGTCTCCCTCGCCCGCGGCGCGGAGCTGGCTGGAACCGGCATCTGTTCCGGCGAAGGCGGCATGTTGCCGGAAGAGCAAGAAGCCTGCTCGCGCTATTTCTACGAACTCGCCTCTGGCCGCTTCGGCTTTTCCTGGGACAAGCTCGAAAAAGTCCAGGCCTTCCACTTCAAAGGCGGCCAAGGCGCCAAGACCGGCACCGGCGGTCACCTGCCTGGAAACAAGGTCAAAGGCAAAATCGCTGAAGTGCGCGGTCTGAAAGAAGGCGAAGCCGCGATCTCACCACCGCGCTTCCCGGATTGGACCGATTGCTTGCAAGTCAAAGACTTTGCGGATGAAGTCCGCGATCGAACCGGCGGCATCCCGATTGGCTATAAACTCTCCGCGCAGCACATTGAGAAAGACATCGATGCTGCTTTGCTCGTCGGCGTCGATTACATCATTCTCGATGGCCGAGGCGGTGGCACAGGCGCGGCCCCGATCATCTTCCGGGACAATATCTCCGTCCCGACCATCCCAGCGCTCGCCCGCGCCCGCAAACATCTCGATGCTTCAGGGCGCAGCGACGTCTCATTGATCATCACAGGCGGCCTGCGCAAGCCAGGCGATTTCGTCAAAGCCATGGCGCTCGGCGCGGACGCAATCGCGGTCTCGAACGCGGCCATGCAGGCGATTGGCTGTATCGCCATGCGCGCCTGCCACACCAATAATTGCCCGGTCGGGATCGCGACGCAGAAACCGCATCTGGTCTCCCGTCTGGTGATCGAGAAATCGGCGCAGAGACTGAAGAATTTCTTCGATGCGTCCACGGATCTGATGAAAGTCATGGCTCGTGCCTGCGGACATCACAGCCTTAGCGACTTCAACCAAGATGACCTGACCACGTTCAGCCGCGAAATGGCGGACTTGTCAGGCGTGGCTTATGCCGGAGTTGGGCGATGAGTGAAGCCGCCGCCAATCTGATCGTCACAGCGATCGGCGTTTATTTCGCCGTCGGGTTTCTGGTCGGGCTGATCTACATGTTTGGCGGCGCGGGACGGATTGATCCTGCCGCTAAAGGCAAAGGCCTGCCGTTTCGCGTGCGCCTGCTGATCCTGCCTGGGATTATCGGGCTATGGCCGCTCATGTTGGTGAAACTGTTCGCGCAGAAGGAGCCGCCAATCTCATGAAACGCGCCCATAGAAAGTCTCATCTCTTGCTTTGGCTAATCCTCGGCCCAGTCATGTTTGCGACCATCGTGCTCGCTGTCTTGAGCCGACCTGCCGCGCCGGTGAATGACGCGCTGCCAGAGGCTCTCATTGAGGAGGCCAATTAATGTCTCACGATTATAAAGCCGTGCAGTGGACGCCATTTAAGAAGCGCTTTGATCTCTGGATGCTCATCGGCATCGTGGTGTATCTTGTCGGCTTCGTCGTCATTGGCGAGATCAATCAACCGCCGGGCGAAAGCATTCACCCTGTCCAGGCGGTGATGCGGGCGACCGGCACCCTCGCCTTCTTGCTCATCACTTTCATTTTGTGCATCGGCCCGCTCGCGCGGATGACGGATCGGTTCAAGCCCTTCCTCTACAATCGGCGTCATCTTGGTGTGACGACGTTCTTGATTGCGCTAGTGCACGCCGCATTGGTGATGATGTGGTATCATGGGTTCTCCGAGACCAACCCACTGGTCTCACTCTTTATCTCCAACCCCCGATATGAAAGCCCCTCCGGCTTCCCATTCGAAGTGCTCGGTTTTGGCGCCCTACTCATCATGTTCCTGATGGCGGCGACCAGCCATGATTTCTGGAACGCCAATCTTGGCCCAGGAGTCTGGAAGACGCTGCATATGGGCGTCTATGTCGCGTATGCTTTGCTGCTCGCGCATGTCGCGCTCGGGGCCATCCAGTTTGAGAAAAGCCCAGCCTACGTCGCCTTGCTGGCAGCGGGCGCAACCATAGTCGTCGCTTTGCATCTCGGCACCGGCCTCGCCACTTTGCGCGGCAGAGATAAAGCCGAAACAGATGGCTGGCTAAAAGTCGCGGCCGTGTCCGAGATGGAAGATGCCCGTGCTAGAATCGTCCGACCAACTGAAGGCGAAGCGATTGCGGTGTTCCGCGATGGCGACAAAATCTCAGCGGTCTCGAATGTCTGCCGCCACCAAGGTGGCCCGCTCGGCGAAGGCAAGATTGTCGATGGCTGCATCACCTGCCCCTGGCATGGTTTCCAATACCGGATGGAAGACGGCCAATCGCCGCCGCCCTTTACCGAAAAGATTGCCACCTATGCGACCCGGATTGTCGACGGCGTGGTCTATGTGAACCCTGATCCCAACGCCCCCGGCACACCGCAAACGCCTAGTCAGATTGGAGCTCCGTCATGAGCAAAGACGATTTCTTCATCGGCTGGGCTGAGACGCCAAAAGTCGACCGCCGCTTTTTCTTTGGCGCGGGTTTGGGCCTCCTGGCCGGCACCTCAGCGATCGCGGCCGGTGTCGCCACCCTGCAGCGACCGGTCGGCCCCGGGGATTGGGCCATGGGCGAGGTCAAAGACTGGCGCGGCATCGCGACCGCAGAGCCCTATGGCATGCTCCGCACACTCGACCTGGACGGCACCCCGCGCACGGCTTTGCTCGGCTGCCAAGGCAAATGCGGCGTCAGTGCCAAGATTGGCGCTTTGGCAGGCAAACCGGTCGTGGTCAAAGGCTCGCTGATCCAACGCGGACAGCATGCCATGATCGCCGTGATTGATGGCTTAGACTGGATCCGCGAAGACACGGATGGTGAGATCGGCGATCTCGCTTTCCCAACGCCCGAACCCATGTTCGAGGCGACCTTCAATGGCGAGATCCTGGACAGCAAATGCTGGTTCGGCGCGATGCGCCCATCAGAGGGCAAGGTGCATAAATCCTGCGCCAGCTTGTGCATTCGCGGCGGCATTCCCCCGGCCTTCTACGTCAAGGACCGAAAGGACCAAAAAGCGCTGATGATCATGACCGCGGGCGGCTATGGTCACAATAAAGACCTCCTCCCCTATGTCGCTGATCCCGTTTCGATCACAGGACAGGTGCAACGGTTTGGAGATCTGTTCTTGCTCGACGCGCCGGTGAGCGCCATCAGTCGGCTCTAATTCGTCGAGCCGAAGCTCGCGCCCGTCTTATCGAAATAGCTCCGCCAGAAGGCTTTCAGCTCACTGATCGGCAAATCATATTCTTGCCGCGGCACGATGCGCGCGACCACGTCGACACCCTCAAAGCGCGGGGTCTGGCTCGCGATCGACGTCTCACCATAGGCGGCGAGATCGGCGCCATTGCGATAGAAGGAAAAGCCATCCGAGTGCTGCATCAAGTCCGACACGATGACCAAACGCCGATTCTTGCGATTGGTCTGGAAGTCCGCGCGGTCCCCGACCGCATAGAGGGCCTCGAAGAGCGGCGAACTTGGCTGGCTGGTCGTCTGAAGCGTATCACCGACGGTCTCTGAGAGCGGCTTATAGAAATGCTCGCGCCAGGTATCGTCGATCATCCGCGGGTTTTGCAGGATCGGGTTGGCATCATCGACACTGCCGGGTGAGCAATGCGCATAGAGCGTTCTCGGATCAAAGGGCTGCGCACTATTCGGCAAGATCACCGTCAGGCGTCCAAACCGCGGCAAAGACCGCGCTTCAGCGTCAATTAGCTCATCCACCCAAGCGAGATCGTTCGCCGAAAATGGATCGGACTGATCAATCAGCAGAACCGTATGGGCTGGATCGTTTCGATCCATACGGCATTCGGTTTCAGGATCGAGGGCGGGCGCGGCGTTGAACGCAGCGACCGAGAACAGACCCACCACGCTCAGCAGCATCACGCCGATCGCGCTGCGCCAAAACCAGGGGCCTTTTTCTCTAGCTCGGGGCATCATTTACCTCCGGATTGTCTTTTCAAGCGGAACGGGCATCACTCTGATTCTCACGGGCCATTCTGGCATCCCGCGCTTTCGCCACTTCCTTGTTCACTTGCTTCTGGATCGATGAAAGTCCCTTCTGGACCCCCTGAATATGAGTTTCGAGCCATTCGCGTGTCAAATTAAGAGCTGTTAGGTTTTGCTCGATGCGTTTGATCGCTTCATTCGCCTGTTCGCGCTCTTTGCCGAGATCAAAGCCAGGTAGGTTCGGCGTCACGATCTCATCGAAATAGGCTGGGATTTCAGCCTGCTCACCGAGCTTGTCGCGGAACTTGTTGCGCGCGCGGCGATGCGCTTGGCGATAAGCGATCTTCAGCGAGCGCTCTTGATCCGCCGCTTTGGCTGCAATCCCAACCGCGCGATCACGGTGCGCTTCGAGTTCATTCAGAGACTTCTCAATCTCCCGCTTCGCGGCGGTGTGACGCTTGTGCTGCGTTTCAAACCAGAACCGGCAGCGGGTGAAATAATCAGACAGATCATCCCGCACCCCGTTCCGTACGGCTTGGCGCTGCTCATAAGCGAGACGCTCTTTGCGCCAAACACGGCCATAGCCCGGATAGCGGTCAGAAATGCGGTCATAGCCTTCATATACCGCAACGCCAAAAATGGTCAGACCGATCAACAAGAGCGCAATCGCAACCAGCGAATTGAGCGCGAAAATATTCGGGAACATGCCCCCGATGACGGTCCCAGGCGCAATATCAAACATTGAGAACCCGGCCAGCGAGCCAGCCTCTTGCGCCGCATGCAGCGCCACTTCGACCGCGTCCCGGAAGTGCGCGATGAAGAAATTTAGCAGAATACCGGACAAGACCAGCACCCCTGCAATCACGCCGCCCATAATCTTAAAGCCGCGATCTGGATGGTTGAGATAGCGGAACCCAAAGAAGCCCGCGAGCACGCCAATCATCACGTTCACCGCACTGATGCCGAATGCCACCATCATGCCACCGAGCAGGCCAGATGATTGCGCGTCTTTAAACAGCAGCGCGTTGAAACAACCTTCGACAATCATGATCAGCATCAAAATGGCGAGCGTTTGCTCAACATTCTTTTTGATGTCCGGGGTGCGTTTGCCAATGCGATCGCCATGCTCAGCTTTGAAGTGCTGAAGTTCGACCACAGTCGCGTCATGATGATCACGCGCGGTTTCCGCATCGTCGACCTCATAATGCCGGAACTCATTCTCTTCAGCTTTGATCACTTCGCGAAGATGCTCAGGGTGAATATCCGCTGGCGTGCAATCCTGGATAAAATTTCGAACGCTCGCCATCGTCCCGCTCATCCAAGTTTCGAGACCACGGCGCACGCCGCGGGCGCGTTCAGCAATTTCTTGCTCACGCTCGCTCCACTGATCTTCCGTGATCGCCTCAGAGGCCGGCACAGCATCAGCCGCGTCTTCCTGCGCAATCTTTCGCGTCCGCGACCGACTAATGTCGAGATCGCCTTGGGCGAGTTTCCCCTTTAGCCCGTGCTTGCGCAGCGATTCTTTGCCTTTGAAGACTTTGATCGATGATTGATAGCCAATGTCTGCGCCCCAGCGCACCGATTTCCTGCTCATTTTGCCCAATCCCATTAACAAACTCGGCCCTAAAATTAACTCTACTGAAAATCGGTGCAGGGCCTTAACATCCTCCTAAGACGATACTCGCCCCACGCGCGAGCGGGCCTTAATTTTGTGTCATTAAGAGTTGGGGTTTGTTTTTGTTGGGGAAAACATGCCGATTAGACGAGATGGCGCAGGTGAAATGTCCACCTCCGGCAATCCTCGTCAACGAGAATCAGGATTGCTCCGACCATCCCCATATCAAATTTTGGAATACAAAAGTCCGCCTTAGCAGGATGCAGGATAATGCGGCTTGCAAACGTATTTCACCAGTTTGCCGCGCTTATTGTAACCCCACCACCATTTGTTCTTTTTCCACTTCTTACAAGTCCGATAAACGACTTTGTATTTCGGTGGTTTGTGCCATCCGTGGCCACCGTATTTATGGCTAAACTTATAGCTAACCGATTTGTGGTGACTCGACCCATACGTCGACGTCATGTTCGGTACCGTGGACATATTGGGCGTGCTTAAAGATACGCTCGAGCTAGAAGAAGTCGCAGCGGTGTCTGGTGCAGCCGCAGCGCTGCCAATCATTGCGAAAGACAAAAATAGCAAACAGACTAAACGGAACATGGTAAATCCCCATCCAAATTCTTTGGAACACCTTGCCCGTCTCAGTCGCTCATTTTTCGCGGTTTGGCAATGGCCATGGGCGTTTATCGACTAGAAATCCTTAAATATTTGGGTTCTTCGCTCGATTTTGCGCAAAATTTGCGCTTGAGTGACCGCAGATCGCTTGCGTTTGCGGTTCATTTATAGGGTTAACGCCTTCTCTGGACGGCGAGTTGCGTCCGCACTCCCTGGTCGCCGCTGAGGAAGAATCAGCAAAACGACACAAACACTCGCGAAGAATAGAATCGACGGACTGCGCAGCGGATAATCCACAACGCTATGAAGCAAAACGACGGATATTGCTGCCGCCGCTGCGCGCCGCATTCGTACGGTTCGATCCCCACTGGCGCGCCAAACACTGAAGAGCTGTCGCATCAACCAGCCAAGAAACACCATCAGCAAAGCCATCCCAATCAGCCCGGTTTCGATGGCCCATTGCAAATACTCATTGTGCGCATGATTGGCGAAGACCAGGCCAACCGTTTCGGGATCTTCATAAGCCTTAAACAGAGGTTCAAATGAGCCTAATCCGCCTCCCAGCCAAATATGCTCACGCAAGACGGACAAGCTGATTTCGAAAATCCCAACGCGCGAAGTCGGACCATCATTCTCAATCGACGTTACACCAAGATTCGAGAGTTGCGGACTGTACGCCACCAACATGATCATCGGAATGATGATCATGGCCGGGATCGCCAAGCGAATGATCTTAAACTCTCGCCGCTGACTTTGGACAATCAGGAACATCATTGCGAGCGTTGGCAAGAGCAAAAGATACCCAGCGACAGATCCTGCTGTGAGGACGCCGAGAAGCTGCAGCACTGTGCACAAACCAATCAAAATGCGTTTCGCCATATCGATATCGCTGGTCTTTTCGCGCGATCGTAAATCGCCGATCAAAACCGCGGAAAAGGCTAAGCTCATCAGCAAAAAACTGGCCTGGTGATTGACGTTAGCAAACAGGCCCACAGGCAGTCCTACATTGGTATTTTGATAGATGTACAGGCCAGCATCTTCTGGCATCAAGACCTGGGCCAGCCCCAAAAAGGCGCCGAAGGCTCCTAGGCCGACAATCGTCCATGGCAGGAAAGCCACAACCGTTCGCCATCCCAGACGCAACAGCAGTAGCAGCGCCGCGAACGGAACTAAAACATAGACAAGCGCGTTAAAAGTGCGCGTCGGCGCGACGCTGAGCGTCTCGAATGAAGGCTGTAACTCTAGCAGCTCCCAGCCCTGCTCGATGATCTCCCGACCGCCGAACAAATTCCACACCCCAATGGGCAACTCGATTACGTGAAACATCCCCAGAAGTGTGTAACCCAGCAGGAACCCAATTGACCACTTCGCGGGTGTCGTGACCTGTTCCCAACGCAAGTTGAGGGTCGCAATTGCGCAAATCACGCCACACAACATTAAGAGCAACGCATGCACATTGTAACTCTCTCCGCTCGCCCCTCCGAAGACGCAAAACAAGATGAACAAGCCTGGCAGTATTGTCGCCTTTAATTGCGGCAGGACTTTCACTTCGCCAAACAGACTCAATAGCCTCTTGTAAGATGAACCGCGGCGGCGCCGTCGACGTCGAGTCTCGCTCATCGCGTTTCCTCCATGGCGATGATCTCTATGTCGTTGATCTGCAAAGTCGCATTTCGTGTGAACTGCCCCGGATACCCTCGCATAGACAATTCTTGGTAGGCACACGCGTCCGAAATCTCGAAAGCAACGGCATCATCTTCTTCTATCGCGGCATAATCAAAGATCGAAATTTCCAGCGGGAACTCATCGCTCGTCATACAGACAATTTGCCAAACAAAGTCGCCGCCCGTGTCATCTGGAACCGAATCCAGTGTCATCCGAAAGAGATAGTGTCCAGGAGTTAGACGCATGATTTGCGATGCAAAAACCGCCCGCCCCCTGCCCCGATAAAAGATCTGCAGTGCCGCTTGCGTGGGCATAAATTCAGCGAACTCAGAGTCTAGCTGCCAATTGAACGGGGGCAGAAGGGGCGATCCTTCAAAGCTGGGATCTGTCACTCCGCGCTTAAACTTAGCCGCTTCCTCAGGCTGCAAGCTGCGCCAAAACAGGTAGGCCTGTTCTAACTCACCAGCGCGCGTCAACTGCACCAATAATTGTTCATGCGCTTCGGGCTGAGGGCGATACAAACGCTCAATCTGATCCGGCTCGAGCGTCTCAATGGGTATTTGCCGCAAAAAGCCTGGGATCCAGTCGACCCGTCGGTCTGACGCCCTGATGAGCGCATCGACCATGCCGGGTTCGACCAACATCTGCTCCAAACCGAACAGCAGTTCGTCACGCTCCTCAGGCCAAAGCTCAAATGCTCCGCCAAATTGCTCAAGCGCATCGTCCCAATCCCCCGCAATAATCGCCTTATCCAACAGATAAAAACGTGCGGTCAGGTTGCGCCCGTCTCGATCAAGGGTGGCCTCTGCGTAGGTGTCAGCAGCGGCGACATCCATGCTGCCTGGGACCAATCTTTCTCGATCTACTTCCGCCGAAAGCAATCCTTCAAACGGATACACGGCCAGCGGTTCATGCGATAAGATGGTTCGTGCGAGCCCAGCAATGACCTCGCCATTTAGCACCTCTTGTTCGAGGGCTACTTCCATCTGTGATTCTGCGATCAAACTCTCATGAGGCGCAAGCCTGAGGTCTTCCATGGCAAACGGCCACGCGTTTCCGCGCACAAGCATGGCCCAAAAGCCAGCCAGCACAAAAAGCAACGCTATTGCGTAACGCAAATATCGCTCGTCCACCCGCATATGGTGTTTATGCAGACTGACCCCAGAAAAGAAACCGCATTCTATTCAGGCGTGAGTATTGAGTGGCCTTGCTGTGCGCTAGGCGAGCAGTTTTGGTCGCTTATTGGCCGCGCCGGTCGCCAATTATTCCCACTCAATCGTCCCCGGCGGTTTCGACGTAACATCATAAACCACGCGATTGACGCCTTTCACCTCATTGATGATCCGCGTTGCGACGCGCCCCAAGAAGTCATGCTCAAACGGATAATAATCTGCCGTCATGCCATCCGTCGACGTCACCGCACGCAGGGCCAAGACGCTTTCATACGTCCGTTCATCGCCCATAACGCCGACCGTGTTAACCGGCAACAGAACCGCGAAAGCCTGCCAGATCTCATTATAGAGATCCGCCTTGTGCAGCTCTTCCAAATAAATCGCATCGGCTTTGCGCAGCGTGTCGGCTTTCTCGCGGGTGATCTCGCCAGGAATACGGATCGCGAGGCCCGGCCCCGGGAAGGGATGGCGGCCAATGAACGCCTCTGGCAGCCCCAATTCGCGTCCGAGCGCGCGAACTTCGTCTTTGAACAGATCGCGCAGCGGCTCGACCAATTGCATGTTCATCCGCTCTGGCAGGCCGCCTACATTGTGGTGGCTTTTGATCGTCACAGATGGGCCGCCAATCGCGCTGACGCTCTCGATCACATCCGGATATAGCGTGCCTTGGGCGAGGAAGTCCGCACCGCCAATCTTCTTCGCTTCTTCCTCGAACACATCGATGAACAGTTTGCCGATGGTCTTGCGCTTAACCTCAGGGTCGCTGACCCCTGCCAGCTCGCCGAGGAAAAGCTCGGACGCATCTACATGGACGAGCGGGATATTGTAGTGCTCGCGGAACAGGCTCACCACCTGCTCGCTTTCGTTCAAACGCATCAGGCCGTGATCGACATAGACGCAGGTCAATTGGCTGCCAATCGCTTCATGGATCAGCACCGCCGCCACCGAACTATCGACCCCGCCCGAGAGGCCGCAAATCACCCGCCCAGATCCCACTTGCGCGCGGATTTTAGCAATCGCTTCCTCGCGATAAGCCGCCATCGTCCAATCGCCTTTGAGACCGGCAATGCGATGCGTGAAGTTGCGTAAGATTTGCGCGCCATGCGTGGTGTGAACAACCTCGACATGGAATTGCGTGGCGTAGAAATTACGGTCTTCATCGACGATCGCAGCGACCGGCGCGCCCGGCGATTTCGCAATCACTTTAAAGCCTGGCGCCATTTCAGCGACATGGTCACCATGGCTCATCCAGACTTGCTCTTCCGCGCCGTTTTCAAACAAGCCTTCGAGCAAAGCATCCTCGCCGACTTTCTCGATGAACGCGCGGCCAAATTCACGGCTGGTGCCGCTTTCGACGCGGCCGCCCAACTGCTCCATCATCACTTGTTGGCCATAGCATATGCCAAGGATGGGCACGCCAAGCTCGAACACTTCATCCGGCACGCGGGGGCTTTGCTCCCAGGTCACGCTCGCCGGACCGCCGGACAGGATCACCGCTTTCGGGTCATAGACTTTGAGAAAGCCCTCATCCACCTTGTTAAACGGGTGGATTTCGCAATAGACGCCGCTTTCTCGCAGGCGCCGAGCGATCAATTGAGTCACCTGACTGCCAAAGTCGATGATCAGCGCACGTTCGTGAATGTGTTCAGCCATGCGGCCCTTTAGCTGAGTCCCGCTTAGGTCTCAACCAGCCGCATCAGGACCGAAACGGAGAATCTGACCGACGCCGCCCAAACAGGCCCCCGCCCTCTTGTACGAGGGGTGTGCTGCTGACTTTTCGAGCCTTCGAGACTTTCGGTTTCACAGTCAGGGTCGGTTTTGTGCGCATCACTGGCTCTGGTGCCCGCGGACGCGGCGCCGGTTGAGGCCGTTCGGGTCGGCGCGCAGGCTTTGCCTGATCGTCCGCCCCCGCCAAGAGCGACGCTGCGATCGGTAAGGCGGCGCTGATTGGGTCCGTCTTTTTGGTCACCGTATCGGACGGCACATGCCCCAGCTGATAGGCTTGCATCAAAAGAATGAGTTGCGCGGGTTTCATTCCAAAGCTCGGGACTGAATGCGTTCCACCGGATAAGAATTTAGCGGTTTTTCCGAGCAGGCTCTCATCGGACATTTTGTGCGTAAAGGTCACCATGCTGGAGGACGAAATGATGCCGGTTCGGATTTTTTGGACGCGAAAATCGCTAATGTCTGTCCAGGCATAGTGTTTCTTCGACGTCCATCGGCTGTGGATCAAGCCGTGCGGCGTCAATTTCAATTGCTGAAAGAAGCCCGAATTGAGGAGCAAGTAGATCAGCGCAATAATCGCGAATGGCCCAAAACCTGGGATCAGAAAAAAGCAAAGCCCGCTTAGGAGCCAGCGTATTGGGCTCGGCGAAAGCGTTGTGACGCCATTTTCAGATTTTACTGCCATCAATGAGTCCCCGATTCCGAGGTCACTCTGCCAGAATGAGGTGAAGGTCAGACAAAACCAGACCCGCGATTTGGATCGACTGAATTAACCTTGCCGCCGCAAAACCGCAAAGAAAAAGCCGTCTGTCCCAGCGCTGCGCGGCGTCAGACGGACGCTGCCCGATGGCCCCTGCCCCGCTTTGATCACCGCGAGGCCTTCCTCTGTGAGCAATCCGCTCGCCGCCGCCTGCGCGACCGCGTCTTCCTGACGCCACTCCGGACGCCCGGCGAGAAAGGCATCGACCCGGTCTTCGTCTTCCTCGACCAGGAAGGAACAGGTCGCATAGAGTAAACGCCCGCCAAGTTTCACATAGTCAGCCGCTTTGCTCAGCACCTCATCCTGCTGGCCGATCCGCGTTTCGAGCGATTTTGGCTTTACCCGCCATTTGGTGTCTGGGCGACGTCGCCAGGTGCCAGTGCCCGTGCACGGTGCGTCGACAAAAACGCAATCCATCTGGCCTCTTAGGGCTTCTAAGGCGTCTGGCTCATTCGGATGCAAGAGTTGCACATTGTGCGCGCCTGAGCGTTTCAAGCGCGGAATAATCGCGCTTAAGCGGCGGCCATCAATATCATAAGCAAAGACCTGCCCCTTGCCCTCCATCGCCGCCGCCAGCGCCAGCGTCTTGCCGCCGCCACCGGCGCAATAGTCCAAGACTTGTTCGCCCGCCTGAACGTTCGCCGCAGCCGCCGCGATCTGAGACCCAGCGTCTTGCACTTCGACCCAGCCTTTCGAGTAGGCCGGAATATTGTCCAAACTGGCCTCGCGTTGAGACGGGTCGCGGGCCGGAATATGGTAAGCGTTATTGAGTAAGCGCGATGGCTCTGCTTTGGCGCTGCGCAGCGGTCCACCGGCCTTTTCAGCGTCCACTTTCAGCGTGTTGACCCGCAAGTCGACATCGGCCCGCACCGCCATGGCCTGGCCCTCGACCGCCGCCAGCTCACCAAAGGCGCGCTGCACATGCGGGGTGAGCCAATCCGGATAGTCGCCGGCAATATGCGGCTCAGCGGTGACATCCGGCGCCATCACCAAATGCTCACGCTCTTGCAAAGTCAGCTTGCTCGGCGCGTGTTGCTCATCCATCGCATCATCGATCCGGCGAATGTCCCAGCCCCAAGCAAAGCTCAACGCGCCAAGGACCAATCCGCGCGGACTGTCATCGCCCATCGCGTGCGCAATTGAGTTTCGTTTGCGCAGCGCGTCGAGCACCAGGCCCGACACCCAAGCTCTATCCTTCGACCCCGCATAGCGCGCGCGCTTGCCCCAGTCGCGCGCCGCAACTTTGACCGGTTGATGGCGCCCGATGACATCGCTCAGGACATCAATCGCCGCCGCTATTCGCCCACCATCGCGCATGTCATTTCGCCTCATCTCGATTGGTAGCGAGGGTCTAATCGCCGCCGCTCAGATTGCAAAGGATTGGTGCAGTCTGCCCGAATCCGGCCTTTGCCGTCACGCAAACTTCACGCGCGCAGAATTAGGATTTGGTTAACCATAAACGCAATCTGTGGTAGTATCTCATCCGGGAGGACACATCATGACAATCAAGACCAGTCGTTCAGTCGCTTTGGGATTGGGCCTTCTGGGCCTCGCTTCGTGCGTCTCATCAGACACGCCTGACACCGAGATCTCGGAAACCGAAGACAAGCCGTTCATCGATCCTGTGACCTTGTCGCAAAGCATGTGCAGCGGGCGCACGTCTCAGGTCTCAGCCTCCGCGCTCGAAACGGCCGCGAGCCTCAATCCTGGATTTGATTACAGCGCGCCATTCCGGCTCCCCGCTTCCGTCACCGATCACTTCCATTATCCGATCTCAACCGCCAGCCGCGAAGCCCAACTCTGGTTCGATCATGGCCTCGCGCATATGCACAATTTCAACCATGACGAAGCCATCGCCTCCTTCCGCAAAGCGCAAGCGAGCGATCCAAGCTGCGCCATGTGTTTCTGGGGCGAAGGGCTTTCCTTTGGCAGCAATATCAACATCCCGTATGACCCGGCCCGCGGCGCAGCAGGTCTGGTCGCCAGCGGCAAAGCAAAAGCATTGCTCGACGGCGCCAACCCACGCGAGACCCAGCTGATCGAAGCCTTAAGCACGCGCTACAGCGTCAAAGACGGCGCGGAAGTCGTCGAGAATGCGAGCGCTTTCGCCGACGCCATGGACGCCGTCGCCAAGGCTTTTCCAGAAGACAAACTCATCCTCTCCCTCGCCGCGGAAGCCAATATGGACACTCAGCCTTGGGACTATTGGGAAGTCGGCGCGCGCGAGCCGAAAGGCCGAACCGCCCGCACATTGGAGCTGATCGAAACCGCCCTCGAGATCGATCCGGAATATGCGCCGGCCATCCACCTCTATATCCACATCACCGAATCCTCGGTCGACCCGTTCCGGGCTGAGGCCTATGCCGACGCGCTCTTGGCGCAAGACATGGGCATTGGTCACTTGGTGCACATGCCATCGCACATCTATTTGCGGCTTGGCGAATGGAAGAAGTCGCACGACTCAAACATTGCCGCGATCGCCGCCGATGAGGCCTATATCGCCGCGTCCGAGAATGCGGCCGTCTACGGCAGCGTCTATTATCCGCACAATGTCCACTTCGTCGTCGCCAGCTCACAATTCGCAGGCAATGCAGCGACCGCGCTGGAAATGGCCGACAAACTAGACGCCATGGTGCAGATCGATCCCGCCGCGCCAAACCCGCTGGCCGAACATATCGCCGCCTCGCCGATCTTTACCGACCTGATCTTCTCAACCGACGAGACCATCCTCGCCACCCCCGAACCCGCCGCAGCGCATCTCTATATGCGCACCGCCTACCATTATGCCCGCGGCACCGTATTCGCGCGGCAAGGCGACATGGCTGCCGCCCAGACGGAGATGGCGGCGCTCAGCGCGCTCAAAACCGAGGCCGGGTTCGACGATTATGACGCGCTTTATCTGACACCGCTGGCCGGCGTGCACTCGGTCGCAAGCCTCACCCTGGAGGGTCGCATGCTCGCTGCGAGCGGCGACCTTAAGGGCGCCATTGATCGGTTGGAATCAGCGGCGGCAGCAGAAGCCGCGCTCCCTTATTTCGAGCCAACCTGGTGGTATTACCCAACCCGCCAAACGCTCGGGCTCTATCTCTTGCAGGATGGCCAATATGACCGCGCCGAACGCGAATTCTTCAAGACGCTGATCAAAGCGCCCAACAATGCCTATGCCCTATTCGGCCTGGCGGAGACCTATCGCGCCAAAGGCAATGCCCGCTCCGAAGCCTATGCGCGTGAACTGTTCGATGAAGCTTGGATGGGCAGCGAGGGCACAATCCCGCAGCTTTCGGATCTTTAGATTGCTTTGGGTCCGGAGCGGACCTAACGCCTCCCGCGTTCACATCCACGCTCTGCCCAGCGCAGTCTGGGCAGTCCATCACGCATACGTGCAGCTAAGATCGAGAGCGAAAACTTCGCTCCCGAACCCGCGGCAAGATCACGTGATGGGCCCCACGGACAAGCGCGTGGGGAGCGCTTGAAAGGAACCTCAGGTCTTCAGGCCCTCCTCCGAAACCCGCGCGCGCCTTCCAGCAATGCCCGACCCCATTGTAATTACGAGATGACGCGCTACACCCCGGGCGATCATGCTGACGATTTCAAACCTCGACTATCGCGTAGAAGCGCGGCCGCTCTTTGAAGGGGCCTCAGCGACCATTTCGAAGGGCTGGAAAGTCGGCCTGGTGGGTCGCAATGGCACGGGGAAATCGACGCTTCTGAGATTGATCAGAGAGGATGTTGAAAACCCGAGCGCCGATAGCGCCATTCGCCTGGGCACCGGGGCACGCCTTGGCTGGGTGGCGCAAGAGGTTGCGCCGGGCGATGAGACGATCCTCGATATCGTTCTCGCCTGTGATGAAGAACGCGCCGCGTTGATGGCCGAAGCGGATACGGCTACCGATCCGAACCGCATTGCTGACATCCATACCCGTTTGGTCGATATCGATGCATGGTCGGCCGAAGCGCGGGCGGCAGAAGTCCTGATGGGCTTAGGGTTCACGCATGCCGATTTGGCGCGGCAAACGCGCGAGTTTTCTGGCGGGTGGCGGATGCGGGCGGCGATTGCAGGCGTTCTGTTCTCTCAGCCGGACCTTTTATTGCTCGACGAGCCGACCAATTATCTCGATCTGGAAGGCGCGGCCTGGCTCGAAACTTATATTAAGCGCTACCCGCATACGGTGATCATCGTTTCGCACGACCGGCAATTGCTCAACCGATGCGTCACCCACACGATGGCACTTGAGCATAGACAACTTTCCATCTGTCCGGGCGGGTATGATGACTGGCTCAAACTGCGCGCGGCCAAAGTGGCACAATTGGAAAGCCAACGCGCCAAGCAGGAAGCTGACCGCGCGCATTTACAGGCCTTCGTCGACCGGTTCCGCGCCAAAGCCTCGAAAGCGCGCCAGGCGCAGTCTCGCGTGAAGATGCTGGAACGGATGCAGGACATCACTGTGCCGATCAGCGAGCGCACCACGCCCTTCTCCTTCACCACGCCGGAGGGCAAACTCGCGCCGCCAATGCTGGAATTGCAAGGCGCGACTTTGGGCTATGGCGAACAGGCGATCATATTGGATGATGTAAACCTGCGCCTTGATCCCGATGACCGCATTGCAATTGTCGGGACCAATGGTCAAGGCAAGACGACTTTGGTGAAGTCCATTGCCGAGCGCCTGCCTCTGATGGACGGGAAACGCGTTGTTCCGAAGGCCGTCACGATCGGCTATTTCTCACAAGATCAGATGGACGAACTGACCCTTGGCGAAACCGTCTTGGATCATGTCCGGCGCGCCTTGCCGCGCGATACCAGCATTGCGCGCCAACGCGCTGTTGCGGCGGGAATGGGGTTCTCGCATGAGAAAGTCGAAACCAAAGTCGACAAGCTGTCCGGCGGCGAGAAGGTTCGCCTTTTGCTGGGCCTGATGGCGATTGAACAGCCGCATGTCTTGATCCTGGACGAGCCGACTTCTCACCTCGACATCGATAGCCGGGAAGCACTGATCTACGCGCTGAACGACTTCAAAGGCGCTGTCTTATTGATCACGCACGATGTCTATCTCGCTGAAGCGACCGCCGATCAGCTCTGGCTGGTCAAAGATGGCAAGGCGACGCGCTATGATGGCGATTTGCAGGATTATCGCGCCTTGGTGCTGCGCGCTGACCGAGACGCGGACACGCCGAAACCCAAGAAAGACAAATCCAAAACGCCTGTGCTCACCGACTCAACGACACCAGCACCGACGCTTGATAAAGCCGAAACCAGACGCCGCGCCTCAGAGGCCCGCAAAGCGGCACAACCGTTCAAGGACAAAGTCAAAAAGGCGGAACGTCGAATGGCGCAGGCCTCCAAACAGATCGAGGAGATCGACGCAAAACTATCCTCTCCCGGTCTGTCATCCGAGGCCATGCAAGACTTAATGCGCGATCGCGCTGCTCTGGTCAGCGATTTGGAACAGGCCGAAATCGACTGGCTTGAAGCGAGCGAAGCCTATGAGGAAAGGGTCAGCGGTGTTTGATAGGTTTGCTGGGTGCGGTAGGAGCTGACAGGGTCCCGTCCTTACGCTGGTCAGGACGTTTGGCGTCTGCGAGCAGCGCGGGAAGATCGATCAACGGGAGTGCATCCGCTCCGACGCCGAGAGCGGACGTCTGGTTTGGGTCAGGAGGAGACATCTTAGGCTTATTCTGGGCGAGCGCCGCAGAGCTCTTTCTAGAGTGCCCCTTCCGATGGCTGCGCGTTACAGTTTTGATGTCCGTCCCATGCCATTTGAATGATTGTTGCGGTGTCTGGCGTCGAAGTGTTTACCGCCCTTTCTTCGCCATCGTCGTCTACGTATCGGGGCTCTGTGACAAGACCTGCAGACAAACCTAGTTCTGAGTTCGCCATTATCTTTTGCCCCCAAGCACCTTGCGCCCAGACGCTGGAACGCGCGACAGGAAATGGAACGGGTGCCTCAACCAACCACCACATGTACCCGTAAGCAAATGGCTGACCAGGCCGTCGGGCTTCAACTTCTTCCATAGTGGTATGCGCGGTTAGCATCTCATCGATCCAGGCTTCGCTGATGACAGTCTCGCCCTGCCATGTGCCTTTTTGAGCGACCAATTGGCCCACGCGGGCTAAGTCACGCGCTGACAGGCTAAAATGGTAAGCCGGGTATTTGCTAGCGCTATCTGGACCGATTTTGGGTCTATTTTCTTCGTTCCATTCGGCGTCGTAGTCCTGCAAGCCAATTGGTTTGGCAATCTGTTCGTCAAATGCGGTGTAAATGCTTCGTTCGGTTAAATGCTCGAACACTGCGCCCGCTGCATTGAAGTCCCAATTATTGTAGAGAAAATACTCGCCAGGTTCCTTAGACCCGCGCACCGGTTTGTTCGGGTCATCTCCACCATTTGAGGCCGGATGGAATACTCCTGAACGCGAAGTTATGAGGTCGCGAATCGTGGCGCGTTTTTCTAGCGCTGTTAGACCTTCAGTGTCGTCAAAACCTAAGTCGTCAAGTGTCGCGTCTAAGTCGATTGTTCCGTTCTCGACCCATGGACCGTAAAGTAACGCCAGAAGGCTTTTTCGGACTGAAGCGACATAAAGGCCTTCGGTTCTGGATACATCACCGTAGCTGTAAATCGGCTCACCTAAATGCAAAACTTCGACTGCGGTGGCATCCAACCCGGCAACAAACGCGTCTATTTCCTTATGCGCCTCTGATACGCAGTTGTCTGTCTTGCTGGCGGTCTCATTGTTGGTGTTTTGAATGAGGACCGTATTCTCGCGTTCAGTTTCATCCAATTGAACGCAGGAAGTAGCGAGCATAGTGAACACAGCCACTGCCAATAAACGAGCCATTATACCCTCCGTCCTTTTGATAGTTCAAATGCTAAGCGTGTCGCCCAATTTTGCAAATATTTGTCCGCTTCACGCCGAAAGCGGACGACAGTCTTGAGTCAGAAGCGCTTCAACCGCCTGCGCCCAATTTCGAGTTCATCTCGGATTCAGCAGTTCGAGGAGTTGCTCGACAGTTTGGTCCTCGTCGATTTCGATGTTGCAGTTGTCGTCGCGCCCGTTGAGAATATCTATCTGAACTGGATGAATTCTCGCGTTGCGATCGTTGCAATCTCTCCCACAATTCATGGAGCCGTCGGAGCGTTCGTTGCAAGCAGCCGCGTCGAAAAAGCCGTCGCCATCATAGTCTCGTTCGCCGAATGTTTCCGGATTACAATCTTCGTCTCGATTCTCAGGGTCGGCAATTTCTACGTTGCCGGGATACCGTTTTGCATCATTGTCGTCGCAGTCGGCGCCGCCGTGCATATAGGACCGTTCACCATCTCCATCTGCATCGATCGCGGCTGGCGCTTCTGCTGCTGCATTGATCTCTCCAACTTGCTGAATGGATTGCGTTGTCTGTTGCGTGCGCAGAACATCCTTGTCGTTCGATTTCTTCTTGTTTTGTGCGACGGACGGCGCGCATACCAAGCCGAATGCCAGCAGTGTGAACAATGCGTTGCGGATCATAATAACTCCTCCTTGTGCCCAAGCGATTTTCCATAGAACCCCACCGATCAATGAACCGCATTCTACCGGTAAGCGCAATCTCCAAAGAATTTGGCGCGTCGAACACAAGGACAAGGTAGTGTTGGGCTAGATTGGGAGGGCAATGTCCCCTCCGACGCCGAAAGCAGACATCAGCCCAGCGTCCACTTTGCTCAACCTCAAAAACAATCCGCCACGCGTGCCAGCCAGTCGCGCACATTGTCCTTATGCGCCTCGGACACGCCATGCCGAACCAGGATCAAATCCTTCTCCGGCACCAGGACGATATATTGCCCGTCATAGCCATTGGCTGAGAAGCTCCCCGGCCCCGCCAAGTCCAGCCACCAATGCGCGCCATAGCCCATCGGCTCGTCCTTCGGGACGACAGGCGTTGGCGTGCGCGCGTGATCGACCCAGCCGGTTGGCAAGACCTGTTCCCCGTCCCAGACCCCGCCGCGCAGGTAGAGCAAACCGAACTTGGCAAAGTCGCGCGCCGTGCAGAAACAGAAACTCGAGCCGAGAAAGGTCCCAGCCGCATCAAATTTTGGAAGCGCCGAGCGCATGCCAATCCGATCAAGCAAGCGGTCGCGCATGAAGGCTTCAAAACCATCTCGATCAAGCCCAAGCTCGGCCGCGAGCGCGCGGCAAATGATGTTGGTCGTGCCACTGGAATAGAGCCAATGGGCGCCGGGCGCATGCTCCAACGGTTTGCTCGCCGCATAGTGAGCGACATCGTCTTTACCCGCCCCGAACAGCATCTCAATCGTGTGCGAGATGCCGGCATCGGCGTATTCCTCGACAAATTGAAGCCCCGAGACCATGCGCAAAAGATGCTCGAACGTGATTTTGGTGCGCGCGTCGTTTGCGGTCAGCCATTCCGGCACGAGCACCGGCGCGTTAAGCGTGACGGCGTCCATGTCGAACGCGATGCCGACCAAAGCGTGCGTGATGGATTTCGCCATGGACCAGGAGTGATAGGTGTCGTCCGGGCCATGCGCGTCGTCATACTGCTCGGCAATGAGCGCTCCGCCTTGAACAGCGAGAAAGGCATGCGTGGCACCGAGCGTCTCTTTGTCAGTGAAGGCCTGATGCATCAGCGCGTCAAAGGCCGGGCGGTCCATGTCACCTGGCAGGGCCGCTTCCGGCCAAGTTTCGGTTGGCCAAGCTATTCCGTCCGGCTGCGGCGGCAGCGGGACCAAGTCGGGCAAATTCATTGTGTGGATCACCATGAGCAAGCACGCTAATGGCGCCGCCACGGTCTCGCAAGGTCTGTATGAGAGAGCCGGCCCCGAAGGACCGGCTCAATTGGCTCGAACGTTTCTACAATGGCGCTCCGCCGTTTATCCCGCCAGCGAGATGTCCCGCCCAATCTGTTTGGCAATCGCTTCGAAAGCCCCTTGCAGCGCGTCCGTCGTGTCGGCGGTGAAGAAGCGTGTTGTGCTCGAGGCGCATTCTTCGAGCAATTCGGTCGTTGCCGTATCGGCAACATTGTACGCGACCACATAAATCTCGACACCCGCGTCTTTGATCATTTGGCAGACGGCTTTCGTGTTTGGGTTGGCGTTCGAGATATCATCATCACTGATCACCCCATCAGTGTCGGGCGACAGCGTGTTGGCGCCGTCTGACATCAAGACGATCGTTTTAATGCCGCCCTCGCTCATAAATTCACGGACACCCTTGTCCGTAGGAAACGGCGGCTCAGGCGTTAGCGTTCGGTACCCCCAGATCAAACCAGACGGGATATAGGTTTCGCTGCGCACTTCCATACTGCTGATGAGGCGCTTAACTCGGCTCGGGTCGCTCACCACTTTCAACATTGGAGAGGCGCACTCCCGATCTCTTTCACTTAAAAATCCAGGGATTTGTTCGGTTGCGTAGTCTCCATCGATCAAATGATATGTTTCTGACCGAGGCTGAACGCAGCCATACCAAGTAAATTCGCGGATATTATCAGTACACACCGGTTCGGCGTTCTGCTCTTCAATGGGATCGCAAATCCACGTAAAGCATCCACCATCGACGCCGTCATCGTCGCATGCATGTGTGCTCTCTTCACAATTGGCCTCATACCATGATTGCGGGATGTGGCAGTCTTCCTGTCCAAACGTAACATCCTCAGGAACCGACAACCAGTTTTTGCCTTCATTTCCCATGCCCACATTTACGCGGTTGGAGAATGGAACAATCCCCATTTTTACATCAATGCTCGAATCAACGTCGACCATCAGAGTATCAACCATGTCCCGCGCCGCGGTTCTGAGCGAAGAAATTCGCGATTCAGATTGGCCCGGATCCGTGATGGTCATCGATGTCGATGTGTCGAGCACGAGCGCGATTTCCGCTTTGGTGGGGATGCCGTAAACGACCTCCGCCTCTGTATAAAGCGACATTGAATCGACGCTCGTGAGTTGCATGATCGTGGTTGGCATTTCACCCTCGACATGCAGGTTAAGGCGCATGCCCATGCGGTCGACTTTCACGTCTTGCATGTCCATATAGCCGGCGCCCGCGATCTCCGCTTTGAACAAATTGTTCGCGACGGTTTCAATCTCCGCGTCCGTCGCCGCCAGGTTTTGGCTGACATATTTCGCCGCCGCGATGCTGGCAAAATCGAGGGCGCTTTGGACCTTGGTTTTGTGGTTCAAATACATCCCATAATCGACAACGAATCCGACCGCGGGCAGGATGCCAAGCAAAGCCCCGGCGAACATCATCGCCGTTGTGCCGCGCCGGCCTCGGGCAAAGCGCCCAATCCCTCGTTTAAAGCTCATGAGTCTAGGCTCCCATTAAGATGGCTCGCCCCTAGACTCTGCCCCTTCTCTACCGACCATCTCCTTCTAAGCGATTGACACTAAGACTATGTTTTTCAAGGAATTTGTCTCAACCTGAGATAGCGAGACAGCCATTCCCGCGACGCGTAGAAAAAAGCCGCCCCAAAAAGAGCGGCTTAATCCCTTAATCTGCAACCAGAGCGTTAGGCCGCGCGGACCTTCAGCTTATTGCCTTCGGTCGCTTCGACGATGACGGCCGCGCCGCTCGCCAAATTGGCGCCGTCAACAGCCTCAGCCGACCACACCGTGTCGCCAAGCTTCACCCGGCCAAGGCCGCCAGTAAAGTCATCGGCAACCACGCCGCGCTGCCCGAGCGTACCCGCCATCCGCTTGTTCAAAGTCGGATGCTCTTCGACGTCTTCGCGCATCTTGCGAAAGATCGTGCGTCCCGCGATGAAGAGCGCCACTGTGGTCACCGCGAAGACGGTCAGTTGCCCCTCCCATCCTGCGATTCCAGCTGGCGCCAGCGCCGCATAGACCGAGGTCAAAGCCGCAGCAATCGACACCCAAAGCAGGTCCCAAGTCCCAGTCATCATCTCGATCGAGAACAAGACCAAAGCGAGCGCGAGCCAATGCCAATAGTTTGGCGGCCAGGTGAGAATGTCTTCCATAATCGCCTCCTATCCTCGATTTCCGGCTGGCGGGACGGCTGTCCGCGGACCATTGCTCGCCTGGGCGCTATCGGTCAGGCCGCGAATGCCTTCGATCGTGCCGATGATCGAGCTGAACTCAGCTGGGATGATCACCGTCTTATTACCGCCCGCTGTGGCGAGCTTCTCAAACGCGGTGACATATTGCTGACCGAGGAAGTAGTTGATCGCATTGACATCCCCTTTGGCGATCGCTTCCGATACGAAGGCCGTGGCTTTCGCTTCCGCTTCGCCTTCCCGCTCCCGCGCTTCCGCGTCTCGGAAAGCCGCCTCGCGGCGCCCTTCAGCTTCGAGAATAGCCGATTGCTTTTCACCTTCGGCGCGTAGGATGGCCGATTGTTTCTCACCTTCTGCGGTCAGGATTTCCGCCCGCTTCAAGCGCTCGGCTTTCATCTGCCGCGCCATGGCTTCGGTAATGTCGGCCGGCGGCGACAGGTCGGCAATCTCAATCCGCGTGACTTTCACGCCCCAAGGATTGGTCGCCGCGTCGACGACCGAGAGAAGCCGCGCATTGATGTCATCGCGATTGGACAAAACCTCGTCCAAATCCATCGAGCCCACCACGGTCCGGATATTGGTCAATGAGAGATTGGTGATGGCGTTTTCGAGATTGTTGACCTCATAGGCCGCCGACACGGGATCCACGACTTGGATAAACACCACCGCGTCACATGAGACTTGCGCGTTATCCTTGGTGATCACTTCCTGCGTTGGAATATCGAGCACGGTTTCCATCATGTTCATCTTGCGCCCGACGCGCTGATAGAAGGGCACGATGAAGTGCAAACCCGGCCCAAGCGTGCGCGTATAGCGCCCGAAATTCTCGACCGTATAGTTAAAGCCCTGCGGCACAACCTTCACCGCTGAGGTGATCAACACCAAAGCGGCAAGCGCCATGAGGCCTAAGACGATTAAACTGGTTTCCATTTTCGGTTCTCCCTGATCTGAACCTTTGGGACACATGGGCATGATTTTATTGTTTTTCAATAAGTGCTTATCGAAAAACAGGGTGTCTCCCTTTGATACAGGTTAGAATTGAGAGATTCGGTTACGAAGATGTGAGTGTGGGTTGGGGGTGGGAAGTCTGACTGTTTATGCGCTGCTGATGTCAATACGGATGTTAGCGAGCGGTCTAAAACGCCCTAAATCGTTCGCTGAACAGAGCCGCTTTTTTTAAATGCGACAAATCACCCTGGAACGATGGCTCCGGCCCAGTCTGTATATAACAAACTTCTTTTTGATTTCCGGTTGCGACGCCCGTAATGTCGGGAGATAGCGTTTGAACGTGTTCGGGGAGCGCGGCTCGATGGATATTTTTGCTGCGTCATGGCAGGGGCGGTCGCATTTCTATTTGCCTGGGCCACGAGTCCGCGGTTTGGCGTCTGGCTATATTGAAGTGGCCGTGACGATGACGGAAATGCCATTCTTCACCGTCGACAGGATTAACATTCCTCTGAATGACGGTCCCGTGTTCAAAATCGGGGACACTGTTTCAGATCCATCTGGTTTTATCTCTCTCACCCCGCCGGGGATGCAGCAGGTCACAACAGACGGAGAGATCCACTATTGGTGCATTGATCTGTTTCGGGGAATGACATCACGTCTGTTTGGCATCGATGCCAGCGCGCTGAGTACACCCTATTTGCCCGTTTCGAGCTTTCCCTGGTTAGTGCAGCTTTCCGCCGATTTGCGCGCCGCGCCGGATAGTCAAACGCGCGCCAACATTTGTGACCACATCCTAGAAACTCAACTCGCACACCTGGAACCCGCTGATGAAATAGAAGCCGCCTTGTTCCAGATTTTCGCGCATGAGGAAGCACTTACGGTGCAGGCCTTGGCGGATCTGGTCGGGACTAATCGGCGTAAGCTGGAGCGGTTGTTTCAAAGGCGACTTGGCTATAGCCCGCTTCAAGAAATGAGCATGGCCAACACGTTTAGAACGCTTGAGAACATGGTGCATGGTGAACCCGAACCTTGGCACCAGCAAGAGAATGCCCGCTTTTCAGATCAGTCCCATTTTATCCGGCGCACGAAACAGCTTACGGGAACGACGCCGTCGACCCTCACGGGCAAGTACATTTGGCCGGACAACACTTGGTTTCCAGACAGTGATATGGATGAACATCCGAATTCAATCGCGACGTTCGATGCCTGGGGCGCCCATTATCGCGCCAGAATAGAACGGCTGGGTGACCATGCAAACATATCTGCAGAAGAGCTGTCCCGCGCCGCAGAACGGGCGTTTCGTCCGTTAGGTCCGGCGCCGGATTACCCCCTTAGCCCCTGGACGATCATGTGACCCCTCTGCAGCAAATGTCGCAAATATCCAATCCGTAGAGAACGCTGCGCTCTATTCTCTTCGAGTATAGGGCCAGAATTGGTGGGGCAAGTTCTAGGAGATTGAAGTTCACATGACTCGGTATTTTTCTATCGCAATCTTAAGCGCAGCTTGCGCGCTTTTGTTTAACCCGGCGGCGTCCGCGAATGGCGGCGAAGGGGCGTATGCATCCGTGACGTTCGAGCCTGAAGAATCGACTCACCTCGTCGTGAAAAACCTGGGCGATGAGTGGAAAGTCGAAACGCAAGTCACGCGCTTAGTCTTCCACGTGCATGGCAGCACTGGGAAGAAGCGTCGCTTCAAAAGCTGGAAAACAATTGTTGGGCCGAAAGGCGGAAACGAGCAGAGTTTCTTACAGCGTCGTCGATCTTTCAGTCACGGGCGAACGAACCAGCCATCAGACTATAATGGCGACGGCGTGATCGATACTTGGAAATCTCTTGGGGATCAGACCCGAGGGTCTAAGAATGCCGAAAAGCGCCACATTACCTTTGAAGGCCCGCCGCTTCGGTTTTTCTACTTGAATGCGGTGGAAAATGTTTGCGAGGACGCTTTTCTCTCGTCTCTTCCGGCGAATAAGCGAAATGACGACGCTTACAAGGACGCGAACCGAGGCCAGTTCAGCGATACAGTCATGGTCGGGATCCAAGCGCACACAGAGATGGTCGTCACCGCACCACCAGCCACGAAAGGCCTCTTTAGACGCGACAGCACTTACGACAAACCATCCCAGTACAATGCTGGCGGTGTGCCTCAGAATTTCAAAATTGTCTGTAAGTCGGCCGTTCCAACCGCTCCCGCAACGCAAACGATGACGTTTGCTATGCCGTCAGCAAAGCTGGATGTGATGGAAGCTCAATGGCGCACAATTGGATCGCAAAACCACATTGTGGTTCGGCTCAAGAATAACGGTGCTCAGGCCTCGGATGCGACTGTCGTGAAGTATCGAATTGTCGAAGATGGCAAAATGTACGGAGGTGAGGCGTCTGTGCCGAGCCTAGCCAAAGGCAAAGGCAAAACGGTCGCCTTCAATCTAAAGTCTGCCAAAGATGGAAGTGCTCACTCGAAAGCAGATGCTGCCGGCGCAGCTGTCACGATCATGGAGCCTTACCAACAAATTGATCTGCTCAAGTCACCCGTTCTCCCGGCGGGGTAATCGAGACCGCCATCGCATTGGCGCGACATCCGTCAGTCTCAGAATCAAAGGGAAAATCAGAATGACAATTTCCAAATTTGGACCATTCGCCGGTGCGATCGCTTTTGCACTACTTACCGAGAGCGCGTTCGCGGAGAGCGGACCAGCGCCATCTCACATCGGTTATGATGCCACCGATGAGAACCTTGTTTTTTGCCGCGCTCCGGCCACGACGCATGTGAGTTACGATGTCGTCGAAAAGCATATCGTTCTCACCGTTGAGTCGGCCTATGGCACTGCTGGAAGCAATGGAACCTCTTTGTCAGAGGGGCAGTGCGGCAAGGTGAAGGCGACGCCTGGTCAAACCATGTTCCACCACTCTTACTCTGCCAGCATATCGGCCGAAGTTGCCTCATACGCCACGATATTCATGACCACGATGCAAAATTGTTTGTCATCGCCAGGAATGATGCTGGTCTTCGATGACTCCTTCGAAAACCCCGTGACACCGATTCATTGCATCCCATGGAAAGGCAAACCCGCAAGAGCTGTGCGAGCGGTTCGGCAATGACCGTTTGAACTGAAAACAAAGCGCCCCGGAGAAAGAAACGGATGATGACTAGGCGGCGGGCGATAATACCGTCTGTCATCGCGCAAAGACGACGAACGCCCTAAAACCGTCGCTCGTCATCTTTTATTTGGGTCATATGCGGGCATTTGCCAACGCAGTTGCAACCGCGGTCAAAAAAGAAGGGACATAGGCAATGATCAAAAAACTAGTCGGACTGAGCGTATTGGCTCTAACTGTGAGTATAGCTACGAGCTTGCCCGCAGACGCGAGCAACCGGACCAGGGTCTGCAAGCCTGCGACTGTCGGAGTATTCAGTAATCGCATTCATGTAAGATGTGAGTCGATCAATGGTCAGGGTTATACCGAAGACATCAAATACTATGCGATGAAGTTGGATGACTCACCGCAAGTTCAAGCGACACTGCAGCTGCTCTTGATGGCGAAAGCGAACAACCGAGAGCTTTCAATCAACTTCGATGAGTCCGACTACAATAGTATTCCAGGCTGCCAAGGTAGCAATTGTCGCCGGCTGCGTTGGGCGAGCATGCGTTAGGCAGAAACTGTGGCACCTCGTTCACTTTGCGCCATCCGAAGTCACGTCTTTTCTCACTGAGCGAAGCAACAATTTGATCGCTTTCAGCATCGAAGCGGACATTGGAGTGCGGCTTAAATTCGCCCTAAGTAAGACGCTGACTTTATGTCCTATTTTGACTCTCATCCACAGCGAATTAAATCCACTCATACCCTCAAGAGCGCGGTTGAACCCGCGTGATCGCCACATCGCAGCCTGGCCCGGGGCGATTCAAGATCGAAGACTCAAGCTGAAACGCCGGGTCGGGCCCTGGATTTTCGGGATCAAATCGATGCCACTTCTCGATCGTGATGTCGGGGCGATTGAGGCCCACGCCTTGCCGGAAATAGGCCCATTCTGGATGGGTTGGCGTTACGACAAGCGCATTTTCAGGCAAGTCGTAAATGCGCTCCAGGAAGCAGTCGAGCACCTCAGCTTGGCTGGCGCGCGCGTCATAATAGGATAGGATCGCCCCGGTCGTGATCCCTTTGGCGCTGATCGTGACGAAAGACGACACCGCGACCGCGACCGCGAACCCCCACACCAGACCTGCCCGCCGCACCGTCAGCGATAAGACCATCAAGACGCCAATAATGGCCGGCAATAGGTAAGGCACTTCATGCGGCAAGCGGAAGAATGCGACCCAATACAGTAAGATGAGGATCATTCCGGCCTGAAACAGCGGTGTGCTCAAGATCGATCTGTCCTCGATCAAGGTTTTGAGCGCCAAAAGGCTGAGCCCGACCGCCGCTACGCCGCCGAGCAGCCCCCAAGAGCCGAACAGACCTGCAGAGACAATCGTGACGATCGAAGGCCGCGTCGGATCATCGTAAAACGTGAAAAAGCTGGTCCCGTATGTCAGCAGAACCGGGCTGAAAAAGACCAATCCAAACAGGCCTGCAATGACGACATAGATCAGCAATGGTCGCTTCGCATCGGCTTTTTTGTAGGTTTCGATAAGCGGCAAAATGGCCAAAAACACCGCGCCATTTGTAATCCGAGACGCGGTCGCGATGCCCAATGCCGCGGCGGACACATGCATGCGCTGACGCAGCACCATCAGCAATGACAGAATGACCAGAGCCAAGGATAGAAAATAGTCCATCGCTTCGACACTCGGGGCGAAGCCGACCGGCATGGCCGCAAAGGCAGCGGTAAATGGCAATGCGGTGCTCGGTTCGATGCGTTTGAGGATATCATGCAGACCGATCGTGGCGGCGACAAAGGCCGCGAGCGAGAGCAAGTTCGCCGCGATGGGCGCTTTGTAAGCCTGGGTCAAAAAGAGCAAGATTTCATGCACCGGATAGCCTGGCAGGCGCGACGCCGCATATCCTCCGCCCGCCCCGATTTGCTGGGCGACGGTGATATTCTCATATGCATCCGGATCCAGGCCGAAGCCGAGGCCTAAGAAAGGCAGACGCGGGACAATCGCGACGATCAGCACTACCGTCAGCGGTAAAAACCTGGCCATAATCGTTCCTTGTCAGCGACAGAGTCGGCTCAATCGGACCCACTGGTCGCGGAATTTTCTAAAGAAAGTGTTCGGATGGGCGTTGCGAGCGCCGCGGTCCAGCTAAGCCAACCGTTGGTCGATGCTGCGATACGCCTCAATTACTGCGGCCTCGCCTTCAGCGCCGGGTTGCGCATTGCCATGCTCCATGCCGACAATGCCGTCAAAGCCCTTGGCCTGAATATGCGCCAGGACATTGTGATAATTGACCTCGCCCGTGCCCGGTTCTTTACGCCCTGGATTGTCCGCCATTTGGTAATAGACCGTCTGATCCCAGGCGAGATCGATGGTCGGGATCAAGTTCCCGTACTCGATCTGCTCATGATAGATATCGAACAGGATCTTGCATTCGGGTCGATTGACGGCGCTGCAGATTTCATACGCCTGCGCCACACCGGTCAGAAACACGCCCGGATGATCCCGCCTTGTGTTTAGCGGCTCGAGCACCATAGTCAGCCCGAGCGGCTCGTAAATGTCAGAGGCGCGCTTTAAGAGCTCAATGATGTTGGCCGTCTGGAACCCCATCGGCAGGCGTGGATCGACAAAGCCGGGCACCACAGTCGTCCATTTCGCATTCACCCGTTTGGCGCTGTCAGCCTGCTGGGCGATTAAAGCGAGAAAGTCGTCGCGATGGCTGGGGTCTGCGCCCGACATGACAGGCTGGCTCGACCAGAACCCGTCCGGCATGCCAGCGACATAGACCCCCATCTCCATGTCGCGCGCCGCGAGGGCCTCGCCCATGCGCGTTTGCGTCTCGACAGACCGTCCCGCGAGCCCATTATCTTCCCACGCCGTGAACCCCTGATCAGCGACAAAGTGAATTTGATCGATGATATCGTCGCCCGCGGAATGACGGAACATCCCCTCATGCGGCGCAAATTTCATGCGAAACTTATCCGGCGCCGTCTCTTGCGCGGATGCGACCGCCCCATTCAAGCCAACCGAACACGCCGCTGCAGACAAAGCGCCCGTAGCCGCGGCGCCGAGCAAGAGATGGCGCCGGTCGATCATGAGAGCGGTCGCAGCCAAATATTGCGGTAATGCACCGTCTCGCCATGATGTTGCAGGGCGAAGGGCAGCTTGGCAGCGTGCGCTTTATACTCGGCCACATCTCTCCAGACCGTGATGCCGAGCAATGCTTGGCGATTGTGCACGAGCACCCCATTGTGCAGCATGGTGACATAAGCGGGCTGGGCCAATGCGCCGGCTTCATCAAATTCCGGCGCTTCGAAGACGATGTCATAAGACTGCCATTCGCCGGGGGCGCGACTGGCATTGACCAGCGGCGGCTTCCAACCATAGAGCGATGCGGCGGAGCCATCGGCATAGGTCTCGTTCTCAAACGAGTTGAGCACCTGCACTTCATATTTCTCCATGAAATAGACGCCGCTATTGCCATATTGCTGACCGCTGGCATCGCTGGACGTGACCGGCACACGGAACTCCAAATGCAGCTGCATATCGCCATATGCCTCTTTGGTTCGGATGCCGCTGACCGTCACACCCTCCGCCGCCCGGTCGCCGGAGGCATTGGTCATCAACACACCATCCACGACGGGCCACAGGTCCGCGCCGTCCACTTGAACCTCCCAAGCGGAGAGGTCGTCAGATCCATCGAATAAGACCACGGCATCTGCAGGCGGCGCAGCCATTTCATTATGCGTCGCCGCACCTGGCGTCACGACTGGAGGCAGCGGCCGCGTTGAGTCATGAACCCGCCATTCGTCGCCGGGCAAGAAGGGCGTTGTGCCGCCATTATCATCTGCGCTCGCAGACACGCATCCTGCGCTCAAAGCCAATAAAACAGAAAGGGATAAGCGATTAAACATGAAGTCTCCTCAAGCGGTCTTGGAACAATCCGCCATTATGATGTGAATAGCGTCCCAGCTTGTTCGTAAGGGTATGCGCCATCAAACCGTCCTGGCACAGGCAGATAGATACGCTCTACCGTCATGCCGATCTCAGACGTATAATAGCCCGCCAAGGTCAGCTGCTTGATATGTTCAAAGAAGGCTTTGCCGCCCTCTTTCATGACCGGCATCGCGCCATCATGCATGCGTTGAACAATGTCCGTTTGCTTCGCCGGATCAAGCTCAGCAAACGCCCCGCCTTCCGCGACTTCGGCATAAGCGACCACTTGCTTCAAGCCGACCAGGAAGCGCGTGCGCTCGTCTTTGTCATACCATTCGCTGAGCATAAACTCGATATAGTCCGGTACTCCGGCCGCGATCGCGCCGGGCGTATCGGTGGTAGGAATGATGATCTCGCTCAGCGCCGCAACCGCTGCGCGTTCCGTCTCGAAAAAGAGATCCGACCCGCCCGCGAAATTCACTGGATCAATATCTGCATGCGCACTGACCACGCGCTGCAAAGGCAGGATCATCTGCGCGCCCAGCGCGGCACTCATTGTGACAAGAAACTTTCGTCTATCCATGTTGCCCTCCCCTAAATCTGACCGGATTGGAACAATTCGACGGCGTGATCCGCGGCGCGCGCCGTGAAGGCCATATAGGTCATGGTCGGATTGACCGTGCCGGCTGAGGTCATGAAGGCCCCATCAGTGATAAAGACATTCGGCGCCACATGCATTTGGTTCCACTTATTGACGACGGACAGCGTCGGATCATCGCCCATGCGCGCCGTTCCCATCTCATGAATGCCAATCCCAGGCGCGCCAAATTCCGAGCGCACTTCAATGTCGACAAAGCCCGCCACTTCCAGCATCCGAGCCGCTTCACGCGCGATCTCTTTCGCCATCTTTTTCTCGTTCTCGCCCCATTCGACTTCAAACCGCATCAGCGGCAGACCGAGATCATCGGTTTGGTTTTCGTCCAGGAAAGCGCGATTATTGTGATATGGCAGAACCTCGCCAAAGCCGTGCAGCGGGATCCGCCAGGCGCCAGGCACCCGCAGCTGCGCTTTTAGCTGCGCACCAAAGCCAGAATAGTCTTGAGGGCCGCTGCGCCCGCCGCCCCAGGCTTGGTAATTATAGCCGCGGATAAAGTCGGCATCTTCATCCGGTTCAGACTCGATGTTCCGGAAACGCGGAATGTAAAGCGAGACCGGGCGCCGTCCGTACTCCATCAAATGCGTATGACCCGGCAGCGTCCCGGTGGCGCCCACCCCGAACAAATGGTCCATCACGTGGCGCCCGACCATGTCATGCGTATTGCCAAGTCCCCGCGGCATCTCCTCTGATTTGGATTGCAAAAGGAGCTGCGTCGTGCCGAGACAAGACGCGCAGAGGAAGACAATGCGCGAGCGATAAATCGTCTCTTCTTTCGTGTTCGTGTCGATGACGCGCACGCCGGTGACGCGTTGAGCGTCAGCGTCATAAAGGAGTTCCGCAACCGTCGCATCTGCGCGCAATGTCAGATTGCCGGTCTGCTGCGCGGCGGGCAAAGTCGTGGCCTGCGTCGACGGCGCAGCGCCGAACGAACAGCCATTGCCGCACTGATCCCGGTACTGACAGCGTCCCCGCCCTTGTTCAGGCCGGTCTTCCATCAGGTTCATCGTCCGGCCCACGGTGATCGCGCGCCCAAGCTTGCCTTCGACTTCGCGCTTAAAGTGCTCTTCAGCAAAGTTCAGAGCGACCTGGCCGGTAAACTCGCTGTCCGGCAATTGCGGTAAGCCCCGCGCTTCGCCTTGGACCCCCATAAAGCGCTCAACATAACCATACCAAGGCTCGATATCGTCATATCCAACCGGCCAAGGAATGCCGTGACCATCGCGCTCATTCGCTTTGAAGTCGAGATCGCTCCAACGATATGTCTGGCGTCCCCAAACAATGGATTTACCCCCGACGGCGCCAGAGCGCGCCCACATAAAGGGCTTGTCTGGATCATTGATGTACGGGAACCGGGTATCGTCATTCCAATAATGCGCCGTTCTCGGATGCGCCGGCCATTGCTGGAAATGTTTCTCTTGCGCGCCAGGCGCCCAATTTCCGCGATACGGCATTTCGTAAGCCGGTGTGCCTTCATAGGTATAGTCGACGCCATGTTCGACCATCCGCCCGCGATCGAGCATCAGGGTCTTCAACCCCTTCTCTGTAAGCTCTTTCGCGGCCCAACCACCCGTTGAGCCTGACCCAACCACGATGGCATCAAAATCATATTCGTCGCTCACGAAACCTGTCTCCTCCGCCGAAATGGCCGACTGTTTATCGTCGTCGGCTCGTTCTCTTGCCTTAACGTAACAGAGACAAACCGAATGCCAAGATCGGATCTAGAGAAACAGAGTCTACAGAATGTCTAAAATTTGAGGCGTTATTTTTGCGTCTCGAAACCTAGCTTCGGTGCTAGCATCAGCACACCAACCCCCAAGCCCGCTTTCACCCCGGCCCCGACCAGAAATGGCAAAAGTCCGACTTCAATCGCGCGCATCACACCAATCTGCAAAGCCAGCCAGCTCGTCCCCAGCGTGAGACAAATGAGATTGCCGGTCAGCATGGCCGCGAACGCCCAGGCTTTACGTTTGGCGTCCCATCCGCGGGCAACAAGCGCACCGGTCACACCCGCCGCCACCGGAAACGCCCAGAGGTAGCCTGCTGTGGCCCCGCGCAAATGCTCCACGCCGCCCGCCCCCGAGGCAAAAACCGGGACCCCCAATCCACCGAGCGCCAGCCAAAAGAGCACTGTCCCAGCGCCGCTTCGCCAGCCGTACAGCGCCCCGATTGAAGTCACCGCCAGCGTTTGCATTGTAATCGGCACGGGCGCCATAGGGATCGCGATATAAGACGATACGGTCAGGATGACGGCCCCCACAGCCACCATAATGACGAGGGTCAGCAGAGGCGTAGATTGACCCTTATTCTGATCTGTCGCCGACACCGGAATAGCTCCTAACTTGCCTCTAAGTCCGTGTCATAGACTGGGCGTGCGGACAGGCCAATGGGCCAGAACCGCATGACTGACATGGTGATTTAATCCGACCGGGTTCGCAAACGGTTAGACTGCGTGTCATGCCCCGTTTCGAACAAGCCTGCCTTGACCGCGCCTGGCCCATCCTGTGTCAGGTTATTGCGATGCTGTCGGTCGGTTTACGCGATATTAGGCCAGGCGCGCCGAACTTGCTGCGGCTCCGCCATCTGGTCCGGCTTGGCGAGAGTATGATGCGACGTTGGTTATTGGTTACGGCATTGAGTGAGGGGATGGTGGCGCAATCTCGCGGCACATCCCCTATTCCGCAGACGCCTGCGCAACCGGGGGTCCATGGCCTCATCATTGCCAATTTTTCGGCGGGCACATCCAATCCCTGGATCCCTGCTTTCGCAGGCATCGACGGAGCGAGGGAGAATACACCGCACTCAAACAGAGCCTCCCTCTTCCGCCTGTTTGAGCGAGAGCGCAAACATCACGCAAGCGCTCAAACGGGCCCATTCGGCTCAGGTCCTCGCCTGACCTGGCTCGACCAAGCCCGTCATCGGGAGTCGCCCGTTTCGGCCCCGCTCAAGCCAACGCTCACCCGACTCAATCGCCGCACCGCCGCGCTTCAAGCCGTCATCGACAATCCAAAAAAGCACGTTGAGCGCATGGCCAAATGGCTTGTCCGCGCCGCGAAAACCTGCAGACGGATCTTCCCCTTGCGCGTCGGTGATCCGCCCGGCGCATCACATCGTCAAAGACGCAAAGATCCGGAACGGCAATCCGTGCTGTCCGCACTCAACAATCTCAGTTGGGAGCTGCGCTATCGAAAACGATCGCCTTGAGGGACAGCGCTTTCTCTCCTCCACGCGCCCCACGGTCCGTCCATGGGGCCCATCCCGCTATGCCTAAATTTAGACCGAGAGCAATCTGAATGCTTCCGGTCGGTGCCGCGAGCGCACGTGCTGGATGGCCCAGACAAGCTGGGCAAAGCATTGTGGAGAGGATGGGCTTAAAGTTGCCCGAGCAAATAATCCGCGCTCGAGACTTCAAATCCCGGCCCAGCCTCAACATTCAGTTCTTTCACTGTGCCATCGACGACCAACATAGAATAGCGCTGCGACCGCTGCCCCATGCCAAACCCGCTACCATCCATTTCAAGACCAAGCGCCGCTGCGAACGTGCCATTGCCATCGGCGAGCATGCGGACTTTGCCTTCGACGCCATTGTCTTTGCCCCAAGCGCCCATGACGAAGACATCATTCACAGACGTACAGACAATTTCATCTACGCCTTTTGCCGCCAAGTCGCCTTGCTTTTCGACAAATCCCGGCAAGTGCTTGGCCGAACAGGTCGGTGTGTATGCGCCTGGAACCGCGAACAGAGCTACGGTTTTGCCTGCAAAGACATCACCCGTGCTCACCGGCTCCGGGCCGTTTCCGGTCATTTCCATAAAGGTTGCGTCTGGAAGCTTATCGCCGACTGAAATCGCCATTTTTAAGATCTCCTGCTGTTTCTGTCCTCTACATAAACTTCAAATTCAGCATCGCAACGACAAATCCTTGCCAAATTCAAACGGTAAGTTAGCGTCACACCCAGTAGAGGAGTCGACGTGTGCAAGATTTAACCGGAAAACTGCTCGTGGCGATGCCAGGCATTGGCGATCCGCGGTTTTCGCGCTCGGTGATTTTGATCTGTGCGCATAGCGATGATTACACAATGGGCCTCGTCTTAAACAAGCCAATCGATGATTTGACCTTGCCGGAATTGCTCACCCAGCTCGGCATTGAACAGAATATCCAACTGCCGGATTCTTATGTCCTAAATGGCGGCCCGGTTGGCACTGATCGTGGTTTTGTCGTGCATTCGAACGACTATTATAGCGACGGCGCAACCGTCGAAGTCGCAGAGAGCTTTTCGATGACGGCGACGCGCGATGTGCTGCGGGCCCTTGCGACAGATGGCGCGCCTCTGCAAGCGACGATGACGCTCGGCTATTCCGGCTGGGGACCGGGTCAGCTCGAACACGAACTTTCCGAGCACGCCTGGCTCGTCGCGGATCCGCAAGACGAGATTGTGTTTGGCGCCTCGCATTCGAAAAAGTGGGAACTGACGCTTGGCATTCTTGGTATTGATCCAGCCCATCTCCATCAGACCGGGGGCCGCGCTTAGCGGAGCGGTTCTTCGCGGATATCGTAAGCGAAAAATGGATCTTGATGGGACCGGATAATGCCCGGTGCGATTTTGCCTGCAATCCACATTGGGCCATAGGTCATCGCCCGGCTGAGCGGTGTCCGCCTGTGAAACAGTTTGGCATTGCTCCGCGAGGCGGATTGGACCTGGCTGGTCCGAGGCCGACGCGTCTCAAAATAGGTTTTGAGCGCCGCCGGCAAATCGCGCGGCGACTCTGAGCAAAGTTTCGCGAGTAAGAAGCCATCCTCAATCGCCATGACCGCGCCTTGAGCTTGGAAGGGCAGCGTCGGATGGCACGCGTCGCCGAGCAGCACGGCCCGCCCGTCTGACCAACGCTCTAATGGCTGGCGATCAAACAAGGCCCAACGGAAATGCGCGTCTGCCCGCTCGATCAGGTTGGTTAGAATCGGATGCCAGCCTTTGAAGTCTGCCAGCGCATCTTCTTTCGTGCCCTGCTCCGTCCAGGACTCCGAGGTCCAGCGGTCATCTTCAACCACGCCGACAAAATTGGCGAGCTCACCGCCGCGCAACCGGTACGTCACCGCATGCCGCTGCGCCCCGACCCAGACGCAGGCGGTCGGCGGTGGCACCAAGTCGCCCAGCTGATCCATCGGCACCACCGCCCGCCAAGCAATGTTGCCGGTAAAGTCCGGCTGGATCGCGCCGAGCATCTGGGTTCGGATTTGCGAATGAATGCCATCGGCGCCGACCAACAGATCGGCTTCGACCCTCTGTCCGGTATCAAGCTCCGCAGTGATGCCCGCCTCGGTATTTTTGTAGCCCGTGCACTGAACGCCTAAGCGGACGGAGTTCGGTTGATGTCGGTTGAGACGTCTGGCCAGCACATCCACCAAGTCGGCCCGGTGCAAATGAAGGTACGGCGCGCCCCAGCGCTCGACGATCGCCCGCCTCGCTTCGATCTGAAAGATCCGCCGCCCCGATCGCCCGAACCGCATCTCTAAGGCTTCCGGTAGAAAGCCGCGCTCGGCGATATCATATTCCATGCCGAGCGCGCGGAACACCTTCATCCCATTTGGACTGATCTGAATACCTGCGCCGATCTCCCCCAACTCCGGCGACCGCTCCAAGACTTCAACCGCCCAGCCGAAAGCATTGAACGCGAGCGCTGCGGTCAAGCCGCCAATCCCCCCGCCTACAATAATGACCTTCGGCATATCGTCCTCTCAACTGGTTCCGCACACGCAGTATGCCACCCTATTCGAACGGTCGGAATAAGGAAGTTCCGCGTTAACTATAGGAATTTGTTGCAAATTCGAAATAAATTGCCAAGATGAGCGTAACCAAAGCCAGAACGGCTTTAAGGGAGCTCGAAGAATTCATGCCTCAGACCTTGGTAAAAGGCTCACGTATACTCGCATTGATGGGCGGCCTCGCTTTGCTCTCAGCCCCTGCCCTCGCCCGAGATGTCACCGTGTATGGCGGCGGCACATCGACGACGTACAAAGCAGATGAAGACAAAGGCGTTCGCGTTTTTGCTTACGGCAAAGCGCGTGAGACACAGCAAGAGAAGCGGCTCAAACGCTTCAATACAGAGCGCAAAGTGCAATCCATCATCGAAACCCGCGACAACGATGACGCGCGCGAAACGTCGGATGCAATGCTGCGCGTCATCCTGAGCAGCGATCGCCAGTATTCAATCTATTATCCTTACAGCGCTCAGTCGGACGGCTTCTACAACCGATTGGATCGCAAAATCGCGGAGCGCAAAGCTGGCGTTCGCGTTTACCGACAAAGCATTCTCGACAAAACCACGGATGAAGATCTCGACCGCATTGCTGAGGCGCTCGAAGACTAAGTCAATCGCCCCGGGGGCGGCTAAAAGAAAGGGCGCCGATCTTCTGATCGACGCCCTTTTTTGATTGAGGTGAAGCTGAGCCGCTTACTCAGCCGCGACGAACTGGTTCATCGTATTGTGCGCACCGCCCGCTTTCAGAGCGCGGTCGCCCGCAACCATCTCTTTGAAAGTGTCGCCAAGATCGGAGCCAACTTCGTGCTGGTGTTTCACAGCAGAGACACCGCGGCGGATCTCTTCGCGCTGTACATTCTTGACGTAAGCCAGCATCTTCTCTTCGCCGAAGTACCCGTTCGACAGCTCGTCCATACCCTTCGCCGTCAGGTGGAAGGTCGGCAGTGTGATCAAGTTGTGGAACACACCGGCGCGGGCAGAGATGTCTGTCTGGAAGCTTTGCAGACGTGCATCGGCTTCAAGACCGAGTTCGGTCTCGTCGAGCTTGGCGGACATCAGTGCGACATCGGCTGGGTAATCGCCTTCAGCAATTTTGCCTTCCGCAATCCACTGCTCGCGAACTTGCTTACGCAGGTTGAGGGTCCAGTTGAAGCTTGGGCTGTTATTGTAAGTCAGCTTCGCATTCGGAACGACTTCGCGAACAGCGTTCACCATTGATGCGATCTCATCAACGTTTGGCGTTGCGGTTTCGATCCAAAGCAGGTCAGCGCCGCCTTCGGTCAACGAGCTGATGCAATCTTCGATCACGCGCTCACGGCCTGTATTCTCTTTGAACTTGTAGAGACCGTTCGGCATGCGCAGCGGACGAACCACTTTGCCATCCCGCATCAGAGCGACTTCGCCTTCGGTCAGCGGGTTCGCATCTGTGACTTCTTCAGTTTCGACCCACTTGATATATTCCGCAGCCAGATCGCCTGGCTCATTGGAAACTGGAATCTTCTGGGTCAGGCCAGCACCCAGGCTATCGGTCCGCGCCACGATGACGCCTTCATCCACGCCGAGCTCTTCGAACGCCATGCGGCAAGCGCGCAGCTTTGTGATGAAGTCTTCGCGCGGGACCGTAACTTTACCGTCTTGGTGGCCACACTGTTTCGCATCAGAGACTTGGTTCTCGATCTGCAAGCAGCAAGCGCCGGCAAGGATCAGTTCTTTCGCGAGCAAGTACGTCGCGTGCTCGTTCCCGAAGCCGGCATCAATGTCGGCAATGATTGGCACAACGTGGCTTTCGAATGTATCGATGCGGTAGATGATCTCATCAATCGCAGCTTGATCCGCGCCTGACTCGCGAGCGGCTTTCAGTTCTTGGAACAGATCGTTCAAGCCAACCTCGTCGGCTTGGCGAAGCGAGGTGTAGATCTCTTTGATCAGATCCGTAACCGCGGTCTTCTCGTGCATAGACTGATCTGGCAAGTGGCCGAAGCTATTGCGCAGGCCCGCAACCATCCAACCTGAAAGATAGATGTAAGTGCCTTTGGCCGTGCCGCGCATGCGCTTCACCGCTTTGATCTTTTGCTGCGCGTGGAAGCCAGACCAGCAGCCGAGCGATTGCGTGAACTTTGAAGAGTCCTCGTCATACGCCGCCATGTCTTCGCGCATCACACCCGCCATGGCACGTGCGATATCGAGATGCGTGTTGTATGTGTTTTGGATCTTCAGCTGAACGACATCTTCGATGCTCAGTCCGGCGCGCGTGCGCCCTTCTGGGTAGCGCCTCAGGGTGTTTTCCATGAGCTGCTTGTATGTAGGTCGTTGGGTCATTGTACTATCCTCGGTGTATGTAATTGTCTGATTTGAAAGGGTGTTAGGCGAGCGCTTTGAGCACGTCGTAAGCAGGCAGCGTCAGGAAGTCGGCGAGCGTCTCTCCGGTTGCCGTGGAAACGAAGACCTCCGTCGCTTCTGGGTAGCGACCATCGGCATAGGCGTTGTCGCCAAGCGTTGACTTGATCTTGCCAAGCTCATCTTCGAGAAGACGATCGAAGGCCGCACGGTCGAATGTATCCGACCCTCCAGACGCGGTCTTATACTCCGTGCCATGAGTGAGCCATTGCCAAAGTTGGCTGCGCGAGATTTCCGCCGTCGCAGCATCTTCCATCAGATTGTGGATCGGCACAGCGCCGCGTCCACGGAGCCACGCTGCCGTGTACTCAATGCCCACAGAGATGTTGGTCCGAATCCCGGCTTCGGTAACGTCGCCCGTGTGCGGGGTCAGCAGGGAGTCCTCGGTGATGGTCGGGAACTGACGCTGGCTGAGCACTTGGTTGGCTTGCGGCATTTCTGCGTCAAACACTTCCATCGCGACGGGCACCAAGTCTGGGTGCGCAACCCAAGTGCCGTCATGGCCTTGCTGCGCTTCACGCTTCTTGTCAGCGCGAACTTTATCAAACGCTGCTGCGTTCGCCGCCTCATCGCCTTTTACGGGGATTTGTGCAGCCATGCCCCCCATCGCGTGCGCCCGACGGCGGTGACACGTCTGGATCAGCTTCAGCGAGTACGCTTTCAAAAAGGCGCGGTCCATGCCGACCTGCGCCCGATCTGGCAGAACGTATTGCGGGTGATTGCGGAGCGTCTTGATGTAGCTGAAAATGTAATCCCAGCGACCGCAATTGAGACCGACAATGTGATTGCGCATCACATAAAGGATCTCATCCATTTGGAAGGCCGCCGGCAGCGTTTCAATCAAAACAGTGGCTTTGATGGTTCCATTAGGAATGCCAAGCGCGGCTTGAGCAAAGTTGAAGACATCATTCCACAGACGCGCTTCCTGATAGTTCTCCATTTTCGGAAGGTAATAGAAAGGACCTTTCTCCTGCTCCATCAGCTTTTTGCCATTGTGGAAAATGTGCAGACCGAAATCGAACAAGCTGGCCGACATTGGCAGTCCGTCAACGGTGACATGCGACTCTTCCAAATGCCAGCCACGCGGGCGGACCAGCATGGTCGCCGTCTCTTCGTTCAAACGGTAGGATTTACCCCGCGCCTCATCATCAAAGGCAAGGTTGCCATCGGCATAGTCCTGCATGTTGGCCTGGCCTTCGACCATATTCGCGAAAGTTGGCGAAGAGGCATCTTCAAAGTCAGCCATGAACATCTTCGCGCCCGAGTTCAGCGCATTGATCATCATTTTGCGGTCGACCGGGCCGGTAATCTCAACGCGGCGATCTTGCAGGGCTTTTGGAACCGGTGCGACTTCCCAAACAGACTTACGGATATGTTCCGTCTCAAGCGGGAAGCTTGGGAGTTCACCATCGTCAAACCGCATCTGAGCCAGCTTGCGGTTCTCAAGCAAGATTTTGCGCTGCGGCCCAAACCGACGCTCAAGATCCGCAATAAAGAGCAAAGCCCGATGCGTCAGCACGCGCTCATATTCAGCAGGGATTGAGGCTTTGACTTCAGCAGGTCGGCGATGTCGGGGCGTAGGACGCGCCGCAGAAACGGCGGTTTCAATAATTGTGTCAGGCATAGGCGGACTCCCGTCTTTAGTTTTGCCCACACTATTTACAAAAATTATGCCAGGTCCACATGCAACTGTTATTATTGGGTTTTATTGTTTGTTATGTAAATTCGTGTATGTAACATTTGTAAATTTTGTTATAGGTAACGGCGTGAAGAAGAAACTCATCATAGGCCCGCGCATCAAGCGGTTGCGCACCATGCTCGGTTTAACCCAAGCCGAGTTCGCGCGGCGCTTAGACGTCTCGGCGACCTATGTAAATTTAATTGAACGAAATCAGCGCCCTGTAAGCGCCGCAATCCTTCTCAAATTGGCTGAAGAGTTCGACATCAACGTCTCTGACCTCGCTAAGGATATGGATGCGGGCCTCGTCAATGACGTCGTCAGCGCGCTGCGCGATCCCGTCTTTGGTGAGGTAAGCGTCAGTAAAAATGAAATCGAAGATCTGGTGGGCGCAAGCCCGGAAGCGGTGAAAGCTTTCTTACGTTTGCATGGCCGTTACCGTGATCTCGCCTTGAGCACCTATTCGGATGCCAATCCACTGGCCGACCGCGAAAAGGTAGAGTTGCTCGAAGAGAGCGCCCGTCCCGTCGAAACCGTTCGACAATTCCTTCACGAGCAAAACAATTATTTCCCAGAATTAGACGAAACGGCGACCCGGTTTCACGCCACTCTAACTGCAGATGGCAAATCAATCGATCTCGCCATTCAACAACGTCTAGAACAGAAGTACAAATTGCGGGTCCGCGTCCTGCCAACGTCAGCGATGCCGAGCGCCTTTACCTATTTCGACCGTCACCGCGCCGGGATCGATATCTCGGAACTTCTGCATCCAACGGGTCGGCAGTTCCAGCTCGCCTTCCAATTGGTTTTGCTTGAGTACCGCGAACTGATTGACAGCATCGTGAACGGCTCCGGCATCAAGGATGAGAGCGCCGTCGGGCTCGCGCGCGTTTCATTGGCCAACTACTTCGCCGCGGCTCTGCTCATGCCGTATGACGCGTTTCTCAAAGCCTGCGAAAATACCCGTTATGACGTGGACCTGCTCGGCCATCGGTTCGGCACCAGCTTTGAGCAAACAGCCCACCGATTAACGACACTGCAAAAACCTGATGCGCGAGGCATCCCGTTTTTCTTCTTGCGGATTGATGCCGCTGGAAATGTCTCGAAACGATTCAGCGCCGGGCGGTTTCACTTCTCTAAGTTTGGCGGCGCATGCCCAAAATGGAACATCCATCGGACCTTCGAACAACCAGGGGAAACGCTGACGCAACTGATTCAGATGCCTGATGAGACGACCTATGTGTCAATCTCAAAGGCGATCAACCGATCGCGCGGCTACCATGGTCGCCCGCCTGCTCGAGTCGCGATTGGCCTCGGCTGCGACCAGGCCTATGCTGAGAATCTTGTCTATTTTGACCGCCTTGATCTGACCGCGCAGAAACCCACGCCGATTGGCGTCAACTGCTACCTGTGTGATCGACAAAACTGTGCCTCACGGGCGCATGCTCCGCTCAATCGCAAACTCAAATTCGATGCGCATGCGCGTGGGATCTCACTATATGAGTTCGAACCAGTCCCGAAAAAGTAGAGCGGACCGCTTCGTTAGGACGCTTGGACGATCCAGCGAAAGACATATGTGCCGGGGCCGATTAAGAATTGTGGCAATGCGTCTGGTCCGCACGCGGCTGTCCCCAAGCCGCGCATCGCGGCGTCGATATGGATTTCAGTCGTTTCATTTGGTGTGAGCTCAGCGAGCGTTTCAGCCTCATTCAACACCGCATCATGATGCGGCCGCGCGGTGAAACTTAAGGGCTCTGGCAGCGTCACACGAATGCCGCGTCCGGCTTGATCCTTGAGACTGAACCAGCGACACTTTTCGTGCGCGCCATATTCCTGAGGTCTGACATACGGGTGATACTGGTCGTCGACGGATGAGTCCCAAAGTCCAACCGTCTGTGCCCCAAAGCGGTCGGGATAAGACTCATCCGGGCCAAGCCCGAACCATTGTAGGCGATCAAAGCCGCGGTCGATTTCAAATCGAATGCCGACCCGAGGCACATCTTTCCAGGCTTCGGGAATGATGATCGTCTCTTCTACGGCGATCTGATTTTGTCCAATCGTGTACGTGCTTTGATGGATCAGTTTATGCCCGCCGGTTCCTTCCCAGCTTTGCTTCGTTTTGATTGTGTCGCCAGAAATGGCATCAACGCGACGCTCATCCGGTACGAGCGCATTCAATCCGTACCCGACCCATTCGCGTGTTTTGTTCAAAAACAATGGCCGCGCGCCAGGCTTGCCGCCATCATTATCTGTCGGCGCGCGCCAAACACAGGGGGTGATGGAGGATGCGAAAATCGGCGCGCCGTCGGCGAGCATTTGACCACTGTCAAACGAGAGCGGCACCGCCGCCGGTTCGCTTAAGACAGCCGGCACGGTCTGCGCCGCATCAGACAATGTAAACTGATCCCATGCCATGGCGCGGGCTTTCTCCGCCCATTCCGTCGGCGCGGCTGAGACCCAAGAGACTGTCAGGTGCCACACTCCTCCTCCCTCCAAAGCGTGCGTGATGGGCAAGACGATGTCTTGGCTTTCGCCAGACTTGATGATCGGCGATCGACGCCCTTCATCGACACAGACGCCATCGCTCAGCAGTTGCCATGTCAATTGAAGATCGCGCGTATCTTCAAACACGCGGCGATTGGTGCAGCGAATTTTGTTTTCGCCGAGCCACTCAGACACAACCGGCCGGGCCGCCCACATGTATTCCCGCAAGGCCGGATGCGGGGCGCCATCAGGCCCCACCAAACCATTTATGTTGAAGTTGGCGTCATTCGGCTCATCACCAAAGTGACCGCCATAGGCCCAATAGTAGTTTCCAGCGTCATCGGTCTCCGCAAGTCCCTGATCGCGCCAGTCCCAGACGAAGCCGCCGGCCAAAGCCGGCTCTTCGAAAAAGGCATCCACATAAGCGGCTATAGAACCGTTCGAATTGCCCATGGCGTGGGAAAATTCACAGAGCAAAAAAGGACGATCGTCTTCTTGCGTCTTCTCTGCCCATCGCGCCCATTCGACCATGTCAGACAGAGGCGTGTACATTGGGCAGACAATATCAGTTCCAGCCAGCTCTTGTTGCGAAGGCGCGCGAAGCGTCGTGTCAGGCGCTTTGCCAAATGGAAAGCTGAAGCGCATCGCCACCGCGCCTTCATAGTGCACGAAGCGACTTGGATCGAGGTGGCGCGCCGCCGCCGCGGCGGCGTCATGCGCGGGTCCATGCCCGGCCTCGTTTCCGGTTGACCACCCGATGACGCAAGGGTGATTACGGTCACGCGCGATCATACGCGTGGTGCGCTCCACGATTGCCGTTTGAAAACCAGGTTGCTGCGCCACTTCACTCCACCGCGCATGGCATTCAACATTTGCCTCATCGATCACATAGAAGCCAAGCTCGTCTGCAAGATCGAGAAGCGCTGGATCATTCGGGTAATGCGCCGTTCGGATCGCGTTGATATTGTGCCGCTTCATCGTCAGGAGTTCAGCTCGGATATCCTCGCGCGCGCACGTCTTGCCATTCTCAGGATGATGATCATGGCGGTTGACGCCTATCAAAACGATTGGGCGACCGTTCACAGACAAGCGCCGGCCCGCGGTTTCAATCCGGGTGAAGCCAATCCAAGTCTCGTGGCGCTCGAGGCAAGCGCCGTCTGGATCAAGCAGCTCCGTCACCAAGCGATAGCGCGATGGCCGTTCAGCTGACCACGCCGCGGCATCTGCGACCTGAAAGGACAGCTTCGCCGCATACCCGTCAAACGCGTAAGTCTGCTTCCATTGCTCGACAGGCGATCCGTCCACATTGAATTGGTCGACCGAAACGCACTGCGCCTCGCAAACGGTGGCACCTGCTTCATCAGCGAGACTGGCGCGGACGGCATGACCTTCAGACGGCCCAAGGACTTCAACGCGAACACGTGCATCACCCGCGCCGGACGTCGGATCGAAATCTGTGTCGACGACAAGATCGCGAATATGGGTTTGGCCGCGCGTTTCGATCCAGACGGAGCGATGAAGGCCGCCATGGTTCCAATGGTCTTGGTCTTCGATCCAAGTCGCATCACACCAACGCAGCACCATGATTGCGAGATCATTCGCCCCTGCCCTGACCGCTGAGGAAAGATCAAACTCACTTGGCAGCCGAGAGTCTTTTGCAAGTCCAATGAAGGCGCCATTGCACCAAACCATGGCGAGGCTCTCAAACCCGCCAATGTGCAGAACCGTTTGCTGTTCTTTCTTCGCTTCCATTACTTTAAATACAGTCCGATACAGTCCCGTCGGATTGTTTTCGGGAATGTCTGGCGGTTTGGAACACGCAAAGGGCATGCGTACATTCGCATAGTGTGGGAAGTCGCCAGTGTCCTGCCGTGTCCAAACGCCCGGCACCACGATGTCTCTCCAGGGCTCTTCGGCCGTAGCTTGCGTCGTCCAATCCGTCGGCGCCGCGGCCGGACGCTCAATCAATTGAAAGCGCCAAACGCCATCTAAAGATTGACGCCGCTCGGCATCGCTCTGCACCGGTTCTAATGTCGACCGCGCTGGAAGGCGCCCCAATCCGGTCAAAGTCGGATCTAGAATTTGAGACAGAGGTAAAGGCAGCATCGCGGCTAATTTTCTCAACGCCGTTTCGGTAAACTATAATTTTTCGTCGGCGATACCGCGATGAATTGCAATGCTAAATTCCTGCTTGTCACACACAATCACAAAAAGTTTGGAGCGCTCGCTTGTCAGGCGAGAGCATGAATGTTAGCGCTAACATAAATACACAAAAGTCGTCGAGATCCACGGCATGGAGGAATTTCTAATGCGTCCAACACTTATGAAGACGAGCGCTTTCGCGTTGGCTGGTCTCGCTTTGCAAGCGTGCCAAGCCACTGAGCCTGTCGCCCTTGCCGAAGAAACATCGACTGCCGAAGCCATAACGATGCCAATCTCGTCTGACCCCGAAATCGCCGACTTGATCGCCCAGATGACGCTCGATGAAAAGCTCGCGCAACTGAGCTGCATCTGGATCAATAAAGGTCAAGTTCTCGATCAGAACGGTGATTTCTCGCCGGAAAAAATGGCCGCAAATTATCCGCACGGTGTCGGCTGTTTCGCGCGCCCGCAAGATACGATGGGCATGGAGGTCACAGAGGAACGCAAAGACGTAAACGACGCGACGGTGGTACGCCGCATGTCAGCCCGGACGCCGAGCGAAACCGTCAAGCTGACCAATGCCGTGCAGAAATGGATGATCGAAGAAACGCGGCTTGGCATTCCCACGCTGTTTCATGAAGAAGGTCTTCACGGGTTTCAAGCGCGCTATGCCACGGCCTTCCCGCAATCGATTGCGCTCGCCAGTACGTTTGATCCAGAATTGCTCGAAAGAGTCTATTCGATCACCGCCCGGGAGATCCGTGTGCGCGGCGTGCATCACGTCTTGTCACCCGTCGTTGATGTCGCGCTCGATCCACGCTGGGGGCGTATCGAAGAAACCTTTGGTGAAGACCCCTATTTGGTAAGCCGCATGGGCGTTGCGGCCATTCGCGGGTTTCAGGGCACGGGAGAGACGGTGCCAGATGGCAAAGTGCTGACCACGCTGAAGCATATGACAGGCCATGGCGAACCGGAAGCCGGCATGAATATCGGGCCCGCGCAATTGCCTGAGCGCGTTCTGCGCGAGATTTTCTTCCCACCCTTTGAAGCGGCGGTGAAAGAAGCCAACGCGGCCAGCGTCATGGCGAGCTATAACGAGATCGATGGAATACCTTCGCATGCCAATGACTGGTTATTGAATGATATTTTGCGGGGGGAATGGGGTTTTGACGGAGTTGTTGTCGCCGACTATTTTGCGATCAATGAGCTGCAAGTCCGTCACCGCTTGGTCGACTCTTTAGGCGCGGCCGGCGCGCTCGCGATTGAATCAGGCGTCGACTTCGAGCTGCCGGATGGGGTCGCCTTCTATCAGATGAAAGACGCCATTGAGGCGGGTGATCTGGACATTGCGATTGTAGATCGCGCGGTCGAGCGCGTGCTACGTATGAAGAAGCGCAGCGGCGTTTTTGATGACCCATATGCGGATGGGGCGGAAGCAGACGCGCTCACCGGGAACGCGGAAGCCCGCGCCGTGGCTTTGGAAGCCGCGCACAAAGCTGCCGTCTTGGTGAAGAATGAGAACGCCGCTTTGCCGCTTGATAAGTCGACACTGACGAAAGTCGCGATTGTCGGCCCGAACAGCGACATTACAGTACTTGGCGGTTACTCTGATGAGCCACGACAGACCATCTCCATTCTCGATGGCTTCAAAGCGGAGTTTGGCGATGACATCGAAATCGTCCATTCAAAAGGCGTGAAATTGACCGACAATCGGTCATGGTGGGACGATGAAGTGAACCTCGCTGACCCGGCTGAGAATATGCGGATGATCGAAGATGCGGTTGAGGCTGTTCAAGGCGCCGACGTGATTATTCTGGCAATTGGCGGTGACGAATCGACATCGCGCGAAGCTTGGTCTGAAACGCATCTGGGCGACCGCGATGACATCACTTTGATCGGTCAACAAAAGGAATTGGTTGAGGCAATGGCCGCAACCGACATTCCGATGGTTGGTGTGATCATTTCTGGCCGTCCGCTCGCTTTGACCAATGTGCAAGACCACTTCGATGCAATCTTACATGGATGGCAACTCGGCCAAGAGACCGGGACCGCGGTCGCTGATTTGCTCCTCGGCAAAGTATCGCCAAGCGGGAAGATGCCGGTCTCGGTGCCGCGAAGCGTCGGACAGATCCCGGTCTTCTATAACCATAAGCCAACGGCGAGGCGCGGCTTCGCGTTTGCGGAAACCGGTCCTCTCTATGCCTTCGGATCGGGTCTCAGCTATTCGACTTTCGACATCTCAGCCCCCGTGCTGAGCAATGCAGAGATCGCGGCGGATGAATCCACCAGCGTTATGGTCTCCGTCACAAATACCGGCGACATGGAAGCAGCCGAGGTCGTGCAAATGTACATCCGCGACACAGTCGCAAGCGTCACGCGCCCCGTCATGGAATTGAAGGGGTTTGAACGCGTCAGCCTGGCACCGGGTGAGATCAAGCGGGTTGAGCTCCCGATCACACCGGAAGCGTTGCAATTCTATAATCGCGACATGGAACGTGTGGTCGAGCCTGGTGAGTTTGAGATCATGGTCGGCGCCAGCTCTCAGTCGCATCAGTCTGTCACGCTGACGGTGAAGTAAGCGGCGCCCTTAAGCGCTCTTATTAAACAATTCTCGACCGATCAGCATCCGCCGAATTTCTGACGTGCCGGCGCCAATCTCATAGAGTTTGGCGTCGCGCAGCAGGCGACCGGTCGGATAATCATTCACATAGCCATTTCCGCCGAGCAATTGGATCGCATCCAGCGCCACTTGCGTAGCTTTCTCAGCCGCGAACAGAATACAGCCCGCTGCATCTTCGCGCGTGGTTTCACCGCGGTCGCAGGCCGCGGCGACAGCATAGACATAGGCCCGGCTGGCATTCATCGTCGTATACATATCCGCGACTTTTCCTTGGATCAGTTGGAACTCACCGATCGGCTGACCAAACTGTTTGCGCTCATGGACATATGGCATCACGACATCCATCGCAGCCTGCATGATCCCAATCGATCCCGCAGCTAAAACCGCGCGCTCATAATCAAGGCCCGACATCAGAACACGGACGCCATCATTCACTTTGCCAAGAATGTTTTCCTCGGGCACTTCGCAGTCCTCGAAGATCAACTCGCAGGTGTCAGAGCCACGCATACCGAGCTTGTCGAGTTTTTGTCCGGTGGAAAAACCTTTAAAGTCTTTTTCGACGAGAAAGGCGGTAATCCCGCGAGAATTTTTTTCCGGATCGGTTTTGGCGTAAATCACCAATGTGTCGGCTTCCGGCCCGTTGGTGATCCACATTTTATTGCCGTTTAAGACGTACCGTTCGCCTTTTTTCTCAGCGCGCAATCTCATCGAGACCACATCCGAACCGGACCCTGGTTCTGACATGGCGAGCGCGCCGACATGCTCGCCGCTGCAGAGCTTTGGCAAGTATCGCGCGCGTTGATCGTCGTTACCGTTCAACTGAATCTGGTTCACGCAGAGATTGGAGTGGGCGCCATAAGACAAGCCCACCGAAGCGGAGGCGCGTGAGACTTCTTCCATCGCAACACTGTGCGCCAGATAGCCAAGCCCGGTGCCACCATAGGCTTCGTCCACCGTCATCCCAAGCAAGCCAAGCTCGCCCATTTCCGGCCAAAGGTCGCGAGGAAACTTATTCTCTTTATCGATCTCTTCAGCGCGCGGCGCCAGGCGTTCACTCGCCCAGCGCATAATCATATGCCGCATCTCTTCGAGCTCGGGATCGAGTCCAAACTTTAGACCAGGCGTATTCGGTAACATGCGCGCCTCCTCAGGAATCAACTTTTGCCCTATTTACCGAGATCGCGAGAACGGACAACCGTATCCGCGACGCGAGGCTGCCGACCATCGGAGAAACCGGCTTAAAATCGGGTCATAAGCGATTTTGCGGAGGTGCCGTAAAGTCAAGATCGGAAATTAGTATGAAGACTCCAAACAAGTGCACTAGGCTGATCTTCATCATGTGATCGGGCGAGAAATCGCCCTCGGCCAGAAGGGCACTGAGAAAAAACGATGTCGATTATCCAGGCCAACGGTATTGATCTAAAAGTCGAAGAATACGGACCATCAGACGGCCCCGTGCTCCTACTGATCAGCGGATGGTCTGTTCAACTTACCTTTTGGCCTAAGCCATTCCTCAAGCATTTCACGGATGCTGGGTTTCGGGTGATCATATTTGACAATCGCGATGTCGGTCTGTCGCAAAAGTTCAAACGCAACGTTACAACCTATCCGTTCGCTCCGCACATCATGGCCTCACGCTATCTGCGCCGAAAGTTGCTGGTCGCCTATACACTCGAAGACATGGCGGCCGACGCGATTGGGATCTTGGACACGCTCGACATTCCACGCGCGCACATTCTGGGCCTCTCCATGGGCGGAATGATCGCGCAGATCGTCGCTGCGAAATATCCAAAACGCGTACGGTCGACATCCATTTTAATGTCCTCATCGAACCGGTTCGGGCTTCCCCTGCCCCCAAGTAGACTTTTGTTCGACGTCTTCTTCAAACGCCGCAGCCGGGATCCGGAAAAGAATTTGGCTGCCTCGCAGCGCATCTGGCAACGGATCCGCACGCAAGATGGTGGGTATCCGCCGAATGACCTTAGTGACACGCTCACTGCGACCATCGATCGCGCGAACTATCCCGCAGGTCGCCAACGACAGCTCGAGGCAATTATGGCAACAGGCGACCTGAGGCGGTTTGGGCGTAAGATCGTATCGCCGACGCTGGTCATTCATGGGAGCGCCGACCTGCTCTCCCGCCCACATGGCGGCGTAGATGTTGCTGAGAACATTAAAGGCGCGAAGTTTGAGCTGATCGATGGGCTCGGACACGACTTGCCACCCAGCAAGATCGATCAGATCGCCAAACTGGTCATCGAACACGCGCGAGCCGAAACCGATACGAAGAAACGGCTAAAGCGGGTCGTTTAGCGGAACACGCCGAGGCGGGCCGTCGCGGTCGCGACATCGCAAGACATGATGATGATGTCGTGATCCTCGCCATTGCGATCGCGGACGTGATCTTTCAAGAGCGCCTCTTGCTGAAATCCCAATTCCTCAAACACAGCGCGCGCACCGGTTTGATCCAACGTCATCTGTGCGATGATTTTTTCGATTCCGTTCGAGACGGCGCGCGCAAATGCTTCTTGGACCATCACTCGGCCGAGACCTTTGCCGCGCGCCGCTTCCGCGATCAGCACCCGGATCTCGCCAACATGCGGCGACCACGATTTTCGGTCGAGCATGAGCGCCGATGTGCCCACAAGCTGCCCTTCATGTTCCGCCAATAGCGCGAGGCTCTCGCCGGCCGAGATACTGCTCAACCAGGCATCAACGACCGGGGCTTTAGAGATATCTCGGCGCAGGTAGAGCAAATCATGAAGCGGCAATGCTTGAGCGAAAGCAAGGATACGCGCCGCATCATCTGACTCGGGCAATCGAAGGACAACCTCACCATTTTTGATGGCCACGGTTTTTGGAAATGCAGTGTCTGTCATGCTGATCTTTCTGAGAGCCAATCATCGAGTTGTGGCCATAAACGGCCAACCGCATTGGGGCCACATACGAGACTGACATGGCCGCCATTGAGCACTAATTCTGTTTTGTCTTCCGACCCCACGAAGTTGATGAATGGTCGGCTTGCGTCCGGTTGAACCAAAGAGTCATGTTTCGCTTGGGCGTGAAAAAACGGGACGGTGATCCGGTTTAAGTTCGCGGATTTACCCCCGACAATGAGGTTCCCGGTATAGAGCCCATTTTCCCAAATTAGCTTTTTGACCGTATCGCGGAAATACTCACCAGCGAGCGGTAACATATCGTTCGCCCAACGATCATATTTGCGGAAATTCTCCACCCAATCAGCATCCCACATGTTTCGCCACAGCGTTATTTGGGTCGCCGGCTTCGCGCCTGGGTCGACCATCATGAAACCTTGCAACACAAAGTTTGGCGGCACGTTGCCGAGCGTGTCGACGAGGCGGTCGACTTCGAAATGCTTTTTGTCCGTCGTCTTCGTGAACATGCCCATCTTTTGAAAATCGATCGGCGTGGTGAAGCAAACGAGATTGCGCACGCCCTCCCCCCGATGCGACGCTGTATAGATCGACGATAAGACCCCCCCATACAATATCCGATGAGAGACGCTTCCGCTTCGCCGGTCCGGCGCTTAATCACATTGAGGCATTCTTTGATGAAAACCTGCGAATAGTCTTCCAAGGTCAGATAATGCTCTTCTGGCCGCGGGGGCTGCCAGTCCAGCAGAAACACATCATATCCGGCTTTGAGCAGAAACTCGACCAAGCTCACGCCAGGCATCATGTCTAAACAATAAGATCGGTTGGTCGTTGGCGCGACGATCAAAACAGGGGTTTTATAGACCTCGTCTGAGAGTGGGCGATAGTGAAAGAGCTGCATCGGCCCGCGTTTGTGGACGACATCATGTTCGGACTGGCCAACGGGGGGATCAGGAGACAGGAAGTAGGAAACACCATTGATGTTCCGCTTAATTGTGCGGTCGACCAATTGCCGAATCCGCTTGCCGGTTGAGGTGGTGTTTTCTTTGGCCTCTGGCACGACGCTCCCTTCCGCGTGCAACCCTCAACCGCCTTATTAGGATGGCGGCGCTTTGGGTTTGGATTTCGATTTTGGTTTTCTGGTGCGGGCCGGCCCCGTTCGGGCCGCGGGCATTTTGTCTTCGACCAAGACTAAAAGCATATTCTCAATCGCGACCATACGCTCTTCAATGCGCGCGCACTGCTCGGCCAATGCGACCACATCGTCTTGGCTCGGCATATTATAGAAATGGAGGTTCCGCGCCATGCGATCGGAAAACCCCTTCTGCATCCGGCCTTGGGTTGAGACCGCCGTGTTCATGATCTTACCAAAATTCTCAGAGCCAAATACGGCGCGACCAATCACATTCACGCGATCTTCCAAACTTGCGATCGCGTTTTGAACTGGATCCGACGACTTTTTCTTTCCTGACACCGAACTTCCACCATGGACCAAATTGTCTTGGTCTCTCTACTCACCACATGAGCAGCAATACTCTGAAATCATTAATTTACTCTATGTTTGATTTCTTTCGCTCCGGTGTCAAGCGAAGGGGCGTCGCGAACGCGAAATAGGCGTGGCAATTTTGAAGGGTCTGAATGAAGCAGGCAGCGCCCCTGGGAGCCACTCATGTTAGAGCACCTCCCAGGCGTGCTAGAGAGAGGTCAAACGGCCCACTTGAAGCCTGTGGCCTCCTCAGACACCGTCCATAGTTTTTCAATCACCGGCTTCTCGACAGCATAAGGCTCTAGCGTGCCTTCACCAACCGGCCCCGTCGTCTCCATGTTGCCGGTCGGACCATAGAAGGCGCGCTGCTCGAGCTCCGGCTCAGTCGCACACATGAGCTGACCATAAGCGCCTTTTTCTGCCGACTGCACCATGGGCGATAGTTTCATCAATGCCCACATGAAGTTGGTGAGCGGACCACCGCTTGTGCTGATCAGGGATGTCGAGGACGCACCTGGATGGCACACATAAGCCTTCGTCGCCTTACCCGCAGCTTTCAATTTGTCCTGCAACTCATAAGCGATCATCATTTGCGCGAGCTTGCTGTGGCAATAAGTATGATTGGGGTGATAGTTCTTTTCCCAATTCATGTCGTCAAACTGCATCGTCTTCAGGCCCATTTTATAGCCAAGACTTGCCACCAGGACGATGCGCCCTTGCGAAGCTTCGATGCGATCGAACAGCGACCCACACAAGACAAAGTGACCATAATGATTGGTCCCCATTTGGCTCTCAAAGCCGTCAACCGTCAGCTGGTATTTCGGAACTTGCGCAATCGCCGCATTACAGATCAATGCATCAATCTGAGGCGCTGCGTTCAAGACTTCTGCCGCAGCATCTTTCACTGATTGGAGGTCTGCGAGGTCCATGCGGATATTGGTGATATCGGCATCTGCTCCAACCGTTTTCTTTAAAGCTTCAATCGCAGTCTCAGCTTTTTTTGGATTACGGTTCAGCATGACCACCTTGGCGCCTTTAGAGGCGAGGATGCGTGCTGCCTCGAATCCGGTTCCCGCCGTGGTTCCTGTGATGACAAACGTCTTGCCGACTAGCGAGTGAATACGGTCTGGGGTCCAGCCCTTCGGACCAAAAGTTTTGTCTGCCACGCGTGGTCTCCAATGCCTGACGGTCTCAGGGGGACTTGGCTCAGACGAATAGTCTTCGCCAATTGCACTTGTACGGACAGTAATTTTGATCAAAGCTACTTTTGATCCAACGGACCGCAATCGCAAAGAAGAAAGTTCCGATCGCTTGCTCTATTTGTGCGCTGAGCCGACATCGCAATTCGACAAGGCCCGCCACAGAAAATCATCCAAGAAACTGCGTTGGGTTTCTCTGCTGTCGTCTTGTCGAAGAGACAACAACGTTTGAGCGCCTTGAAGCATCTCTAAAATCCGATCATCAGAAAGATTAGATCGAACGGAGCCTTCTTTCTTCCCTTTGCTTATAATGGGCGACCAAACTCGATGGAGTTCTGTACGTATTTCTGAGATATCCATTAACAGAAACTGCTCTACACGGAGATCAGTTTCAGCTCGAACAATCTCATTTAACAGAGTGTCATTCAGAACAATGTGAAGTGTGGATATCGAACCTTCTATGAACGCGTCGCGAATGTCTTTGAGTTGGGACAGTCGCTTCTCAATTTTTTTACCCATGCTGATATAGATTTGCGAAAGAACGCACCTAATCAACGCCGGCCGTTCCTCAAACATTCGATAAAGAGTTTTGCGCGAAATATCGGCCTCTTCTGCAATATCATTCATGCTCGTTCGGCTAGGACCATAGCGTTCAAAACAGCGGATTGCAGCATCTACCACAGACTGTTTAGAAACCCGGAATGATTTGGGGGCACTAGAGTTGTCGATTTTCATAATCGCAGTCGCGTCCATTGTTGTATTGGCATAGAAATAAGCAGGGCAATGCTGAGCCGTCCAGTTTGGATCTACAATTGAATGTTGGGCATTTAGACCACTTTTGCGCGGATCCTGGTTGCAACATGTTTTGCCCGAGCAGAGGACCACGTCGTTGACACATTAGTTTGTCCGTTGCGATATTGGCCGCGTAGGGATGAAAAACTTCAAATCTGAGACAGCAAAAT
>JBCBBY010000008.1:0-70643 GCA_038531195.1 Pseudomonadota bacterium
TGATGATATTTGAAACCGCCATTATTACACACCCAGAGCGCGCCATCGGGGCCAATCGCAGCGCCATTCGGGCCGCCAAAGTCGCGCTGACGCGGATAGGTCTTGCCATGATCGGTGAAATAGAGATTGCCGTGCCGATCAAAGACCAAATCGTTGGGGCCCTTGAGTGGGTGGCCTTCGACCGTGTCCAGAACGCGCTCGACCTTCCCGGTTGAAAGATCTATGCGCTCGATCCGCCCGCCGGAATAATCGTCAGGGCAATGACCTGGGATCAGCAGGCCGTCGCGCTGATGATATTTGAAACCGCCATTATTACACACCCAGAGCGCGCCATCGGGGCCAATCGCAGCGCCATTCGGGCCGCCGCCGGTCGTGGCGATGACTTCCGACTTTCCATCGCCCCAAATCCGGGTGAGACACCCTTTGGCGATTTCCACCAAAATGATGGACCCATCTTCCATCCAGACAGGCCCTTCTGGAAAGGCGAGGCCTTCGATCACTGTTTCAAATTCCATATCGACCCTCCTGCGTGTTTGAGCGCAGTCTGGTCGCTGGATGCGATGGCGGCAAGGCTTACGCGAGGCGATCCAGCGTGCGGAGCGTAAACGCGAACTCGTTCTTATCGTTGGCCGAATACCGATCCGCGCGAACTTCCTTGAACGCGCCTTCGTCAAACTCAGGGAAGGTCACATCGCCTTCGACAGAGGTGTCGACCTCTGTGATGTAAAGCCGGTCCGCCAGAGGGAGCGCGGTGGCGTACAGCGCACTACCGCCCGTGACGAACACTTCGTCTTTTTGGCACGCTTGCGCTAAGGCGCGGGCGGTCTCGATCGCGGCGGGCACCGATGTGAACACACGTGCGTTGGGCGCCGCATAACGGCCATCGCGGCTAAGCACGATATTGTCCCGGCCAGGCAAGGGACGGCGCGGCAGACTTTCCCACGTCTTTCGGCCCATTATGATAGGCGCGCCTTTGGTCGTGGCCTTGAAGTGTTTGAGATCGTCCGACAAGCGCCATGGCAAATCATTATCTTTGCCGATGACGCCATTGCGTGCGCGGGCGACGATCAAGCAAAGCTTTACATCTGTGCTCAAGACCTTCTCCTGCACCTGACACGGACTAGGTGCTGGCCTTAAGGGTGTTTGCCCCTTAAGAGCAAGCTTCCGTTTACGAGGTGCTGGACACAATATGCTGGTTGATTTCTGGGACACATTTGTTGCGATCCTGACGAATTATCGTCCACAGCTCTTCTTCCCCGTGCTGTTCGGCTTGGCCGCGACAGTCGGGCTTTTATGGTATTTGGGCGGTCGCATTTGGGCCGTCATATATGTCATGATGATCCCGTTTTTGAACTGGTCGTTCGGCGTCGTGCCGAACATTCAATTCATCGGTCCTTGGGTGGAAGGTGACAATCCCCTATTTTCTTGGGCGCGGGGCGCAGACCCCGGCGGACTGCTTTTGCACCCGCTAACACTGGTCACCGGCCTCGTTTTCGTGATCCGCGATTTCGTGCAACGCGAAATGCGCCAATGGGTCCTGATCGCGATGCTATTGGCGCTGTGCTGGTCGACCTATTATGCCTGGATCGTGATCGTGGTCGCGTCGGCGACAGCTTTCTTCATCTCAGAGTTCTTCGATTGGCTCTTATTCACCTTCACCAAGCTCAAACTGTCTCAACGGATTTTGGTCTCGAGCGCGGTCGCAGCGCCGATCGATACAGTCGTATTCCTTTATGGCGCAGACGTCGCGCATCAAGTGAACAATATTCAAACGGCCGCGGTTACGGCAGGCGCTCCCATCGGTACTTGGGATGCCGTGGCACAGGTCTCGGAATCGGTTTCATGGCTGGGCGGGGCGAGTGTTCCGATGCCAGATGGCAATACCTTATTCTTCGCCAATATTATCGTTTTCATTATCGGTAAAATGGTCGGCGCCTTTGTCGTCTCAGACATGATCCGGCGACGCGAAGAGGCAGGGATTACAAACCCGTACGAGGATCATCCCGCACAATCGTCAATGGTTTAGGCGGGTTTAAAACTATCGCTTTGGGCTTTGAGCCAGTCGCCGGCCATATGCGTGGCTTTGGGAGCCTCGATCAGCGCGCCAGGCGCGAGCAGCTCATAGGCAAGGTCAGCTGGAACGGCTTTGTCCTCGGTGACGCGATGAATGATATGATGCGGCTCTAGGTCAGATGGATGATCGCACCCTGCCGCTCCAACCACTTCCATAAGCGCGGCCACCGTATTCTTGTGAAAGTGATAAACCCGCTCGGCTTTGTCGGCGACGACCAAACCGCGTTGACGCCCCGGATCGGAAGTTGCGATCCCTGTCGGGCAGGTATTGTTGTGACAGTGAAGCGATTGAATACAGCCAAGCGAGAACATGAAGCCGCGCGCGGTGTTAATCCAATCAGCGCCGAGCGCCATAGAAGCCGCCATGTTGAAGGCTGAGACCTGCTTGCCGCTGGCGGCGAGTTTGATGTCGTCCTTCAAGCCGCAGCCGACCAAAGCGTTCCGCGCGAAGACCAGGCCTTGGCGCAGCGGCGTTCCGACATGATCGAGAAATTCTCCTGGCGCTGCGCCAGTGCCGCCTTCGGCGCCATCAATCACGATAAAGTCGGCGCGCTGTCCGGTTTCCACCATAGCTTTACAGATCGCCAAAAACTCCCAGCGATTGCCAATGCAGAGTTTGAACCCGACGGGTTTGCCGCCCGATAGTTCCCGCAGCCGGTCGACAAAATCGAGCATTTCTTTAGGGGTCGAGAAGGCGGTATGGTGGGCGGGCGAATAGCATGTCTGACCAACGGGAATCCCGCGCGCTTCAGCGATTTCGGGCGTCACTTTTGCACCTGGCAACACGCCGCCATGGCCAGGCTTCGCGCCTTGGCTGAGTTTGACTTCGATCATTTTGACCTGATCAAGCTGCGCGGTGTCTTTAAACTGAGCGGGGTCGAACCCGCCATCGGCGGCGCGGCAGCCAAAATAGCCGGAGCCGAGCTCCCAAACCAAATCGCCGTCCCCCGCTTTATGATAACGCGAGACCCCACCCTCGCCGCTATCATGAAAAAAGCCCCCTTTGGCGGCGCCGCGATTGAGCGCCTCGATGCCATGCGCGCCGAGGGAGCCGAAGCTCATCGCCGAGATATTGAGAACGCTTGCCGAATAGGGTTTCGCAGTCCCGGGTGCGCCGACGATCACGCGCGGGTTGTCATCCTCAGGATGGTGCGCGGCAATCGAATGAGCGAGCCATTCATAAGGCGGATTCTCGATGTCGAGGTGGCTGCCAAAGGGTTCGACGGAAGACACGTTTTTGGCGCGGCGATAGATCATGGCGCGCTCTTCATGATTAAACGGTCGGCCTTCAGTTTGGCTTTCAACCATATAGGATCGAAAGAAGGGCCGCATGGCTTCGGCCACCCAGCGCAATCGGCCGAGAATGGGAAAATTTCTCCAAAGCGTATGGCGCGTCTGGAACAGATCGAACAGACCGACGAGAGATGCGAAAGCCAATATGGCAGCCGGGACATAGAGCCATATCCAACCCTGCGCGCCCCAGATGGACAGGGCAAGCAGGACGAGGACGATCAGGAATGGGATAAAGCGGATCATGCCAAGGGCATAGAATCTCTCACTCAAAACGACAACGGCCCGATTGTGTGGGCCGCTCTTTGATTAGAAGCCGTTTAGCTTAGCATATCGGTCGCGATGGAAGCTGGCGCCGCCGAGTTGGGCCTCCTGCACACGGGCGCGCTTCATGTAGAGGCCGCTATCATGTGCATCGGTCATACCGATACCGCCATGGAATTGAACCGTTTCGTTCGATACGAGATGAATAAGCTCGGATGCTTTCGCCTTTGCAAGGCTGGCAAGCTCAGCGATATCGTTGCGATTCTCATCGACACCTGACAAAGCCGCTGCGATGCAGGAGCGTGTCAATTCCAATTCGGTGAACATTTTCGCAGCGCGATGCTGCAAGCTTTGGAAAGAACCGATCAATTGCCCAAACTGTTTGCGGGTTTGCAGATATTCCAAGGTCATGTCGAAAGCCGCCTGCGCGCTGCCAAGCGCCTCGGCCGCGAGCGCGATCCGGCCCCGGTCTAGCGCGGGCTCAAGGATCTCCCAGCCCGCATCGACGGCGCCGATGACATGGTCCTCGCCAATCGCGACATCTTCTAGATGGAGATGTGCGGCGCCATGAGAATCGACCGTATTGAGAGTTTGCACTGTGAGCCCGGTTGCGTCTTTCGGCACAATGAAAAGGCTGATGCCGTGCGCTTGGCCGGTTTCACCGAACGTGCGGGCGACGATGATGAACATATCGGCGTGATGCCCGTCCGTAACGAATCGTTTGGCGCCATTGAGCGTATAGCCTTGGCCATTGCGCTCGGCTTCCGTGGCGACGTTGAGCGGCGCATGATGCGTGCCTTCATCGATAGCCACAGCAAAGGTCGTTTCGCCACTTGCAATTTTTGGCAGCCATTCAGCTTTCTGCGCTTCTGAGCCACCGAGCGTTAATACGCTGGTTGCGAGAATAGCTGTTTGCAACAGCGGCGTTGCTGCGATGGTGCGGCCTTGTGCTTCCATGATTTGACCCATGGCCACCATGCCAAGTCCCACACCGTCATAGGCTTCCGGCACGAGTACGCCGAAGAAGCCAAGTTCGGCAAGTTTGGTGCGTGTTTTCGCATCGACGCCATTGGCGTCCGCATCGCGCAAACCGCGCAAATGAGAGACGGGCAATTCATCACGTGCGAACGCCATCGCCGTGTCACGCAACATCTGTTGGTCTTCAGAAAGAACGAAGCTCATTATTGGTGCTCCCGCAGGCCGAGCACGCGCTTGGCGATAACATTGAGATTGATTTCGCTGGTGCCGCCCTCGATCGAATTGCCTTTCGAGCGCAGCCAGCCGCGTGTGGCTTTTTTCGCGTCTTCCGCAAATCCATCGCCGTCCCAACCGAGGCCATCTGTCCCGAGCGCTTCGACGAGGAGCTCGCACTTGTCTTGGTTCATTTTCGCGGCTGCATATTTAAGGATAGAGGCCGTATGCCCAACCTCTTGACCGGCTTTGGCTTGTTCTGTTGAACGCTGCACGGTGTAGCTGAATGACTTGGCATACATCAGGTGATCCGTGATGCGGGCGCGCAGATCGCCGTCGCTCACTCGGCCGGTTTCATCGACCCCAACATGCTGTTTGGCATATTCTTGCGGCGGCAGAATGCCGGACCCACCGGTGCCACCGAAACCGCCTGCCGAAATCGATGAGCGTTCAAATTGCAGGAGCCGTTTTGCAATGGTCCATCCGGCGTTGAGCTCGCCCACCAATTGGTTTTTCGGAACTTTCACGTCCGTAAAGAAGGTTTCACAGAATGGAGACGAGCCGGAAATGAGCTTAATCGGGCGGGCTTCGACGCCGTCCGTTTGCATGTCGAAGACCAAGAAGCTGATGCCTTCATGTTTGACACTCCGGTCGGTGCGTACGAGGCAGAAAATCCAATCGGCGCGATCCGCGTAAGAGGTCCAAACCTTTTGGCCATTGATCAGCCAGTGATCGCCTTTGTCTTCACACTTGGTTTGCAGACCAGCAAGATCAGAGCCTGCGCCTGGCTCAGAATAACCTTGGCACCAGCGCGTCTTTCCTTTGACAATGTCAGGAATGAATCGTTTCTTTTGCGCTTCATTGCCAAACTCCAGAAGCGCGGGTCCGAACATCCAGAGGCCAAATGAGAAGAGGGGAGGCCGCGCTTTAATCCGGCGCATTTCTTGTTGCAATACCCGCGCCTGGGCTTTGCTGAGCCCGCCGCCGCCATACTCGGCGGGCCATTCTGGAGCGGTCCAACCCTTCTCGCCCATACGCTCCAGCCAGATCTTTGAGTCTGGATTTTTAAAGGCTTCACGTCGTCCGCCCCACACCACTTCATCTTCTGGCATTGGTGTGCGCATCGCCGCCGGGCAGTTTTCTTCCAGCCAAGTGCGAACTTCTGAGCGGAACTCTTCAAGCTCCTCCGGGGCGTCAAAAGCCATGTCAGTCTCCCGTGCGGGTGCATCAGCACCCGGTTATCGTTTGCGTTCACGTCAACATAGCGGCGACGCCCCACAATGGCCATGTCTGACGTGGGGTTAGAGGCGTCGATTAGACCGCATAGGCAAATTCTTCACGCGTAATCTTGCCATCGGCGTTGACGTAATAGGTCGCAATCTCGCGCATTTGCACGCGCTCCCCGCTTTCTTTTTGGGTGACGTCGATATCAAAAATTAAGCTGAAACGGTCCGAGCCATGAACAAATGGGCCCTCAATCGTTTGGGCGTGCAACTCATGCGCGCCGTACCACCACTCATTTTTGGCTTTGATGGCGTCTAAGCCCGCGGCTTCCGCACTCCCGGTCGGCATTGGCACGGCCTCGGCTGAAACCGCATCCGGCGTGTAAAAACTGGTTTGAAACTCTAATTCCCGACGGTCATTGCAGTGGTCGATCAGGTTCTGTCCGAGTGTCATCAAATCTTGCGGCGTTGGCATATCAGTCCTCCTTGATTGTCAAAGAACAAAAGAAGAACATTGAGCTTGAGTCAAGTTAAAATTTTGACTTTAGAAGCCTCCAAACAGACCATGCTCCGGTCCGGTCTCGACGCCGATAATGTTCAGAACATGGACGACTACAAGAAACAGTCCGAATACACATCCAATCATGATGAGCCCCCACGGGACCTGATGCGGTCGTTGATCTTTCTGCCTGACAGTGCCTTGTTTAGAGTGCGCGTATAAGCCAAGCGCGACTAAAACGGCGGCGACGCAGGCGGTGATGATCCAGTCGAGCAAGAAGTGGCCTCATCTAGAGTTCGGGGCGTATGCGGGGTCTTTGCCCAGAAAAATGGCATTGTCGCAAGCTCCCAAATCGCCCGATAGGCCGCCAATGAGTGAAGCGGCCAATAAAAAGGCCGCGTAACAATCGCGAATAGGCGATCACCAGTCATTCGGCCAGGCGCACAAAGATCACCGATGGCGCCGACTGTGAGCGCTGAGACCAGCAGCGTCGACCCAGCCGTGCCGAGCTCAAATCCGGGTGCGATTCCGACTGTGATCACAAGCAAAAAGCACGGCGCGTGGAACAGAGGGGCTAAGATGGCGCCGCCCAATGTGACCTGCATGATCATGAAGGGAATGATGCCCATTTGGTGCAGGGTTTTTCTCGGCCTTCGCATGAGGACCAGCCAAGTTTGGGCAAAGCCTTTAATCCATCGGGACCGCTGCTTGTACCATATTCGCCACCGCGTCGGCGCATCTTCGTGCGTTGGCGTTGATATGGTGCCGCAACTCAAGCCCGCCCGAGCGATCCGCATCCCAAGATCAGCATCTTCTGTGACATTCCAAGGATCCCAACCGCCGAGCGCCAGCAAGGCCGTTGTTTTGAAATGATTGCTCGTACCGCCAATCAAAAGCGGCATGCGATACAGCGCCTGGCTGGGTAATAGGAGACCAAATTGAACCGCGTATTCGAGCGCCCACTGCGATGAAAGCCAACTGCCCTCAGTTGGATCTCCGATCAATGGGGCTTGGAGACAAACCAGGTCATCGGGGGCGGTCTGAAAAGCCTGATGGGCGGCACGAAGCTGCTCGGGGTGAGGCAAATCCTCCGCATCATAGACGGTGAGATAACGGCCACGTGCATGCGTCAAACCGATATTTAATGCGTTGGGTTTGGTTCGAGGGCCGCCCGAAGGTATCAATGTTATTCGGGTGTCCAGCGGGAGCGGCGCGGCATGAGCCGCCGCAATTGTCTCTGCGTCATCAGCTTCCAGGAGTAGCTGCACGTCCAATCGATGTTCCGGCCAGTCGAGGCGCGACAGAGCAGCGGCCAGTTGCGGGATCACGGCGGCTTCTTGGTATAAGGGTACCAATATAGAGTAGACGGGCAGATCTGCCTCCGCGGCGCCGGAGCAAGGGGAATGCTGCCGCGTCACCCTGATGCATAAGCCGACAAACAAAAACATGGCGCGCCACGCAATCAACGTCGCAAAGAGCGCCAGCAACACGCCTGATATCGCGTAAATTGCGACTATGGGAAAACTCAGTAGAGCCAAGCCAAACCCCGCAAGCGAGAGGTTCAGAAGCCGCTGTTGCGGGGCTAATAGACCCCGCTCGAAGGATAGGTCGCCGCCCAGCAGGGCGCGGACCAGGACCGGGCGTTCATCTATGAGGTTTAGATGTGTGAGCGATCCTTGAGGTTTGCCAAAGTGACTCCCTTCGCTTGTCTCTAGGGGTGCGCCATTAATACTTAAATCATGATCATTCATGCCCATGAATTCAAATAAAATGAAATATAGAATGCATTCAAGCGACGCTAAGTTGTAAGCGGATCGGTTCTCGTTAACCAATTTTTAACTTGCGAAGAACCACATATGTTCTATATTTGTTCCATGTCTGGATTACATGTCCTCTGGTTTCAGCACGATTTACGGGTGCATGATCACGCGGCACTGCGCGCGGCATGCCAAAATGCTGAGCGTGACGGCGGGCAGGTTTTGGCGCTATTCATTCGATCCGGCCCCTCGCAGAGCGGGCAAGAATCGCAACTATGGACCAAGTCGTTTTTGACGGATGCGCTGTGGGATTTGCGGCGGGCTCTCGAGCAGCGCGGGGCGGCTTTGCATGTCCGCCAAGGCGATGTTCTGGACGTATTTTCCGACCTCCACACGCAGCATCAAATCATTAGTCTACATCATCACCACGATGGCCCCGCAGACGAAACCCTTCGAAAAGTAGAGGCTTGGGCATTGCGCGCGGGTGTGCGTTTCAACCTTTACAAACAAATGTCGCCCTTGCGGGCGCCACGCGATCGCACGCCGGGTCAGTCTTTGTGGGAGCAATTTATGGCGCGTCCGCGGCACGAGGCGCCGGATTCTATCGTCTCTGCAAATGTCGGTATTGGCCAATGGCCACAGCGTGCGTCCGATGCGGCCGCGCCCGATATGTCTGTCACGGGTGGTCGAAAAGCGGCCATTCGCCGATTGCGCGCGTTTTTGGGCGCACAGGTCTCGGAAGTGCCGGAGCGCCAATCTGCGAAGTCGACGTTTGACGACCTTCAGCCACACATTCTTCTCGGCACGGTCTCGCTGCGAGAAGTTTGGCAAGCCGCGATTGGAGCACATCAACAGGCTCTCAAATCCGGTCACGACATTCGCGCCGCTTCGATCGCCTCTTTTTTGCGATTTTTGCCAGAGGTGTCGGAGGGAATTGCGCCCGTTCAAGCGGCTCGCGTTTACCGACCACGGCGTGCGAAACGGGCAGGAGATCAGCTTTCATTAGGGTTGGGTGACCCAAATGAGCGAGGTTTGAGCTGAAATTAAATTATTGAAAAACGATATCTGCATATTGAAAAACAATAATTCATGTGCTACATAGATCCTGTCAGACAGACTTCAAAAGGAGCGTCTGACTCCGGTTGATCCGGGCCATAACAAAAAAAGGACTAAAAACATGCAAGCGACTTCCTCCCCCGCTCCTCACAGCGTCAGCACTCCAAACTTTTTCGCCATTGAGCCATTCGATGACGAACCGGGTATCTACATCCTCCCAGCGCTCCAGCGCGATGCGAAAGCCGCTGGCCGAGATCATTTGCTCGTCGGCCGCCGTCGCCGTAACAGACGTCGTCTCGCCCGCTAAAGCGATCGGGCTCGGCAATCCAAGCGCACCTTGCCCATCCGGCAGGGTGCGTTTTTGATTGTTCTAAAGGTCGAGAATGTCTTTTGGCTTGATGAAATTACGCAAACGGAAATGCGCCGGGATGAATGCGCCATCCTCTTGCGCTTCGAACAGGACGGCCGCCCCGGTTGGGAGCTTGGCTGCAATCCGCACAGCGGCTTGATGATCAAAACTCCCGGCCGCGCGCAAAAGACTTAAGGACAAATCGTGAAGCCCAGGATTGTGACTGATCACAATGAGCGTTTTGACGCTGTCATGATCCGAGATCAAATCTGATACACCGCGCTCACCTGCTAAATATAGATCTTCTTCGATGACCAAATCGCAGGTGCCGAACACATGGCTCAAATGCGTCCAAGTTTCCCGTGTGCGACGGGCCGTTGAGACAAGTGCCTTATCCGGGGACCATCCTTCAGATTTCAGTGCGGACGCCATCGCGACCGACGCGTCATGACCGATGGGTGTGAGCGCGCGTGCATGATCGTCAATGCCTTCAGTCCACGGTTCTGTTTTGGCGTGGCGCATCAAAATCAAACGCTGCATTCCGACTCCATGACGACAAAACAGGATGAGGAAACACGCAAGCCTCGCATTTGCGGCTGCAACCCCACCTCATAGGCCTCATTTTTGGTGCATAAATCAAGCCAATTCATAAGCAGACAGCAGCTGCGTCGGATGCTCGGCGACGCCGTGCCGAGTTTGCCCAATGCAGGGCGACCTTAATCCCTTTGCGGCGTGAAGCGTTTTCAGAGACCAGATATCGGATTCCGCCATTGCCTTTGTTGTCGGCAGCGAAGGTGATCTTCTTCTCAACCCGAATGGCGTTTTCGCCGCACGACTCGAGTTTGCTTAAGCGTGATTCCACCATGCGACATCTGAGTAAACACGAAGATCCAGCTCATGCGTCCAAGCCGATCGATGCTGCGTTGCCAGGTGATAATAGGTTTCAGCCATCTTCGCGGGCAGCATTAAACCGTCTTCCGCGCCGCGCGTTTCGCGGAGTTTTTCGAACAGTTCCGGGCCAATCAGTCTGCCGAGTGTGTCCGGCGCATCTACCATACTATCAACGAGGACGTGCGCGACATGGATTCCGTGCGGCGCATATTGCGCGTTCAAGGTTTGGCACAGCATGCGTCGGCCGCCCATCGCTGCGGCATGCGAATGTTGACCCTTATTGCCGCGCACGGCCGCCGTTGCGGAGGTGACTAGAATACAGCCGCTGCCACGTTCCACCATGAGCGGGCAGACCGTTTTGGCAAGACGAAACAAGCCGAATGTGCCCAAACGCCAACCCATTTCGAAGGCCTTGTAACTGGTCTCTTCGAGCGGACGATCGCCGATTTGCGCCCCGAGATTGTAAATCACCACTTCGATCGGCCCGATATTCTTCTCAATATGGGTGACGGCGTCTTCGATCGCATTGTCGTCGATCGCGTTTAGAAGCATCCCCGTCGCCTCGCCGCCGGCGGACTTAATGCCGTCAACGAGCCGATCGAGCCCCTCTTTATCGCTGCGCCGGCAAAGCACTGCGTGATAGCCCTCGCTGGCGAATTTCGTACCGACCGTGCCACCAATGCCCGCGCCGGCTCCGATAACAAGACAAACCGGTTTCATGGCAAATCCTCCTTAAGTTCTTTTTTGGAACTATGTGAGTGAAGTTTATAGCCCGTCAACACAAAACTTATCGATCCGGCTTGCCCCAGCTAGAAACCGTGACTCCTGGGGCGAGAATCGTGTGCTCCATCACCACGTAGTCCGCGTTTTTCAAAACCGCCGCGGCTGTGGCGCCAGCGGGTTGCTTTGGAAAAACCGTTCGTCCGCCGGGTGAGTTGACGCCAGCGATGTGGCTCAGGTGGAATCTGAAATAGGATGGTGCCGTACGGAGAAAGAAGTCGAACACATGCTGGCCACCGACCACAGCCAGGGATGAGATCGGTGACCGGAAGAGCGCCAATGCGGTCTCAAGGCCAGTATGGGCGGGGTTCCAATACACGACGAGGCCGTCGCGAACGCAGTCAGAAACCGATCGCGTCAAGACCAGACGCCGTCGGGCCTTACGATTCACGTTCGCTTCGTGGCCTTCGCGCCCCATGACGCTGACATCTGCCCGGTCTAAGCCAGACTGAAAAAACGTCCATTCGGCGTCATGTTTCAAAGCCGGTGGAATATGGCCGGATTGATCGCAATAGCGATCATCATCGCCGGCCACGACATAGGCTTCGATGCGCAAGTTTAGGCCTTCGTCGGACTGTTTCAACGGCGCTTAAGAGGCCGCGGTCTGGCGCGCGATGAGGGCTTCGACGAAATTGATGTGGCTGCGCAAGTGGTACAATTCATCATTGTAAGAGACCGGAACCTCCACTTGTCCCACTTCGTGCTGTAGCGCCTGAATGTCGGCAAGGACGCTTTGCCGTGTTGCCGCATCTGGCGCATCAAACCCTTTGCGTTCGAGATCGTGAAGGTCATTATACCAGACATAGATTTTACGCCGAATGCGCCAGCGATAGACCGGCGGCGCCATTTGAACCAGCGGAATGAGCAGCGTGATGAGCGGGATCAAAAATACCCAAGCGCGCTCCAGGAAATTGGCCCAGCCGAAGGAGAAGTAACGGCGCAAAAAGGTCGGTCCTTTGCGATAAAATCGGCGGGCTTCAGAGGACAGCGCTAAATCCGTTTGCGTGGCGTCCGGGAAGGTCCCGCCCGAAGTGATCATCGTTCCAACATCATGGATTGGTTCCGCGGCTTCGAGCAAAACCGCTTGCAGCGCTGGGTGAAGATCTTCGCGAACGCCGAGCTGTGCAATCGCGGCGATCAGTGACGTGTCCGCGCCCGGAATGTTCCGGTCCATGTCCACGACACCTTCAAACAGAGTCACCGGGGCAAGCGCCGCATCGCGCATTGCCAAGCCGTTTGCGCGCCGGACACCAATCAGCCGAATGTCCGGATTGCGTAAAAGGGTTTGCACGTAGCTGGCGTCGACTGCGGCGGTAAACACGGCTGCGTCAATCTCGCCCGATAGTAGCGCTGAAGCCGCGCTCCCGCCTGACCGGGAATCGAGCGCGGCCCATGTGCCGCCCCATTCACGTTGCAAGCGTTCTGTCATGGCCCGCGTCCCGGACCCAACCGGGCCCGCCGCGATGACTTGCGCGTCTAAATCGCCAAAATCGGTGGCTGCGCTGTCTTGCCGCACAAAGATCCAATAAGGCTCGGCCATGACGCCGCCAAGTGAAAGAACGTCGTCGCTTTCAAGGTCGCCGGCAATGCCGCCTTGAAGGAGGGCGACATCGGCATCACCCGATTGAAGCAGTCCGTAATTCTCCACCGTGCCCGCGGTTTCCAGCACGTCTACGGTGATGCCATGATCGGCCAAAGCCTCTGCATAGCGCTGCGCCAGCGCGTAATATTGGCCATCAGCACCGCCAGAGGCAAAGCGCAACTCCATTGGCGGCGGCGGCGCGATGAACCGCATTGTGACAACCAATAAAATCAAGATGACAGCCGCCAAGGGGCCGTAGACTTTCAACGCATCCTTCATGGATTATTCCTCAACACGGCGCCTTCTGGCGCTCATTTCGCAGTCATAAATGAAGCTTATGGCATAGATTGACAGGATTTGAGTCGTTTTCATGAAATCAATCCCCTATATTGTCGTCAACTGGTTCTTCTAACGTCTGGAATGATCGATGAATATGCGAAATCTCGCGGTTTGGGGCCTGATCGCAGTGCTCCTCCTTGGCCTTTTAGCGGTCATGCAAAGCAATCCGTCACAAGCGGGGGCTCAAAAGGTAGATATCTCTGAAGTGGTTGCGTTGGCGGAAGCTCAACAGCTGCGCGAAGTGGTCATAACCCCCACCAAAGTCACAGCGGTGACCACCAATAGCGACCGGATCTTTGCTCAAAAGAGCCAAGACCTCGGCGCCTTGCGTGACACGATGATCGAACTGGGCGTGCCGTCCGTCGTCGATGATCCGGATACGGGCTTCAATCTTGGCGATTTGATCATGGGCTTGCTGCCGATCATTTTCATCGTCGCGATCCTCTTCTTCTTCATGCGCCAGATGCAGGCGGGCGGCGGTGGCCGCGGTGCGATGAGCTTCGGCAAGTCGCGCGCACGCCTCCTGACCGAGAAGCAAGGCCGCGTCACCTTCGACGATGTTGCCGGCGTGGATGAAGCCAAAGAAGAGCTGGAAGAAGTCGTAGACTTTCTGAAGGATCCGGCGAAATTCCAACGCCTCGGTGGTAAAATCCCTAAAGGTGCCTTGCTCGTTGGCCCGCCTGGAACTGGTAAAACCTTGCTGGCGCGGGCGATTGCCGGCGAAGCTGGGGTTCCATTCTTCACGATTTCTGGCTCAGACTTTGTTGAAATGTTTGTCGGTGTCGGGGCTAGCCGTGTCCGCGACATGTTCGAACAAGCCAAGCGTAATGCGCCCTGTATCATCTTTATTGATGAGATTGATGCAGTGGGTCGCTCGCGCGGCGCTGGGCTTGGCGGCGGTAATGATGAGCGCGAACAGACGCTCAACCAACTCCTGGTCGAGATGGACGGATTTGAAGCCAATGATGGAATCATCATCGTTGCAGCGACCAACCGTCCGGACGTGCTTGACCCCGCATTGCTGCGTCCGGGTCGCTTTGACCGCCAGGTCACGGTTGGCAATCCAGACGTGATCGGACGCGAGAAAATCCTCAAAGTGCACATGCGCAATGTGCCTTTGGCGAAAGACGTCGAGGCCAAAATCATTGCGCGCGGGACGCCTGGTTTCTCAGGCGCCGACCTCGCCAACTTGGTCAACGAAGCAGCATTGCTGGCGGCCCGCCGCGGCAAACGTGTTGTGGCCATGTCCGAGTTCGAGGACGCGAAAGACAAGGTCCTGATGGGTCCGGAACGCCGCTCAATGGTCATGAGTCCAGCGGAGAAAGAGCTCACAGCCTGGCACGAAGCCGGTCACGCGATTGTCGCGCTGAAGGTTCCGAAGGCGGATCCTGTGCACAAGGCGACCATCATTCCACGTGGCCGCGCGCTCGGCATGGTGATGCAGCTGCCCGAAGACGACAAACTATCGATGAGCCGGATTGAGATGACGTCACGCTTGGCGATCATCATGGGTGGCCGTGTCGCGGAAGAAGAAAAGTTTGGCGACGAAGCGGTCACTGCCGGTGCGGCGTCCGATATCCAACAAGCGACGCGCCTGGCGCGGGCCATGGTCACACGCTGGGGCCTCTCAGACGAAATCGGCCCGGTCGATTATGGCGAAGATCAAGGCCAGGTGTTCCTTGGTCAGCAATTGGTCCAATCATCATCCGTTTCGGAAGAGACCTCTAAGAAGATTGAGGAAGAGGTGCGCAAGCTGATCCAAAAAGGTATGGATGATGCGCGCGATATCATGACCAAATTTCGTGATCAGTGGTCGGCATTGGCCGAGGCTTTGCTGGAATATGAAACGCTGACCGGCGATGAGATTCGCGCGTTGATCAATGATGGCAAATTGCCAGAACGTCCGGACGAGCCGGATGAACCACCACGTCCGAATGCGGCCGTGCCTGTCATTGGCAAACGCCGCAAAGACAAAGGCGGCGATTTCGGCGGCGAGCCGGAGCCAGCCTAGTCATGGCCATGACGCGTGAAACTCTGGAAGGCTTCCTCACCGAAGCCTTCCCTGAAGCCGAAATCGTTCTGACCGATCTTGCCGGGGACAATGATCACTGGCAGGCGGAAATCGTTTCCGAGCAATTTCGCGGCAAGACCCGCGTGGCGCAGCATCAAATGGTTTATGCCGCGCTGAAAGGTAAAATGGGCGGAGAGCTTCACGCACTCGCGCTTAAAACCCGCGCGCCATCTTAAGCGCGCGAGGGTTCGCACCCACGAAGACTCAGCCTAAGCCTCAGTTTGATGAGCAAACTGATTCACAAAACCATTTTCGACGGCATGCCCAATGCCGCGATGATTTTGGACACCGATCTTGTGTACGTCGATGCGAATGAGGCATATTGCCAAGCCGTTCAACGCACGATGCTGGAGCTGATCGGCAATTATATTTTCGATGTTTTCCCGGACACGCCCGAGCGCGTTGCTGAAGTCAAAGCCGCTTTTGATAAGACTTTGGGTGGGGAGGCGACGCGACTAGACGCTCAACCCTATCAAATGATCTTACCTGACGGGACGGTCGAAGAGCGCATTTGGCAGATCTCTCAATTCCCAATTCGCTGTGAAGAAGGCCATGTTCAATTCATGGTCCAGCGCGCTGAGGACATCACCGAACAAGAGGAACTTCGCAAGCAACGCGACCTTGTTACGGCTGAGCTTAATCACCGGGTCCGCAACACGCTGGCTGTTGTCCAGTCCATTGCCGATCAGACCGGGCTATACTCCCCTGATATCAAAACATTCTTGAAGAGCTTTTCAGGGCGTCTTGCCGCGATGAGTCGGAATTTTGCGGCGCTGACGGATTCGCATTGGACCGGTCTGGACTTTGAGACCATTATTCGCACCGAACTTGAGCCTTATGCAGGCCCTGCGACGGATCGTGTGACATATGATGGGCCCAAGTTAAAGCTTACGGTCAGGGCATCGAAATTTACGTCTATGCTGGTGCATGAATTCATCACCAATGCCTCCAAATATGGGTTTCTGACGGATCCGAACGGCACCTTGTCGCTGCGTTGGTATTTGGAGGGCGATCTCATGAAATGTGAATGGTTTGAGTCTGGCCTTACGGGAATCAAAGCGCCGGAGCGTACGGGGTTTGGCTTTGAACTGTTCGTGATGATGGGAAACATTGATATCAAGCCAACATTTGAGCCTGATGGTTTGAAATTGCGGATGCAAGTTCCAATAAAGTTGAGCGTCAATTCAGATGAGCTCGATTTTGGCGAAGGCTAACCTTCGTCTTTTCCTTTTTGCTCGGCTTCTTTCAGCGCATCCATAAGCATTTGCAGGCGTTCAGGGATCGGTTCCGACAAAACACCTTCATACTCTTCGCGCAGAGACTCGCTTAATTCAGCGAGACTTTTTTCCTCCGCGTCACTGTTTTTGTCCTGCGGATGCGGGATTGATTTCCTACCCATAGAGACCGATCATCCCTCCCACACGAATTTCAGGTCACGCGCGTTAAACTTACCGAAAAGACTGTTAGGTCAATAAAGTTTAAGCAGTAACCTTAGCTTACAGGGGCCCCCGGGGTGTCAATTGCAGAACGAATTGAAAGCCTATTGCCGTATTTACGGCGTTATGCGCGTGCATCAACAGGGAGTGCGCGACTGGGCGACGCATGCGTCGAACGCGTTTTGCAGTCCGTGCTCGATAAATCGCTCGAAGTCGATTTCGCGATGGAGGACTATACTCGTGTCCGTTTGTTCGGTCTGCTCGATGCTGAACTCGATGCACAAGCGGCGTCGCAGTCAGCGAAGGCGCGGCGCGCGCTCCTCTTGATTGCGGTGGAGGGTTTTGACGAAGCCACGGCGCGTAAAGTTCTCTCTGTCGACCGGACCGAATTGAAGATCCTTCTGGACCTTGCAGAACGCGCCTTCGCGGAAACCACCGCCACCAGTCTTCTCATTATCGAAGACGAACCGCTGATCGCCTCGCAGTTAAAACGTATCGCGGAAGGTCTTGGTCACCGCGTGGTCGGAATTGCGGAGACAGCGAGCCGTGCGGTTGCGATGAGCGAAGCGCACGAACCTGATATCGTCTTATGCGATATTCACTTAGCCGATGGGTCGCTCGGGACCGATGCCATTACGGAAATGAACCTGCCGACCGAAGTCCCGGTCGTCTTCATCACAGCCTATCCAGAAAAATACCTGTCGACCTTGAATGAGGGGCCGTCCTATTTGATCACCAAGCCGTTTGACGCCGATTATTTGCGAGCGGTCATCGGACACGCGCTGCTCAATGTGCAAAGCGCCTAAGCTTATTTCGCGGTCGGTGTCTTCTTGCCGCGCAGACGCGGCCAGATCAGTTTGAGCCAAATCCACAAGAAGAGCGCGATCAATAAAATCCAAGGCAAGCCGACGGCGAATGCGGTAATCACAGACGCGATGGCCGCTGACAGATTATAAAAGAAGTCGCCGAACGCGGCACCGAGCGGGTTTTCGCGCGATCCGCTAAAAGCGGGGACCTTCGTGCCGTAGCTCACATCCAAAGATGACATGGAAACCCGCAAGCGCAGGGTTTTGAGCTGGGCCTCAATACTCTCAATCTGTCCGGTAACGCGCGCCAGTTCTCGCTCGATTTGCAACAGGTCGCCCAGTTCGCCATCGCGCGTTTCCAGCAGATTGAGCAAACGCCCTTGTAATGTCTTTTGGGCATCTAAGCGGGCGCCTGTATCAACGATTTGACGGGTCAGATCTTCGGCGCGAGTTGAGCGCTGTGTGATCTCTCCCCCGGCTGCCTCCGTTTCTGCATCGACGCCGCCGAGAAAGCTCTCGATCCAATCCGGTGTCGCGCGAATGGAGAGGTTGCCTGAGGCATAATCTTCCTCTTGGCTGTAAACGTTAGAGTTTATCACAATACATTTGGTGGTTCCGGCTGCCCGACAGGCCTCCGTATGCGCGGCCATCATTGGCTCAACTCCACCTTTTGGTAGCGTCAGGCCGAGATCGTGACTGTATGCGATGTATTGCTCGGCCGTTGGGGCTTCGACGTCGCCGCTGTCCGCAGGTGCGGATTGACCGCCACGACTCGCACTCATCTTCAAGTTGCCGATTCGGCTAGGCGCTGATTCGGCGGCCATCTCGCTCATCACGGGTGCAGGCGCCGGAGGTGAAGCGGCGCGATCATAGTCTCCGCCTGTCCCGCCGCATGCGGCGAGCCCGATGAAACAAGCTGAACTTAAAAGTGTGCGGATCGTCATAGGTCCCTCCATCCCAATAATCTGGGCATCAATCAGGGCCAAAACACGACGCGAATCAAGGCAGCGGCGCCTCAAACATCCTTGGGCGGTTTTAACCGTCGCTTGGTGACGTGGCTATCAATCTTGTCGCCGGTTTGCTTTTCGCCGCGCATATAGTGGCGCTGCCAGCCCGCTTTGACGGCGTCCTGATCTCCGGAGACGAGCTTTTTGTTAAAGTCTCCGCGGCTTTGCGCCCAAGCATGGAATTCTTTTTCTAGAGCTGGGTTGCTGCTCAGCAATTTGCGCTCCGGTTCGATCTCTTCCAGCTTGCCATGCTGGATCGGGACGATGAAACAAAACGGATCGCCCTTTTTAAAGATCACCTCGCCTGGCCGGGTCATTTGCCAGTTCATGGTAAAGGGAAAGGGCAGCCAGTCGGTCTCCACCAGCCCGGTTAGCGGCGCGATGCCGTCGATGAAGAAGTTCGGGGCGCCCATCGTCATCAAGCCCCAGCCAGGTGGGGTCCGAAACAGATGCCCGGTGTGAAAGGTAACGATGCCGCGCTGGAAGTGGCTGTCGGCAAAGGATGGGATGGCCCGTGGATCGCCGCGCGTCTTAAAGTCGATATCCTGCTTATCCGGACCCCCATTCCAAGAAATTTTGAGATCCATTGGGCAGAGAATTTCCCAGCCGGTGGAATTTGCCATCGACAGAGGCAAGCACCGGTAAGGTTGACGATCTGGAAACGCGTCCATCCAATCGCGGGTGCTGCGCCCTGGTACGATTTCCGGAGCGACGTCATAGATTTTATAGCATTCGAGCTGCATTCCAGTTCCTTTGAGGCAGGCTTGACCGTTTCAAAGATTCCTGCCCCAAGGCCGGTATGCCTGCAAGCCCAACAGATCTTTACGCATTTCTTGATGCGCATGAAATCGCACATAAAACTGTCGAACATGCAGCGACCTTCACGGTAGAAGAGGGGCGGCATCTGAAAGCGTCTATGCCGGGTGGGCATACGAAAAACCTCTTCATGAAGGACAAGGATGGCGCACTGGTCTTGATTTCAGCTTGGGCGGAAAGCCAGTTGCGGTTGAACCAATTGCACAAAGTGATCGGCACACGCCGCCTTTCATTCGCCAGCGCTGATCTGATGTTGGAATGCCTTGGTGTCGTGCCTGGATCGGTCACCGCGTTTGGGTTGATGAATGACACAGACGGCCGCGTGCGCTTCATCGTCGATTCGGCATTGATGTCCTTCGACACCGTCAACTTTCATCCATTGGTCAATACGGCGACCACCGCCATCAGCCAGGCAGATCTTCGTCGGTTTGCGACGGCAACGGGTCATCAACTGACGGAGTTGGACTTTTCGGCTTTGTGAGCCGTGCCAACGCGCGCGTCCGGATCGTTGAGCGCTCATCAGCCAAAAGCGGAATCAGACCTTTCTCGACCAAATAGCCGTCTGGGCCCCATGCATCTTCCTGCGTGAATTCGGCGACATAGTCGGCCAATCCTGAGACCATCTCGTCATTTTCAACTTTGACGTAGAAATACATGCTGCGCGATACGCCGTAAGCACCGCTCGAAATATTCTCAAACGTTGGCGCGACGCCGCCAATTTCGGCGGCTTTCACGCGGTCGAGATTTTGCTCCAGAAACGAATAGCCAAGCACGCCAATGGAATCGTCATTGCGCAAAAGCGTATTGATGATCGCACTGTCATTCTCGCCGCTATCAATCCAAGCGCCATCATTGCGGACTTCCCGCGCGCGGGCTATGAACTCGGCGGGATCAGAGGCCTGTAGAGCCTGCATTTCGGGCAGGGCAAGGGCGCCATTTTCCATCGCAATTTCAACAAAGGCATCGCGGGTGCCGGATGTTGGTGGCGGGCCGGAAACAAGAATGCGTAGATCGGGGAGGGCCGGATCAACATCTTGCCAATTCCGATTTGGATTCTTGATCCAGCCGCCTTTTCCATCTGGTAGATTTGCCGCAAGGGCTTGGAAGATCTGCGCCTTGGTCAAATTGAAGTCTGGACCTGATTTGCTGTTCGCCAGCACGATGCCGTCATAGCCAATCTTAACTTCCAACGGCTCGGCAATGCCTGCTTGCGCACACAGCGCGATCTCGCCGCCTTTGATCTTGCGCGACGCATTGACGATGGATGGCTGTTCTGGACCCACGCCATCGCAAAAGACTTTGAAGCCGCCGCCAGTTCCTGTCGTCTCGACGACCGGCGCGGCGTAGTCTGAACTTGCCCCAAATTGTTCCGCCACAGTGGTGGCGAACGGCGCCACTGTCGACGAGCCAACAATCTTGATGGTCGCAGCCTCACCAATGGCGTAGACCGGCGTCGCATCTGGTTGCTCGGGGATGCTAGACAGATCGATTTCTGTCCCACACGAAGACACAAACACCGCGGCAAAACAGATGGCGAAGACTCTCAAGCGCGGCTCCTTTGTTGTGCTGGCCGATGCCTTAATGCGCGAATGTTACAAACGCATGTGCGTAAATGCAGTTAGATCGCAACGTGTTGCACATCATTATAGCCGAATCGTCGACAGACCTCGAGCAATCGCGCCTGCCGGGTTGGGGAACTGGTTAGCCAAACCCGACCGCCAATATCTCGGGTCGGCTTGGCATCGCTCAGCATGCGCAAGGTCTGCCGTGCGATGGCCTCACCGCTATCAATGAAATTGACGGGGTAGGGGACCGTGGCGGCAAGCTCACCGCGGATGAGCGGAAAGTGAGTGCAAGCCAGAACGATCGTATCAATGCCGGCACCGCCTTCGGCTTCGAACAATGGTGCTTGTGCAATCCGAAAGGCTTCCAAAGGCACAGGGCTGCCTGCTGCGAACTGCTCCGCCATGCGTACCAATGCAATCGAACCGTGCATGATCACATGCACGCCGTTGGCAAATTCTTCGATCAACTCGGCAGTGTAAGTTCGTTTAACAGTGCCGGGGGTCGCCAATAATCCGATCGTGCCGGTTCGGGTCATTTGCACGGCTGGCTTGATCGCGGGCACCGTCCCAACGACGGGTATATCCAGCTTCGCCCGAACTTCTGGCAGCGACAGAGTGCTTGCGGTATTGCATGCGATGACGAAGACGTCTGGCTGAGCGACTTGGCAGAGGGCTTTGGCCACTTCGGGCAAGCGTTGCCGCAGCGCATCATCCGTTTTATCGCCATACGGGAAAAACCCACTATCGGCGGCATAATCCACTGCCAGTGTGGGCGCGAGCGCTTGAATCTCACGGGCAACGGTCAAACCGCCCATGCCGGAGTCAAATACCAGTACTTTCCCGTTTAGATTCGAAGACATATTGTGCCCCTAGACTGCTTTGCAGGGTTCGCAAACGGCGCGATCGCTTGCGCAACACATCCAGCCTTGTTATTGTGCAGTGCAACAATAAAGAGCGGTATCATGTCAAATAGTAATCTGCCCAAAGAACCGGCGCCGCTGTCCCCTTGGGATTATTGGCAGGAAAGCATGCAGACTTGGTCCGAGTTCTCGCAACGTACGGGAAAAATACTGTTCGACCAGTTTGCCTCCACCAAGCCGTTAGATCCCAACTCAGAAACGCTGGCCAGCGAATTGCTCCGCACACTGTCAGACATGAACTTGCGGCACTGGCAAAACACAGCCCGGCTATTGGAGAGCTATCCAGCCTGGATGCGCATGCCTCACAGCATGGCAGGATCCGCGCTGGTCGATTGGTTCGACAATTATCAGCGTCAGGCAGCGCCGCCCCAAGCGTCGGCTGAGCCTGACATCACAATCGAGGCACGCCCGGATACCCTCACCGTGCCGAACGGGTCTGCGGACGATCTGACTAAGATTAAGGGCATCGGCCCGAAACTATCTAAGCGTTTGAACGCGCTGGGCATCTACCATTTCAAACAGATTGCGGAATGGTCTGAAGATCAAGCGCAATGGGTGGACGATTATTTGGCGTTCAAAGGCCGGGTCGCTCGAGAGGCTTGGATTTCGCAAGCCCAGATCCTGTCCGCAAACGGATCCACCACGGTTCATTAGGCCCGAAGCGGATCGACGGCGCCGGTTTGCTCCACCAGCGATTCTAAGTTGACAATCGCGCGTGGTAGAACAGCGCGTACGGCGCTAAGGTCGGCAGGAACATCCTCGAAGGCATTTAGTCGCTGAGCCGTCGCCCGTAGCACCGGGTCTAAACGGCATGTCTCCAACCAGCGTCGGATATTGCGGTTGTAAAACCACGCATGATGATTGAGCAGACTGGTCAAAAAACAGAGCGCCAAATTGGAGCCATGGATCGGTGTACAAAGCGCATTTTTCTGCGGTGCCGTTAAGTCTGACAATTCAATCGCCCCAATTAGCGCGGCGCTGAAGCTTGGATGAGATAGGCGGATTTGGGAGAGTTCGATCTGGCCTTTTGTGAACACGTCTGGCGTCTCGCCCCGGCGTTTGCCGTGTCCCGTGCAATCGAGGTATAGCGTGCGTCGGGGCATCGGCACAGCGCCATGGCTGAGTACCATGCCAATCTCAGAGATGGCGTGCACATGACCTTTGCGGATAACGCCCTTCACCTGGCGCAGCTTTTGCGCGTCCTTTTGCGTAACCATGTGCGGTACGAAATGCGTGGGCACTTGGTCATCGGTCGCCCGCGTCAACAGTCCGAGATGTTCCAAACGCTGACTAAGATCCGCAGCGGTTCTGGCATGTGCCATCGCCGTTAAGGCTTCCTTCTGAAGGTTTTTGGGCGCTTTTGGCGAGGTCGGCGCGAGCGTCCAGCCTTCACGCGGTTTCACCCAATTGATTTTCTCGGTGGGAATATCGAGATCGATCAAAGCGAGCATGACTTCGATGCCAACCGGACCTGCGCCAATAACACAATATCGATCGAACGTGCGATGCTTCATCTCGGCATGTGCTCGAAGAATGCTGGGCTTTACGACGTGAACGGAGGATGCGACGGTAAAACTGCGCCCGCACGATGGCTGATTTGGCTGCGAACCGTGCGTGCTATTAACGATGCTGCGACGGATAATCGGCTGTGGGTTGCCTGAACTTGATCGTGAGCGAAAGCGATTGTTCCCTAAATAATCAACATCGCCCAGTCGTTCCAATCGACCTGAGCGCGCCAACCGGGTGTCTAAGACATATTCGCGATAGGCTTGCAGCTCGACCGGTGTGGGCAGGCGGCCAATGCGGGCACGATGAAACGCCTCGCGCCAGTCTTTCAGAGTATAGGAGGTAAGACCAATGCGATCATCTGTCAGCGCGCGGCTCACAAGAAACATGTCTCTGCGTTGTGAGCGAATAGAATGTGCCGCAGACTCAATGATCGCAATTGTCCGATCGCTATGGGTCAAAATCGTATCGGCGAACGTGAGACCATCAATACCTGCGCCAATAATGCCGTAATCGTAAGTTTTCAAAATATCCACCTAAATACAGTAAAGACAAGTATAGATAACAGAATACATGTTTTTAAAGAACTAATATTATAGAAAATATATTTTGCTCTTGAGTATTGCGGATAAATCAAATGCCTTGACCTATGGGGCGACCCGTTTAGTGCACACTCCCTATGGGGCGCGATCATCGTACATCGACAGATTGGTTGATTTTCGCCGTGCTGACCGCGTTGTGGGGGTCGGCTTATGCCTTTACGCGCCTGGCCGTCAGTCAATCTACGCCCGAGCAAGGCTTTCCGCCTGAATTTATCGTGCCAGCTCGCCTGACCGCAGGCGCAATTGTGCTTTTAATTGCCGCGCAATTGAGCGGCCAAAAATGGCCAGCCGCGGCAGAATGGAAGAGTTGGCTGGCGATGGCGGTTATGGGCACGGTCGGAACAATCATGCCCTTCATATTGATCACCTATGCGCAGGAGACCGTGGATTCGAGCCTCGCGGCCCTCTATGTTTCGGCGGCGCCATTAATGGTCGCAGTGATGGCGCATCTCTTATTCCGCGATGACCGCTTGAGCGCGCCGAAAGCCATCGGGGTTGGGGTCGGATTTATTGGCGTCAGCGTTCTGTTTGGACCGGAAGCCATAACCGCGTTCGGGTCGGCCAGCGTCCTCGCGCAGGCAATGTGTTTGGGCGCGACCTTTTTTTATGCATTGTCGACTATTACCGCGCGGTTTGCGCGCGACATCCCGCCCTTCATCTTTGCTGCTGGGTTTCTCAGCATGGGCGCGGTCGCCTCTTGGCCGATGCTCCTGACCGTCGATGTCCAAAGTCTCACGCCGTCTGTCGCGGCGATTGCGGGCGTCACAGGCTTGGCGATTGGGCCAACCGCGCTCGCATCGATCATGTACATGCTACTCATCCGCCGAACGAGCGCGACCTTCCTTTCGATGACGGGTTATACGATCCCGATTTTTTCGGCCATCATAGGGTATTTCGCGTTCGGCGAAGTCCAGAGCTGGAATGCTGCTTTGGCGTTCGCGCTCATCTTAGGCGGTGTTTGGTTGTCGCAACGCGGCGCGCGTTAGAAACGAAACGTACCTCTGATCACCGTTACGCTTTGGCCGCGTAACTTGACCCGGTCGCCCATCAGCTCAGTCTCAACATGTGCACCGCGGCCCGGATAGGCCTGAAAGCATTTCGCTTGCGTGCGACCCGTTAAGTGTTCGACGATCGGCGAGACCAAACAATGCCAACTACCAGTGGCAGGATCTTCGGGAATGCCACTGCCTGGCGCAAAGAACCGGCTGGTCACGTCAACACCGTCGCCATCGAGTGCCAAACAGCCAAAATTGCCAAGGCCCCAGTTTCCGTCGCTGGTTCCTAGAGACTTCAGTTTCTCCAAGTCGGGGTCGAGCGCGACAATGTCTGCCGCCGTTTCATACAGCGCCACATAACATGGGCCTGCGAAGGCGCGCACGGGCGTTTTGCCGAGGACCGCCGAAATCTCGGGGTCGAGCTCAACTTCGCGAAAGGTCTGATTTGGAAAATCCATCTCCAATCGCCCATCGCTCAATTTGGATACGAACAGGTCGCCAGATTTGCGGGTCCGGAATGTTATTTGATCACCGTCAAATCCGGCATGCGCATAGAGGTAGTGCCCTGAAGCCAAGGTCGCATGTCCACACAGCGGCACCTCGACGGTCGGCGTGAACCAGCGCAATTCCCAAACGCCATCGCCGGCCGCGACGAGAAAGGCTGTTTCAGCTACATTGTTTTCTGCGGCAATCTTCTGCAGCGTCTCGTCAGGAAGATACGCATCGAGCGGCATCACGCAGGCCTGGTTACCCTCAAACGCGCGGCTGGCGAATGCATCGATCTGGGTAAATGGAATGGCTGTCATGATCACCTCCTCTATTGAGGAGCGATACGTCTCACAGACGACGAAACAGCACAAACCATGATTTCTAAGCGACCGATGAGCCTAGCTGATCAATCTGATTCAGCCTTCAAAGACCAGTTATGCGCAACAGGGCCATGGCCTTTGCCAAGACCCGGCGCATGATTGATGGCGGCGTAAAGATACTCGCGTGCCGCCTCGACCGCGTCGGCGACGGCATGGCCTTGCCCAAGCAATGCAGCGCAACCACTGGCGAGCGTGCATCCGGTGCCATGGGTCGATTGCGTTTCAATGCGGTCGCTCTCAAAGATCCACTCGCCATACTCGGTTTGTAGAACATCATGAATCACAGAGCCCGGCACGTGTCCGCCTTTGACCAAAGCGCCTTTTGCGCCGCGCTCTAAAAGCGCTTCGGCCGCGCGTCTTTGTCCGTTCAATCCGTCGACCGCTTTGCCGGTGAGAATTTCGGCTTCCGGCGCGTTGGGGGTGACCAGAACCGCGCCCGGAATAAGCACAGAGGTCAGCGCGCTGATCGCTTTTTCTTCGATCAAACGGTGACCGGAGGTTGAGACCATTACCGGGTCAATCACGCGCGGGGTGGATGGGGCCAAAGCGTCCAGAGTTTCGGCAACATGGTCGACCAATGCGGCAGACCCGAGCATGCCTGTTTTAATCGCATCAGCGCCAATGTCGGTGAGGCAGGCCTGCATCTGCGCCACAACCGCTTCAAACGCCACGGGCCACACGCCGTGCACGCCGGTTGTGTCTTGAGCCGTAATGGCGGTGATTGCGGTCATCGCGTAGCCACCGAGCATAGTGACCGTTTTGATGTCCGCTTGGATGCCTGCGCCGCCGCTGTTATCGGACCCTGCAATGATCAGAACGCGGCCCGCCGCGCCTTCCGACTTACTCATTTCATTTTGTCCTATGACACCCGACGCGCTGGATTAGAATTTGACTGCGCCTGACCGCAACGTTTCATACGCGTCCGCCGTCAGGGGTTCGTATTTGTCTGTTTCCGGATCGTAATACCAGATCGGTTCATCGACCACTTCCGGGTCGAAGCCTTCTTTGACCAATTCGACTTTGCGGTACTTGAATGTGCCTGTGGTCTCCGCTTGCTTCTGCACGCGAATAAAAAGCGGGATGGCATATTTCGGCAAATGCTCGCTGATCCAGGCATACAGTGTGTCAAAATCCACGTCGCGATCGGTTGTGATTGCTGCCATTCCAGCGCGGCCATCTGTGCCGGGAACGCTCACACCATAGACATTTGCTGTCGCGATCCCTGGTGCGCGGGCGACGGTTTCAGCGACTTCATTGGTCGAGACATTCTCGCCTTTCCAGCGGAACGTGTCGCCGATGCGGTCGACAAAGTAGACATAACCGAGCTCATCTTTTGACATGAGGTCTCCAGTTCGAAACCACATATCGCCTTCTTCAAATACATCGCGTAGGATTTTCTTCTTTGTCGCGGCTTCATCATTATAGCCTTCAAAGCGGGTTCGGGTCTCTTCGCCGACTTTGCCGATGGCTTCACCCGGTTCGCTCGGAAGGGTTGGAATGCAAAACCCGTCATTGCCGCGAATGGGCGCTTCCTCGACCACATCGAACTTCACGAACGCAACATGACCAAACACGTTTTTCTCGAGATATTTCGGAATGCGGCCGACGGCGCCGACTTTACCATCAAAGCCTAAGAAGCTGACATTACCCTCGGTGGAGCCATAAAACTCGCAGACGTGTGGGATATTGAAGCGCGTGAGAAAGGTCTCCCAAATATCGGGTCGCAGACCGTTGCCAAAGCCTGTGCGTATATTGTGCGAGCGTTCTTTCGGATGCGGCGGCGAATTGACCAGATAGCGGCAAAGTTCCCCGATATAGACGATTGCCGTTGCACCGTGGTCGGTCGCATCATCCCAAAATTGGCTGGCAGAAAAGCGCTTGCGCAGAATAATGCTCGCGCCGGTCATCAACGCTTGTCCAACGCCGCAAAGCCCGCCCGTGCCATGATAGAGGGGCAGGGTGATATAGACCCGATCGCGAGACGTAATTTTATTGGTGCCGATAAAGGACCGCATCATGCCTTGCGTGCGTGCATGTGTCAGGCGCGCAGCTTTCGGCAGGCCCGTCGTGCCCGATGTGTAAACGTAAAGGCAAAGATCTTTGCCGCGAAGATTGGCGCGGTGATCGCGGCCTGGGCGCTGATCAGAGGCGCCGGCGAGCGCCGCGACTAAATCATTGCCTTCTTGCCCGCCATAAGACCAGATTTTTGGGTCTCCTTCGAACAAGCCATCCGCACTGCGAATAGAGTCATCTTGATCGGTGCCGGTGATGATAATCTTGGCGTCCGCAATGTTGACGCAATGCGCCAGCGCATTGTCGGTCAGGTTGTGATTGATCAGTCCGACGACGACTCCGATTTTCGAGAGGCCATACCAGAAAGAGACATATTCCGGCCGGTTCTCCATGAACAGTGCGACCGCGTCACCCGGTTGCAGGCCGAGACCAAGGGCCCAATTGGCCATCTTATTGGCCAGCGCATCCATCTCTGCATAGGTTGTGATCTGTCCCTCAAAGCGCCAAGCGACATTGTTTGGATATTTGTCGACAACCGCTTCGAAATCATCGGGAATGAGATTGGCTGAGTCGGGGGTGATGTCCCCAGTCCATTTATTGACCCTCTGAAGAGTTAGCAGTGTTGTTGCTTCTCTTCTTATTGTTTCAACCAGCCCCATTCTACGCGCCTTTCGTTTCCAACCTTTTGTTTTCTTTATCACACCTAGGTTGTGTGTGATGACGTTTCCAGTATCAGGCATAGCTGTTACATGCCGGGCAGCAATACTATTTGTGAAAGAGGTTCCAAAATGTCTGATCCTGTTGGCGATTTGCTACATTTGATGGATCTCGAACGGCTCGAGGTCGATCTGTTTCGCGGGCAGAGCCCCGCCAATGAAACCAATCAACGCGTGTTTGGGGGCCAAGTGATCGCGCAGTCATTGGTCGCGGCTTACCGCACGGTAGATACTGAGACGCGCACGTGCCATTCGCTGCATGCCTATTTTTTGCGTCCCGGCGACCCGTCCATTCCGATCATTTATGAAGTTGATCGCTCGCGTGATGGCGGCAGCTTTACCACCCGCAGGGTCGTAGCGATCCAGCACGGCAAGCAGATCTTCAATATGGCTGCGTCGTTTCATAAATTGGAAGAGGGCTGGCACCACCAGCATGAAAAACCAAACGTCCAAATGCCGGACGATCTGGATGACAGAATTGAATGGCGAAAAAAGTTCGCTGAACGTTTGCCAGAGCGGCACCGTCACCACTTCTTGCGACCCCGTCCAATTGAAATTCGGGAAATCGAACCTCTCGATCCGCTTAAGCCGGAAAAAGTCAGCGATGTGCAGCATTTATGGTTTCGGGTTCGCCGTGAAATCGACGAACAGCCATGGCTGCATCATTGTTTGATGGCGTATGCGTCGGATATGGCACTGCTCGGCACAGGCAACCGTCCGCACGGGGTATCATGGATGACCGGTGAGCTGATGTCGGCTAGTCTCGATCACGCGATGTGGTTTCACGCCCCGATCAATTTCAGCGATTGGCACCTCTACACAATGGACAGTCCCTATGCGGGCGGGGCGCGGAGTTTCAACCGCGGCTCCATCTTCACGCGAGAGGGCCAATTGGTGGCGAGTGTTGCGCAAGAAGGTCTGATGCGACCGGTGAAGCCTAAATCCTAGTCTCTTAGCGTAATAGCAGGTTAAGCTCCCCACGATAGGGAACGGGCATGGGGATTATCAATCTAGCGCGCTGGTTCGCCGTCGTCGTAAGCATCGGACTTATCGCGATATCCCATGCTCATGCGTGGAATTGCTTGAATGCGCATCGCAACACTGTTTCCATTACTGCGGGCCCGTCCGGGCATAGCGACGAGATCCGGATTGATCTCGGCTCCACGGATTTTCCAACCGACTACGTGTTTTCGCCCGATGGCGCAGACGTCCGCGTTGTGCTCGCAAGTGACGATAGCACACCGGTCGATCACATCGTCACGGGCTGGGACTCGAGCACCAGAACTGGGACGGTCTTTATAAAACTTCCAGCCCTTGCCCCTTCGAGCTCAACCAGCGTCCACATCTATTATGGCGATAGCAGCTTAGCCTCGCTCGGCGATATTGATGCCGTATTCCCGACGGTGGGGCTGCGTTTGCGATCTCGAGTCAGCTCGGCTGACCCGATTGATGCGGCCAGTGCGCGGAGCGCGTTCGCAAATGCCAGCAGCGATGTTTATGATGCTGTCCGCACATCGGTATCGGGCTTGAACAATCGTGCCCTCGGCGGCTCAAATGGAAATTATGGTTGGTGTATCAGCGCCATGGTTGAGGTGACACCCGCCACGCAAGGCGTTTGGGGATTCAGATATGGCGCTGATTTCGGGCACGGCGGCCACCTCTATGTCCGCGAAACGGAGCTTGAGCAGCAATGGAACGATGACCTTTGGTGGGCGGGTAATTTCAACAACACGTCGGAAACGCTAGAAGGAACCATAAATTTGGCGCCGGGCTGGCATCGCTATGAAGCGCTCGGTTTCGAAGGGTGTTGTGATGGCGCTGTCGGTTGGCAAGCCCGTGCGCCAGGCGGCGCGTGGCAAGACCTTTCCACGGCGAATTTTTCAATGCGTGCAACCCGGTGCGTGGTGACCACTGTGTCAGTATCAGTCGCGCCCGTAGAATCGTGTTCAAAAGAGCCCGTTGTGACCAAAGCCGTATCGATCATTTCCGATGCCCTTGGAAATTCATCTCCGTTCGCTTTGCCCGCCTCGGTGGTCGAGTATGAAATCAACGTCGTCAACGAAGGTCAGCGCATTGATGATGGCACGCTCATCCTCACCGATGCCCTCCCGGAGGATGTCAAAATCATCGTAGCCGGCGCCAATGCATTTCAAATCACAGATGGGATGACGGCATCAGACGTGTCGCTAAACTGGGCCGATGCCAGTAGTGTTACAGATGGCGTGAGTTTCTCAACGGATGGCGTCGATTTTTCCTATACTCCAACGGTCGACGCTGACGGCGCGGACGCGGCCATCACACATGTTCGATTTGCCTTGACGGGCGCCATGCGTCAGCGCGTGGACGGGATCAGTGATCCAAGTTTCAGGATTTCGTTCCAAGCCATCGTCAGATGATTGGCCCCACAAATCATAAAGGTTAAGCCGCTGTTAACCCTTCCGGACCAATTGTCAGGGAAACATTAACACTCTGAACGGCAGCCAATGCAGAAGTGACGTTTGTGTCACCCGCAAATCACCCTAGGGATGGCCGTTAGACCAAGGCCGCCAGGGGGCTGACCATGAATTTGCTTGAGCTTGTTATTCTTGCGCATCGCTGTCGCTCAACGCACCATTATATCGCTTTTGACGCTTTGCAATTGTTGCAGGGCGAGGGCGCAGAGGACTGGAAAAACCTGCTCCTCAAACACCACACCTCTCTCCTCAAGGGCGCCAAGGCCCCGGACACAGAGTTTCGTGATTTCCAGAACCATGTCCTGCATGTGGAAGACGGCGAATGGGGCGGTGCTCGAGACGCCGCGATGGAATGGTATGGAAAAGCGGTGGAAGCGCTGCGCCAGGAAAAGTGGGGCAAAGCGGCCTACGCTTTGGGCGTTCTGACGCATTATTATGCTGATCCGATTCAGCCGTTCCACACGGCCCAATCGGAAGAAGAAGGCACCATGCACTGCGCCTTGGAATGGTCGATCGCAAAATCTCGCGATACGATCAAAGCTCTGATTGATGTGCGCGGCTATCCGAAAGTATCGGCGGGCAAAGAGACCGGGTTTGTAGCGGATATGGTCCTCGCCGGTGCGAAATACTCAAACCCGCACTATCAGACCTTCATCGATCACTACGATCTGCACAAAGGTGTCGCCAATCCGCGCGAGGGTCTTGATCAGACCTTGCTAGACATTCTGGCCGATTTGATTGCGTACGCGACCGCGGGCGTTGCCACACTGTTCGAGCGCGCGATCGAAGAAGCGGGGGTTAAGGCGCCCAGAGTGGACCTCGATTTGCCTGGCTATTTTGCGGCCCTAGACATTCCGATCCGGCGCATCACCAAGCGCATCGCCGACGCGAATGACCGCAAGACCGTGCAGAAAATGTACGAAGAGTTCGTGGCTACGGGCAAAGTCACCAAGACTCTCCCAGCGGACGACAAGAAGATCCGCGAACTGCATTGCAAACAGATCTTGCGGAAGCCAATCGAGTGGCTCGATGCCATGCCTATCCGTCCCATTGGCACCAAACATGTTCCACTGACCGAGCATCCTCAGCCGGTTGAGTACAAACTGAAAGTCGTGCCTGTTCCGACCAAGGCGGTGACCCCTGAGCCTGAGCGCACCCCTACAGTTGCGCCTGATCCGATCGTCTTCGATCCGCCAAATAAGTTGCCAGAACCTAAGGTCGCTGAAACGGCTGAATCGCAAGAGGTCGAAACGGCTTCGGCGGCAGAAGCGATGCTGGCGGAGTTGGACGCCGTGGACTCCAAGACTGAGAGTGTCCCGAATAAGAGTGAGGACAATGCGGTTGAGGCCGAAGCGACAGGATCAGACGAAGAGACCGAAGCGAGATCGAACAAATTGACGCTCGACTCGCCTGTTGTGGATGCGCCTTCAATTGGCCCAAAAACGGCGTCGCGACTGGAGCGCGTCAATATTCATACGATTGGAGATTTGCTCGACGCCGACGTTGACGCGACCGTCGCCGCACTGAACGTTCGTTATATCAAAGCCAAGATTCTGAGCGATTGGAAGGATCAAACCAGGCTGATGGTCGAAGCCCCAGGTCTGCGTGTGTTGGACAGTCAGATCCTGGTCGGCGCCGGCATTCGCAGCGTCGATGACCTGGCCAAAGCGTCAGCGACCAAAGTCCTGAGCGCCGCGACCAATTTCCTCGACACACCGCAAGGCGCGCGTGTCCTTTGGGGCGGTGAAAATAATGTCAATCGTGACGAAGTCGAAAGTTGGATCAGCCTCGCGCGCCAAGCAAGAGCTTAGTGACGCCGGGCGATAATCGCCCCGATGACATTGGAATAGTCATCCGTCCAAGGCCGTTTGCCATCTGACTCCAACTGTTCCCATTTGGGGTTGGAGGCGTAAGTCTCGATAAGCGCTGGATTGAGGGAAATGATGACGACTTCGCTGGCGCTCTCTGCATACCCTAGATTTGCATCCGAGGGTGGCCGATAAAACTGACGAAAAGCCGTTACGCCCAATTGATCCGCAATCCGAGCAACGATGCTCGAAAGTTCGAGATGACGATTAGAAACATGTATCGCCAAGGTGCCGTCGTCTGACAAGCGGGATAAATAAAGATCGACAGCCTCAACAGTAAGAAGGTGGGTTGGAATAGAGTCGGAGCTGAAAGCATCAATCAGAAGCAGGTCAAACTTTTCGGTTGGCTGCCCCGCCAGGGTCTGCCGACCGTCTCCGAGGATGATTTGTGCATCGGGTGTGCAACCTGAGAGGTAGCTGAAAAACCTATCATCCTGGGCGAGCTTTGCGACTAAGGGGTCGATCTCAAAATAGGTATAGGTTTGGCTTGGCTCGATGTAACAAGCCACGGACCCTGTTCCTAAACCCACAACGCCAATATGGCCCGGACGATCATGCGCGCTGAAAATCTGCCCGATTGGGGTGTTCTTGGCGTAATATGTGGTTGGGATCAGCGCTTTCTCGGCGGCCAAGAATTGCGCGCCATGTTGTGTGGTTCCATGTTTCATAACCCGGAAATCACCAAGTTCGTCGATTTGAACCACGCCAAAAAAGCCTCGATGAAAGGTTCCATCCGAGAATGGATTCGCAAGCGCGCTGATACCGAACACAGCGGCTGCTGAGAGGATTGGCCCGAGCCGAGACCCGGCAGAGAAGGCGATGGCCAAGAGCGCGACAATGCTCAAAACCCGCAAGGTCAATAGAGTTGGTTCTGTCTCTCCCGGCAGAACATCATACAGCAGGATTACCAAGAATGAGACACATGCGGCGAGGCTCCAGACACGGGTCCGGCCTTTGCCCATCCAGCGCAGTCCCGGACGCAATGCTAAGATCGCGAGTAGCATTAGCGGGTATTCGATGACGGAGTTGAAGAGGACGGGTGCCAGCAATGCATTGAATGCGCCGCCCAAGACTCCCCCCAGAGACATGATTAAGTAGAATTCCGTGAGGCGGCGGGCATCTGGTCGATCGGCTGCCATCGCGCCATGACCAAGCAACGCGGCGAGGAAAAGCGCGAGCAAGTGGATGGCCAGCGAGACCAAAAGCGGGAGTGTGAACACAACTGACAGAGATATAGCTGCAATCGCAACGCCGTAGGGCATCAAACGGCTGACTTGCGCGACGCCGATGGCAGGCGCCTTCGAAAAGACGATGATGAACGAGCCAATGTATAGGGTCAGCGGCAGGATCCATAAGAAGGGCGCGCTCGCCACGTCGGTCGAGATATAGGTCGTGACGCCGACCAATAGGCTGGAGGGAACGAAGGCGCAGACCAGCCACCAGATGCGCTGCGCCCACACATTTTGAGGTGCATCTGGTTTGGCCTCGGCGACTGAGTCCGCACGCGCAACGGTTTGCTCATTCCCTGTCGAGAGCGCGATAAGTCCTGAGCCGATCAATAAGGCGGTGAGTACGCCATATCCGATGGTCCAACTGAGCGTCTGAGACGCGAGCGGGAAAAAAGGCTCAAAAAGTAGCGGATATGATAGCAGTCCAAACAGCGAGCCGACATTGCTGGCGCCATATAGGTGGTAAGGATCATGCGCATCATCGCGTCCCGACCGGCTATACCAAGATTGAATAAGCGGCGCCGTCGCGGCGATGATGGCGAATGGGGGTGCAATCGAGAGCGCAAAGACGCCGATCAGCCAGAGTGTGGGCTGGGTTGGGTCTGGGCTGCCAAATGCGCTTGTTAATTGGAAGGGGAGTACGATCGCAGCCATCGCCAGCAAGGCCGCATGAACACCAATTTGGGTTCTTAGAGATTTGACGTAATGGTTGAGGAGATGGGCGTAGACATATCCAAACAGCAGAGCCGCTTGAAAACAAACCAGCGATACATTCCAGACATTGGGGGCGCCGCCAAGCAGCGGCGTTGCCATTTTCGCGAACATCGGTTGAACCAAAAAAACCAAAGCAGCAGATAGGAACACCGCCAAGATGTATGGATGCGCACCCAGTCGTGACATGGATCGCCGAACGGTACTATTTGGCAAAGCTACGGCTTTGTTCATACTTTCACCTACTTTGTATCGCACAAAGAGAGATCGCAGCGTAAAGTGAAAACTTCATTTATTAGCGCAATAAATCGAAGGGATTACTTTCATAAGTCAGTATTTGAATCGCATGTATTGGAACACATTTTGAAGTTGCATTTAATTTTGATTCTATCTCTACTGGTTTTCAGCGCGTGTGCTCCAAACATGGAAACCGGGGATGGCGGCGAGGGAACGAAGAATTGCCGTACGATCGACCATCAAGGCGATCCCTATTCGGTCTGTACGTTCAATGTCGCTGACCACGACATTCGGCTGTTTCACAGCGATGCGGATGGCGCGCCATTCTTCCAGTTCTCAGCGCTTGAACGCGAACTAGACGAGCAGGGCGAAACGCTGATTTTTGCGATGAATGGCGGCATGTATCACGAAGACCGTCGACCGGTCGGCTTCTTTCGTGACCAAAATGGCGATCAGGCTTCTGTTAATACAAATGATGGGCCGGGCAATTTCCATATGAAGCCAAATGGGGTGTTCTGGCTCACCTCCAAACGCGCGGGCGTCAGCGAAAGCCAGGCCTTCATCGAGGCTGCGATAGATCCGGCCTATGCCACACAATCGGGTCCGATGTTGGTGATTGATGGCGCGTTGCATCCGCAGTTTAATCCCGAAGGTACGTCTAGACGCCGACGCAATGGCGTTGGTGTCAGCGCCGATGGTCAAACCGTGCATTTCGCGATTTCAGACTCGGCTGTCACCTTCCACGAATTTGCGACGCTCTTTCGCGACCAAATCGGGGTGCCAAATGCGCTCTTCCTAGATGGCCAAGTCAGCCGGATCTATGCGCCGGAAATCAATCGTAACGAAGTCGGAGCGGATCTCGGGCCGATTGTCGGGGTGGTCGACTAGCTATTCGACCAAGACGCGATAGCGCACGGTAAAAGTAGGGTTAGCGCCGCTGACAGCCCCAGCCATGGCGCCATCGAATTGGAGTTCAAAACTCCCAACGCTCGCATCGAAGCTGCCATTCGGTGTGATGCTGGTGCCGCTCCCGTTGCGGAACGTCACGCCGTCACTGATGTCGGACAAAGTGGTGAAGTTAAGCGATAAGCCACTCGCATCTGTGCCTGTGCCATCGACAAATTCAAATGGCGCGCCCGTCCCATTAAAATTGCCTGTAAACAAGCTCGTTTGCGAATCGACAGCATCGCCGATGGTGATGGTCCCAGCGTCAGATGAGCCCCGCCCGGTATTGGTTACTTGGATGGAGTAGATCGCCCACGCGCCAGGAATACCAAGCGGATTTGTCTCTTCATTGATGGGATCGCGTTCGATCTCAACCGATTTTGCGACGACAAAGTTTGGGATTGCCCGATTGAAGCAGAAATCGTCGATATGCCAATAGTCAAAATCGGAGCCGCTCGCGCCATTGAGGTTCGCGCGAACCCTGAAGTTTGCGTGCAGCGCTGATTCGGGCATCGCATAGGTCCGCTCGAATATTTCGCCTGCCGTTCCATTTCCGGCAAACGTTTCGAGCGTTGTCCAGACATTGGCGGCATTGAGATATTGCAGCGTGAGGTCCTCGCCATTGTCCGGGTTTTCGCTGAACGTGTCTGCGCCGCGGCGGACCCAAACTTCGATTTCCCCCAATTCTGAGGAATCAAATGCGATCGACGTGCTGGTCACGGTATCATGGCGCAAGAACATCGAATTCGAAGAGGATTGGAACGTATCGCCATTTACCCCAGACCGTGTCGTATTGGTCGCCGTCCAATTGCCGAAGCCGCTTTCAAATCGCTCGCAAAGACCCACGCCCATGCCTGAGGGCAGCTCAGGCGGCGGCGCCGTTCCGGTTTCAACCAGAAGCACGTCGTCAATATGCCAATAATCATAGCCGATCCCACCATTGGCGGGCGGGCCGCCGCTGCCACCGGTTTGTCGAAATCGCAATTGGAACGCTGAATGCAAAGCGCCGATTGGAAGGTCCAGAGAGACATTCGTAACTTCGCCATTGGTGCCGGCACCTTGAAGCGTTTCGATCGCCACCCAGTTTGAGGCGGCGTCTAAATATTCGAAGACGAAGTCTTCGCCGGCATCGACGTCCTCACTGAACGTATCGAGTCCTTGGCGAAGCCATGCCGTGAGCGTCGCGCCCACCGCCGCGGACAAATCGATGACAGGGCCGGTAATGGTCACCACGTCGCCTCGCGTAAAGGCGGAGCACGATCCAGATTGTGATGTTTGCGTCGATGTCGCGGCTAAGTTGGCATCAGAGACAGTCCAAGTCGGTGATAAGGTGGCACACCCGGCGCCATCGTCGAAATTGTCTTGCAACAAGATATCGCCAGGCGCCGCCCACGCAGAACCTGCCCCAAAAAGGCATGCCGCCGCTGCGGCCAAAAGCTGGCAATGTCCGCCCTTCATGTCTTGGCAATACCCCGGCCACGTTTAAACTGGCTTAACAGTTGCGGCGCGGGAGACCGTCACATGATTAGGCTCTTATTTACCTTGTGTTTGGCAGCCGATGCACGGACGCTCTTGGGTCAAGTTTGCGCTTGGGGTGCAAGATGAAGTCTATTACGCTCACGGACGACCGCCGCGCGAGACTGGTGGGCCAATTGCAAACCCTCTTTCAAAGCGAGTTTGATGAAACGCTGTCGCCATTCCGGGCCGATCAGATCTTAGATCTGATGCTGACCACGCTCGGCCCCGGCATTTACAATCAAGCCGTGCAAGATGTGCGCGCGCACTTGCAATCCAAGCTCGACGATCTCGATGGCGAGGTTTATGTCGACGACCGAACCTGAACCCAAGAAGGAAGTCCTATGTCTCTCACCCTTTATGGTTTGAAGAATTGCGACACGTGCAAGAAAGCCCTGAAAGCCTTAGATGCGGCTGGTCAAACTGTGAATTTCATCGATATTCGCGCCGATGCCGATCTGGAAACCCTGCTTCCGAAATGGCTCAGCTCTGCGGGACCAGAAACGTTGATCAACCGTCGGTCTACCACTTGGCGCAACCTTTCCGATGACGTGCGAGAGTCTCAGCCAGATGCGCTTCTCAAGGACAACCCGACCTTGATCAAACGCCCCGTCATTGAAGCGGGCGGGTCCATTTACGTCGGTTGGGCCAAAGACGTGCAAGCCCAGCTGCTCTAACCATCTGACCCGCATAAAAGTTTTTCAGAAACCCAGCACTTCTCTTGTGAGGGTGGGGCAGAAAATGATATTCCCGCGCCAGAAAATGCGATGAAGCAGCAGGGATCGCTCGTGCAAAAGATCGAAGCGAAATGGATTGAAGCGGCCTTGCGGGCATTTCCGGCAGAGGAATTGAGTCCGATTCTGGATATTGGCAGCCAGACCTTAGCGTTTCGGACGCAAGAAAAACCGTTCATTCAAAACGACCTGTTTGACCCTCTTGAAGCCCGCGGAATCGACATCATTCACTCTGATCTGCAGGAAGGTGAGGGCATCGACATTTCAGCCAATCTGCTTGAGCAGGAAGGGTTTGACGCAATCAAAGCAACGGCGCCACGCACAATACTTTGCAACAATGTTCTCGAGCACGTGCTCGACCCAGCGGAATTCGCCAGCAAGTGTTTCAGCTTACTTCCACCTGGCGGGCGGCTCGTGATCACGGTGCCGAAAAGCTATCCGCATCATAACGATCCTATCGATACGATGTTTCGTCCAACGCCTGCCGAAATAAGCGCGCTGATCGAAGCGCAGCATGATGTTTTAGTGTCTGAAATCATCGATGTCGGATCGTATAGAGACAATCTTAGAAAGCGCCCTTGGATCATTTATCGGCAGATTGTCCGTCTGCCGTTTCCGTTCTTTGGATGGACCAAGTGGAAGCGCTCAATGAAGAAGTTTTATTGGATGATCTGGCCGTACCGCCAGTCATGTGTCGTGATTCAAAAACCGCTTAGCGCCGCCGCGGGTTCTGATACAAGTCTTCTTCATCATGATCGAGATCTGGCTCCACCTTTCCGCGGAACACCTGTTCCGTCATAGCCCCGACATGCTTTCGGGTTGCTCGATTGAATTTCAACATCGCGCAGAACAGCTCTAAGACGGCTTCTAACTTTTTGTCGTGATGCTCGGGCTTCATGCGCACCATCCAGGCGCCGCCAAGGTTCAGCAATTGATGATCGAGCAAAGCGATCTTCCGACCTTTTTGGTCATAGACGCTATAGTCAGAGCCGATGCTGAAAAGGTGCCGCTTGATCGTATAGAAGCGCGCCGCTTTCTTCCCTTGAATGAAGAAGCTGAACTTCTCTGGCTCGAACGGCCAATTCATGGCGCATCGCTCGACCTGGATGAGTTGACTGTGACGGGCAATGTTAAACGTGAAGGCTTGAACCGGGCGCCCGCGGGCCGCGAGCGACAATTGTACGGATCGCCCCAGCATCATTTCCGCCGTTCCACGCCAACCCAAAGTCTCTGAGAATAGGCGGATGACCAGGCGGCGTTCAAACCCTTCACTGCCATCCCAAAGTTCTTGTCGATAGCCAATCAAGGCTTCGCGTTTGCCGTCCACAACGGTTTGGCCGAACAGCTCCATATCCTTGGTGAACTGATCTGATTTGGCCTCATTCTGGGTGCGCTTCATGATCCCGATTTCAGCGGTGTTGAGATCGGTGGCCCAAAAATCGACCTTCATTTTTCGACGCTTGGTTTTGGTTTTGGCCTTGGTTCGCGCCAGGTCTGCCGCGGTCGGTGCTAAGGCTGCTGCGTTCGCCATTTCAGGTCTCCATGACAACGAGATTCGAATCTTCGCTAATGTCGGCGGGAGACGTCAGGAAAAGGTTAACGAAACTGTGTGTAGTGTTAAGAACTGGCGATGATCTTGTTTCGACGTCCGACCTGGCAAGATTGGGCCTTCACCGCCCTCTGCATGCTGACCTTTGCAGCGATCGCAATTCCCCTTGGGACAATGCTTGGAACGCTTCATTGGGCCCCAGATTTGACGTCTAAGGAAACGCTGCGGGTTGCATTGATCGCGCTCATTTTACCGGCCTTGCTGGAAGAGGTGGTTTTTCGTGGCCCGCTTATCTGGTGGCGGGAAAGTCATGATCGCGTGCCTTTATTCATGATCATTCTCTCGCTCATCGCATTCATCGCCTGGCATCCGATCAACGCCCTCACCTTTATGCCACAAGCCGCCGAGACGTTTCTCGATTGGCATTTCATGCTCGTCGCGGGACTTTTTGGTCTCGCAGCGACAGTCATGACGCTGCGCAGTCGATCCTTATGGCCTGCAATCGTGAGCCATTGGGTGATGGTTGTGGCTTGGAAAAGCCTATTCGGCGCCCCCGGCTTCTTATAACGTTTAGTCCAATGCGGCTTCAATCAATGGCTGCAAAGCTTGCTCTAGCTCCACACTCACTTGTGAGGCCGGACGGCCATCAATGGCGATCGCTTCAATTGCCACAATACCCCAATAGCCATGTTCGAAATCGATCCATGGGGTCATTCCAAAAGCGCCGGGCGACGAGATCGTCGGATCGGTGTCGCAAGCATCAGTATAGGTCAAGTCATCGCATTCTTTCCAGAAGCCAAAACCATAGTGCCAGTCTGCGTCGTCCAAGCCCGTTGGTCGGCTGTCAAACAAGACGCTCGCGGTGCGGTCTTCCAAATAGCTGTCGCGATCGTCGACCAGGTCGCCTGCTAGCACAGCGGTGAGTATAACGGCGAGATCATCGGCGCTGGATCGCATCTGGCCTGAGAAACGTGGATTATCGCCAGCAGTTGATGGATACTCGGTCACGCTGAGGCCAAGGGGGGTGCCCAGTCGTTCGGTAAGTAGGTCCTCGATGTTTTCGCCAGTGGCTGCGGTCGCCATCAATCCAGCAATCTGCATATGTTCGGGGCCATAGTGGAATGCGTCCCCAGGCAGCGTATCCAATCCGCCATTATAGATTGTTTGTACGCAATCATTGAGCGTGATGGATCCGTCGCCAATGCAACCAGGATTGCCTGGTGGCTCGTTGAATCCAGAGACAAAGCCGAGCAATTGATCAAGCGTGATCTCGGATCGCCCATCGCCTGCCATATCGGTCCAAAAATCGATTGAAGCCTGTGGACGGTCGGTTGTTGAGAGATCGCCGGATTCAACCAAGTCCCAGATCAATAGGCCAAACACCATTTTCGAAGCGGATGCGATGGCGACTTGGTCATCCGTCGAGAAGCTGCCTTTTTCATAGGTGAATAGAACGCCGGTCTCGTCCCCCACCATTATCGCCAAGTCGGCCGCAGGAGACGCCTCTGCTTCTGAGACAAGCGCCGAGAAGTCCGGCGGATTCGCGCTCGGTGGATTCGGGGCGGGTGAGGAGATCGGATCTCCGCTGTTGCTGCCACCGCCGCTGCAATTGGCGAGCGCTAGAAAGCTCAGAGCTGATACAAGTGTGCGCATGCGCGTCCCCTCGCGAGTTCATACGAGAACTAAACGTATGAGCCACCAAGGTCCGTCTAAATCACTGACAATTGGTCAAAGCGAATGGGCAGGGCCGGCTTTAAACCGTTTGCATACGGGCCCGACAAACGGTCCCATTATTGATCACATCGACAAAGATGTGCACCGCAATCGCTGGCCAAATCGATCCGGATAGGAGGAAGACCAAAGTCACCAGAGCGCCCATCGCCAGCACACCCGGCAATTGCGACCAGCCTTGATAAGAATGCAATACTGTAAACACCACCAAGGCCAAAGCTGCGGCAGACCAGATCGGCATGAATAATCCAAATGCCCAAATGAGATAGCCGCGAAACACAATCTCTTCCGCGATCCCCGCCGAGACCCCCATAAGGTTGAAAACGCGCCGTTCCTCATCCGTGTGAGGCATAAAATTCGCCATGATTGTATTCTTCGACATATGGTCACGGATCTGCGTGCGGACGGATTCTGAACGCGTCACTTGGGCGAATTGCAGCGCGAAGAATGCGGCAATCAGCGCCGCCAATACCCATCCGCTGAAGGCCCAATCGCTCATGTTGAGATCGAAGCCCAGTTCGGCCCAAGCACGTCCGGAGCTTGCCCAAAGGACGATAATCGGGAGCGAGATACCCCAGAGCAAAAGGATGGTCTGTGTGTAGTGCTTCACGCGGACGCCAGGTTTGCCGGAGGCGAGTTCTGCACGTGCGGACTTCAGGTTGATGAGCGCTTCAAGCGGAAGCCCGATTATGATCACGCCCAAAAGCAAGATATCCACAAGAGATAGTCCGTCGACACTGAGAACTGGCATCAAAACCTCCTTCAAACGCTTTCTTTCCAGTTCAATATATACCAAAATTGAATCTGAATTCACGTTCATTTTTGGAAACCATCGAAATGGCGCCATCAGCCCCTAAACAAAGTCGAGCCATCCGCACGCGCGAAAACCTAATGGCGGCGCTTGAACGCCTCTTGCGCGATCGTGAGTTTGAGATGATTTCGGTGCAAGACATCGCCAAAGAAGCGGATGTCGCCGTCGGCTCGGTCTATTCCCACTTTAAAGATAAGAACGCTTTCTTGGCCGCCTTACTCGACAATTGGCAGGCGCATATTGAAGCTCAGCTCGACGTCTCGGAAGCCCAGGATACCGCTGCCGCGCTCAAAGCCTACCCCACGCTTGAAGCGGCCTTGCTCGACATCACCAAGCAGGTGCACCGTCAAATTGTTGAGAATGGCCATGTGCTCCGCGCGGTCCATACTTATACGCGCTTGCATCCAGACCAAGGGGATGCGGACTGGCAGTCACTGATCGCGCGCAGCTTCGCCCCCATGGCGGCATTGTTTGAAGCCTTCGACGATGAGATCACGGTGTCAGACCGCGAACAAGCGACCCGCATGCTCGGCTATTTCTTCAATACGATCTTCTTGCGCAAAGCTTTGTCGCCGCAAGACACATTGACCGATGTGCTGGATTTTGATGACGAAACGCTCATCCAAGAGGCCGCCATGATGGTCTATGGCTATCTAACAAAAGCCTCAACGAACCGGTCGACGTCCGCCAGCGAGTCATAACCAAATATGTACGCCATCTCCGACGTGTCGGAGAAATCGAGCCCGCCGGCGCCGATCGCCTGATTGTCATAGCCGCCAATTGCGATTCCTTCTTCGGTCCGTCCAGACCCATTATTGCGCAGCGCCATTTCCTTGGCCTGCGCCCAAATCGCGCCGACGTCTTTGGCGGCGAGCAAAGCGGCCCAAGCCGAGCCATCTGGCGTTCGAAAACCTGGCGTCCCGTTCCCCGCCGCGTTGCCGTCCGGAATTTTGATATAGTCGGCGGTGGCCTGAACGAAGGCCAGGTCTTCGGGCGTGGTCACTTGTTCATTCCAGTCGCTGTGTTGGACGATATGAAATCGGCTGGCGACGTCGTCGGCTTCTGACGCGGCCAAGATTTGCTGCAACGTCTCCGCGCTGACATCCGATTGGCCGCCTTCCATGATCCAAACGTGTCCGCCTTTGGCCAGCACTGGCGCAGCCCGGGCGGCGAGCTCGGCCGCAGCCGCCACTTTTCGCTTATGGGCCTCCACCCAATGGTCGCCAAATGCGTTCTCAAACAGGGTCTCTGGGTCAACATAAGTGCCACCTTGCGTACCATAGGTGCCAGAGACGGCGGCATACTCAACGCATGCGAACGATGGGTGGGAGAGGATGGTGGCGACGGCGGCGGCGGAGTGCAGGTCGTCCGTGTCTGTTTTGATATCGAATTGCGCGAGGAAAAGATCCGTTGCAGGGTCAAATCGCCCGATTTTCTCAGCGGTCGTGCAAGTATCAGCGGCGCCAAGAGCAGGCGCTTCGTCTACGGGCTTCGGCGCGTGCACACACGCGGAGAGGATCCAACTTGCTGTCAACCAAACACTCAATGATCGGATCGTCATATGGAAGCCTCCCAGAATTGTTAGCGCTCACATTTTGCGGATAAGGCCCGCTTCGGTCAAGATCAATCCCATGCATCGCGTGGACAGACGCTTCCTTATTCTGCCCCTTGCTTTGCGTGGGTAGAGGGCTATGCTCGACAGCATCCGAGGGGCGCGTTTGGAAGCGCTGAGATCGCTCTGTCACCGAGTGAGCACCCTTAGAACCTGATCCGGCTAGCAATCTGGCGAACCGGCGTAGGAACGGAGACAGATTGTGGAAGACCGGTCCGCAGAACCATATATTGATCCCGAAGAGGAGTTGCTTTGGCGAAGCTCGCCCGAGGAGCGGCTGAGAGAGATCAAAGACCCCCAACCCAATCGATGGGGCTTCATTGCGTTTCATCTGTATTTACTCGTATGCGCGGCAGTCCCCGCATTTTTAACGTTTGTATTCAGCGCTCTAGAATTCTCTGGACATTTCATAATTGCATCTGCTTTCGCGGCGATCGCGGTTGCGGTCACTTTGTATGCGCTAGCGTCTCTTGGGAATGGGATCGTTAACTGGCCATCGCCCCCAATCGCCCACGCTGAATATCTATTGACCTCTCATAGGCTGGTCGTGGTGCGAGAGAACGGAACCAGCATGAGTATTTACCCCGAAGCCGTAACAGCGATTGAGAGCGATAGATTGCCCGTCGGCTATCACGTCGTCCTTCATGTTCTTACGGGTGACGGGCCCTTTCAACACCCCATAGCGCTATCGAGGTTCCGCATCGGCGCCGCCGAAGATTTAGAAAAACGGATAATCGCGTGGAAGAACGCAGCACGAGGACAAGAATTCTATGAACAAGCCCATTGACCAAGCCGAATTTGAAACCCCGGACGTCACCACCGGCCCGCTGCCATCGAGCCGTAAAGTCTTTACCCACCCAAAGGCCGACCCGAGCCTCAGCGTGCCGCGCCGGATGATCGATCTGCATCCAACCGCGAATGAACCGCCCGTCCCGGTCTATGACACGTCAGGCCCATACTCAGACCCAAGCGTCACCATCGATGTCGAGAAAGGCCTGGCGCGGCATCGGACAGATTGGGTGCTCGAGCGCGGCCATGTTGAAGCCTATGAGGGCCGCGATGTGAAGCCCGAAGACAATGGCGGGGCGACCGGCAAATATCTCGCCCGCGAGTTCCCAGTGACGCACCAACCTCTGCGCGGCACCGGCACGGGCCCGGTCACCCAATTTGAATTCGCCAAAGCCGGTATCATCACCAAAGAAATGATTTATGTCGCTGAGCGCGAAAATCTCGGCCGCCAGGAACAGCTCGAAAATGCAGAGGCGCAGATCGCGCAAGGCGAGAGCTTCGGCGCGGAGATCCCGCCTTTCATTTCGCCAGAATTTGTCCGTGACGAGATCGCCCGCGGCCGCGCGGTCATCCCGTCCAATATCAACCATCCAGAGCTGGAACCGCAAATCATTGGCCGCAATTTCCTGGTCAAGATCAATGCCAATATAGGCAACTCCGCTGTCGCCTCCAGCGTCGAGGAAGAGGTCGAGAAAATGGTCTGGGCAACGCGCTGGGGCGCCGACAATGTCATGGACCTCTCCACCGGGCGCAACATTCACAACACACGCGAATGGATCATCCGCAACAGCCCGGTCCCAATCGGCACCGTGCCGATCTACCAGGCCCTCGAGAAGGTCAATGGCGTCGCCGAAGACCTGACCTGGGAGGTGTATCGCGACACGCTGATTGAACAGTGCGAGCAGGGCGTTGACTATTTCACCATCCATGCTGGCGTGCGCTTGGCCTACATTCATCTCACCGCGGATCGGGTGACCGGCATCGTCAGCCGCGGTGGATCGATCATGGCGAAATGGTGCCTCGCCCATCATGAAGAGAGCTTCCTCTACACCCACTTCGCCGACATCTGCGATATCATGCGGACCTATGACGTCACCTTCAGTCTCGGCGATGGCCTCCGCCCAGGCTCCATCGCTGATGCCAATGACGCGGCGCAATTCGCAGAGCTGGAAACGCTCGGCGAGCTCACCAAGATTGCGCATGCGCGCGGCTGCCAAGTGATGATTGAAGGTCCCGGCCATGTGCCAATGCACAAGATCAAAGTGAATATGGATAAGCAGCTGAGAGAATGCGGCGAGGCGCCTTTCTACACGCTCGGCCCGCTCACCACAGATATTGCCCCCGGCTATGATCACATCACGTCGGGCATCGGTGCCGCGATGATTGGCTGGTTTGGCACGGCCATGCTTTGCTATGTCACACCGAAAGAGCATCTTGGATTGCCAGACCGCGACGATGTGAAGGTCGGTGTCATCACTTATAAGCTCGCCGCGCATGCTGCCGACCTCGCCAAGGGCCACCCCGCCGCGCAGATCCGCGACGACGCTTTGTCGCGCGCCCGCTTTGAGTTCCGCTGGGAGGATCAGTTCAATCTCTCACTCGACCCGGAAACGGCGCGCGACTATCACGACCAGACTTTGCCAAAAGAGGCGCACAAGGTGGCGCATTTCTGCTCCATGTGCGGCCCGAAATTCTGCTCGATGAAGATCACGGCAGAGGTTCGAGATTATGCGGATGGTTTGTCGGACAATGAAAAAGCCGATCTACAACGCCAAGCCGATGAAGCGCGCAAAGGCATGGAAGAGAAAAGCCAGGAGTTTAAGACGAAGGGGTCTCAGATTTATCTGGATGCGAACTAAGTGGAGGTGCGGAGGTCATTGACATCGCGGTCGACGATTGGGCCCCTAGTCGCGGGAACAATTGCGATTCTGGGCGCTGTGTTCCTCTTGCCGCAACAGCTCGAATTCTTGGCTATCGATCATTGTCTGGATCGAGGGGGTAGCTGGCATTACGATGTCGGCGAATGCTCTTTCACAGAGACCTATGATGGACCGCGATAGACGTATCCTTCACGCTCCCTCGGGCTTGTCCCGAGGGTCCAGCACGTGATCTTGCCTTTAGACCGGGAGCGACGTCATCGCTCCCGCTCCTAGCCGCAAGTGCATGCGATGGACTGCCCAGACGAGCTGGGCAGAGCGTGGAGGTGAGTGCAATTTCGGTTTTAAAGCATACACACCTCATTCTCCGTGTTCCTGACGCAAGTCAGGATCCATGGCGGCTGGGGACGTAATCAGCCAGCCGCCATGGACGCCAACTTGCGTTGGCAAAACGGAAAACAAGTTTCGCTCATCCCCGCGTAGGCGGGGATCTGTTGCTGCGAGTCCCGACCCGGATTGCCAGGGATCCCCGCCCGCGAGGGGATGTGCGGGTTGTGGATCCGACCGGGTTCGTACGGTGTTAGGCTAAGCCCCATGATCACCCACCGCTATCACTTGCCGCATTATCAACAGGTCGCCGTCTATTTCTGGCCGATCTTGTTCTTCGAGTTATGGCGGGTAGACCTTTGGCAGAATGAGACCGGGCGTATCGCCTTTGTCAGACCCGACAAGTATGGCCGCGCCTGGGTGCCGTACTTTGAAGGCATGAGCCAGAAACCGCATGTGAATGGGGTTTATGTCGAGGCGTATAAGCCAAACGATGTCGACGTGCTCTGCCCTGGCTGGTTAGACAGCGCGACCTCTCCCCCCGCCGACGCCAGCGTAAGCTGGGGTCTAAGGACCTCTATCTCATATCTTGCTTTAGGCACGTTCATGCCATGGACCCCAGCTCGCGCTGGCGTCGGCGGAGTTTTCGAACATCTCGATCCCGGCTAGCCCTGCCATCCCGGAAAATGCGCCAGCATTTGTCCGGGACCCATCCACACGCCGAAAGGTCACGTGATGGGCCCTCAGACGGCGGCGCCGTCGAGGGTGACGCAATCAAGCATATCCAATTCCTAAACGCCCCGACCGCACTCGCGGCCCGGGTCGCTTGTGCTGCCCAGCTTATTTCTACTCATCGCCGCGCGTGTTTGAATAAGATTCTTTAAACGTCGCGCAGGTATCTTTGGGCGCCTGAGTATCCATGACGAACACGATCCGCCACGCCTCGTCGACTTTCGCCATCGTCATTTGATTGACGCCGCATCCCACAATCTCGCCCTTGTAAGTAAGGACGAACGGGGCCCAGACCGATGCTAAATTTCCGAAGGTTTCTGACGTAACCCCAAAAATCTCCTCGTGCGCCTCACCGATATCGAGCGAATCGACCCAGTCGCGCCAACTCGATCGTCCATTCTCCCCCAGTTCGCCGGCATCCGAGACGCGGCGCAGCTGTCCGCCCTCTAGGAAGACTTGGTCTACCATCTCCGCATCGCCCTGATACATGGCGCGCATCATTGAGAAGGCGGCGGCTTCTGGGCTCGACAGATCCACGGGCGCCCGCATATCCGGTTCCGCGAAGGCAGGTGAGGCACACAAACAAGATACGAAGCCAAGAAACGCTCTAAAACCCATAGTGTACGACCCGTTCTAGGAAAAATTGCAATGTTTTCATGTGCCCGCACTTCCAAAATTAACGCTTGTCCGCCAATTTAGGTCAGGAATCGCGACCATTTCACCGGAGTTTTGTCCGTCCGTCCCGAAATGGCAACCCGAAACAAGGAGCTAAAATTTGCCCCCTTTTCACTTGGCATTTCCTGTCCATGACCTTGTCGCCGCGCGCGCTTTTTATGGCGATCTTCTGGGATGCCCGGAGGGGCGCAGTAGCGAGGATTGGGTTGATTTCGACTTCTTTGGCCATCAGATCGTGGCCCATTTGTCACCCGATGATTGCGACACGGCGAGCACATCAGGCGTCGATGGAAAACGCGTGCCGGTTCGTCATTTTGGTCTCGTTCTGGATATGGCGACATGGACAAACCTGTCAGAGCGCTTGACGGGCAAAGTCGACTTCATCATCGAGCCCTACACGCGATTTAAAGGACAACCTGGCGAGCAAGCCACGATGTTTTTCGCCGATCCTTCTGGAAATGCGATCGAGCTCAAAGCCTTCGCGGATATGTCCCGCCTGTTTGAGAAATAGTAACCATGTTGAAATTTATAGAGCCGACTTTTTGCTAGATGGGCAGTGTATCTCGGGATGAGGGGACCCGACTGGGAGTTTTAGGAGATTGATATGGAGATCTTCAGCGAGTTTTTAGCGCAAATGAATGCCAATAGCCCCACCTGGGTCATTGTCTGGGTGAACTTTATGGGCATCTTCCTCGCCCTCGCTCTGCCTTTCAGCTTTTTTTACGTCGAGGCCCGTTGGATTTTATTGGGGGTTGTCCTCGGCATGCTTGGCACTGTCGGCGCGTATGCCATGTTCGGATATACGCGCCTTTTGGGCCTCGGCCATATTCTATTTTGGGGCCCGACTTTGATCTACATCGTGACGGTTCGCGGTTGGAAAACCTATCACAAGACCTTGTTTTCCCGTTGGCTGATCTTGGCGGCGATCGTTCTCGGCGTCTCGCTTGCCTTCGATGTGGTCGATCTGTTGCGTTGGATTCTTGGAGAACGCAATGAGATTAGCCTTTAGCGGCTAGAAGCTCTTAGTCGCCTTGGCCCGGATTGGGGCTGAAATAGTCTGCGAGCTTGTTGGTTTTCTGCGCAAACTCTTCGCGGTCGGCCGGTGGTTCCCGCATAATGGTGATGTTTGGCCAGACCTTGGAATATTCGGTATTCAGCTTCAGCCACTTCGCATCCGGCTCGTCTTCGGTGTCTGGCGTAATCGCTTCCACAGGACATTCCGGTTCACAAACGCCGCAATCAATGCACTCATCCGGGTGAATGACGAGCATGTTCTCGCCTTCGTAAAAGCAGTCGACCGGACAAACTTCGACACAGTCCATATATTTGCAGCGGATGCAGGCATCTTTGACGATATAAGTCATTCACAAGCTCAGTAGTTTGTATTGCAGTGCAGCACATGGCTTTGCCGCTTCGACAAGTCAATGCATTGGACTGTCACGGTGCGTTTAGTTCTGCTCTTTTCCGGGCATGAGCACGTGTGACGTCGTCTATGTGCAAGAGGCTCGCAACGTGACGGATGAAAGATTCTTCGTATTTACAAGATTCTCCGTCGGCGAGGGAAACCCGGTACAGGCCTTCAATCACACTCGAGCGTTCGGCTTGTGGTAGCGTTTTGACGTGGCGCGTCAGAGCGTGCGTATCGGTCGCGTCTTCAGCGATCTGTTCACCATTCAACAGGACTTCATCGGCCCGCGTCGCGTCCATGCCGAAACTGGTCACAAGAATTTCGGCAATCATGTCGCTTTCAAGATTGGCATACACACCATCGACCAAAGCTGCTTCCACCAGCAATGCGGCTGCGGCTTCATAAGGATCGAGATCTCGCACCGGCGCGGATGGGTGGTCGTCTCCAAAAAGTTTCTTTAAAAACCCTAGCATAGAGGCCTTATGCGCCGGGTGTGACGCGTCTGTAAAGCCCTACAGCTTCACTGGCCGGGCCGCGCCTGGTTCCGAGCTCAACAACTTCCACGGTTTCAATGGCTTTGGCTTTGTAAAAGGTCAGCACGTCGCCCGGCCCAATGCGCTGACCGGCTTTGACCGTCTTCCGGGTGGCACCATGACGCGTGATGCGCACGCCCTTTTTTGTCACGTACTCGCTCGCTAGGCCGCGGGTTTTAAAAAAACGCGCGCGCCAAAGCCAGACGTCCACCCGGATGTCTTCATCGCCGGACTCACTCATTCGATGGCGGCGCGCTAGGGGGCGTTTCGTCCGGCGCCTTTGCCACAGTATCCTGATCCGCTTGCGGACCGGCTGTGTCTGCCTGCGCCTTTTTTGGCTTTTTCTTTTTCGGTTTAGGAGACGGTTTCGGTTTGTCTGGCAGCAGCGCCCCCAAGACCGCAAATGGACTATCGGGATCTGGTTCGCGGCGCGACGGACGCCCGCGACCCCCGCCCGCTGAGTGGCGCTTATTTTGCGCTTTCACGTGGCGTTTACGCGGTCCTTTAGACTCCGGCTTCGGCCGGGACTGTTTGCGCGCGGCGCGGCGTTGTTCTTGGGCTTCCAAATGCGCTTTTGATTGGAACCGCCAGAGTTTCACCGCCCCCGTTTCTGGATCTTTCTCAGCCGGCGCGATGCGGAATCCTTTCAAGACATTGTGAAAGTCGTCCAGCGGGCAAGACACCATGGACGCAAGCTCAGGTGGGATTTCAAACTTCGCTTGATCGGCTTCTTTACGGCGTTTGGAAAGCTCCCATCCGAGACGTTCCGCGAGATCTGCACGCACCGCACGTTTGCCAAATCTGAGATATCCTTGCGCCGCCAAATCCTCATCGGGCCAGGCGCCATCTAGCTCAAAGCTTCCCGCTCCCTCCGGCGCTATCTTGCGCGCGCGGCCGTCCGCCAGCGTTTGCAACAAAGCGATCAGTTTTTGAGCGGCGGGTTTTTGGGCATCTGGCACGTGCGCCGCGATACGTCCGGATCGGATCCCAGCCTCTTTTAATTTGGTGCGCTCGTCTGGCCCGGGCAAAAGGTTTCGGTCTTCGCCGCGTAGGTCGCAGGCGGCGCCCGCTTCCAAGAGTCGAAAGGCGAGACCGCGGGCTAAGCCCTCCAACGGTGCCTCATCCGGGGAGAATTTCAGCTTGAAGTGTGTGGGCAGTCGCTTTTGGATGTCAGCGCCCAACCATTCGTTCACCCGCGTCCGTGCGGCCTGCTGTTGGTGGGGTTCAGCGTCTTGTCCGCCGATCAGTTTCGCAGACGGTGCAAGCCAGTGCGGACCGGAAACCAATTGGGCGATCGGGGCGTCATTCCAAACGATCTGCGCGCTGTCATTAATACTCAAGGCTGTCTCAGGCGCGCCGGCGATCGACTTTAAGCGTTCAGCGATGACGGGTTCAAGCGCTTGCAAAGCTGCGCTCCTTAGTGTCTTTCCTTCAAGATCGGAGGCATTCGAATCTGGCTCAAACGTCAACCCGACAAGTCGGCCAACGAGATGTCCTTCAATTGTGACTTCCCCGGTTTCGGATACGTCTGTGGTCAAGAGATCTTCCCTTTTTAGGCCGGCCATCAAAGCCGTGGTGCGGCGATCGACGAAGCGTTGTGTCAGCGCTTCGTGCAGCGCGTTCGACAATCGATCTTCTATACCCCGCGTTCTTTCGCGCCAATAGACAGGATTTTCAAGCCAGTCTGACCGGAAACTTGCGTACGTCCATGTTCGGATCATCGCCAAACGCTGCTGCAGCAATCCAATATCCCCAACCGTTTGATCGAGGGCTTTTAAGCGCTCGTCCATTGCGGTGTCGCCCAACCGGGCGTCGGGATCGGCAAGCGTTTCAGCTAAGCCCAGGACCAGTCGACCATGGCCTTCATGTCCGGCTTTGCGAAAGTCTGGTAAGCGCGCCAAGTCCCACAGACGACGCACATTGCGAGGGCCGCGCACCTCTGGTCCGACCGAGCTGTCTTCTGCCATGCGGCGCAGCACCCATTCATCTAACCCGTGCGGGTTCTGTCTCAGACTGGGGTGCGGACTGGGGCGCGCCAAGCTGGCAATCAGAGTTTTGATTGAGCGATAATCGAGATCGCTATTGCGCCAATTGAGATCGACGACTGGATCGTAGCGATGATCTTCGACAGCCCGAACCAACTCGTCTTCGAAGGCCGGGCAATCATTGGTTTCGCCAAAAGCGCCATTGTCTCGAAAGCGTCCGGCGCGCCCGGCAATTTGTCCAATCTCAGCGGCGCTTAGCCAACGATGTCGCCGACCATCAAATTTTGATCGTCCAGAAAACGCCACCCAGTCAACGTCCAGGTTCAAGCCCATGCCGATCGCATCCGTCGCGACGAGATAGTCGACCTCGCCAGACTGATATAGCGCGACCTGCGCATTGCGGGTGCGCGGGCTGAGCCCCCCCATGACAACCGCGCAGCCGCCTTTTTGGCGTCGCAAAACCTCGGCGATGGCATAGACCTTATCGGCGCTGAACCCGACAATGGCCGTCCGCTTTGGCAATTTGGTGATCTTCTTCTGCCCCGCATAGGACAAGGTTGAAAACCGTTCGCGGACATCTGTCGAAATGTCGAAATCGAGATCGCGTAATACGTCCCGCATCGTTTCAGCGCCGAGTAGCAAAGTCTCCTGCGTTCCGCGCGCGTTTAGAATGCGGTCGGTAAAGACGTGCCCGCGATCGTCATCCTCGGCCAATTGGATCTCATCAATGGCCAAGCATTCTACGGATATATCTGTCGGCATGGATTCGACCGTACAGATCCAATAGCGTGGATTGTCGGGAATGATCCGCTCTTCCCCGGTCACCAGAGCGACCGCGCGGTCGCCCTTTTCGCTGACGACCCGATCGAAAACCTCCCGGGCGAGCAACCGCAATGGGAGGCCGATCATGCCTGTCGTATGCCCCATCATGCGTTCGAGCGCATAGTGGGTCTTACCGGTATTGGTGGGTCCGAGGACAGCTTTGAGAATGGCCATGGGAAAAGGCTGTGTGAAAGAAGATTCGCCGAAGATCTAGGGTCAGAAGATTGGCAATTAAGGACACGGGTCGAGAGGATCTATATGGGTATCGATGAGATTTCCATTTTCGTCTTCAGTTTTGAACTGCCGAAGCCAATCCTGATCGCGGGTGAGCGGATTGTAATCGCGCGTCACATAGAGCCGCAATTCTCGTGGCAACGGACAGCCATTTGACCGGTGACCCAGGTCTACACCCACGTACCCTTCGGGTTGCCAGGTTGCAAAATCGGCTTGGATCCGCGGGCGTAAATGCGATCGATAGCTCGCGACCAGCACGCGCGATGAGTCCAGATCAGCGAGGTCGACGCGCTCGGCGAAGCTCTTTGGGCCCGGGTTGTATCGCCACAAAATTAAAGGGACGTCGAGCTGGTCGCGTAAATAATAATCTAAGCCATGCCACACCTCTCGTTCGTCGACGAGAATAGCGGTGGGTTGGATGCGCTCGATCTCCTGCGCCAATTGCGACGCGAGATCTTCCCATCCGCGAACGCGTTTAAAGTCATTGTCGCGGCCAACGGCTGCGCTCCAACTCGGCGGTGCCATCGCGAGCACGATGGCAAATATACCGGCGGCAATTTGTAGTCCGATGCCTGCCCAATAGGCCGTTCGCCATCCGCGCGCCCGGATTAGAAATCCGCCGATAAAAACACTCGCGGCGGGGTAAGCCGTTGCTGCCCAATTGGCATGTGCCCGCGATAAGACGGCTTGGAACGCGATGATAACAATCACAGGGACAATGAAGCATGCGAGCCAACGCTCTTTCGCGCTTTGTGCATGCGGGGCGTCTCCGAGATCGGCAAGCTGGGTTTTGGGGCGAAGGAAAACCAAGCCTGAAACAAGCGCGACAAAACAAACGGGACCAAACACGCCCATCTGATCGGTTATGAATTTTGGCAAATGATCTAGGTTGAACAAGTCACCGCCGAGATTGGCATTGTCCACAGTGTGCCCGACCGTTTGGAAATCATTGGCGGCATTCCAAACCAGATGCGGCGCGAAGACCAATGCTGCGATCCCGATCGCAAGCGCGCCTTTGGGGCTGAGCACGGCCTTGCGAGTCGGCATGTCGAATAAGCATGTGAGCGCGATCCCTATGGCGAAATAGAGCATGGCGTACTTTGAAAGAAATCCCGCGCCGATGGCGGCACCAAGAAGGACCGCGCCAAGCCATCCCAAGTCCACCTCACGCAGCCGCCAGAAAAGGTAGAGCGAGAGACACCAAAACGGGAAGAGAACGCCATCGGTTGAGATCACGCCAGATGAAAGTGTGACGCCTGGCATCAGCAGATACGTGATGACCGTAAAGAGTCCGGCCAGGCTGCCAAACATCCGCCGCGAAAGGAGGAAGAGAAAAACCGCCGAGATGGTGTGAACGACCGGCGCAAACAGTCGAATCGCCCACTCTGAGTCGCCGAACAGGCCCGACGAGATATGGATCATCCAGGCGATCATGGGCGGTTTAGAGTAATATCCCCATTCCAAAGCTTCGCCCCACCGCCAATACTGAGCCTCGTCGGCATAAAGCTCGAGCGGGGACACGCATACCAAGACCAAGCGAAGCACGAAAAGCCCCGCAACGATGGCGAATGCGATGATCGAGCTGCGATCTAGGGTTGTGGGAACTTGAGCCATTTTCACCCCTTTAACGCCTTGCGGCGTGACATAAACCCTTCGCCGCATGTGTGGCTTATTTGCAATGCCAACAATTAGTTTGAGCGCTGTCATATTTGTCTAACCAGACTGTCACAAAAGTGTTGTGCACCGCACCTAAGGGCTCGCCCAGTAGTGTATCGGGTTATCCAGCCCGACCTGCTTTTGTGGCAAATTGAGGGGAAACTCATGTCCAATTGGAAACTCCTATCAGGAGTGGCCGCCGCTTCTATCATGACCGCAGCGATCGTCGCTCCGGCTGAGGCTCAGGTCACAACATCTAGTATTCGCGGGAACGTGACATCAGACACAGGCGCTGCGGTACCTGGCGCAACCGTTACGATCACGCACACGCCATCCGGCACCGCATCAACTGCGACGACAAACGCAAACGGTCTTTTCTCGGCCCGCGGCCTCCGCGTCGGCGGTCCATACACAGTGGCCGTTAGTGGCGGTGAATTTGCGCCAGTTGAAATCACAGATCTCTATCTCACGCTGGACAACACTTTGACCCTTCCGGTCACCGTTACTGGTGCGCGCACTATGGACACAGTCGTTGTTACCGGTACACGCGCTTTGGCCGGTTTCTCGAATGAGGGCCTTAGCACTTCCCTCGGTCTCGAAGCTTTGAACGAAATTACTTCGATCGACCGCGACATTACGGATGCAGCGCAGCTCGATCCGTTCGCGAGTGTCAACGTACAATCTGGCGGTGCGAAAGAGCTATCAATTGCCGGCGCTAACAATCGCTTCAACTCATTGACGATTGATGGGGTCGCATTGAACGACCGCTTTGGTTTGAATGCGAATGGCTTCCCAACCCAACGTTCTCCGATCTCATATGACGCGATCGAATCTCTCTCAATCCAGACGGCACCTTACGACGTTGAATTCAACGGCTTCACTGGCGGTACAATCAACGCGGTCACCAAATCTGGGACGAACGAATTTCATGGGTCTCTTGGGTACTATTACACAGATGACTCGTTCATCGGTGATAAGAACCAGGACGATGAATTCGACTTCACTTTTGAAGAAGAAACCATTGTTGCCACACTCGGTGGCCCAATCATCAAAGACAAACTCTTCTTCTTCGTCGCGTATGATAAATACGAAGAAGTTGCGCCATTGATTGACGGCCCTGTCGGATCCGGTGCGCTCAACATTGAAGAAAATATCTTCCAGTCTGACGTCGACGAAGTCGGCCAGATTATTTCCGATGTTTGGGGTTTCGACATTGGTGGTTTCGCTAAAGGACCAGCCGAAGACGAGAAAATCCTCGCCAATATCGACTGGAACATCAACGATGACCATCGTGCGAAGTTCACTTACATCCGCACGGAAGGTAATACCATTCGTGAGCAGAACGGTAACAACTTCCTCGCATCGGATAACCGACTAGGTGCGTCTTCAGCTTGGTACGATCGTTCAGAAACAGTTGAGAGCTTCATCGGTCACCTATTCTCTGACTGGACGCCAAACTTCTCGACCCAATTCAAGATTGCGAGCACCTCGCAGGCGACGGGTCAAGATTCTTTGAATGGTGCAGAATTCCCATCATTCGCGGTCTTCCTGCGAGAAGTTGATGGTGACGAAAATTACCTCGTCATTGGTCCAGACCGGTTCCGCCATGGTAACTCGCTTGACCAGGACTTCTTCCAGATCAAAGCGGTTGCTGAATATGCAGCTGGGGATCACGTCTTCAAAGTTGGTTTCGAGCGCGAAGAAGTTGATGTGAACAACCTGTTCGCTCAAAACTCCGAAGGTTCATACGTTTTCGACAGTGTTGACGATCTGCGCAATGCGACTGCGTCTGGCTTGCTGTATAATAACGCGATCACGAATGACGAGAATGACCTGCGCGCGATTTGGGGGTATGACTACAACTCGCTCTACGCTCAGGATACCTGGGATGTTACCGCAGATCTGACAATCGACGCGGGTATCCGCTACGATTTCTACGGTACAGACGGTGAAATTCGCGAGAACCAAAACTTTATCAATCGGTACGGTTTCTCCAATACCGGCGATATCGATGGTTTGGACGTAATTCTTCCACGTATCTCATTTGACTGGACGCCAACAGACGACCTTACCATCCGCGGCGGATTTGGTCGCTTCTCTGGTGGCTCTCCAGGCGTTTGGATTTCCAACAGCTACTCAAACGACGGTGTGATCTCAGACAGCTCAAATGCTTTTGGAACCGTATTGGTCCCAACCGCGCCTGACGCTGCCACGGGGCAATACATTCCTGCGGATGTGCTTAACGCCCTCGCCACAGAAGCACCGGATGGATCGGTCAACGCGCTTGACCCATCATTCGAGATCCCAACTACCTGGAAACTCAGCCTCGGTGCTGCGTACGAAACTGACGTACCGTATCTCGGCGAAGACTGGTTGTTCTCTGCTGATGTTCTGTACAATAAATTGGACAATGCCTCATTCTGGTTTGACCAACGTTGTGAGGACCCAGTTGCGGTGGCACCGGATGGTCGTGGGGTTTACGATTGTGGTGACACATCAGGTGATCCAGAAGCGATCGTTGTTGGATCGGCCGACAAAGGTAATAGCTTGCTCTTAGCGTTCTCTGCGTCGAAGGATTGGGAAACGCCGATCGGTGATTTCGATCTCTTCACCAGCTACACCTATGCTGACGTGAACGACATCGGTTACGGTACATCGTCTACAGCTACGTCTAACTATTCTGACTTTGCTGCATTCGACCGTCAGAAGCCACGCATCGGAACATCGAACTTCCAAGTCGAACACCTGTTCAAGCTGCGGGCGAACTGGGAAAAAGAGTTTGTTGATGGCTACGCAACAAAAGCGTCGCTCTTTGCAACTCGCCGCCCAGGTCAGCCTTACAGCTACACATTCAGCGAAAACAACGCTTGTGTGTTGGACGTAAACAATGGCCGTTGTTCACGTGAAAGCCGGAACGATGATGCAGGTCATCTGCTTTACGTTCCAAACGGTGCAACTGACCCGCTCTTCTCGCCACTGTCATTTGGCGGCGACGCAGCGGCTCAGCAGGCCTTCTTCGATTATATCAACAACTCTGAGTTGGCTCAGTATGCGGGTTCTATTGCACCGCGTAATGGCGACAACTCTCGTTGGTCGACGATCGTAGACCTTCGCCTGCAGCAAGAACTACCAGGTATCATGACCGATCACCGCACCTTCGTATTCCTCGACATCGAGAACCTCGGCAACTTGCTGAACTCGGATTGGGGACGAATCGAGCGGACTCGTTACGAGTATGAGCGTGATGTTGTTTCTGCCAGCATCGTGGACGGTCAGTACGTTTACGATGATCTGAACAGCGATAGCAGCATTCAGAACCTTGAGATTCTGTCTCAGTCTGTCTGGCAAGTTCAGTTTGGCATCAAATACGAGTTCTAAATCAGAGCTTTCAAAACGATCCGAAAGGGCGGTGCAGAATGCGCCGCCCTTTTTCTTTGAGCTTCTTTAGCAAATGTGGAACAAGCGCCGCGATGTCTGAGCCCCGCCTATATGTTCCGCCTGAATGGGCCCCGCAAGAAGCGGTTTGGGTCGGTTGGCCGCATCTCCGCGGCGAGTGGGGTGCGGCATTCCAAGGCGCGCGCGATGAGATCGCAGCCTTTGTGAGGACGCTCAGCAAAACGACGCCGACACGCATCGCGTGTGGCTCGCGTGAGGCCTATGATAGCGCTTGGTTTGCCTTTGAGGGAGAGATCTCTGCTGGACGGGTGACGCTGCACACGCTGCCAGCCGGCGACATCTGGTTGCGTGATACAGGGCCCATCTTTGCTTTAAGCGACAATGCACGGGTTGCGATGGACTTTCAGTTTAATGGTTGGGGCGGCAAATATGTCATGACCGGCGACACGATGACCGCGAGTGGCATTACCAGTGTCGAGCAGGCCAAGCGCCAGACATGGCCCTTCATTCTTGAAGGCGGAGCGGTTGATCTAGACGGCGCGGGGCGATTGCTCACGACGCGCCAGTGCATGTTAAACGTAAACCGAAATCCGGATTGGACGCTTGCTATCGCCGAGCAGACCCTAAAACGAGCTTTTGGCGTAAACGAGATCATTTGGCTCGGCGATGGACTCGCCAATGACCACACTGATGGGCATATCGACAATATTGCGCGTTTCGTCAGTCCTGGCCGCGTCGCGTGCCATGCTCCATCAGGGGCGGATGATCCGAATGCGCTGGTATATGAATCCGTAAAGGCTGAACTGCAGCGCGCCGGTTTGGAGATCGTAGAAATTCCTTCGCCCGGACGCATCGAGGACGAGCATGGTGAGGTAATACCAGCGGGGCATCTGAACTTTCTGATCAGCAATAATCACGTTTTCATGCCGACCTACGAGCAACAATATGCGCCGGCTGCGATGGCGGCTTTGGAGCGCGCCCTCCCAGGTCACAAAATCCTTGGCTTGCGCGCGCGCAATATCCTATCAGGAGGCGGGGCGTTCCATTGTATGACGCAACAGGTGCCGAGACTGACGGAGAACGAAACATGAGCCGCACGCTACACGTCGCTGCTGTGCAATTGGCGTTCGCCAAAAGCGACATGGCGGCAAACATAGCTCATGTGGCGGCACACATCCGCACCGCAGCGGAGCGCGGGGCGGATGTGATCCTGCCGCCTGAGTTGTTTTGCGATCACTATTTTTGTAAAACCCAAAAAGAGCATCATTTTGCGACCGCATTTCCTTGGCGCGATCACCCCGCGGTCGTGGAAATGCAAAGCCTCGCAAAAGAGCTCGGTGTGGTCATCCCCGTCTCGATTTTTGAGAAGGATGGTCCGGAATATTTTAACTCAGTTGTATTGGTCGATGCGGATGGAGCGCTGCTTGGTGTCTATCGCAAAAGCCATATTCCTGACGGGCCGGGCTATCAGGAGAAGTTCTATTTCCGCCCAGGCGATACGGGGTTTCGCGTTTGGGAGACGATGAAGGGCTGTATCGGTGTCGGGATTTGCTGGGACCAATGGTTTCCAGAGGCGGCCCGAACCATGGCTTTAATGGGCGCAGATGTGTTGCTTTATCCGACAGCCATCGGCGCGGAACCGCAGGATGTCAGTCTCGACACCGCGGCGCGCTGGCGCCGGGCGATGCAAGGCCATGCTGTCAGCAATGTGATCCCCGTCGCCGCGGCCAACCGGGTCGGAGATGAAGACGGGCAAGTCTTTTACGGCACCAGCTTCATCGCGGACGAGACTGGCGCCGTGGTCGCTGACTTGAATCGCACCGAAGAAGGTATCGTTTCAGCGCAATTCGATCTCGATCGGATTGAACGCGATCGCGCCGCTTGGGGCTTTTTTCGCGACCGTCGCCCCGACCTTTATGAGCGCTTGGTTTAACGCGCAAAAACGGGTGCACTGAGACCCGCAATGCGGTAGGCCGAGAACATGGATCAGTTTCTTCTCATTCCAGTAACGTCGCTATTGATCGCCGCGAATGTCATCGCCAGCCTGTATGCGCTATCAAATGCCCCATTCATGGAGCGGAACTTGTTCCATGTCGGGCCGATCCTCTCGCGCGGTGAGTGGCACCGCATGGTGACGAGTGGGTTTCTGCATGGCGGTTTTCTGCATCTCTTGGTCAACATGTATGTGCTCTTCATGTTCGGTGGCTTCGTCGAATTGCAGCTCGGCGTGATCGGCTATTTGATTGTCTATTTCGCAGCCTTGCTCGGCGGCAATGCATGGGCGCTGATGGAGAATAAGAATAAGACATCCTACCGCGCACTGGGCGCCTCCGGCGCAACGTCTGGGATCGTTATGAGCTTCATTCTGTTCCGGCCGTTCGAACAGTTGATGATCTTCCCCATCCCGTTCTTTATGCCAGCTGTGATTATCGGCGTCGCCTTCTTGGTCGGTTCGGCGGTCTTGGCCCAGCGTGAGAATAAGACGATTGGCCATGAAGCACATTTAGGGGGCGCGCTCGCCGGCATTGTTGCAACCATCATTATTGCGCCCAATGCGTTCAGCAATTTCGCGAATGAAGTCGCGCGCGCCCTGGGAGGCAGCTAAGCTTGGGCGCTGTTTCAGATATTCTCAGTCAGCGCATCGAAGCGGGCGCTCTAAGCGCAGACCCCGCGCAAATCGAAGCGGCGGCAAAGCTCGATGACGTTCTTCAACGCCTGAAATCTGGCGGCAAAGGCGGTTGGTTCTCAAAACCAAAACCGGTGCCAGGTCTCTATCTTTGGGGCGGTGTCGGGCGCGGCAAGTCGATGCTGATGGACCTGTTCTGTGCGCAGTCGCCGGTAAAAGCGATGCGGGTCCATTTCCACGAATTTATGGGGCGCGTGCAAGACCGGCTAAATGCGGCGCGTAAACGCGCCGACGTGTCTAACCCGATCTTTCCGGTCGCCAAACAATTCGCGTCAGAAGCGCGATTGATTTGCTTTGATGAGTTTCAAGTGACGCAGATCGCCGATGCGATGATCCTGGCAGGCCTGTTTGAAGACTTGTTCAAACGCGGCGTGACGGTGGTGGCGACGTCTAATCGCCACCCTGACGATCTTTATAAGGATGGTCTCAATCGCCATTTGTTTCTGCCATTCATCGACTTGTTGAAATCGCAGACGGACGTTTTTGAGCTGGCCTCAGAGCGAGACTACCGTTTGGAGCGCCTCACCGAAGCGCCGGTTTGGTATGCTGACGGTGACGGCACCGCGGCGCTGGATCACGCCTTCGAGCGCCTTACGCTTGGCGCGGCACCGCAAAGTTGCGTTTTGACCGTGAAAGGTCGAAAAGTCCCCGTAACGCGCGAAGCTGCTGGGGTTGCCCGCTTTACGTTCCATGAGCTTTGCGCGCAGCCGCTTTGGGCTGAAGACTACCGCGCGATTGCCGCGACCTTCCACACGGTCCTATTAGACGACATTCCGGTCCTGACACCCGCAAAACGCAATGAGGCGGCACGGTTTGTCACCCTGATCGACACGCTCTACGAAGCCAAGGTCAAACTGGTGGCGAGCGCCGCGGCGGAGCCAGAAGAGCTCTATCCAAAAGGCGATGGAAGCTTTGAATTCCAGCGTACGGTCAGTCGATTGCACGAAATGCGGTCCATCGAATATATGGCCGAAGCGCATATTATTCCGATGGACCAAAAGTAAGTCGCATTTGCGGTCGAAACTGGGAGGGAGGAAACGTCTCGCACCCGCTAATACGAAGAGAGATTGCGCTCTCTGGAGTCGAATACGCGGATGCGCTGCAATTGGATCAAATTTTTATTCGCAAACGCGGGCCAATACCGCATGATGCGCTCGAAACAGACCTAAGGGGCCGTTTAACATGACACTGAAATCTATTTTTGGCGTGGCACTCGCCCTTGGTTTGACGAGCTGTAATTCGGAAACGAGATATCAACCCGATCGGTTCTCAGGGAGCGAGGCCATCGACATGTTGGCGGCGTTAAGCGCAGATGACATGCAGGGTCGGAAAGTCGGTACCGAAGAGAATGCGCGCGCCCGGGCGATGATAATAGAACAATTCGAGGCTTTAGACGTCGCCCCCGCCGGTGGAACGTTCGAGCACCCGTTCAAATATGGCACCTTCGCAGATCCCAATACGGGCGCAGATACCGAACCTGAAAAAAGCGGTATCAACATTATCGGTCAGATCGACGGCACGTCAGATCGTGACATCGCAATGATCATCACAGCGCATTATGACCATGTGGGTGTGATTGATGGCGAGATTTACAATGGCGCCGACGACAATGCCTCCGGCGTGGTCGGTATGCTCGCTGCGGCTGAGTATTTCAGCAAGAACCCGCCAAAGCATGATGTTATTTTTCTTGCGTTTGATGCAGAGGAAGACCGCCTCGGCGGCGCGATCGCTTTCGTAGCAGATCCATACGCTCCGCTCGACAATATCGCGCTCAATATCAATTTCGATATGCTCTCGCGCGGTGATAATGGTCTTCTATGGGCGTCTGGGACGCATCATTGGCCCGAGATGAAGCCGGTTATGGCGGAGCTTGCAGCTGAAGCGCCGGTCGACATTAAGATGGGCTTCGACGAAGGCGATGGACGCGAGGATTGGACCCTGCTCTCGGATCATGCCGCCTTCTTCCGCGCGGGGATTCCGCATATCTATTTCGGTGTCGAAGATCATCCCGACTACCATAAACCAACGGATGATTTTGAACGCATTGATCAAGATTGGTTTTTGAAGTCGGTTGAGAGTGTCGTCATGGTTGCAGCGGCGATGGACGCGCAATTGGAGCAGGTCTACGCGATGCGCATCGCGGCTCAAGAGAGCTAAGAGCTTTTCGCTATCCCGGTGATTTGTAAGCGCTTTTTTGATGGGTGAAGTGAGACTGATTATCAGTCTCCTTGCAAATGCTTCGCACTATCATAATCAACTGTTTTTATTGCATTTTTTCTTGATTTTCGGCGAGTCAGGACTATTTTCGTCACCAATAGGTAGTCTTACGGAGAAGTCCTTATGAAAGGCGACGCAAAAGTCATCGAGTTCCTGAATCAGGCGCTCAAAAACGAACTCACCGCGATCAATCAGTATTTCTTGCATGCTCGAATGCTCAAAGACTGGGGCGTCAGCAAGCTCGGTGAGTATGAGTACAAAGAGTCCATCGAAGAGATGAATCATGCCGATTGGCTGATCGAACGCATCTTATTCCTGGGCGGTCTTCCCAATCTCCAGGATCTCGGCAAACTCCGCATCGGTGAGAGCGTGAAAGAGATCCTCGAATGCGATCTGGCGCTCGAGCATGATGCCATCCCTCTGCTCCGCGATGCGATGGAACATTGCGAGAAAGTCCGCGATTATGTCAGTCGCGATCTGTTCGGCAAAATTTTGCACAATGAAGAAGAGCATGTCGATTATATCGAGACTCAGTTTGAGCTAATCGATCGGATCGGCATCGAGAGTTACACGCATCTCCAATCCGAGGCCAACGCACACTGATCCTAACCCACCAACCGAAATGGGGACATCCACATGTCGAAGACCACGATATTTGAGTATAAAGGCAAAGCTCAAACCGTAACTTGGGATCGCCGATTGTGTATCCATGTCGGGGAGTGCGGGCGCGCGAAAGGCGAGCTTTTCGTCACCGGGCGTGACCCTTGGTGCAATCCAGACTTGGCGGAACAAGGCGACGCGGGGGACGTGGTGGCACGCTGTCCGACAGGGGCTTTGGCCGTTCAAGACGAAGCTGGCAATTACGTCACCGAAGCAGCAGCCTCAGATAATGAGATTTTGGTCGCCAATGATGGCCCGCTCTATGTCTCAGGCGATTTATCGATCGACGGTGCGAGCGACGATATGCACAGTGTCAGCCGACGCGCCGCGCTTTGCCGATGCGGCGCCTCGAAGAACAAACCGTTCTGTGACAATTCACACCGTGACATTCGGTTCGAGGATGCTGGCGCGGTCGGTGAGAAGGGCCTTGCGCAAATTGAGGCTGGCGGACCGTTGGAGATTAAACGCATTCCCGATGGACCGATTGAAGTCTCCGGGAACTTTTCCATCCGCGCGGGCTCAGGGCGCAAAGCTTGGTCCGGCCGGAAAGCGTATCTCTGTCGCTGCGGGAAGTCTGCCAACAAACCGTTTTGCGATGGCGCCCATAATGAAGCCGGGTTCAAGGCAGACTAGGCTATATCTCAGCCCGCTCAAGCAATCGGTCAAAGCCGCTCCAAAACGTGGCGCGGCTTTCCGGTTTTTCCATGAGGATTTCGTGCATCGCGTTTTCAACCGTGATGTGTTCGCATTTTGGAAGTTGAGCCGCGACATGCGCATGTGAGCGATTGTCGACGAGTTTTTCGTCCGCCGCACTGGCAACGAAAACCGGGATATCAATCGTACGTAAGATCTCAGGCTTGGTGATCCGAGTCACGATATCGAGCGATGCACCGAGCCACCCCCACGTCACCGGACCGAGGGAAAGTTCAGGCGCAGCATCGGTCAAATCCCGATTAAGTTGCCAATGTGGTTCATCATAGGTGACCACATTATCTGCGAACTTCTCAGGCGGCCCGGGCTTTTGTGCGAAATCGTCGGATCGGCCCATGACGCGCATTGCCCAAATAAAATAGCGCTGGATGCGTCCGAGCGGCAGTCCCCACATGGGGGCGCAAAAGGCGGCGGCTTCGACCTTTACCAGCCCCTGACCAATCGCGGCGAGCGCAATCGCACCGCCCATCGAATGCGCCAGAGACACATAAGGGCGGGGCAGTTCTTCCATGGCGTCGAGGCCGTTTCGAAGCGCGCCCATGAAGGTCTCGAAGCGGTCAATATGCCCCTTTAGGGGATCGTCGAGTAAGCGTTGAGACAGACCTTGTCCCGGCCAATCCAGGATCAGAACCGCAAAACCGCGGCTTTGAAGGTCGCGCGCCACTTCAAAATATTTCTCAATGAACTCCGTGCGACCAGGACAAACCAGGCAGGTGCCGCGCGGATTATCCGCTGTGCTCGGCGCCAAGCATGCCCGTAAACGACGACCTCCCACGCCTTCGAACCAAATAATCCGAGCGCCATCAGGTCGCGGATTTCCCGACACGTCGACAATGCGATCCGGCGTCTGTTCGACCATTCGTTTTTGTCCCAATATGAAAAAGCCTCATCCAGCCATTAGGCCGGATGAGGCTTTCAATCAATTCAATCGCTGAGCCAGCTTAGGAGAGCTTGCTCATGATGCTCTGCAGCTGCATCGCAACAGACATGTCACCAAGCACTTTCAGTTTGCCTTGCATAAACGCCATAGTTGGGTCGAGTTGGCCCGCGGCCAGTTTTGTAAAGTCGTCCCAATCGACCTTAACGGTCGCGTCAGCGTCCGCATCGTCATTATTGGCAACGCCTGCTGCGCCATCGATGAAAAGTTTGCCGATATCACCGAAATCGAACTTAACTTTTTTGGCAAATCCGCTGTCGCCGCCTGCGACGGCTTCGGCCGCTTTTGCTGTGAGTTCTGCGAGATCCATGTGGAAGCCTCCCTGTCATATGCTCCTGGCGTTGATAAAGCAGGCCTAACGGGGGGATGCAAGGGTGCCGCTTACGTCAACTGCAGGTTCTTGAAACTAGGACACAAATCGCTGTCGTGATTTGGGCTTGACCCGCCCCAAGGGAATGCCGTTCAAACACTCGCATGTCTTGGGAAAAGTCGATTGAAGAACTGCGCCGTCGGGAACGTCTGGCAGAACGAATGGGCGGGGATGAGCCGGTCTCGCGCCAAAAAGGGCGTGGCAAGCTCACGGTGCGTGAGCGTGTGGCGTTCTTGGCGGATCCGGGAAGCTTCCATGAGATTGGCAAAATTGCCGGACGGGCGAGTTATGATGCCGATGAAAATCTTGATGATTTCATGGCATCAAATTCGGTGATTGGTCGCGCGCGGCTGAATGACCGACCTGTCTTCATTTTGGGGGATGATTTCACCGTTCGCGGCGGCGCTGCAGATGCGTCGATCCGCGGCAAGCTGTTTCTAGCGCTGAAGCAGAGCCAAGAGTATCGCATGCCGCTGGTCCAATTGATCGATGGCACCGGCGGTGGCGGCTCCATTAAGATGTTCGAGCAAGATCCGCGGACCTACATCCCTGAAACACCGGGATGGGAGTTTGTCGTCTCAGGCATGGCCGAAGTTCCGTATGTGTCGCTTGGACTCGGACCCTGCGCAGGCATGGGCGCGGGGCGTCTCGCCGCGAGCCATTTCTCGGTCCTAGTAAAAGAGCTCAGCCAGGTCTTTGTTGCCGGGCCGCCAGTCACCCGCGCGCTTGGTGAAGATGTGACCAAGGAAGAATTGGGCGGCTGGCAAATTCAAGCCCGTAACGGGACCGTAGACCAAGTGGTTGAAAGCGAAGCCGAAGCCTTTGAAGCGGCGCGCCAATTCTTGTCTTACCTCCCATCGAGTGTGTATGAGCTGCCCCCCATCACGCCGCCAAATGATGATCCGAAGCGGAAAGAGGAAGAGCTCATCTCCATTGTTCCGACGGATGGGAAAACGCCTTACAAGCCCCGGAAGATTATTGCGGCGACGGTGGACCGCGGCAGCTTCTTTGAGATTGGCGAACAATGGGGCCGCGGGATTGTCACCGGCTTTGCCCGCGTGGATGGTCATCCGGTCGGAATTATCGCAGGTGACCCCTTCTTTCTTGACGGGGCTTGGACAGCTGACGTGTGCGACAAGGTCTCCCGTCATATGGACTTGTGCTCGACCTTCCACTTGCCGGTCATTCATTTCGTTGATTGCCCAGGCTTTGCGAGCGGCGTGCGCCACGAGACGGAAGGTGTGACGCGCAAAGGCGTGCGCGCTATGGCGTCTGTGTATCAGGCAACGGTGCCGATTTGTGCCGTCGTCATTCGCAAAGCGTACGGCCTTGCTGGCAGCGCGATGTTTAATCCATCCAAGGCGAAATGGCGCTATTGCTGGCCAAGTGGAGATTGGGGCTCTTTACCGATGGCGGGCGGTATTGAGGCGGCTTACCGAAAAGAGATCCTCGAAGCGGACGATAAAGAGGCGTATTTGAAGAGCTTGTACAAGCGCTTCGATGCGATCGCGTCGCCGTTCCGAACCGCGGAGGCGTTCTTTGCAGAGGAAATCATTGATCCGCGGGATACAAGGCCTTTGCTGGTTGACTTCGTGCACCATGCTTGGCGGACGCTCGAAACCGGGCGGACAAGCTTTGGACCGCGGCCGTAAACGCGATTGATCGCTTGGATAGATGGGCGAAATGAGACACCGGGAGATCGTCCTGGTCATCACCGGGCGCAGACTCCACCCGTACGAGCGTCACCACTATCCGATCACTCAGTTGTGACTGTTCCACTGAACGCCAACTACGTTAGAGATCATAGCGCACCCTCAGCCGCCGATAAGAGCCGGCGAGGCGCTTCATCAGAGGAGGAACCCATAATGGAATTTACACAAAGCCAAACGAACAAGGCGCTTGCTGTCTTATTGCTGCTCACGGCGCTTTCCCAGCCGATTTATACCGCGCTTTATCTTGGCGCACCAGAATTTGATCGCCAGTTTCTATGGGGTTTAGAAGGGCTCCTATTTGTTTTGCTTGCAGCCTTTGCCGGCTCGGCCTTGGTCATGGCGAAACGCTACACGCTCGGCTTCTCCGCCCTTGCTTTCGCCTCCGTATTGAACGTCGTTCAAGTCGGCGTCGGGCTCACTCAGTTCGATCCGTTTCGTGTCGCCGCTGAGGCCAATTCGGAGTTTACGGGGATCGCGCTGTCTGTCGTCGCCTTCTCTTTCTTTGGCTATAATGCTGCGAAAATCCTGCTCGGCCTCGCAGCGATCGTCTTTGGCCGGGGCAAGATGAAGGATGGGGGAAACATTCTCGGCGGCGTCACCGTGTTGGCGGGTGGTCTAGCCTTTGTGACCAATTCATATGTCATGATGTTCGGGCGCGATGGTGGACCTTTGTCGCTCTCTGCGGGCGCAACTGGCGTGATTGCAACTTTGTTGCTGGCGCTTTGTTTGTTCACAGTGCGCGACGAAGCGTAACCCGCCCAGATGCAACGTGACTCACGCGGTCATAAAAATGTTTGGCGGAACGCTTATCCGTATATCTCAGTTCTCATCCGTGATTGGCGATTTCATGGATCCCACCCTATGTCTTCTGTCCCACTGCTGAAAGGATCCGCCGGATGATCGATCTCTACACCTGGACCACGCCAAATGGCCGCAAAATTTCCATCGCTCTCGAAGAGATGGGCCTGCCTTACAACGTTCACCCGATCAATATCGGTCAGGATCAGCAATTCACGCCAGACTTCTTGGCTGTCAGTCCGAACAATAAGATCCCGGCCATCTATGATCCCGAGCACGATGTCAGCGTCTTTGAATCAGGCGCCATCTTGATCCATCTCGCCGAGAAGACCGGTAAATTCCTGCCGCAAGCGCCTGCGGCGCGGGCCAAGGTGCTCGAATGGCTGATGTGGCAAATGGCGGGCTTTGGTCCGATGCTGGGCCAGCTCAATCACTTTATGAACCGCGCCGACGAGAAGATGCCGCTCGCCATTCAGCGCTTCTTTGATGAAGCGGTCCGCCTGTACAAAGTCTTGGACAAGCAATTGGCCGGGCAGGACTATGTCGCGGGCGACTATTCGATTGCTGATATGGCGATCTATCCCTGGTCGGCCGTCGCGCTTGGCCCCGTGCAAGGCGGCAGCGGCGAGAGCTTTGCGAACGTCGCAGCCTGGCATGAGCGCATGGCCGCGCGAGAGGCTGTGCAAAAGGGCATGGCGGTGCCGGATTTAGGGTAGGGGTACAGCCGCGCATTGCGGCGATCAGCCTCCGTTCATCTTGCCTAGATTAAGCCCTCCCCTGTCCAGGGGAGGGACACTTAATTGAGTAATGAAATAGATATCAGCATCGAGGATCGACCTGATGCCGATGAGACAAAAGCATACTCCGATTTCGAGCAAAAATTGCGCGAAAAGTATCGCATCACCGAAGACGAACCGCTGACGCCAAGACTGAAAGACTTGGTGCTTCGCTTGCGCGAGCTTTCGGACGATTGAGGCAGGGGTTTGTTCCTGGTTCGGTAGGTCTCCGAGGTGCTTTGAACGCGCCCTGTCACGCTTTGCCCAACGCGTTTGAGTGCTCCATCACGATGCTTAGCCAAGAGACCGGGCGACTGAAGACGAATTGAAACTGCCACAAGCGCGCTCACTATCGGGACGCGGGCTTTTGGTGGGAGAAGATAAGCAGGAGAGTTTTTGTCGTCAATCAGTTGGCCAAGTGCAGAACATTTATAAAGCATTGACTATAAATGCTATTTATTTGACAGACTTCTTCTCTGAAACGAGTATGAATTACGGATTGGCATATGGCTGCGGATATTTTTATAAGTTATAGTCGAGCTGACAAAAAGCTGGCATCAGTTCTTGCCAATCATTTGGAGCGGTCTGGCTTCTCTGTTTGGTATGATATAAAAGGGTCTTCGCACGACAATTTCGTGATGAAGATCAACGAAATGGTCGAGGCTTGCGAGAAAGTGATAACGATCTGGTCGAGTACGTCGCGCAAGAGCATGTGGGTGATTAGCGAGTCGATGGAGGCCCTACGACTAAACAAACTAATTTGCTTGAGAGTCGACAATGCCACGCCACCCATTCCGTTCAACTCTATGAGCTATATCGATTTGCCTAGAGGTGTCAGTCTTCAGACTTGGACTGAGTATGACTCGCTTCTTCGAGATTTACCCAACCCTTCGCGCGATCAAAGTAATGCGCAACTAGAAAGTTACTTGGAGAAGTTTGATTCCGATATTCACTTTTTTGCCGGCGAAGCGGCAGAAAGGCTGAATTTGGATCGATCAAACTTCGAAGAACTTCTCAGACGTGGTGGACTACCTGCACCATACGAGGTGAGAAAAGGTAACAAGAAATATCGAGTATTTACGGAAGAATACATTGAAGAGTCCAAAAATGCATTGAAAAAAAGTAAATAAATTCTCTTAAACCTGCTATATAAAGTGTATCGAGGTATGTATGTCAGATGACAGCACAAAAATTGCACACCTAACAATGATTCAAAGTATCATTTCGAGAAGGGCGTCAAACTCGTTTACTCTCAAAACTCTTTCGGTGTCTTTCGTTGGCGCGTGGATAGCGTTCCTCGCAGCAACAGAAGAATAAGGAATATTCTTCTG
>JBCBBY010000009.1:0-45239 GCA_038531195.1 Pseudomonadota bacterium
GGAATGGTGGGCGTACGCTTTCAACAGATCCAAAAGTACGAATGTGGGGCCAATCGGGTCACCTCCTCGCGACTTTATGATCTCTCGCGCGCTTTGAATGTCTCGGTTCAATATTTCTTTGACGGTCTTGAGACGGAAGACATGCAAGGTATGGCGGCAAACGATGCCGAACGCCTCGATGCCGACATCCTAAGCCAAAAAGAAACGCTTGAGCTTGTTCGCGCTTATTACCGGTTGGGAGAACGCCCACGCCGGCGTTTGCTAGAACTGGCCAAAGCTTTGGAATCTGAAGCGTCTGATTCAGGCGCTGCTTGACCTCGATAGGCGCGCACGGCTAAGCGCCATCGCATGACCACTCCACTTGATTTTGACGCGATCGCGGTTGCTGAGGCTATGGCCGATGCGGCCCGCGACGCGATCATGCCGCATTTTAGAGCCCTCTCTAACATAGAAAACAAAGACTCTGGCGGCGATTTTGATCCCGTGACCGAGGCTGACAAGGCTGCGGAACGAGCGATGCGTGCCGTTTTGGCTGCGCAACGCCCGCAAGATGCGATTCATGGCGAAGAATATGGACTGAAACACGGGACAACCGGGTGGACCTGGATCCTCGACCCAATTGATGGCACCCGCGCCTTCGTTGCGGGACTGCCAAGTTGGACGACCCTGATCGGTTTGGCGGACACAGCGGGCGACGCTGTGATTGGCGTGATCGACCAACCTGTTCTGGATGAACGGTATGTCGGTGGTCCTGACGGGTCTTTTCTGCACACGCGCGCCGGCCAAACGCCGATCCATGTCTCAAACTGTACGGATCTGCGCCACTCAGTCATCGCGACCACCGATCCCTTTATTATGACCCCGCCGGAACAAGGCGCCTGGACCCATTTGCGGCACACAGCTCGGATCACGCGGTATGGACTCGATGCTTATGCCTATGCCCGCCTTGCGGCCGGCACGATTGATCTTGTGGCGGAGACTGGGCTTGCGCCGTATGATGCTGCGGCCTTGATCCCGGTGGTCAGGGGCGCTGGCGGATTGGCCTGTGATTGGCGCGGCAACCCAGCCAAACCGGGCGGGCAACTGGTCTGCGCGGCGCATCAAGACATCTTAGATCAGGCCCTGATTTCCCTCCGCCGATCCGCAGTTTGAACCTGCGATTGACCTAGCCAGACCCTGGCAAAGCGCGCTAGACACCGGCCATGTCTAAAGAAGCTCAATTGGTCGAAACGCGCATATCCACACGGCGTAAGCCAGGAAAGTGGCGGATCAACTCGATCATTGATGGCCGCGCGCTCCGCGTAAAGCTGACATCTGCGGCCCTGATCCATGAGGGCGATGAGCGCGCCGCTCGCAAAGAAGCGCTGGATATTCTGCATGGCGCATTGTTCCGCGGACGATTGATTGCGCAAGAGCGATTGCAGCAAGGCGCCGATGGCCTGGACACCGCGCGACTGCTCGCAGCCGTCCAAGATGAAGTGCTGCACGCGCTTTATGATTTCACCACGACACACGTGTTTCGCGCCCGTAACCCCACAGAAGGGGAGCGTCTGGCCGTCTTTGCGACCGGTGGATATGGTCGCGCGGTGCTTGCGCCATCGTCAGATATCGATTTGCTCTTCATTCGGCCTTACAAAGCCAGCCCGCATGCGGAGAGTGTGATTGAGTTCATGCTCTATGCGCTGTGGGATATGGGCTTGAAAGTCGGACACGCCTTCCGCACCCCGCAAGAATGCGTGCGGCTGGCCAAAGAAGATGTGACGATCAAAACCAGCCTACTTGATGCGCGTTTCCTGTTTGGCGACCAAAACCTCGCCGATGAAACGCAGAGCCTGTTCAACAAACAGGTGGTCATCGGGCATGATGCAGATTTTATCGCCGACAAATTAGAGGAACGCGACAATCGCCACGCGCGCCAGGGCAATGCGCGTTATTTGGTCGAACCGAATGTCAAAGAGAGCAAAGGCGGTTTGCGCGATTTGCAGACGCTCTATTGGATCGTCAAACATATGCATCCCGACGGCACGGAAACGCTCGAGGATGTGATGAAGACGAATGTCTTCACCAAGCAGGAATACCATATCTTTATGCGCGCTGCGCGTTTCCTTTGGACGGTGCGGTGTCATTTACACTACATCACCGGACGTCCGGAAGAGCGGCTCAGCTTTGACCTTCAGCCTGAGATCGCGGCTCGGATGGGGTATAATGACCGTGGCGGACAGCTCGGTGTGGAACGCTTTATGAAGCGCTATTTCCTGGCGGCAAAAGATGTTGGCGGCCTCACACGTATTTTGGCGGCGAAGCTGGAAGCCCAGCAAAAGGCCAAGCCGGAAGGCTGGCGACGCCTTCTGCAACGTGCCCCGAGCACGAAACAGCTCGCCGACTCGCGCTTCGAGCTCTTGGGGCACCGCGTCAACTTCACCGATCCGTCGTCGATCGAAAAAGACCCTAAGATCCTGCTCCGCTTGTTCGAGGTTGCAGATAAGAACAATGCGGATGTGCATCCAGATGCATTGACCCTCGTGACACGTGGTCAGAAGCTCATCAACGCAAAGAACCGCACAGATCCTGACATGATTGCGGTGTTCCTCGAGATTTTGCTGAACAGTGAGCGCCTCGGTCTGACGCTGAACCGCATGAACGAAGCCGGCATTCTGGGCCGGTTCCTGCCGGAATTTGGCGGCATTGTCGCGCAAACGCAGTTCAATATGTATCATCACTATACCGTCGACGAGCATACGATCCGCGCGGTTGAGCACATTGCCAATATGGACAATGGCGAAGACGGGTTTTCGCTGGCCAAACAACTCTTTAGCAAGATTGAGAACCGCCGCGCGCTCTATCTTGCGATGTTGCTGCACGACACGGGCAAGGGGCTCGGCGACCAGCAAGTCGAGGGCATGAAAACCGCACGGCGGGCCTGTACGCGCTTGGGCTTAGATGCCGCGGAGACCGAGCTCGTTGCTTGGCTCGTTGGCAACCATCTCGAGATGAGCGAGACCGCGCAAAAGCGTGATATCTCCGACCCGCGCACCATCGTGACCTTCGCTGAGAAGGTCATGGATATCGAGCATTTGCGCCTGCTCTACATTCTCACCGTGGCCGATATCCGCGCCGTCGGGCCGAATGTCTGGAACACGTGGAAAGGACAATTGCTCGGCGATCTATTCTACAATACCGAGGCCGCTTTGCGCGGCGGTCGGTCTGATGAATCAACCGTCACCGCCGACCTCAAAGCGCGCGCGGACGCCAATCGCAGCCTCGTGGAGGAACAGACCGGCGCCATTCCGAACGTCATGCTTGAAATGGATGAAGCCTATTGGACCGGCTTCGATGCTGAAACTTTGACCGAGCATGCCAAGCGCCTCGCGTCCGACGATGAAGTCATTGTGCAAGTCACGCCGGAAGCGCACGATCGCACGGTGCTCTTCGTATCCGCTCCAGATCGAACAGGCCTGTTCTCTCGTCTAACCCAAGCGATTGGCGGCATGGGCGCGCATACGGTGTCCGCGCAAGTGTTTACTGGCGCTTCCGGTCGGATCATCGATGTTTTCGTTTTGGAAGATGGCGAGGGACACCCCTTTGCCAAAGGTGATCGCAATCGTATGGACCGACTTGAAAAAGCCGTCCTTGCCGCAATCGACCCGGATGGCGCTCTGACCGAACCGCGCCTGCGCACCAATCCGCGCCGCGCCGCCTTTATCGTTCAGCCCCGCGTCGCGATTTCCGATGACGTTTCGCAAGCCTATACCGTGATCGACGTCTCCGGGCGTGACCGTCCTGGTATCTTGACCGATGTTAGCAAGGTGCTGGCTGATGCTGAGATATCGATCATCTCGGCGCATGTGGGGTCCTATGGTGAGCGCGTGTTCGATGCCTTTTACGTGATCTTGCCCGAGGGCTTTACCGACGACATGAAATCGTCCTTACGCGATCAACTCCTCGCCGCATTGGGCCGCGATGAACCCGAAGGCCCAAGCACACCGGCCCGCAAACTCAAACGTGCCAGCGCGGCTGACAGTTTCTAGGATCCAACACCGTATATGAGTCTTCTGCGCAATACGCTCACACAATCTTCGCTGACCATGGGCAGCCGGATCCTGGGCTTTGTGCGGGATATCTTGATCGCGGCAAAAGTCGGTGCCGGCCCGATTGGCGATGCCTTCGTGACCGCATTGATCTTGCCAAACTTGTTCCGTCGCATCTTTGCGGAAGGGGCATTCGCCCAGGCCTTCGTCCCGGCCTATGCGCGCACATTGGAGGCCGAAGGCAAAGAAGCGGCTGAGGAGATCGCCCGCCAGACCATGCGCGGCCTATTCGCTGCCACAGCCGGTCTGGTGATCGTCGCACAACTCGCCATGCCGTGGCTGATGTATGCCTTCCATGGTGGCTACGCGCCTGAGAGTGAAAGCTTCCAGCTCGCGATCCTGTTGACCCGGATCACGATGCCGTATCTCGCCTGCATGGCGCTGGCGGCGCTTTTGTCCGGCGTGCTCAATTCCGCGGGCCGGTTCGTCCTATCTGCCGGCGCGCCCACGCTTTTGAATATCTTCTTGATCACGGCCGCTCTGCTCGGAGACACGGCGCCGCAAACGGCTGTCTACGCAGCGTGGGCGGTGACCTTTGCCGGTATTGCGCAAGCAGCGTTGCTTTGGTGGGGGGTCAGCCGCCAGAACGTCTCCCTATCGCTGGGCCTGCCGAAGCTTACACCCGCCGTCAAGAAGATCATTGGATTGGCCATCCCAGGTACCATCGCGGCGAGTGGCACGCAGATCAATATCATGGTCAGCCAATTGCTGGCGAGTTTTGAACCCGGCGCCAAATCTTGGCTATTCTATGCAGACCGGCTGTATCAATTGCCGTTGGGTATTGTCGGTGTTGCTGTGGGCGTCGCGATTTTACCGCGGCTTGCCCGTGCGGCGCGATCGGATGACACCAAATCGTCCAACACATTGATGGATGACGGGATCGGGCTTGCCATGGCGCTGACCTTGCCGGCGGCGATCGCCCTCATGGTCGCGCCCGCCTATCTGATTGAAGGATTGTACACACGCGGCGCGTTCACCCTGAATGATGCCCAACAGGCTGGCTTGGCCTTAATTCACTATGGCTGGGGCGTCCCGGCCTTTGTCTTGATCAAAGTCCTCGCCCCCGGTTTCTTTGCGAGAGAAGACACGAAAACGCCGATGCGGTTCGTTCTCTTCACGGTGGTCCTCAACACGGTCTTAGGCGCAGCTTTGTTCTTCTGGTTTCGTCAGCAAGGCTGGCCGGGTTTCCCGGGTCTCGCCATCGCCACCAGCATTGCGGCTTGGATCAATGTCGCGCTCCTCTTCTTTGGATTGCTGAGCCGCGGTTGGTATCGCCCCGGTCCGCGCCTGATCACGCGTCTTGCTTCTGTTGCCCTCGCCAGTGCCGCGATGGGGGCTTCGCTCCTCTATCTGCTCGGTCAGAAAACACAGCTTCTGGCCTGGGTCCCGTTCGGCACGTTTTTCGAAGTGTTGGTCTTTATCACCATCGGCGCCGCGATTTATGGGGTGGCAGCACTCCTCTTTGGCGCCGTTCGGATCAGCGATCTGAAAGGCGTCACCCGTCGAAGCGCGAATTGAATTGCCCCCTAGCCAGCGGGCCAAAAACCGCTAAACCCCGCTGCCATGACTGAGCAAGCCCCCTATTCTGGCCCACAACGCATTTTTTCCGGCATCCAACCGACCGGAAACCTCCACCTTGGCAATTATCTCGGCGCGCTGAAGAAATTCGCCGACCTGCAGAACCAAGGCTGGGAAGGGATTTATTGCGTCGTCGATTTGCACGCCATCACCATGCCGGTCGAAGCGGGCGCTTTGAAAGATCAGACCCGGCAGATTGCGGCCGCGATGATGGCCGCGGGGCTCAGCCCAGATACGTCGACCATCTTCGTCCAGTCCTCTGTCCGCGCGCATACTGAGCTCGCCTGGATCTTTAATTGCGTCGCCCGCATGGGCTGGCTCGAGAAGATGACGCAGTTCAAGGACAAGTCCGGTAAGGACGCCGAACGCGCCAGTGTTGGCTTGTTCGCTTATCCTGTGCTTCAAGCCGCTGACATTCTCGTTTATAAGGCCACGCATGTCCCCGTGGGCGAGGATCAGAAGCAACACCTTGAGCTTAGCCGCAACGTTGCGTCGCGCTTTAATCAGCAGTTTGACGCGCCTGGATTCTTCCCGCTGCCAGAGGGCTTCATTGACGGGCCAGGCGCTCGCATCATGAGCTTGAAAGACGGCACCAAGAAAATGTCGAAATCCGATCCGGCTGAGAATTCACGAATCAATCTGATCGACGATGCCGACACGATCGCGCGCAAGATCAAGAAGTCGAAGACGGACACGCTTGGCGATATGCCTGAGACGATGGACGGTCTCGAAGGTCGACCCGAAGTCGCAAACTTAGTCGGAATCTATGCCGCCATGTCGAGCAAAACCGACGAGCAAGTCCTGGCCGAGTATGGCGGCAAAGGGTTTGGCACGTTCAAACCCGCGCTTGCAGACTTGGCGGTCGCCCACCTTGCTCCGATCACCGATGAGATGCGCCGTCTGCTCGATGATCCAGCTGAGATCGATGCTGCCCTCGCCAAAGGAACGGAAAAAGCCAACGCCTTGGCCGAGCCGATCATTGAAGAGGTGCGACGGGTTGTGGGCTTCTGGCAGGTCTAATCGCGCTCTATATGTGCGTCTGATGTCAAAAAGGAAACTGCCATGTCTCGTCTTTTGCTCAGCACCGCGTGTCTCGGCCTCGCGGCGGCCTGTTCTCCCGCTGACGCGCCAATCCCGGCAGCGGGCGAGACTGGACCGGTCCTGTCTTACACCGGTGCTTTCGTGATGGAGCCGATCGGCGCCCGTGATTTGACGATGGGCGGCGTGACGCTGAACGTTGACGGCGGCGATGTCACCCTGACCGGGGCGAGCTCGACGAGCTTCGGCACGATTGAGCTACACACAATGGCAATGATCGATGACCGCATGCAGATGCGCCAAGTCGAGCAGTTCGAGATCGCAGATGGCGAAAGCCTGGAGCTGGAACGCGGCGGCAATCACTTCATGATGTTCGATGTCGGCACCGACGTGGTCAGCGGCGAGACCGTCGATATCACGCTCGCCTTTGACGCCGACGGCGAACCGATGACGCTGGTCATCGAAGCCGATGTCCGCGCGGTGGGAGAATAAGCCATGGCAGATCTCACCCAAGACCAACAAGATAAGCTCGACGCCGCCGCCTTTCGCCGTTTGCTGTCGCATCTCGACAATCGCAAAGATGTTCAGAACATCGAGCTGATGATCCTTGCAGATTTCTGCCGCAACTGTCTTGGCGATTGGTACCGCGAAGCCGCAGAAGCCGAGGGTCTAGAAATGTCGAAGGAAGAGGCCCGCGCCCGCGTCTACGGCATGCCTTACGCGGAATGGAAAGACCAGTTCCAAGGCGAAGCCACGCCTGAGCAAATGGCGGCGTTCAAAGCGCGCAAGTCGAACCGCTAGGGCTCCTCTGCGTAAACATTGACCTGTCTGAGCCGCCGCGCGATGCAACCTTGAAACATTGGAGGCCCGCGCATGCCCGCACCGCAATTGCTAAGCGACATCAAAATTGCCGATATGAGCACGGTCATCTTTGGCCCGTATTGCACCCAGACGCTCGCTGACATGGGCGCCGACGTCATTAAGGTCGAGCCTGAGAAAGGCGACGATTTTCGTAATGTCGGCAAGTCCGCCAAGACCCGGCATATGGGCCCATGCCACATGACGATGAATCGCGGCAAACGGTCAGTGATCTGGGATCTAAAATCCGAAGACGGCGCCGCGGCCATCCGCAAGCTGATCTCTGAGAGCGACGTCTTCATCCACAATGTCCGGGCGCCCGCCATCGCTCGGCTCGGCCTGTCCTTTGAAGACGTCAAAGCCATCAAGCCGGACATTGTCTATGTGCATTGCGTCGGCTTTGGTTCAGATGGGCCTTATGCTGGCCGCCCGGCCTATGATGATTTGATCCAAGGCCTCTCCGGCGCGGCAAGTCTGTTGCCGAAAGTCGATGGCAATCCAAAACCGCGTTTCATACCGACCGCCTTTGCCGACAAAGTCTCCGGACTGCACGCTGCCTATGCCACCCTCGCCGCCCTTCATCACCGCGATAAGACGGGCGAGGCGGTGCATGTCGAAGTGCCGATGTTTGAGTGCATTACGCATTTCCTACTGGAAGAGCACTTTTATGAATCCGTCTTCGATCCGGCCATCGGACCATTCTGTTATCAACGCCAGGTCGATCCGTCGCGCCAGCCGCTTCAGACGAGCGATGGCTATGTCGTCCTCGCGCCATATGTCGACAAACGCTGGGTGGTTTTATTCAACCAGGTGCTGAAAGCGCCGCAAGAACTCGAAGACGACCGCATCAGCGACTATCGCGGCCGGTATTTCAACATGGCGTACATGTTGGAACGTGTGCAGCACTATCTCTTACAGAATACCAGCGCGCATTGGCTCGCCGCCTGCGCCGAAGCGGACATTCCAGCTGCGCCCGTGAATGACTTCCCGGATCTGCAGAACGATCCGCACCTGAAAGAGACGGGCTTCTTCAAACGCCGCGAGCATCCGAGCGAGGGCGGCTATTGGGAGGCGCAACCCCCGGTGCGGTTTCACGGGATCGAACAATCAGAGATAAGGCCGGCGCCGTTGCCGGGACAGGATACGGACTTGGTGCTGATGGAGCTGGGGTTGAGCGGGTAGCTCGACGTCACTGGCTGAAAGACGAAGGATCTCCGTTTTCGCCGCCAGAATGAATGTTGGGGAACGGGCTTAGGTCGCCCTGAAATGGACTCCGGCGCTTCGGCTACTATTCGCCAGAAACGGACGGAAAACTCCAGTGGTTGAATGACCTATTCGACAGAAAGCTGACGTATGGTCGTCACTCTTGATTTGCAGCTTGCGGCATAGAGCAAGGAAGAATGGGCCGCTCATGATCTTTCAGTTTGATTAGACCATCGGGTTTTGCGTATTCGAGAACATCATCAACCCTTCGCCATCTTGAATTTTCCATGTCGTGTGCTGCATGCTGAACCGAGCTTTTGAACAGTTCCGCTCTGACGTGATCGTGTTGAGGCATGGACATCATTTCTCGCAACAGCCTTTTTGTATAAATTGTAGGAGTTTGACCGATCCTTCGCGCTAGGTTTTCGCGTTCGCTCTTACTGCCACAAGCTAAGCCTTTAACAGCGGTTGAGGTGTTGCCCTTATGGGAGGAAAGAAGAAGTTCCATTGGTAGATCCCATTCATCTTTGAACATTTCAATGTTCTCGGATCTTAAGCGATCGACTTCCGATATTGCCCAAGCAATCACTTTTGGGCTTCCTGCAATTGATAACAGTTGAGTTTGGTTCTCATTAGGTTCTCTTAAAAGCTTATCCGCATTGTCCCAGTCATAACGACAATTTCCTGGCTGAGACTGCAAAACACAAACTGCATACTTCTGATCGCTCCACCAATTATAGAAACTTTCGGGTACCCTTTTGTTCTCACCATAACCAATGGAAGGCTGAACAGCCCCCCAAAAACCTGGGCCAGCTCCTTCCCCGGTAACCGCCACCATCCAAAGTAACTTCTCGTTCACGGCGGCCTGAACTAGCTCATATTTGCCTTGCCGAATAAAGTAACCGATTGCCGCGCCAAATATGGTTGGGTCAGGAGCTTCCTCATTAATGATCGAGCGAAACAAATGCTCTGCCGACGGGTGCTCGCCTTCCGAAAGCGCGCGTAAAATCATGGATTTGGTTTCTTCGGGTGGAATAGGAGAACCAAAAACGAGACTTGCGATATTGCTGGCATCCTCTTCTTGGGTACCTTCGATCACATCCGAAAATTGTCGAGCGACAAATTCTGGGTCTTGATATTGATTAATTAGCCATCTAGTTGGCTTATCTGGATGGACGTTCACCAAATGAACAAATGCGTCTTCACCGAGGCGTTGTTCGAATTTACTGGCGTCTTCAGATAGGCCGTTTTGAGCAATAACGATCATCTCATCGATCTGTGCCAAGCGATCAGGGTTTCTTTGAATCTCCAAATACTCACTGATGACTCTTTCCCAATGTGAATTGGGGCCGAAATAGTCTTCGCTTCGGCGAGAAAACGGACCACCGGATACGACAAAACTGCCGTCCTCGGACCTATGAAGAGTCAGCACATATTTGCGTCCGCTCTCGAAAGTTATTCGAACGCACGGTCCCATATAGGCTTCTGGATTGGCATTAAGAACTTCTTCAGGATCACTTGGCACCGGCTCTCCAAACTGGCCGGAACCAATCACGATTTTTCCTGGCGCGCCTTTCAAGACTGCCTCAACTTTAAATTCGATCTCACTGTCAAATGCACTGTTTGCTCGATTTTCTCGAATCGCAGTGGCCACAACTATTGCATCCGAAGAGTCGATTAGCTCGAAATTTGACTGAAGAAATGCCCCCGGCGCAAGCGAGCATGCAAGCGCCGCTGGTGCTGACTGTGACAGGAGAAATATTACAAACGCTATGTATCGAGTAATTTTCATAAGTGTCCTCCCGATGCTATATTTTTATCCGCTTTTCGTAGTCGTGTCATCGCGGACTAAATGGCTTGAATGTGAATAATGTAAGACGCTTGCAGATAAATGCGGCCGTCCGATTAGGGCCAAAACCGTTAGATGGCACTCGGCGCGAGCGTCTTAAACTCGACCCATCCAAGATACGCCTCCCGCCCCCGAGTAAACCGCGTCTGTCATTGCAACGGACACCCCAACGGCGCCAAAATCCTGCTTGAAAATGCATCATTTTGGCGCGTAGCGCTGATCTTTCTGTGGACATCATTTGCCTGACGACGCGGAAAGATCGTTCTGGTAGATACGGAATAAATCTTAGCCGGTCTCGCGTTTCGCGGAGCCAGAGGGCGATACAAAATACGTATGCTGGACGCGCAAAAAAGACCGACTGATCCCCGCGATCGCCGTCCGGCAGAGGATGGTGCGCTGCGCATTTCGCTTTTGTCCTATCGCTCTGATCCCAAGGTGGGCGGGCAAGGGGTCTATGTGGACTATCTGTCCAGCGCACTGGTCGCGGCGGGTGCGTGTGTGGATGTGATTTCAGGACCGCCTTACCCGCAGCTTTCAAGCGGGGTGCGTTTGGTCAAGCTGCCGTCCCTCGATCTCTTCGCAAAGCCGCACCATGGGCACTATGCGCTGCGCCCGCATCATTTGTTGAGCCCGACCGATACGTACGAATATTTCGGGCACCTGTCTGGCAAATTTGTTGAGCCTTATACGTTCGGTCAGCGCGCCTATGCTTATTTGAAACGGACGCGGGGCCAATATGATGTGGTGCTCGACAATCAGTCCTTGGCCGAAGGGGTGTTGAAGATGGATCAGCGTTTGGGCCTGCCGCTCACAACGATGATCCATCACCCAATCACGCATGACCGCCGCTTGGCTTTGGACGCCGCGCCGGACTGGAAACACCGCCTTTTAGTGCGGCGTTGGTATGCTTTTCATCGCATGCAAGTTCGGGTGGCGCGGCAACTCGATATGATCACTTGTCCATCGGAACACGCCAAGTCGGACATCGTCTCGGAATTCGGCGTCGCCGCGGAGCGGATTTTTCCGATCCCGCTCGGGGTGGATCAGGCAACGTTTAAGCCGCGGCCGAACTTGCAACGTGCTCCTCAGCGGATCATCACGACCGCGAGCGCCGATACGCCGCTAAAAGGGCTGCACGTCTTATTGGAAGCCTATCACCAGATCCTGCAAGACTTGCCTGATGTGGAATTGGTGGTGATCGGAAAGCTGCGCAAAGGCTTGGCGCGGGATGTGATCACCAAGCGCGGTTTGAAAGATCGCGTGCAGTTTAAGAGCGACCTGACGCGCGAGGCGCTCGCCGATGAATTTGCGACGGCGACGGTCGCGGTGACCCCCTCCATGTATGAAGGGTTTGGATTGCCCGCCGCTGAAGCGATGAGTTGCGGCACGCCGGTCATCGTGACCGATGGCGGCGCGCTGCCGGAAGTTGCAGGCGCGGCGGGGCTCATCGTGCCCAAAGGTGATCCCGATGCCCTGGCGCGCGAGATCAAGCGCCTCATGACGACACCAGACCTACAGCGCAGCGTGGCTGAGGCCTGCCTCACACGGGCGCGGGAACATTTTAATTGGGAGAAGATCGCGCCGAAATATCTCTCTTTCTTTGAACAAGCGATGGCCCGCGCATGCTGACCGCGCGGTTCAAGCATTTGGGGCTGAAGCCTGGCGCGCGCGTTCTCGATCTTGGATGCGGCGAGGGGCGTCATGTGCACGGGCTCTATATGCTTGGCGGGCTTGATATTACCGGGATCGATCTCGACGAAGCCTCCCTGAAAAAAGCCGAGGAGGGCATGGTCTGGCTGCCCAAACCGAAATCTGACGCGCCGACCCATGTTGCGTTTGAGACCGGCGACGCCACGGCCTTGCGCTTTGAAGATGATTATTTCGATGCGATTGTCTGTTCCGAAGTTCTCGAACACTTACCGGATTATGATGCGGCGCTGGCGGAGATGCGGCGCGTCTTAAAGCCGGATGGCAAGCTCTGCATCTCAGTGCCGCACGCCTGGCCAGAACGGGTCTGCTGGCAATTGGCGCCACCGCCAAATGGGTATGCTTTTGAACCGGGCGGACATATTCGAATTTTCGACGAGGTTGATCTTAAAGTCTCAGTCGAGCGGCATGGCTTTTCCTTGTTCAAACGCCATCATGCGCACGGCATTCACGTGCCCTATTGGTGGCTGAAATGCGCGTTCTGGGACCGCGAAGAGGACCACCCTATGGTCAAGGCGTACCATAAATTTCTGGTCTGGGATTTGATGAAACGTCCTTGGGTCTCGCGCGCGATTGATGGTGCGATTTCGCCCTTTATGGGCAAGAGCATGGTGCTCTATTTTGAAGCGGAGGCCGCGCGCTGATGGATGGATCGTTTCAATCCGTGTCGGCGCCCACCTCTGAAGACTTGCGTCCGGCGGCCGAGCGTATCCTACAAGTGCAGAACGATAACGGGGCGATTGCGTGGTTCGAAGACGGCGCCTGGGATCCCTGGAACCATGTTGAATCGGCGATGGCGCTGTGTGCCATGGGCGAGCATGCCGCCGCCGCAAAAGCTTATGATTACCTCGCCTCGGAGCAGCGCGCAGATGGCGCTTGGTTGGGCGAGTATGGCAATGCGCTGCCTATGGTCGACCGCGACTATATCAGCCGCGAGCAGGCGCCAGCAGTTTTAGACTCAAATTTCTGCGCCTATCCGGCGGTTGGCGTGGCGCATTACTTGGCTGTGACCGGCGACAAAGCGCGGGTGCAGGCCTGGTGGCCAATGGTCGACCGCGCTTTAGACTTTGTCCTCACCTTGCAGCGGCCAGATGGCGCGTTTTGTTGGGCGAAAGAGGCGCTCGGCACGGATGAAGAAGATGCGCTGCTGGCGGGCAATGCATCTATCCTCAAAAGCTTAGAGGCGGGACTGTATCTGGCGGGTGTTTTTGAAACGTCTCGACCGGCATGGGCTGAGGCGCGCGCAACGCTTCTCAACGCTTTGCGAGATCATCCCGAGCGCTTCGACCGGCGCGGCCAGGGATCGCGGTTCGCCATGGATTGGTATTATGTCGTGCTCGCCGGCGCTCTCCCGCTTGAGGCAGCGCGGCGGCGGATCCTCGACGGTTGGGCGCAATTCGTGATCGAGCCGCTCGGCTGTCGCTGTGTCTCTGACGAGCCTTGGGTGACCATTGCTGAAACCGCCGAACTTGTCCTTGCTCTGCTCGCGATTGGCGAGACCGAACGCGCCAGCAAACTGTTTGCGGCTCTGTTCGACTATCGCGACGAGGCAGGGGTGTTCTGGATGGGCTGGCAGACGCGCGAGCAAATCGTCTGGCCGCGCGAACAGCCGAGCTGGACGCAGGCCGCGGTCATCCTCGCCGCCGAAGCGCTGCGCGGCGCCGCGCCGGGCAGCCAGCTGCTGACAAAGCCTTTGCTTTAAAGTCGGCGCAAGATGCGAAGACTACCGACTGCAGACTCCTCGACAAACAGATCCGATGCCAGCGCGCGCTGATAAATCTCGAAAGGCGGCCGGCCGCCATCTGCAGGATCGGGAAACACGTCATGGATTGCCGCAAGGCCGCCCGGCATGACATGCGGCATCCAAGCGCGATAATCATTCAGCGCATGTTCCATCGTGTGCCCGCCATCGACGAACAGGAAGCTGAGCGGCGTTTGCCATCTTTTGGCAATATCAATCGAGCGGCCCACGATTGGAATGACGGTCTGCTCAAGCCCGGCCTTGCGGATGGTCTCGCGAAAGAAAGGCAGCGTATCCACCGCCTGCGCCGCCTCATCCCAAACGCTCGGGTCGAAATACTCCCAGCCCGGCTGGTTTTCTTCTGAGCCGCGATGATGATCGACCGAGAACAAGATCTCATCCGCCTCTGCGCAGGCGGCGCCAAGATAGAGCGCCGACTTGCCGCAATAGCCGCCAATTTCCAGGCATGGTCCGTGCGGGGCGCGTTGCTGCGCGGCTTCATACAGGGCGCGGCCTTCTTCGGGATCGAGGAAGCCTTTGACGCTGTCTGGGTCGAGGGGGAGGTGCATGGTGATGTGTCCCTGGAAGGTATCGCTATCGCCTAACGATGTTTTGAGCGGAGAGTCTAGCGGACGCCGTGTAAACCCGCTCGTCCCAGCGCAGGCCAAGATCTCGTGCCGTCAGTTCCAACCAATTTTGCCAGAGATCCTGACTTACGTCAGGAATACGGCCCTTTTCAGCCTCATCCTGAGCCTGCCTGCCCTCGGCTTGACCGAGGGTCGAAGGGCGAGGCGGGCTTCTGGGAAGCGCGGCGCTTAATCCTTCGACTTCGCTCAGGATGAGCGCCTGAAAGATCTTAGCTGCGCATGCATGCAGTGGCATACCCAGATGCGCCGGGCAGACTGCGGACTAGAGAAGTCGTTAGTCTCTGATTTGCAAACACTCTGGTAGAATCTGAGACACTCAGATATCGCCACCAACGCTCCCACATGGTGAAAAATCCCTTTGCCTCGGCGTCTCATAATCAACGCCGGTGGAGGAGGACGAAGGCAGCGATGGGTGTCAAACTCAAAACATGGGGCCCGGCCCTGTTCTGTTTCGCAGCGGTGTTGGTGTTCACCATGGCCTACCACTACCGCGCGCCATTTCACGATCATTGGGCGCTCATTCCTTATTACGGACGTATGCAAGACGGCACACTGCCGTTCCAAGATGTGTTCGCTTTGAGCGGCAATCACTGGCACGCATCGGGCATTTTTGTGATGCTCGGTTTGAGCAAGCTCACCGCAATGGGGCATTGGGCTGAGGGTTTGGCCAGCGTGCTTATTGCGGGCCTTGGATTCTTTGCTCTTGTTCGGATCATCAAAAGAACCATCGACGGCATGAATGTCCCGTCTCTCATGGCGTGGGCGCTTGGGGTGACGGCGTTTCTGTATTTCTCCCTCGATCAGGCGGGCAATTGGTTATGGGGCTGGCAGATATCCGTCTTTCTCAATGTCACCGGCGCGCTGTGGACGATTGATCGACTGAGCTGCGGGCCACCGACTCTGCGAAACACAATGATCGCCATCCTGGCGGCGGCCATGTCGATCTATGCATTTGGGGCAGGGTGGGTTTTGATCCCGATCGGATGGGGTTTGCTACTCATCCATGGCGCGCTGAAAACGCGGCGTGGATGTCTTGCTTTTGGGCTCTGGTCTGTTTTTGCGGCCCTTATGCTGTGGCACTTTTCACTCGCTCTGTCGGCCTCAGCGCAGGCTTACACGGCATCGGCGCTGCCAACGCTTGCCGATCCTGCAACGGCTTTGGGACTCTTGCATTATACGATCAATTTCATTGCATCGCCGATCGTCCGGTTCGCGCGTGATATATCGATCCCCATTACTATTTTGGCGCTGGGCGTGGCGGTCTACTCGATGTCGACTTTAAGACGCGGCGTCGCGAAGCTGGATTGGACGGATCTCTCGCCGCTGCTTGCCTTGGCCGCTTATGCCATCGGGGCGGGCGTGCTCACCGCGCTCGGGCGGTGGGAGCTTTATGGCGTGAAGCAAGCTTTTGTCAGCCGCTACATCACGTTCGGAACGCTCTTCTGGATCGCCGTCTTTTTGCTGGCCATGCTCGCCATCGCCAAAACGCCGGGGCGGCCGCACCGCGTGATATATGGTCTGCTCGGGCTGCTCTTTGTGTTGAAGATCGGCAATATTCCCAGCGTTGTGCAAAAGAGCGTGCGTATCTCCAATGACGTCGCGGCCGCGGCCGAGCTGGTGGCGGCAGATTATCCCGATGTCACGCCCGAGCAGTATCAGGTCCTCCACAGCCCGCTGCAGAAGATTGAACCGTATTTGGACACGCTGGCTGCGCATGAGGTCAGCCTGTTTGCAAACCGCCCCGAAGACGCGCCGCTTGAAGATGAGTGAGCCGGGTGGGCGCGCAGTCGATCTCACTCTCAGTGGTTCTCCCTGTCTATAATCAGGCGGAGTCCATCCCGGCATTGCTGGCCCGTCTATGCCCGGTCTTAAATGCAACGGGATCCGATTGGGAGATCATTGCCGTTGATGATGGCAGCCGCGATGGGTCGCTCGCGGCGCTGCAGGCCGCGCGTCTGGAAGAGCCTCGTCTGCGGATCATTCGCCTCTCCAGAAATTTCGGCAAAGACGCGGCGCTTGCGGCGGGCTTGCGCATGGCGCGCGGTGAGGCGGTGATTCTCATGGACGCGGACCTCCAGCACCCTCCTGAGACCATCCCGAGATTGTTAAGCGTGCACGCCACCGGGGTGGATGTGGTTTATGGGCTGCGTTGTTCTCGGTTGACCGAAGGCTGGCTGCGCGGCGCTTTCTCGTCCTCATTCTATCGTCTGTTTTCGCACGCCGCGGAGGTTCCGATACCCGCCAATGCTGGCGACTTTCGACTCTTGTCCCGGCGCGTCGTCGACGCCTTGAATGCGCTGCCCGAACGCAAGCGCTTCATGAAAGGCCTCTACGCTTGGGTCGGCTTTTCGCAGCAGGCCGTGCTCTATGAGGTCGAGCCGCGCTGGGCCGGGTCGAGCCGCTGGTCATTCTTCAAGCTCTTTGGCTATGCCTGGAACGGCTTGGTCGCCTTCAGCGCCGCGCCTTTGCGATTCTGGTCGATTGCCGGGAGCGTGATCGCGGCAGGCTCGCTCGGTTATGCGATTTGGATTGGCGCGACGACGATGCTCTATGGTCGCGGTGTGCCGGGCTATGCAACGCTCGCCGTGGCGATCTTCTTCCTCGGCGGGCTGCAGCTGATCAGCATTGGCGTGCTTGGCGAATATGTTGCGCGGATTTTCGATGAGGCGAAGCAGAGGCCGCTCTTTGTGGTCGAGGAGATGTTTGGATTTGAGGGGGAGACAGACGCGTGATGTGCGTGAACCGTCGCACAAAAATTCGTTTGCAGTCTGCCTGCTCATCGTGTCGAAGCTGATGGGCGAGCGTCGCGCATGCTACATGCGTGCGTCTGCGCTGAACGAAAGGAACGCCGCATGGCCATATTTTATGAAGCGACCATGGGAGACTCAAACATCCCGATATGTATCAATTTCGAGCAAGTCTCCGCGATCAGACGGAGCGCGGATGGCCGCGCAATTGTCTTGCTTGGCGGCGACCCAGAGGTCGGGCAGGTCACCTATGTTCTGAACGATACATATGATGAGATTGTGAGCCATCTTTTGGATTAGAGGTGAGGGGTTGGTGCGAGCTGGGGTGAGGTGCGGCTGACTTTTTCTAGCAACAGCCCCTGCCGGGGCATTCTCAGCCTATTTTTGATCCACTGGATCAAAAATTCAGCGGAGCTGACCGGATGAGAATGGTGCCGCGTAGGTGACTTGAACACCCGACCTCCGCATTACGAATGCGATGCTCTACCAGCTGAGCTAACGCGGCCAACCAAAGTCGAGGCGGTGACATACCGTTGATGCCCACTTTTCGCAAGCCAATCGTTCACGCGATCAGTCTTCGCTTGGGGCGTAATCCAAAGGCGGCGTGACGATATCTGTGCGCGGCGTGCTGGGCGTGCTGTCTGGCGCGGGCAGGGCGATTGGGCGGCTCGCATCCAATTCGCGCTCGGAACGCTCATAGCGCGGGTGTACCAGCTTGCCGGTATCGCCAAAGGCGTAGACCAAGCGCGACCAGTCGGCCTGGCCATATTGGAAGGCGCCGCCGCGAGGGTCGATGTCGGACCATTCTTGCTCGCGTGCAGCGGTGACCGCCATGCGGCCCCAGCGTTCGGATTCAGTGAGATCGCCATAGCCGCGCAGCGCCTTCTCAAGCAGCAAGCAGAGGCGCGCCGTTGGCTTTTCTTCCACCAGCAGCGCCAGTCCTTTGACCGCCGTCAGCCAATCGCGGTCGCGCATGGCGAGGTCGGCTTCGAGGATACGGCTTTCGCGATGATCCGGATTGACCGCGATCAGCGCTTTGACGCGCTCGGCAATGAGTTTTGGTGAGGCGTCGCTGTCTAAGCGCTGGAGCAATTGCGATAGAGCTGGGTGGGGCCGGGCTTTCCAGCCGAGTTCGAGCACGCCCTGGGCGGCTTTGATCTTATTGTCGATCATCAGCTGCCGCGCGCCATGCCAGGCGGCGGGCGGGAAAGAGGGGGCTGATCGAATAGCATCTGCGAGCAGACGCTGGGCTTCTTTGCGCTCATTGTGTTGTAAGGCGGCGGCTTGCGCGGTGTAGAGCACCGCGCGGCGGCGGCGGAGATTCTCGCCGCTGATCTGGCCGCGCTTCTCGCCCGTCGCGAGCGTGGTCAGCGCAGCAGACCAATTGCCCGCGGCGACTTGGCTATCGAAGAGAGAATTGAACGGCCATTCCGCGCCAGATTTGAGCTCCAGCGCTTCGCGGGCGCGGGCTTCGGCGGAGATGGCATCCCCGCGCGCGCTGGCGGCAGAGGCGGCGCCGCGCAGACCGGCTAACTGTCCGCCGGGCAAACGGGCGAGCTGGCCCCACGCCCGCTCCGCGCCGGACCAGTCATCGGAGATTTCGGCGGCGCGGGCTTCGAGCAGCAATTTGAGTCGATCGTCTTCGGCGTGCTGAGCGGCTTTCTTGGAGAGTTTCTTGGCGAGCGCTGCGTCACCGGCTTCCGCGGCAAGGAGGCCATCGGCAAGCGCGCGATTGGCAGCTTTGGTCTTTGAGGCGCGGCGCGATTTGCTAAACCGATGCGGCAAGGTCACCAGGCCCGTGATCAAAGACCAAGCGAGGGCAAGGGCGGCGCCAGCAAGCAAGATCGCCAAAAGCGCCCAGACAATCTCAAACTCGTAGAGCGTGCCATTGCCAAGATCGAGCGTCAGACCGCCGGGTAGGCGCGAGGCCCACATCACGAAGACGCCAGCGATAACAATCAGCAGGACGATCAAAAACAGGATGATCATTAGCGCTCTTCCGCAATCATAGTGAGGCGCAGGGCCTCAAGGGTTTGTTCCAACGTGAGTCGGTCCTCGGCATTATTCAACCAATCTGTGAAGACAGACTGAACAGCCGTGTCGGCGGCGCGAATATGTTCAATGGTTTCAGACAAGTCGCCGGCGTCTAGCGCGGTGGCGGCGCGGTCTAAATGATCGCTGTCAGTGTCGACCCCTTGTTGGCGCACTTGAATGCCATCGCCAAAGACGGCGCGCATCCAACCGGAATTGCCGCCTTCAGACCGCGCGGACTGATTGAGGGCTTCTGTTGCCAAGGCGGGAAAATCCGCGCGCAGCTCTGACAAAGGCGGCACGGCTTTCGGCGCAATCGGCGCTAGCCGGGCGATTGCATCATTGCTGGGCATAGCGGCGGCGAGCTTTTGCTGCGCGCCCAAGAAAGGACGGCCGCGACGGGCTGCGGCCTCAATGGCGGAGAGCGCGAGCGCCGCTTCGGTGCGGGCATTCGTGGCGGTCGCCGCTGTGAGGCCCTCGGAGCTTGCTTGCGATTCAAGCTCTGACACGCGGGATTTCAATGTCTCTAAAGTGGCATCGTAGGTGCCGAGCTGATTGATGAGCGCATCTTCGAGCGACGCCACACGGGCGGTGAGATCGGAGAGATCCCCTCCGGGCGTTACAGCGTCGGTATCGCCGCCCTGGTCTGCGATATTGGCGACTTGGGCGCGTTGGAGTGTTGAAATATCGGCCTGGAGCGCTTCAATTTCACTGCGCAGGGTCCGAAGATCTGCATTGGTTCGGGTGCGGTCCGCGGACAGGCTGTCGGCGCGGGACTGAAGTGTGGCGATATTGGTGGAAAGCGCAGACGTGTCGGTGCGATCTTCATCGAGCGCGGATTGAACATTGGCAAGCTCTGACTGGACAGCGGTGATCGGGCCGGTGCCCGGTTTGAATCCGGGCACATATCCCGCCGCGGCGGCCGCGAGCAGCAATCCGCTGAGGGCGATCAGGAACAATAGCCCATATGCCAACCATCCGGGCCCGTTGCCGTGTGAGCCGCCGGCGGATTCGGACGGCTCAGCAGGTTCGAATTCAGCATCAATCGGCGTTTCGTCTGATGACAAAGGCGGTAGCGATGTATCTGTCATGTCCGGACGTCCAATCGTGGTGAGTCGGTCTTTACTCTATATCGGCTTGGTTCAGGCCGAAAGTGTGGCGAGTGCGGAGGTCAACGCCGCCATCAGCCCGGCTTCATTGGGTGTTTTCGCGATGACCAGCGGCGTTTGGATCTTGGGCGCGAGGGGGCCGGCCGCTTGATCGGAAATTGCGGTGATGATCCAGGTATCGGGGAGCCGGGTAGGGCAAAGATCAGACAGTGCCGCAGCGCCTTTCGCCGAGTGGATTAAAATGATCACGCGCGTGCTGGCATGTAAGAGATCCGACACGGCAGTGGGCAGCGTGGCAGCCGGGCGCATTTCGTAGAGGGCGGTGAAGAGGACCGCAAAGCCCCGATCTTCGAGGCCTTGCTTCAGATTGCCCGCAGCAGCGGCGTTGGCCACATGTAAGAGCGGGCTGTCTGTTGGGGCCATATGGGCGGCGATATAGTTGGCGAGATCTTCGGCGTTTCCGGCGGACTCGCGGATGTCGGTGAAGCCCGCGTCACTGGCGGCGCGGGCGGTGGCGGGGCCAACGCACCAGGCGGTGAGATCGCGATCCGATCGAAGATCGGCATAGGTGCGCACCCCATTTGCGCTGGTAAAGACAAGACCCGAGAGCGTTTTGGGATTGGGGAGGTCAGGCGCCGGGAGCGGCTCGAGCGTGAGCATCGGGGCCGATACCAGATCCAAACCTTGCGCACGCAAATAGGCCTGCGTGTCTGCCGCGCCCGGCATGGCGCGCGTCACAATGATGGTCGGGCGCGCCTCCGGCATCGCTAATCCGTGAAGACGGGCAAGTCGCCGCCCGCTTGATCGCGAATGTCTTGGGCAAGGGCCGTGCCCAAAGCCGCAAGGTCATCCAGCGAGGTGGAAAGCAGCGCTTCAGCCTGCGCGCTCCACTTGGTTTGTCCATCCGGGGTCAACACTTCACCGCGCAGATGCCAGGTGCCGTCGACTGTGGTGAGCTGCGCCGCCATGGCTGTGCGGCACGAGCCGTCAAGCTCGGCGAGAAAGGCGCGCTCGGCCGTCGCCATGGCGCGGGTGGCGGCATGGTCGACTTGCGCGAGGGCGGCGCGCAATTCGTCAGATAGGTGGTCAGGCCGTGCTGCGACGGCGATGATGCCTTGGCCGGCGGCGGGCAATAGGTCGCCAATCGGCACGGGGGCGGCGAGATGATCCAGCTCGAGCCGCTTTAGCCCGGCCATCGCCAGGAAGGTGGCGGCGGCTTCGCCGCGCTCGAGTTTTTCGATCCGCGTTTCGACGCGGCCGCGGAATGGGATGACTTTGAGGTCTGGCCGGAGCGCTAAGGCTTGCGATTCTCGGCGCAAGCTGGCGGTGCCGAGCACAGCGCCCTCTGGCAGATCTTGCAAACGACGAATGCCACTTGTTGTCAGGAAGCCGTCGCGGGGATCGACCCGCTCTGGATAGGCCACAAGGGCTTGGCCATCTGGCAGAACGCTCGGCACATCTTTCAAACTGTGCACGCCGATGTGAATTTCGCCGGTATCGACGGCGCGATCGATTTCGCGCGTGAAAAGGCCTTTGCCGCCAGAATTGATCAAACGCTCGGTTGTGAGTTGATCGCCCTTGGTGGTGAAGGTGACAATCTCGCTCTTCAAGGCCCCAGCGCCCGCCTGTTCGATCTCGCGTGCAATCAAATTGGCCTGATACAGCGCGAGCGGCGATCCGCGAGTTCCAATTCGAACCGTTTGAGGGGCTTCCATTCTGGCTCCGTTCTTGAGATGAGACTCAGCTAAGGATGATAACAGGCTCGCGCAAGCAGATCCGAACAGGAGGGACATAATGAGGCACTGGTTATTAGCGGCGTTGCTCTGCGCGGGGTGCGGATCGGCGAGCGAAGGTAGCGCGAATGCTGAGGCTGAGGTCCCGATCGCGGAAGCGCCGATCTCGCGCTGTATGAACCTTGGCAGCGCCCTCGAAGCGCCGAACGAAGGTGAGTGGGGATACATTGTACGCCGCGCGGATTTGGTGCGCTTAAAAGAAGCCGGGTTCGACACGATCCGTCTACCGATCCGCTGGTCGGTGCATACGGCTGCCGACGCGCCGTATGATATCGATCCAGCCATGCTGGCGCGTGTGACAGAAATCGTCGGTTGGGCCGAGGACATTGGGCTGCAGATCATCGTCAATGTTCATCACTATGACGCGATGAATGAAGATCCCGAGACGCATGAACCGCGCTTAGAAGCGATCTGGGATCAGCTGTCGACGCACTTTGTGAACGCGCCTGAGACGGTTTTCTTCGAGACGATCAACGAGCCGCATACAAATATGACAACCAAGCGTACCGATGCCTTGAACGCGCGGTTGCTGGCGCGTCTGCGACAAGAGCATCCCGACCGATGGATTATTCTGGGCACTGCGTTCTGGGGCAATTTGAGCGCTTTAGAAGAATCGCGCCCGGCCTATGATCCGAAAGTCATGTTGACCTATCACGACTATTCGCCGTTCGAATTTACCCATCAAGGCGCGGGTTGGACCGATCAAACTGAGACGGGGATTGAATGGGGGAGCGCGAAAGATCTCGCAGAGATGATGAGCGAGCTCGACAAGGCATTGGCGGTTCAAGAGCGCACGCGCATGCCTGTCTTTGTCGGCGAGTTCGGAGTCTATCAAGGTGTCCCGATTGAACAACGTGCACTGTGGACGCAAAGCATGCGTACTGGTCTCGAAGGGCGCGGTTTGGGCTGGTGCTATTGGGATTTTGCTGGATCGCTGAAAGTCTATGATGTCGAGCGCGAAGCCTGGTTGCCAGAAATCAAATCGGCCTTGCTGGACTGACAAGGTTTTCACACGCGTCTGATCTGCCTATATCGCCGCGATGACCGATCATGTGACTGTCTTAGGAATTGAAACAAGCTGCGACGAAACCGCTGCGGCGGTTTTGCGACGCGGCGCGGACGGATCGGTTGAAATTCTCTCCGAAACGGTGCTGTCGCAGATCGATGACCACGCGCCTTATGGCGGGGTCGTACCGGAGATCGCGGCTCGGGCGCATGCGGACGTTACAGATACGGTGGTGTTGAAGACACTGCAGGAAAGTGGTCTCGCACTGACAGAGCTTGATGCGATCGCGGCCACCAGTGGGCCGGGTCTGATCGGTGGGGTGATGGTCGGGATGATGACGGGGAAGGCGTTGGCATTCGCATCCGGCAAGCCGTTCATTCCCATCAATCATCTTGAAGGGCATGCTCTATCTCCGCGTTTGGCGCATGCCTGCGCGTTTCCGTATTTGCTGCTCTTGGTTAGCGGCGGTCATTGCCAATTCATTGCGGTTAAAGGGCTCGGCGACTATCAGCGGCTCGGCTCGACGATTGATGATGCTGCCGGAGAAGCCTTCGACAAGTTGGCGAAAACGCTGGGCATTGGGTTTCCAGGTGGCCCAGCGGTCGAGCGGCTGGCGCAGAGCGGGGATCCAGATCGTTTCAAGCTGCCGCGACCGCTTTTAAACCGGCCCGGCCTCGATATGAGTTTTGCGGGTTTGAAAACTGCGGCAGCCAGAATTGTTGAGGCCGAAACGCTCGACGCGCAAGGGCAGGCAGATCTTTGCGCCAGCTATCAAGCCGCGATCGCGGACTGCCTGGCGGAGAAAACGCGGCGCGCCATTGGGGCGTTTGACGCGACTGGTGATTTGAGGCTGGTGGTCGCGGGCGGGGTCGCTGCCAACATGACCATTCGGGGCGCGCTTGATGCCGTCGCACGCGACGCAGGCGCCGAACTGATCGCGCCGCCGCTTCGCCATTGTACGGACAATGCAGCTATGATCGCTCTGGCGGGCGCCGAGCGCCTAAATGCCGGTCTCACCGGCGCGGATGGATTATCCTTCTCAGCCCGGCCGCGCTGGCCGCTCGATGAATCTGCGGCACGCAACAATCCCGCCTATGGTGGCGGCAAACGCGGCGCAAAAGCTTAGGGTTTTAGAATTTAAAGGCAGATCGGAGGCGGATACCGGTTTCGATATCCTTCTCTTCCCATTTCACAGAATCGTCCAACTCTTCTGCAGAGATGGTCAATTCACCTCCGACAGACAGGCGCGGCGTAATCCGGAACTCAGCTTCAGCCAGCATTTCTTCGCGCGGCAGTGGTGATTCACTGTCACGAGAGGTCAAGTCGAGGCTGAGACTCCAACGGTCGCCTTTGATCCAGGCCAAGTTGAACGTCTGATCCGGCTCAGCGGCCCAAATTGCCGATGAAATTTGGTCTGTATTGTTGAAGCTAAACTTCTGAAACCATTCAGGCTCGGCCCGGTCGGTTTCCGAAATGGTCGGCGCTGGCATATCAGGCACGTCATTGTCAGCCATCGCCGGAAGGGCGAGGCTACCAAAACCCACAAGAGATGCCATCAGCAAACGCATTAAATCACTCCGTCGATACAGATAGCAGCGCGAGCCATTAATAGAACCTTAATTTCCATTTATTCGGAGAATTTCTTCAGAGAGTGTGATTTCAACAACAACACCGCGGGATTCCCAAGTGTCTGCCGCGGTTTTGTTCGAATCTTGGACAAACCCGAGAGCGATTCGGGTTGATTTTCCCCAATCGCGTGCAGCGCCGATGCGAAGACTCTCGCTATCAATATTCGCCCCACGGTCTTCGGACTGACCATATTCAACTGAAAATTCAGTGCCATAGGCCTCACGATGAAGGCCGGCGCTCCAAGCCTCATAATCGCTTTGTGGCAACCCATTGTCAGCTTCGAGCCAAGACAGGCCGAGGGTCCAATCGTCTTTTTCGATTCGCGTCCCCGCCGACCAGGTCTCAACTGTGCTGTACGGCGCAGGAGCACCGCTGCTCGAAACTTCAGCAGTCGACCAGGCTAAACCAAGGTCGAATCGCCAGCCCGAGTCCCGAAGACGGCGGGTGCCATTGAGGGCTAATTCGAGCGCGTTTTCGGTTTCAGGCGACAAGCCTCCGGTCCCAGCATGGGGGCGACGGTCTAATCCGTCCGCATCCGCCTTTGGCGTGTAAGACAGACCGCCGCGGAGGCCGAGAATACGAGGGCTCGCATAGGAGATTTTGGCGCTTGGGCCGGTCAAATCATGCCGTGTACGCACCGTACTGAGGCCGGTTGAGTCAAGCAATATGCTGTCCAGGCGCGCATGCGACAGAACGGAGCGGGCCCCTTCATAGAATCGCGCACCAACGCCTTGATCTTTGCCCACGCGGACTTCACCATAGCCGCCATCGACCTGCACGTAAGCGGTCTCGAGCCGGGTGCGAATGTCGCTGTCTTCAAGGGGGGCTGCCGACGATATTCCTGAGAAAGCGCCGACGGGGGCGACTTCCAAATTGCCCAAGCCACCCATCGCACCCGGTCGGTTGGGGTGGTCGGCCTGCAGCCTCAACGCGCCGCGCGCGCGCAGGCGGACGCCGTTTTCAAGGACCTTTTCCGATGTGCCCGTGAGGGACACCTCTGACAGGACAGGCTCAGCCTCGATCGGCGCGTCTTCATCTGCGATCGGCGTGACAACAAAGACAGATTCTAGGTCAAGCTCAGTCTCCCATGGCCCGCTTGCTTGTGCCGCGGCCGATGGGAGAGGCAGCAGGCAAGGCGTAATCAGAGCAAGGGTGCGGATCGACATGAGTGTTTTTTAGTCCTCTTCGGCTGACAGCATATCAAGACTGGCAGGCTCAGTTTGAGGTGTTATAGAGACTGTTGATCAACAAGGTCTTGCCAGCAGGAAATGACGATATGAAGGCAGTTTCATCACTCTTCGCAGCCACACTTGCAGCGCTCGCGCTTACCGGTTGCGTGTTCGGTGGCGGCAACAATGCCGATACGCGTGCGGTTGAAGAGATCGAAGGCGGCTCTAATCCCTATTTGTGGCGCGCAAGCCTCGATACGCTGAGCTCTATGCCGCTCGTCAGCGCCGATCCATTCGGCGGCACGATCATCTATGATTGGAAATCCTTCGACGGTGCCGACGGCGAACGCATCAAGGCGACCGTCTACATTCTCGATTCGCGGTTGCGGGCGGATGGTGTGAAAGTCAGCGTGTTTCGCCAGATCAATCAGGATGGGACATGGGTGGATGCCGATACAGATCCTGAAACAGGTATTCAGCTCGAAAATGCGATTCTCGTGCGCGCACGTAATCTCAAAGCGTCTGAACTCGACTAAACAATTCGGTGATGGGGGAGGCCATGGCCTCAAGATATGATCCGCAAGCCGCGGAACCCAAATGGCGTGAAGCTTGGGACTCGGCGGACTTGTTCAAAGCCAAAACGCCTGCCGAAGCGGGCGATATGCCAAAAGCCTATGTGCTCGAGATGTTTCCCTACCCCTCGGGGCGGCTGCATATGGGGCATGTTCGCAACTATGCGATGGGCGACGTCGTCGCGCGGCACAAGAAGGCAAAGGGCTATAACGTCCTGCACCCGATGGGCTGGGACGCGTTCGGTATGCCGGCAGAGAATGCTGCGATGGAGAAAGGGGTTCATCCCGGCGGATGGACTCGACAAAACATCGCCTCGATGAAAGCGCAGTTTGAAAAGCTGGGCCTGTCATTGGACTGGTCACGCGAGTTCGCCACTTGCGATCCGGACTATTATGGTGAGCAGCAGCGCCTCTTCCTGAAATTTATGGAAAAGGGCCTGGTCTATCAAAAGAAAGCCAAAGTGAATTGGGATCCGGTCGACAATACAGTGCTCGCTAATGAGCAGGTGATTGATGGCAAGGGTTGGCGTTCAGGCGCGCCGGTCGAGCAGCGCGAATTGGTCCAATGGTTCTTCCGGATTACCGAATATGCCGAAGACTTGCTGACGGAGGTCCAGAAGCTTGATCGCTGGCCGGAAAAAGTCCGGACGATGCAGGCGAACTGGATCGGCCGGTCCGAAGGCTTGCAGATGCGGTTTGAGTGGGCCGGGGATGGGCCGGCCGGATATGAACGCGGTGTCGAGATCTTCACCACGCGCCCGGATACGCTGTTCGGGGCGAGCTTCGTCGCCTTGTCGCCTGACCACCCGCTGACCATTGAGATGGCGGCCCAGAATGCCGAACTTGAAGCCTTCCGGACCGAATGTGCCAAAGTCGGCACGTCTGAGGCAGATATCGAAAAAGCACCCAAAATGGGCTTCGATACCGGCCTGACCGTGAAGCACCCTTTCGTAGAGGGACAGGTCTTGCCGGTCTACATCGCGAACTTCGTCTTGATGGGGTACGGCACCGGCGCAATCTTCGCCTGTCCGGCGCATGATCAACGCGATTTCGATTTTGCCCGCAAATATGATCTCCCCATCCTGCCCGTGGTGCGCCCGTCAGACAAAGACGCCGCGTCTGCAGCTTGGGTCGCATCTGGCCAAGGCAGCGACATGGACACGGCTTATACCGGGCCAGGGTCGGTCATGAATTCCGACTTCCTGGATGGCAAAGAGATCACCGAGGCGAAATCTTTAGCGATCGGCAAGATCGAGGATATGGCTCTCGGCCAAGGCACAGTGAATTATCGCCTGCGTGATTGGGGCGTGTCGCGCCAGCGCTATTGGGGCTGTCCGATTCCTGTAATTCACTGTGATCATTGCGGTATCGTACCGGTGCCGGAAGAAGATCTGCCCGTCGCCCTGCCGGATGATGTTAGCTTCGATAAGCCAGGCAATCCGTTGGAGCATCATCCCACCTGGAAACATGTCGATTGCCCAATCTGCGGACGTGAGTCGCGCCGGGAAACCGACACGCTCGACACGTTCAATGATTCCAGCTGGTATTTCGCGCGCTTTGCGAGCGTCGATGACGCTGAAGAACGGGCCTATTGGTTGCCGGTGGATCAATATGTTGGCGGGATTGAGCATGCCGTTTTGCACTTGCTCTACTCGCGCTTCTTCATGCGCGCGATGCGGGATGTCGGTGAAATCGATTTGCCCAGCGGTGAGCCTTTTGCAGGACTATTTACGCAAGGCATGGTCACGCACGAGTCTTATCGGTCAGAAGATGGCCGTTGGTTGTTTCCAGAAGACGTTCAAAAAAGTGAATCTGGGGCGATTGAAATCGCAACTGGTAAGCCTGTAGTGGTTGGCGACATCATCAAGATGTCGAAGGCTAAAAAAAATGTCGTCGACCCGGATAATATTATTGCTACGTTCGGCGCCGATACGGCGCGCTGGTTCGTGCTTTCAGACAGCCCGCCAGAACGCGACGTGGAGTGGACTCAGTCAGGCGCAGAAGGCGCAGGTCGCTTCGTCCAACGTGTCTGGGGCGTCTTCAACGCGCTCAGCGATATTGCATCGTCTGACGCTTCAAGTGACTCCGATGCAGCGATCGCGGTCCGTCGCGCCTCGCACAAAGCGGCGCATGCGGTGGACAAAGCCATCGAAGAGTTCCGCTTCAACTCCGCCATTGCGACCATACATGAATGGGTCAGTGCTTTGAAAAAAGCCGAGCAAGGCGGCGAAGAGTTGATCTCGGCGCGGCGCGAAGGCGCGTCTATGCTGGCCCGGTGTTTGACCCCGTTCATGCCGCACTTGGCCGAAGAATGCTGGCACCTGATTGACGGTAAGGGACTTTGCTCCGCGGCGGAATGGCCGACAGTGGACGCTTCGCTTCTGGTCGAAGATAGCGTCACCATGCCGATCCAAGTGAATGGCAAACGCCGCGCGGAAATCTCAGTGTCTAAGACCGCGAGCAAGGATGACATTGAAGCCACAGCCATGGCCGAACCGTCCGTGCAGGGCTTCATCGCTGACAAAACCATCAAGAAAGTGATTGTCGTTCCCGGCCGGATCGTGAATATCGTGGTGTGATGAAACAGATTATTGCCGCTCTTCTCGCTTTGTCTTTAGCCGCGTGCGGATTCACGCCGCTCTATGCAGGCGGGGTGGGCGACAGCAATATCAACATCGCCACCATTGATGGCCGCTCAGGCCATGCTTTGCGCAAAGCGCTGTTGCAAGAGCTGGCGCCGGGCCTGCCTGGCCTGGAAGGCTATGCCGATTTGAATATTGTGTTGGACGAACAAATCGGCCGTCTTGCGCTACAGCCGGACGAAGCGGCGACGCGAACGGATATTATCGTGAGCGCAGACTATGTGCTCTCGTTCGATGGCAATGCCGTCTCGGGAACGAGCGCCGCCGAAACAAGCTTCCTCGTCCCTGATGCGCCGTTCTCGGACATCGCCGCGCAAGTCGATGCCTCCGACCGAGCCATGCTCGTTCTTGCCCGCCGAATTGTTGACGATTTGCGGATTCAGCTGGCGAACGCTGAATGAAGTTCCAGGGCAATAGCGCTGAACGATTCGCCAAAAAGCCTGATCCTGCGTGCCAATTTGCTTTGATCTTTGGCGAAGATGAGGGCGTGGTCGCAGATCAAGCCAATACCTTGATTAAAGCCTGGGAAAAAGCGGCGCCGAGCACGGTGCTGACGCTGGATGAAGACGACGTCAAACGCGAGCCATCCCGCCTCTTCGACGCGCTCGAAGCGGTGTCTCTGTTGGGTGACGGAACGATCATCCGCATCCGCACCAAAGGCGAGAAGCTGTTCGCGATTTTAAAGGACGTCTTGGCACTGCCGACCGAACGGGTCGCAGCTAAGCTCCTTGTCCAGAATGGGCCGCTCAACACAAGGTCGAAAATGCGGACGGCCTTTGAGGCGGCGCCGAATGCTGCGGCTTTGCATCTGTTTTCGGATTCCGCTGCAGATATGTCTGAGCTGGTGCAGCGCTTTTTACAGACCCAGTCGGTCGACATTGATGCCGATGCATTATCGGTCTTTGTCGGAGGCTTGCCGGGCCATCGCAGTCTCGCCAATGCGGAAATGGAAAAGCTCGCCATCTACGCCCATAATCTGGGGCGTCCGGTTAGCGTCGAGGATGTCCGCGCATTGTGTGAAACCAATGCCGATGAGAGCGCCCGTAGCGCGGTTTTGCTGGCGCTAAGCGGCGATGTTGAACACGCCCAGGCTGAGCTTGATCGCGTGGTCGATACAGGCTTGTCACCGATCAGTTTCATCCGCTTGTTTGAAATGGAGGCGAGCCGCATGCTCGAAGCCCAAGCGCTGCAGGGTGAGGGCGGGGCGAGCAATGTCGGGATGAAACTCAAGCCGCCGGTCTGGAAATCCGATTGGCCGGCCTTTCAAGCGCGCTTGAAAAAATGGCCAACGCCGCGCCTGACCCGTTTGGTCGAGCGCCTGCATGATCTTGAATTGATGGCCAAGTCCCCGGGCGGGGCCGGCCTGGCAGAGCCCGCCACACGAGAGCTCTTCATCACGCTCTATAAAGCCGCGGCGGCGGTCAGATGAGTGATCACAAATGAATGACTGGAAGTTTTTCCGCACATTTGTCATGCAGGGGCGGGAGGCACTAGGTCCATGCTAAAATCGAAACCGCTCTTCTTACTCATTGTCTTAGCGCAATTTTTTGTGCCGCTCTTGCCGCAATTCGGGGTCGGTATCAGCATTGGCGATCGCGCTGTGGCGGAGGGAATTCCGCCGGAATTACCGACGGGTGTCTTCTTTTCGATTTGGGGGATCATCTTCACCGGACTGGTGCTGACGGCTATCTTACACATTCGGTCTGAAACCCATGCCAGTCGTCAAATCGCACCGCCATTGATGCTGGCCGCATTTGGAAACTTGGTCTGGATGCTCTGTGCGCAGGGGCTCGGACTCGTTTGGTTGGATTTCTTACTGCTTCTGCCCATTGCGTTCTGCACATGGGAAGCGGCCTACCGCCTTGATCGGACACAAGCTTATGATGGTACACCGCGCAGCATCCTGCATGGGCTCACTGTAGGGTTGTTCGCCGGTTGGTTGACGGTGGCTGTGTCCATCAGCGTCCCTGACGTCGGGCGTGAACTGCTTGGGCGAGGCCCCAGTGACGCGGTCTGGCAGTCCTTGTGGATGACCCTTATCCCTGCGGCCCTTCTGGCGACTGTGTTTGCCAACTATGTGAGCCGCAATGGCTGGTATTTTGTCGCCTTAGGCTGGGGATTGTTCGGGATTGTGATCAACAATTGGACCCGGCTCGGCACCCATGCGTTGGGCATCGCAGCCACGATTGTTGGGCTCTATATTTTGTTCCGACGCATCCGCTTCGGCGCCAGCGGATCTTATCCAGCCAAGCCTTGAGCTTGTTGGTTGAGCGCTTCGATTAAGCTCGCTTCAATCGTGCCCGTGGTTTCAAGACCATTGTCGGCTTGGAAGGCGCGAATAGCCGTGCGGGTTCCAGCACCAGCTAGACCGTCCGGGCTGCCAGCGTCATAGCCAAGTCCGTTGAGGACGGTTTGGACGGCGAGTACCTGGTCGCGGTTTGCGCCAGACCAAGCCTGAGGCCCGAACTCGCCATTGGCGGCAGCGTTCGGCGTGGCGACAGCCCAGGTTGAGGCACGGCGCTGCGCTTGTTGAGCTTGTTCCAGTGGCAAAGCCGCGCGTAGCGTTTGAACGTAGCCAGGTGCGCTGGCATCGCCATTCGCGGCGGCGATCTCATACCAGTAAAGCGCTTCGATTTGGTTGGGCGAAATGCCGAGGCCATTCTCATACAGAACGCCCATGTTGAACTGGCTGTCGACAAGGCCAAAGTCAGCGGCTTTGCGGAACCATTCGGCAGCGGCGGCGTAGGACTGCGATCCGCCCTCACCATCGGCGAAGAAGACGGCGAGATCATGCATGGCTCTGACATTGCCGCCATTCGCCGCGCGCTCAGTCCAAGCGCGGGCTTCGGTAAAGTCGCGTGGGACGCCGAGGCCCCGTTCGTGGAGTTTTGCGAGGCGGTACTGCGCGGCCGGTAAGCCGTCTCGCGCGGCGGCGCTGATCAGTTCAGCAGCTGCGGCATAGTCCTGCGCCTCAAGTTGCTCAACGCCGAGCTGATACTGTGCGACGGCGTCGCCGTTCAGTGCTGCTTGTTCCCGGCTCACAGAGGCTGGAATGACTGGCAGTGAGACGTTCGGGGCGGCCATCTCGACCGGGGCAGCTGGAATAATAGGGGCTGCTGCCTTAGGGGTTTCAACAGGGTCGACCGACGCAGACGCGGTGTCTTCAACCGTGCCGGCCACGCTGCCCTCTTCTTCGAACAGGGTTTCGTCGAGCGTTGCGCCGTCGGCTTCGGTAAACTCAACGCCGGTGAGGCTGGGTTCAATATCGTTTGGATCTTGAATGCCGGCTTCGGCTAAGCTCGTCTTGGTCTCAAAGCTGGGCGCGTTGGCGTCGGTGAAGGGCACTTTGCCCCGCAAGGCGACCCAGGCGCCTGCGCCAGCTGCGGATAGCGCTAAGACTGAGGCTGCGGCAATGATCGGGAACTTGCGACCGGTGCTTGGCTTTGGCGTCGTTGAGGCCGCCGAGCGACGACCGCGGCGCTCTGATTTTGTATCTGTGGCGGCAGCGATGGCGGCGTCGCGGGCGCGGCTAAGATAATCCTCTGCGCTGGGCTCGGCCTCGTCGAGTGTGGTCGGATCAAACTCTTCTTCGGGGGGCGCAGCGTCCGCCTCAAAATCCTCAGTATTGTGGGCCAGTTCGACATCGTCGAAAGCTGGTAGGAAGGCGCCATCATCGTCAGACGCGTCATCTTCATCAGAGGCAAAAATGTCGGAATCACGGGCTTCCGCCTGCGAATCTTCCCAGCTTCCGAGCTCAGCGAGCGGGTCAATTTCTTCCGGCGTGTCGTCGATGGCGAGCGCGTCAGTCTCGTCCGTCGACGCTTCGTTTACGATGCTCTCTTCTTCAAGACGCGCGTCGACATCGCTCGCCTCTACTGGATCGACGGACTCGGTTGGGTCTTCGATTGTTTGCCAGTCTTCTACAGCGGCGTCTTCAGCTGCTTCAATCGATGCGTCGTCCAAGATGTTGTCAGCGGCCAAATCATCATCCGGCGCTTCAGCGAACAGAGCTTCCGGCTCAACGTCCTCTTCAGGCTCTGAGGCAGCGGGCTCGTCGTCAAAGTCCGGCAAGCTGGAGATGAAGTCCTCTTCTTGCGCGGCCACCGGGTCAGGATCTGTCGGCTCGTCATATACGGCGGGTTTCGGTTCCGGGGCAGTCTCCGCGTCAATCGCGGCCATGACGGCATCTGTCGCCTCTGCCTCATAGTCCGGCATCGGCTCAGGCTCTGGTGCTGGCGCCATTTCGATCGGCGTTTCGTCGACTTCGAGGGCCGGCATATCTGGCAAAGGTTCGGCTGGGGCGGGTTCGGCGAGCGGCGGCGCGTTAAAGTCTTCCAGCGCTTCGAGCCGCGAGGCCAGCGAGACAATCGCGCGCTGAACCGGAGAGACGGCCGTCGCGGTCTGGCTTTGCATGTCGGCCAGTCGGGTCGAAATATTGGACAGCGCATCTGAAAGCCGCGCCTCTTGACGAGACTCAGAGCCTGCTACCCGTTCCGCCAATTTGCGTTGGCTTTGTTCTTGGCGCGCTTGCACATGTTTGATGGCGGTTGCGACCTGCTGACCGACTTGTTCGATTGCGCCAGCGCTGCGCCGTTCGCTATCCGCGATGCGCTGGGCGAACGTATCGGCGAGACCATCCACTTGGCCGCCAACCTTCTCAATGGCCTCAGCGTTGCGTTGTTCGCCCTCCGCGACGCGTTGATGAAGCGTTTCGGATAGGCCAACGACTTGCTCGCCGACTTTCTCAATCGCTGCAGCGCTGCGGTTCTCGCTCTCTTCGACATGGCGGACGAGCGTATTGGAGAGATGGTTGATCTGCTCATCCACTCCGTCCAAACGGGCGCCAGCTTCTGCCGTTTCGAGCGCATTGACGCGGGTTTCCAGCGCGCCCATGAGGTCAGGATTATTGCCAGCAATGGCGCGCTCTATTTCGTCCGCCAAGTGACGGCGAGACTCATCGACGCTGCCGCGCAAATCTGCGGCCAGCGCGTCAATGCGTTGTTCCAGCTCTTGGCGCAGCGCGGTGGCTTTTTCCGGACTGGCTTGCTCGGCAATATGATTGATGCGTTGGTCTAAGCTGGCAAATGTGCCCTCAAGTGCGCTGAGCGCCTTATCCGTCGTTTGCTCCGCCCGGTTCAAACGTTCCTGAACCCGAACCAATGTCGCTTCCATGGACTGGATGGCGCCAGAGACATCGCGCTCGACGGTGTTCACACGTCCATCGACATCATCGACTTTCGCAAGCTTGGTCGCGATCGACGATTCCATGGTCGAAACACGTTCGGAGATGTGGCGTGCTGTGCCCTCGGCCCGCAGCTCAGCTTGTTCGACGGCCTTTTCGACACGTTGGGCGGCTTCGGCCAAAGTCGACTCGACTTTCAGCTCCATACCCTCAACGCGATCATTCATTTCAGAGAAACCGCCTTCGACGCGGCCTTTCATGGCCGTCGCTTCGTCTTGGTGTAGACGGTTTTCTTCATAGACGTGCGTCGCAAGCTTTCCGAGCGCGTCTTCCAGCGCTTTCATGGATTCCAGACTGCGTTGGCCACTATCGTCCGCTTCGATCGCGCTGACTTTCCCGGTCAAGACTTCATGCGTTTCGCGGAGCTCGTCGATCATCCGCTCGACCTCAGCGGTCATTGCGGCGGTGGAGTTTTCTGTTGTCTCAAGCCGGGCAAGCAATCCGAGCACAGATTGATCAATGCCTGTGATCGCTAAGGTCGAACGTGCTTCAACGGCTTCAATGCGCTGGGCCAATCCATCCAGAGCTTGCGGGCGCATCGGTTCGCCATAGCTGCGAGGATCGCCATAACCGGGCTCAGCGTATGGTTGCGGCTGGCGAGGGTCTGGATAGCGTGGCAGGTCACGCGGGCCCGCTTCGCTATGGCCGTCGAGAAGGAGATTGTTGATATAGTCGCCCAGGGTAATGCCTTTAAGGCGCGCTTTCTCTTTGGCGATTGCACGCGCGCGGTCGTCTACCCCTTTGACGCTCCAGGACCCATATTGGCTCATACCCGGCACTCCGATTTCGGACGCAGTGATTCGCACGCACGCCCATTTACCCATTTATCGTAGAGAAATGGAGCAATCGCCCTTAATGCGGAGTTAAAAAGGTAAACAGATTGACCGGAATTCGTAAGGTTTGTTCATCTCTCTGCATGACCATACGAGAGGGTGACGTTGACGTTCGCGTAAAGACAAGGCATAGTTGCACGCATGCCAGATACCGTAACTTCACTTTCTATCGCTGACTCCCGCACTTATTCCATTTCGGAATTGGCCCGTGAGTTTGGAATCACCCCTCGCGCGCTGCGCTTCTATGAGGATAAGGACATGCTGCATCCAGCTCGTGATGGCATGACCCGCGTTTATTCTCATCGCGACCGTGGCCGTGTTAAGATCATTGTTCGCTTAAAACGCCTCGGCCTGCCGCTGGCGGATATTCGCGAAATCCTAGATCTTTATGGCCTTGAAGATGGCCAGCGCGCGCAAATGCGCATGTCGCTTGTTAAGTTTCAGAACCAAATCAAAGAACTCGAAAGCCAGCGCGAAGACATCGAAATGGCGCTGCAGGAATTGCATCGCGGTATCGAATGGCTCGAAGGGCAGCTCGAAAAAATTGGTCCCGGCGCGGCGGAAGCTGAAAACCTGAAAGCCTATGACGCTGTCGCACGCCGCCAATTGGATGATGCGTAAACAAATACAGTTCGACCCGCATGAGTTGAATGACCTTTCCAAACCGTGACGCTAACGCAAGCGTCACGGTTTGATTAAATTGAGTGAGAGACACTACAGATGCCACGCTATGATGCCCCCGTCCGCGACATGCAGTTTTTGTTGCACGACGTCCTATCTATTCAGAACTATTCCAATCTCCCAGGATTTGAGGAAGCCACCCCAGATCTGGTCGATGCGATCTTGGAAGAGTCTGGCAAGTTCGCCAAAGAGGTTCTGTTTCCCCTGAATAAAGTCGGCGATGAGCAAGGCTGTGTGCGCAATGCTGATGCGAGCGTGAAAACCCCAGATGGCTTTAAAGACGCGTATCAGCAAATGGTCGACAATGGCTGGCTATTGCTCGGCAAGTCGCCGGAGATGGGCGGCCAAGGCCTGCCTTATGTCGTTAACATGGCTGCGAATGAGATGAACTCATCCGCAAACATGGCGTTCTCTATGTATCCCGGGCTGACATCCGGCGCGTTCGAAGCGTTGATGGCGGGCGGTTCAGAAGAGCAAAAGGCGATGTACGGACCAAATATGGCGTGCGGTAAATGGGCCGGCACCATGAACCTGACCGAGCCGCAATGCGGTACCGATCTCGGCCTGATCAAGACCAAAGCTGTGCCTCAGCCGGATGGCTCATACAAAATTACCGGTCAGAAGATCTGGATCTCTGGCGGGGAGCAGGACCTGACGGAAAACATCATTCACCTCGTCCTGGCCCGCATCGAAGGGGGTCCAGAAGGGATTAAAGGCATCTCTTTGTTCGTCGTGCCGAAATATATCGTCAATGAAGACGGTTCCTTGGGCGACCGCAATGCGTGCTCTTGTGGCGGGCTCGAAGAGAAGATGGGCATTCACGGCAATGCCACCTGCGTCATGAACTATGACGGCGCCACCGGTTGGTTGGTCGGCGAAGAGCATAAGGGGATGCGCACCATGTTCGTGATGATGAACGAAGCGCGCCTTGGCGTTGGTATGCAAGGCTTGGCGCAAGCTGAAGTCGCCTATCAAAACGCGGTGGACTTCGCTAATGATCGCGTGCAAGGCCGCTCCCTAACGGGGCCAAAGGCGCCGGACAAGCCTGCCGATCCCGTGATCGTACACCCTGACGTGCGCCGTATGCTGATGGACCAGCGCGCCTTTATTGAAGGTGCCCGAGCGTTTACCTATTGGACGGCCTTATATGGCGACCTGCACCATAAGTCGCCGGACGAAAAAGTTCGCGAAAAGGCCGGCGATTATATGGCGCTGATGACGCCGGTCCTGAAAGCCTTCCTGACCGATCGCGGTTTCAAAATGGCCAATGAAGCCCTGCAAATTCATGGCGGGTCTGGATTTACCCAAGAATGGGGCTTGGAACAGTTCGTGCGCGATTGCCGGATCACGCTGATTTATGAAGGCACCAATGGTATCCAGGCGCTTGATCTGGTGGGCCGTAAATTGGCGTCGAATGGTGGCCGCGCTGTGTTCAGCTTCTTTGCGGAGATGGATGACTTCATCGGCATGCATGAAGGCAATGCCGAGCTGGAGCCCTTTATTGAAGGTCTTAAATCCGCGAAAGCTCAACTTCAGGACGGTACCAATTGGTTGATGCAGAACGGTATGACGGACTTCAACAATGCCGGGGCTGCTTCGTCCGATTATTTGCAACTCTTCGGTTTGACCGCGCTGACTTATATGTGGGCGATGATGGCCAAAGTCGCGATCGAAAAGACGGGGGATGACCCGTTCTATGACGATAAGATTTTGACCGGAAAGTACTATGTGTCTCGCGTTCTGCCGGAAGCGGCGGCCCACTTGGCCAAGCTTAAAACGGGCGCGGAATTGATGATGGCACTGCCCGCCGATCGTTTTTGATCCACGTTAACTGTGAAAGCCGTGAAATTTTTAAGAATCGCGGCTTTCACGCATAGCTTCCCGTAACGTCATGCTGGTAAGCACCGACGGAACCTTTACTTTGACGTGAACGTAAACGTCATAAATCGTATTGGAGTGTACCATGTCTGATGTCTTCGACATCCCAGCGCCGAACTGGCGGCAAGATGAAGAAATCAAAATCTTTGATGATGCCGTCGGGCAGTTCTTCGAAAAAGAGCTGAAACCGCATGTTGAAGACTGGCGTGAAGCAGGCGTCGTCCCGCGCGAAGTTTGGTATCAGGCGGCGGAGCAAGGTCTGCTCCTCGTGTCTGCACCTGAAGAGTATGGCGGCGCAGGCGGCGACTTCCGACATGATGCCGTGATCATCGAGCAGATGGAAAAGCAAGGTATTGCTGGCTTTGGTATTGGATTGCACAATGCGATCGTTGCGCCTTACATCATTCATTACGGCTCAGAAGAGCAAAAGCAGCGCCTCTTACCCAAGCTGGCCTCTGGCGAGCTGGTCTGTGCGATTGCGATGACCGAGCCTGGCACGGGGTCGGATCTCCAGAACATCAAGACCACTGCTAAGAAAGATGGCAATGGGTATGTGATCAACGGGTCTAAGACCTTCATCACAAATGGCCAAACAGCGAATTTGGTGCTCGTCTGCGCGAAAACCGATCCAACCAAAGGGTCGAAAGGTATTTCGATCCTGATGGTCGAAACCGACGAGGTTGAGGGCTTTGAGCGTGGCCGCAATTTGAAGAAAATCGGTCAGCCTGCCGCGGACACATCTGAGCTCTTTTTCAATGATGTTAAAGTTCCGGCTGACGCTTTGCTTGGGCCGGAAGAAGGCCAGGGCTTTATCCAGCTGATGCAACAGCTCCCGCAAGAGCGCCACATAATCGGTATTCAAGGCATCGGCATGATCGAACGCGCGATCAAAGAGACCGTCGCTTATGTTAAACAGCGCAAAGCGTTTGGCGGCACGATCATGGATTTTCAGAACACGCAGTTCAAACTGGCCGAATGCAAAACCGAAGCGACCGTCGCAAAGGTCTTTGCTGACCATTGCACAGAGCTGCTTCTAGAAGGCAAACTTGATGCGGCGACGGCGTCCATGTCGAAATATTGGATCTCAGACCTGCAGTGCAAGATCATTGATGAATGCCTGCAACTGCATGGCGGCTGGGGCTATATGGACGAGTATCCAATTGGCCAAATGTATCAGGATGCCCGCGTCCAGCGCATCTATGGCGGCGCCAATGAAGTGATGAAAATGTTGATCGCGAGGACGCTCTAATTTGCCAGACGACTCGCACCTCCTCGCGGAAACATTTCCCCAGCCGGCCGAGAGCTCGTTGTCTCTCGGCTTTAAGCTGATCTCTCTCGATATGAGCAAGATGGAAACCCGCGTGGCGTTTGACGGCAAAAAACAGTTCACCAATCCGGCCGGCTATATCCAGGGCGGGTATCTCTCCGCCATGCTCGACGATGCCATTGGCATGCTTGCGACGGTCAAGACCGGGACACGGGCCTTCCCATCGACCATCGATCTCCACACAACCTTTTTACGACCTGTGAGAGTCGGCGCGATTGAAGTCGCCGCCCGGCTTCGTAACATTGGTCGACAAGTGATTTTCGCTGAAGCGGACCTATATGACTCGCGAGGCAAAGAAGCCGCGCGGGCCAGAGCTTCGCTCGCCATCAATCCGATGAAGGCACCGGCGAAATGATTGAGCTTACTCGATATAAAACAGGAGGACCCTCCCATGACTGAAGCCTATATTTACGACGCTGTGCGGACGCCGCGCGGCAAAGGCAAGAAGACAGGCAGCTTGCATGAAATCACAGCGCTCGAGCTGTCGACTCAAACCTTGGAAGCGATCCGCGACCGCAACGATCTCGACACGCAATATGTCGATGACGTGGTTCTCGGCTGTGTCTCGCCTGTTGGTGAGCAAGGGGCGGACATTGCGCGTATCGCGGTGATGAACGCAGACTATGCGGAGACCACGGCGGGCGTTCAAGTCGATCGCTTCTGCGCCTCGGGTCTCGAAGCCTGTAATATCGCAGCAGCGAAAGTCATGACCGGTGAGGCCGATATGGCCATTGGCGGCGGTATTGAAAGCATGAGCCGTGTGCCAATGGGAGCTTCTGGCGGCGCTTGGTCAACGGATCCTCAAATCGCGTTGAAATCTTACTTCTCCCCCCAAGGCGTGGGCGCGGACACGATCGCGACCAAATGGGGTTTCTCGCGTGATGACGTTGACGCGTATGCCGTCGAGTCTCAGCAGCGCGCCGCGCGCGCTTGGAAAGAAGGCCGCTTTTCCAAGTCCGTGATTGCTGTGAAAGACCAGATGGGTGGCACGCAGCTCGATCATGATGAACATATGCGTCCCGACGCTGACATGCAGAGCCTGGCCGCGCTGAACCCTAGCTTTGCGGGCATGGGCGCGATGGGCTTTGATGAGGTGATCAAGCAACGCTATCCGGAGCTGGAAGCGATCAATCACGTCCACCATGCGGGCAACTCGTCTGGTATCGTGGATGGTGCATCGGCTGTGCTCTTCGGTTCGAAAGAAATGGGCGAGCGCCTGGGGCTCAAGCCGCGGGCCCGCGTCAAGCAAATGGCGTCCATTGGTTCAGAGCCAGGCATCATGCTGACCGGTCCAACTGACGTGACGCTGAAAGCCTTGAAAAAGGCCGGCATGGAAGTCGACGATATCGATCTTTACGAGCTCAATGAAGCCTTCGCCTCTGTGCCAATGCTGATGATGCACCTCCTCGGCATCGACCACGCCAAGATGAACGTTAATGGCGGCGCGATTGCGATGGGTCACCCTCTGGGCGCCACTGGCGGCATGCTGCTCGGCACGATGGTCGATGAGCTTGAGCGTTCTGACAAAGAGACCGCTTTGGTCACGCTTTGCGTCGGCGCCGGCATGGGCACCGCGACGATTATCGAGCGCGTTTAAATCAAATGGGACAGGCAGGCTTCCCGCTAGGCATTGCGATCGGGATCTCGATAGGGGTCGCGATCGGTGTCTCCACTGACAATATCGCCGCCGGACTCGGCGCTGGTGTTGCGATGGGTGTGGGGCTGGGGCTCGCCTTTTCCAAATCAAGTCAGAATACGGGTGACGACACCCAAGAGTCTCAGGAAAAAGACAAATGAACCTCGAAACATTCTCTTTCGATATTGATGGCGACGGCATCGCGCACGCGGTCTTCGACGTGCCTGGCCGCAGCATGAACACACTGACGGCGAAAGCCGTTGCAGACATTATCGCAATCACCAAAGAAGTTGCGACCAATGATGCGATCACGGGCCTGGTGCTTTCATCCGGCAAGGCGTCTGGCTTTTGCGCAGGCGCAGACCTTGGCGAGATGAACGAAAGCGCTGGCGGCAGCGGCAAGTCCGAGGCCGAGATGACCGAAGCGGAACTTAAAGCGATGCAGTTCGAGCGCGGCTTTGCGCTGAACAAAACGCTGCGTGAGCTTGAAACATGCGGCAAGCCGGTTGCGGTTGCGCTAAATGGCCTCGCGCTTGGCGGCGGCCTCGAAGTGGCGCTCGCCGGGCATTACCGCGTTGCCGCGAATGACAATCCGAAGCTGCAATTTGGTTTGCCAGAAGCTAAGATTGGCCTGTTGCCAGGCGCCGGTGGCACGCAACGTCTGCCGCGTCTGATCGGTGTCCAAGAAGCCCTGCCGCTGATCCTGCAAGGCACCAGCTTCAAGGCTGAGAAAGCGCATAAGATGGGCGTTGTGAACGAGCTGGCGCCGTCTTCTGAAACCGTTGCCAAGTGTAAAGCCTGGATCAAAGCCAACCCGGACGCGAAAGCGCCATGGGATGTTAAAGGCTTTAAACTGCCAGGTGGTGTTGTGCACCGTTCGCCTGGTGCCGGCCAAGTGGCGACGATGTCGAACATGATGCTCGCATCCAAGACTTACGGCAATTACCCGGCCCAAAAGAACATCCTGTCTTGTGTCTATGAAGGTGCGCAGGTGCCGATCGATGCTGGTCTACGCATCGAGACACGGTACTTCATCAACACTCAGCAGCGCCCTGAAGCGAAAGCGATGATCCGCTCGCTCTTCTTGTCGATGCAGGAGCTGTCAAAAGGCGGAAATCGCCCGGCAGGTTATCCGAAAACGGAGTTCAAGAAGATCGCCGTGATTGGGGCTGGTCTGATGGGCGCCGGTATTGCTTATGTCCAAGCCAAAGCAGGTATTCCAACCGTTCTGGTCGATGTCTCGAAAGAGAATGCCGAAAAGGGCAAGGATTATTCTCGCCGTTTGGTCGAGAAAGACTTGTCACGCGGCAAGACCACTCAGGAGAAAGGCGACAAGCTGCTCGACCTGATCACCACGACCGACTCATATGACGATGTCAAAGGCGCGGATCTGGTGGTCGAAGCTGTCTTCGAAAACCCTGAGCTGAAAGCCAAGATCACCAAAATGGCGGAAGACGTTCTGAGCGCTGACGCAGTGTTTGGGTCTAACACATCGACGCTGCCGATCACGGGACTGGCTGAAGCCTCTCAGCGCCCTGAGAACTTTATCGGCATTCACTTCTTCTCTCCTGTTGAGCGGATGGGCCTGGTGGAGATCATCACAGGTGAAAAGACCAGCGAAGAGACGCTTGCGAAGTCGATCGATTATGTGCTTGCGATCCGCAAGACACCGATCGTCGTTAATGATAGCCGCGGCTTCTACACCTCGCGTTGCTTCGGCACGTACACCCAAGAAGGCATGGCGATGCTCGCAGAAGGCATCAAGCCGGCCATCATCGAAAATGTTGGCCGCCAGTCCGGCATGCCAATGGGCGCGCTTGAGGTTTCTGACTCCGTTGGTCTCGACACAGCGCTGAAAGTTGGCCGCCAAATGGCGCAGGCCTCGGGGGTCGACTATGATTCCAACGAGCTCGGCCAGATGATGGCTTGGCTGGTTGAGGATCAAGGCCGCGTTGGTCGCAAGGCGGGCAAAGGCTTTTACGACTATAATGAGAAGGGCAAACCTGCCCGCCTGTGGCCGGACCTGAACAGCCGTATCGATGTCACGGTTGATGAGTGCCCACCGGAGCTGAAAAAGCATCTGACCAATCGCTTCCTGGTGCGCCAGGCGGTCGAGGTTGCGCGTTGCTTTGAAGAAGGCGTGATCACCGATGCCCGCGATGCCGACATTGGCTCAATCCTCGCTTGGGGCTTCGCGCCTTATACCGGCGGCTGTGCCTCTTACATGGACTTGATCTGGGGCATTCCGGAATTTGTGGCTGAGGCCGATGCGTTGGCTGAGAAATATGGCGACCGGTTCAAAGTCCCGCAGCTTCTGCGCGACATGGCCGCCAATGGCGAGACCTTCTACTCACGCTTCCCGCCGGGCGGCGTCAAAGAAAAAGCGGCGGCCTAGTTTGCTGCTGCAATAATGGTGAAGGGGCGAGAAATATTCTCGTCCCTTTTTCTTTGGTCTATTCATCAGTTGCACAGACTTTTCTCCGAGAGTGCACGAAGGTCATACGGGACGAGACCCATTCAAGGAGACATCATGAGAAAGATCGCTATTGGCGCTGCGTTCACCGCTGGTATTTTCCTCAATACAGCATGCGCAACCATTACTCGCGGGACCACTGAAGCGTTTGAGGTCCGTACGATGCCATCGGGCGCAAGCGTGTCTACAAGTCTGGGTAAGTCGTGTGCCCCGACGCCCTGCGTACTTCCAAAGGTTAGCCGTGAAGCTGATTTCACGGTGACTATCGAAAAGGAAGGCTACAAAACTGGCGTCTATAATGTCACCCACGAAACTTCTGGCGGCGGTGGTGCAGGTATGGCTGGCAATATCGTTTTCGGAGGTGGGATCGGCGCGATCGTGGATGCCAATAATGGCGCAACTCAACAGCTTGTGCCCAATCCACTCGTCGTGGAGCTCGAGAAAAAGAGCGACCCGAACGCGTCTAATCGGGACTTTATCGAGTCTGTGGCAGATGATGTTCTGGATCGGGCCGCCGCCGGTAGCTGATCAAAGCGTAAAAATTGGGCGGGAGCCGTTTGGACCAACCAACCTTTTTCGACTCATCGTTTCTGATCGTCGAACATATCTCATAGGTTTGAGCTGTTTCGCGGGAAGATCACCTAAAAATTGAGACGGAGCGACTAGCGCGCTCCGTTTTTCTTTTTGTGCGTGTTAACGAACATCCCGCATCTTCTGCGCGTGGGACGCAGACGACAGGGATACATCCATGAAAACGGCAATGACCAAGATTGCGCTTCTCGCCGCGCTCACCATGACCAGTGCTTGCGCCACCATTGATCGCGGCACGAGTGAACCATTTGAAATTCGAACCAGCCCGTCAGGCGCGACGGCGCGGACAAGTTTGGGCAAAGGCTGTGCGCCGACGCCTTGCGTCATTCCGAATGTCAGCCGCGAAGCTGATTTTACAGTGACCGTTGAAAAGCCGGGTTACAAAACGCGGTCATACAAAGTCATGCATGCAAGATCTGAGGGGGCGAGTGGACACATCATTCCCAACGTGTTCATGACCGGCGGCGTTGGCTTGGTGGTGGATGCGAATAATGGCTCAACCCAAGAGCTCGTCCCAAACCCGCTTGTGGTCACGCTTGAAGCAGAAACGCGCGGGGCGCAGGCGTCGACAAAGCGGGTCGCCGACGGTTTGCTCGACCGGGTCGGGCGTCAGGACTAAGAAAAGTTCTTTGAGAAAAAAGAAAAGGCCGGAGCAAACTGCTCCGGCCCTCTATTGGGGACTTAAGCGCCCTCGTCGACAATAGGCGTGAGAAGGATCTCAACGCGACGATTGGCGACGCGGCCAGCTTCAGTAGAATTATCGGCAATAGGTTGGGTTTCTCCCATGCCGAACGCGCGCAATCGTACCGACTGCACACCACTATTCACCAGGTAAGACTGAACTGAGTTCGCGCGACGCTCAGACAGCGCCTGGTTATAGTCATCCGGACCATCAGAGCTGGCATGTCCGACCACATCGACCGCGGTTTGCGGGTATTCGATGAGGGTCGTGGTGACATCATCCAAAGGTCCGTAAAAGTCGCCTTTAATCGCAGCGCTATTAACGTCGAACGTAATGCCCGATGGCATCGTCAATGCGATTTGATCGCCGACACGTTGCACTTCAATGCCCGTGCCTTCCGTTTGGCGACGCAACTCTTCTTCCTGTTTGTCCATATAGACCCCGACGCCAGCACCCGCGAGGGCTCCGACGACAGCGCCAATGGCTGCG
>JBCBBY010000009.1:45247-67712 GCA_038531195.1 Pseudomonadota bacterium
ATTTTGACAGCCAGCAAGAAGCGCAGCTGCCGCGAGAACAGTGAGGGTGGTTTTCATTATGAAGCTCCCCAGTTGCGTGGCTAGAACGCCACTAGATGATGGTTTCGCCAAGTGAATTAAATGCAATCCGATTGGGGGTCGGTCTATTGCGGGAGTCGGCGACGGTTTTTTGACTTAAAGTCAGGGCTTTATCCTTTTCCAAATATCTCATGAAAAATTTTCCATAATATCTGTACCCTAGCGGGCTGAATCTGAACCGAGTGCAACTGAACGAAAGGCAACGAAAACAGGCGCAAATGCCTTGATTCGGCCCTGTTTTTGTTGCGCCAACGCGCTTATGTGGAAGCCTGGAAGAGGAGCACTCTTATGGTTATGGGACTGGTATCAACGATCGCACTCGCATTGGCGTTTGGCCCGCAATTGCAGGTCAGCCTGCAAGCCGCAGCCGACGACGTGGTGGCGCAAGCCGAGACCACAGAAGAAACCACCATTGAAACGCCCGCGGTGAGCGATGCTGCTCCTGAAGCCGTTGAAGAGACGGTAGAGGAGACTGTGGGTGAAGCGCTCGACGCCATAGAAGAAACGCTCATCGCGCCGGATGAGATGGCAGAGCCGCAACTGACTGAAGCGGAAGCTGCAGCAGAAATCCTCCCAAGCGAAACCGAGGCTGAGATCGCGCCAGCCCCGGTGCAATCCGGCGAAGTCGAAACGGCTGAATGGCCCGCCATCTTAAATGATGCGAGCGCGTCTTTGGCGGCCGCAAAAACCGCACGCGGTGATTTTGCCCAAACCAATCCAGATGGAAGCGTGGTCACCGGAACGTTCGCGCTCAACCGTCCAGGCCGCATGCGCTTTGATTATGATGAGCCAACCCCAGTACTGATCGTGTCAGATGGCACCACGGTCGCCATGGAAGATACCGAACTGGAAACCGTGGACCGGGTGCCAATTGGGTCAACGCCCTTAGGCTTGATCTTGTCGACGGAATTAAACATCGACGAAGACATTGACGTCTTGAGCATCCTGCAAAATTCGGAGCGCATCGGCATCCGCGTCAGTGATGCGAGCGGCGAGCTTGAAGGCACGCTGACCATGGTCTTCGATAAGGTGAGTTATGACTTGTTGGGGTGGCTAACCATGGATGGAAATGGCCAGACCACTGTGGTCGACCTCATGGAAGTTGAAACCAATGTGCGGATTGATCCGCGCCTGTTCCGTCTAAACGAAGATGATGATGAAGAGGATGAGCGCTAAAAAGCGCAAAACCGGACCGCGTTAAACGGTCCGGTTTCGTTTAGTCCGCGCACGTCCCCACGACTCACGTGAACTGTTTTCCTTAAACCCGAAAAAGCAACTGCGATTGCCTATTTCATTGGGCTCGTTGGACTTTTACATACCAATGGTATGTGGTGGGTCAACTAGAAATCGTGTTCGGCGATGGCAAAACGTTCAAGACTTGATGCAAAAAAGACACGCGAAGCGCTGATTGAAAGCGCGACGCGCCTGTTCGAAGACAAAGGATACGCCGAGACGTCGATCGCCGATATTTGTGAAGAGTTAGACATTACCAAAGGCGCGCTCTTCCATCATTTCCCGACCAAGCGGGATCTTTTCCTGGAAGTCTGGACGCGGCTACAGGTGGCGATGGATGAAGAAGCGCGCACAGCAGCGATCGCTGCGCGCAGTCTCACAGACCCTTATAGTGCTTTCCTGGCGGGCTGCCGAACCTACTTAAAGTTCGCGTCGCGGCGAGATTATCAGAAAATCGTGCTGATCGATGGCCCCGCCGTATTGGGCTTGAAAGGCTGGTATGAAAGCGATCACGATCTTGGAACACAAAACGTAAAAGCGGGTGTACGGTATCTCGCCAAAAAGGGCATTATCGCGGAGCACCGCGTCTCTGCCCTCGCGGTGATGATTCAAAGCGCGTTAAACGGCGCGGGCTTCGCCTTAGCGCGCGATGAGAGCGGTATCACAGTCGAAGACGTGTATGACGCGTTCGAGTCTATGGTCAAAGGGCTGCGTTAAGCCGACATCAGGTCCGCAAACCGTTGGAACAGATAGAAGCTATCTTGTGGCCCTGGACTCGCTTCAGGGTGATGCTGCACCGAGATGATCGGCTTGCCGGCCACTTTCAAGCCTGAATTGGTGCCATCAAAAAGCGACCGATGGCTTTCTTCGACGCCCGTGGGCAGGCTGCTCGGATCGACCGTGAAGCCGTGATTCATCGAGACGATTTCAACTTTGCCGGTTTCGAGGTCTTTCACCGGATGATTGGCACCATGATGGCCTTGCGTCATTTTCATAGTTTTTGCGCCAAGCGTCAGCGCCAATAGTTGGTGGCCGAGACAAATGCCCAAAATCGGGATTTCACTTTCGACCAAAGCTGAGAGCAATGGCCCAACCCGTTCAAAGGTCGCCGCTGGGTCTCCAGGGCCATTTGAAAGCACAACCCCATCTGGCTTAAGGGCGCGAATGGCCTCGATGTCGACATCGCCATTCACAACGGTCGCGCGGGCGCCGACATTGGCGAGATTGCGCAAGATGTTCTTTTTCACGCCGAAATCGACGACCACGACGTGTTTTTCGGCTGCGCCGCTGTCTGCAAATCCTGTGGACAAATCCCAGAGACGCTCAGAATGGTCGAATTCGGCCTCGGAATTGACCTTCGCAGCCAGATCCGCCGCTTCCAGACCTTCCCAGGCGCGGGCGGCGGCGATTAGCGCGTCTATGTCAATTTGCCCATCCGGAGCGTTCTGGATCGCACATTTCTGCATGCCTTGCTCGCGTATAAGGCGAGTGAGGGCGCGCGTATCGACGCCAGACAGGCCGATAATGTTCTTTTTGATCAGCCAAGCGTCGAAATGATCGTCCGCGCGCCAATTTGATGGCGGCGTGATCGGATCGCGAAACACGGTCCCGACGGCGGCGCGAGCCCCGTTAACGCTGGAGTCTTCATGATCTTCGGGGTTCGCGCCGACATTGCCGATATGCGGAAAAGTGAACAGAATCACTTGTTCGGCATATGAAGGATCGGTCAGAATTTCCTGATATCCAGTCATCGCTGTGTTGAAACAAAGCTCGCCAACCGCCGTGCCGACGGCGCCGGCGCCAATTCCGAGGAAAACTGTGCCATCTGCCAGGGCCAAGGCCCCACTCGCCTGGCTGGTGAATCCAGATTGATTTTTCTCATTCATGCCCTTACCTCCGTAGTTTCGCTGGACTCAAGCCGATCTGATCGCCTTAACGGTTTCTCAGGCAAACGGATGGCAGATAGGGTGTAGCGGGCAAAACCGTCAAGCGGTTTTGGAGGAGAAATAACGGCTTTTTGAGGCGTTGATTATGGGTCAATTGGATAAAACCGTCCAAGTTACACTTCGAAATCGGATCAATACCGCGCTCGAGCGCGCTGAGTCAGAAGACACCAATGGTGTTGTCGCTCAGACGTTGCGCTTGGTAAAATGTGCGATGGATGACCGAGACGTCTTGGCCCGTGGCCGAGGCGAGTGTTCGGGCTGCGATAATGATGTGATTGTCGAATTGCTCGAAACCATGGCCGAGCTGCGTCAGCGCTCCATTCAGCAATATGACGATGCCGGACGCATCGTCGACGCTGAGCGGGAGCGCGAAGAACTTGATGTGATTGAGAGCTTCTTGCCGAAGCCTTTGGCGGGTGAAGACCTTAATGTCGCCGCTCAAACAGTTGTCAAAGAATTGCGCGCCCAGAAACTCAAAGATGTTGGCCGCTGCATGTCGGCGCTGCGTGAGAAATATCCCGGTCAGATTGAATGTGGGCCTGCCAGCAAGGCTGTTCGCGCCGCGATAGGCTAGACGTCACCCTATAATTTGAAGCATGATTGACCGCATCGTTGGGAGGCGGTCTCATGAAGTCGTTGATTATTGCACTGGTGGCGCTCGTGGCAGGCGCGTTCATAGGCGGATTTACCTATTACAGCTTCGTTCCGCCGCCGGTGGACGTGATGACCCGCGCCGCAGCGTTTGAGGGGGATGCGGACTATTTCTTCCAAAATGCCAGCGAGCTCTATCCGACACGCACGGTTGCCTCTTCAGAAGACAGTGTGCCCCTGACACAAGTCTCCGGCGCTTTGGATGGGTTTTCTTACGAGCATGAAGGCGCGGTTCGCACGCTCCAAGATCTGTATGCGGATATGGAGACATCCGGTCTGATCATCGTTCATGACGGGCAAATCGTGCATGAATCCTATGGTCGCGGCGCCAATTCCGGCACGCGTTTTACGACCTGGTCGCTGGTCAAGTCGATCACCTCAACTTTGGTCGGCGTCGCGGTTGCGGATGGCCTAATCGACGATGTCGATGATCAACTCGTCAAATACCTACCGGACCTTGCCGGCACGGCATATGACGGGGTCACCATCAAGCAAGCGCTGCAAATGTCCTCCGGTATTCGCTACGATCCCAATCTGTGGGACGGTCAGATGGATGATACGATTGAGTTTATGACGAAAAGCGTGGTCACCGGCGCGGCGCCAGCTTTCGATCTGGCAATTGCCTATCCACGCGAGAATGATCCCGGCACCAAGTTCAATTATAATACTGCCGAGAGCCAAGTGTTGCTCGAACTCGTCCGCAAAGTGAGCGGCATGGATGCAGCGGATTATTTAGAACAGAAAATTTGGCGTCCGCTTGGCATGGAACATTCAGGCGCGTGGATCATTGATCATCCAGGGGTAGACGGCGCTGAAGTTGGCGGTGCCATGTATAATGCGGCGCTGCGGGACTGGGCCCGGTTCGGTGTATTTATTGAGCAAGGCGGCACGTGGAATGGAAATCAAATCCTGCCTCGTGACTGGGTCGACCGTGCCACGGTTTCTGATGAGCCGCATTTGAAGCCGGGCGAAGTGCATCCCAATCCGAACCGCGGCTATGCGTGGCACTGGTGGACCTATGCCGACGGCACATTCACCGCGTCCGGGGCCAATGGTCAAACCCTCTACATCGACCGTGAGAATGATATTGTCGTCGCCCGCTCGAGCGCGTGGCCGGAAGGGTATGTGCGGGCATATGATGACCAAAGCTTTGCAATGTATAAGGCGCTGGCCGATTGGTTTGCGGTCGAAGACGTGGTGGCTGAGACAGCGGCAGAAATTGCGTCCGAAGCGCCTTAAGCGGCGACTTTGTACTGATTGCGCCCGTCATCCTTGGCGTCATAAAGGGCTTTGTCCGCGCGGGACAGCACGGTGCTAACCGTGTCGCGTGGGTGCGCGATGCCGACGCCGAGGCTGGCAGACACGCGAATGGTCTGTCCTTGATAGTCGCAAGGTGAAGACGCCACGCGAGCTCTTATCGCTTCAGCACTTTGGTGTAGCCCCGAGACGCTGTCATACGGCATCATCACGGCGAACTCTTCGCCGCCAAGACGCGCGACCAAGCAGTTGTCTGAGCAGGCGTTTTGAATCTGCAGTGCGGCGTGGATCAAAACTTCGTCGCCCGCTTCATGGCCGTATTTATCGTTGACCCGCTTGAAGTGATCGAGGTCGACAATCATCAAGGCGAGTCCTGAATAGTCGAAATTGGTATTCTCAAAGTGCGCATGCGCCGCCCGAATAAACGCGCGCCGGTTGGCGAGGCCCGTCATTTCATCTGTATGCGCAAGCTTAGACAGCGCGAGAAGGCTGCGATGCGTGCGGCTTGCCTTGTAACCGACAATGCTGGTGCAGAGTGGCACGATAATCATCGGTAGGATGGTTGCGGTAAGCAGCGCTTGATGTTGGATGTGTGGCTCATTCCCACGCGTGGTATACCAGGTCGCCGAAACGGCGATAAACACGGCGATCACGAGCATCACGACGGTTGTCATCACCATATTGGCGATGAATTCGCGCTCGGTAGGCACGTCGTAGAGATCAGTCGTGTGCTTCACAGTATTGTCCACCTGCGCCTTTTTTACGTCATCAAGGCTAGAGAAGGATTGATTCGATCGATGAAATTCGATCGAACAGACTGAATTTACAGGGATCCCAGCGGCGCGCTTCGCGTCCGGCGGCAGGCACGCTATAGAGGTAAAATGAACGCTCCCATTCGCATTCCTGAGGGCTTTGTTGACGAGCTCAAGGCGCGCATCCGTCCGTCGGATGTGATTGGCCGGAAAGTGAAGCTGAAAAAGCAAGGCAAGGAATGGGTTGGCCTGTCGCCCTTTACCAATGAGAAAACGCCGAGTTTCTACGTCAACGACCAAAAGAAGATTTTCAAATGCTTCTCCTCTGGCATTGGCGGCGATGTCATCTCATTCGTGATGGAAACCGAACGGCTTTCATTCATGGAGGCGGTCGAAAAACTCGCAGATGAAGCGGGCATGACGCTGCCCAAAGCGACGCCGGAAAGCCAAGAGCAATATGATCGCCGGCAACGCCTGTACGCGGCGTGTGAAGCGGCGGCGGCCTTCTATGAAGCGTGTTTGCGGGCACCCGAAGGGGCTGAGGCACGGCGATATTTAGAGAATCGCGGATTACGCCCTGATCGTTGGAGCCTCTATCGGCTCGGCTATTCGCCGGATGATTGGCGTAAAACCATTGAGCATCTGAAGAACAAAGGCTTTTCGATGAGCGAGATCGTCGAAGCGGGTCTTGCGGTCGAAAAAGACGGCGGCGGCGAGCCGTACGATCGGTTCCGCGGCCGTTTGATGTTCCCGATTGCAGACCCACGTGGTCAGGTTATCGCCTTTGGCGGCCGGGCCTTGCAGCCGGACGCGAAGCCGAAATATCTCAATTCTTCGGATACGCCGCTGTTTCATAAGTCCCGCGTCCTGTACCGCTACAAACCTGCCCGAGAGGCGTTTGGCGGCACGGATGAGGGCGGCCTGATCGTCTGCGAAGGCTATATGGATGTCATCGCGCTGAACGAGGCGGGGTTTCCAACCGCAGTTGCCCCGCTCGGAACGGCGCTGACCGAAGATCAACTCGGCCTGCTCTGGCGCGCCGGGCCTGAACCGATTCTGTGTTTTGATGGCGATCGCGCTGGGCTCGGCGCCGCGTATCGGTCGATTGAGCGGGCTTTGCCGGGATTGCAGCCCGGGCGCAGCGTGTTTTTCTGCCTCCTATCCGACGGCATGGATCCGGACGATTTGATCCGCGAAAAGGGCCCCGGCGCCATGGGCAAGGCGCTGGATGGCGCACTGCCCTTGGTCGAGGTCCTCTGGCGCCGCGAACGCGATCTTGAGGCGGTCGACACGCCTGAGCGCCAGGCTGGGCTTGAGCAGCGACTTTTACAGGCTGCGAGCACCATTCAGAATGGCGCTGTGAAAAGCGCCTATGAACGCGAGCTCAAAGGCCGCATGCGCGATTATTTGTGGCAGTTGCGCGCCGCCAATCGCGGCGGGTCTTTCCAACCATCGCGCGGCGGGAAAGTCGTTGCGCCAGCCTTGCGCGGCGGCCCGCCAGCAAAAACACGAGGGCTCGGATTGGTTGTGCGGGCGGTTGATCATCACCACCTTGCGGAGATCGGGTTTGAAGCCCTTGCCGTTGCGGAATTTCCAGATCCCGACGTTTCGGCCATACGTGACGCTCTAATCAGCGAAAATACTGCTGAATCAGGTGTTGACCGCGGGGCGCTCAGCAACCATTTAGAAAGCCTTGGAAAATTGCGCGCTGCAGAACTGTTAACAAACTATCCCGACATCCCAGAAATTCCCCAAGGTGGGTCAGAGGAGCGGGAATGGCTGATCGCCCTAGAGCAGTATGCACGCCCTGAAGGCACGGACGCGGCCGGCCGTCATTCCGGAGAGGCATTTGCCACTCTCGAGGATGCGCGCCATCGCCATAGACTTGTGTCGGAAAGACGGGCTCGCACAGCGCGGCTCAATGAGGCGGCCGAAGAAGCAGATCAAAACTGATCCAGCTTTTACGGAATTGAAATTGTATGTTGCGACATCGCGCGCAGCGGACAGGAGCGATACATGGCGAAAGCCAAAGCGGAAGCAGTACTAGAAGATAATGAAGACCGTCCGGTCCTCGATCTTAGCGACACCAAAGTCAAAAAGTTTCTCAAAGACGCCAAAGCCAAAGGCTATGTGACGGTTGAGCAGCTAAACAAAATTCTGCCTGAGGATGAGCTCTCATCTGATCGCATCGAGGACACGATGGCCATGCTGTCTGAGCAAGGCATCACCGTCGTTGATAGCGAAGAAGAGGGCGAGGCCGCCACCAAGTCGACCGCTGTGGCGACAACGAGCACAACCGGCGCCGTCGCGAAAAAAGGTAATGCCCGCGGGTCTGACCGCACCGATGACCCCGTCCGCATGTATCTGCGCGAAATGGGCGCCGTGGAGCTTTTGTCACGCGAAGGCGAAATTGCGATCGCGAAGCGTATCGAAGCAGGCCGAGACGCGATGATCCGCGGCCTTTGTGAATCGCCGCTGACCTTTGAAGCGATGATGGTTTGGCGCGACGAGCTCGTGAATGAGCGCATCTTGCTGCGCGACCTGATCGATCTTGAAGCGACCTATGGCGCTGAAAACCCAGCGCCAGAAGAAGACGAGCTCGACGAAGAAGAAGCCGAAGCCCGCGAAAACGAGACCGTTGAAGAGCGCCACGCCCGCGAAGAGCGCGAGGACGAGGAAGAAGGCGCGGCCATGTCTATGTCTGGCATGGAAGCTGAACTGCGCGAAGGCGTGCTCGATAAGCTGGACGAGATCGCTGCTGGGTTTGCGAAATTCCGTAAGCTGCAAGAGAAGCTGGTCTCGCGCCGGATGGCCGGCAAAGGCCTGACCCCCAAAGACCAAGAGAATTACACCGGCATTTCGCAAAACATTGTCGATGAGCTCAAGACGATGCACATCAACAATGCGCGGATCGAAGCGTTGGTGGAACAGCTCTATGCGATTAATAAGAAGCTGATGGGCCTTGAAGGCCAGTTGATGCGTCTTGCCGATGCGCATGGCGTGCCACGCTCTGAATTCCTCAAGAATTATTTCGGCCGCGAGCTTGATCCAAACTGGATCGAGGATGTCACCGGCATGTCGAAAAAGTGGGCTCGCTTCACCGAGCGCGAAGCCGACAAGATCGATGATATTCGCGGCGAGATCCAAATGGTCGCGCAAGAGATCGGTATCCCGATCGATGACTATCGCAAGATCGTCCAACGCGTCCAAAAAGGGGAACGCGAAGCGCGCATCGCCAAGAAGGAAATGGTTGAAGCCAACCTGCGCTTGGTGATCTCGATCGCTAAGAAATACACCAATCGCGGCCTGCAATTCCTGGATCTGATCCAAGAAGGCAATATCGGCCTGATGAAGGCGGTGGATAAGTTTGAATATCGCCGCGGCTATAAATTCTCGACCTATGCGACCTGGTGGATCCGTCAGGCCATTACCCGGTCGATTGCCGACCAAGCCCGGACGATCCGTATTCCGGTGCATATGATTGAGACGATCAATAAGATTGTCCGCTCACAGCGCCAGATGCTGCACGAGATTGGCCGCGAGCCGACGCCAGAAGAGTTGGCGGAGAAGCTTGGCCTGCCGCTGGAGAAGATCCGCAAGGTTCTGAAAATCGCCAAAGAGCCGATCTCGCTTGAGACTCCCATTGGCGACGATGAAGATTCAAACCTCGGCGACTTCATCGAAGACAAAGCGGCACTTCTGCCGGTCGACGCCGCGATCCAATCGAACCTGCGTGAGACGACGACCCGCGTCCTCGCCTCGCTGACACCGCGTGAAGAGCGTGTGCTGCGCATGCGTTTCGGCATCGGCATGAACACCGACCACACATTGGAAGAGGTCGGTCAGCAATTCTCAGTGACACGCGAACGGATCCGCCAGATTGAGGCGAAAGCGCTGCGCAAGCTGAAGCATCCAAGCCGCAGCCGGAAGCTGCGCAGCTTCTTGGACACGTAGAGAGATTGAGAAAGCGGCCTTCGGGCCGCTTTTTTCTTGGCTTAGGGCATCGTCATGCAGACCGTTTTTAAGCTCTCTACAGCGGGATCGGGACTCTACGAATTTACGCGCGATGTTGCATCCTTCGTTGGCGATCAGACCATCGAGATGGGACTTTTAACGCTGTTCTGCCAACACACCTCGTGTTCATTGGTGATCCAAGAAAACGCCGATCCGGATGTGCAAACGGACCTTGATGCGTTTTTCAAACGCTTGGTGCCAGACACTGACGACCCCTCGATGTCTTATCTGCAACACCGCGCCGAAGGCCCGGATGACATGCCGGCGCATATCAAGGCGGCGTTGACGCAAACGGCGCTGTCGATACCAGTCTCAGACGGGCGATTGGTGCTTGGGACCTGGCAGGGAGTCTATTTGTTCGAGCACCGAACGGCGCCGCATACGCGCCGCGTGGTGGCGCACTTGAGCGCTTAGGCGTCCGGTCCGCCCTGGATCACGCTTGCTGCAGGTTTCTTATCAAATTTCTCGACGGCGTAATTCATCAGATACGCGTTCGGCCAATTGAGCATCATCAACCCGCCGGCAAATGGCCCCATCGGCGTGAAGAGCGCGGCGCAAATCACGCCAATGGCGATGACGACTTCGCCGCGGAAGATCCAAACGGTTTGGCGCGTGATCAGGATCTCCTGCTGGGACAATCCGATCAGATCTGCTTTGCGCACGGCATGCGCGTACATGAAACTGAACAGCGTGTAGATGACCGCATAACCCGCCCCGAAAAAGGCCATGCTGCGGGCGGAGTTGATGATGTCCATCTCGGTTTCTAGGAGCTGGGAATAGTTCCCAGTCGCAGAGCCGATAATGTACCAAAAGAAACTGTCGAAGATGAACCGCAGAGGGTAGGCGGTAAACAGCACCATCAAGAGCAGCGCGGAATTGATCAAGACGATCGTATTGTCGGCCAAAGCATAGCGCCGAAAAAATACAAAATGTGCGTTCCACATCATGAAAAGGATGATGAAACTCGCGGTCACCGGGATGATCGAGACGAGGAAGTGCACCAGCTCGGAAAATGTCTGCGGGGGCGGCCCGCCAAAGAGCATCATACCAAGCGCCAGGGCAAACACGATGTCGGAGAGGTTCTCAATCCGCGAAACGCTCTGACCGCGCCACTCGAAGTCCGGGTCATGATCTAAATGTTTGGCGATTTCATTGCGCATGTTTGGCTCCCCTCACTTCTCGAGATTAGTCCGATTTGAGATCAAGGAAACAGCCCCCATTCTGCTGATCCCAGCGTATTGAAAAAACAGAAACGATGCCCGCTCGCCAAATTTGCCTTGCAGAGAGGGCGGAAATAGTAATATAATTACACAATAGTTTTTCACTGAGTGAGTGATCGGGACGAGATGGGAGAGTCGTCATGAAACGCATCTGGGGGGTGTCTTCTTTAGTGGTCCTGAGCGCGTGCATCAGTCAGCCGCCGCCTGTCGAACTGCCTCAATTTTCAGAGTATGAGGCCGAAAGAAGGGCCGAGATGATCGAGCGCGCGACAACGATCTTAGATGTCGCTAAAGATGAAGATGCGTGGGATCTGGGAATCCTTTCTCAGGACGCCGCCTCGGCTGGCAGAGAAGATGTTCACAAGCAGATTCACCGACCGCACTTCCAGCCTGACCGCCTCGTTTGCGAGCCCGGTGAACCGCGACCTGCGTTGGACCAAATTGTCGAGCTTGCGGACACGCATTCTTTGATCATCATCAATGAACATCACGCTGAGCCCAGCCATCGACTGTTCATTGGAGACTTGGCGGCGCGCCTCCGAGAAAAAGGCTTTACCCATTACGCAGCTGAGGCGTTCAGGCCGGAGATCGTTAACGGTGAGGGCTATCCGCGCGCGGGAGAGGGATACTATGCAAGCGAACCGATGTTTGCGCGCAGCATTCACCGTTTACGAACGCTCGGCTATGAATTGGTGGCTTATGAAGCCCGCCCGGACCAAGTCGATTACTTCAGTGATGACGTCAAAAAGCAAATGAACGACCGTGAAGAAGCGCAAGCGAATAATTTGATTGACGCCGTACTAGGCCAAAACCCGGACGCGAAGCTCATCGTGCATGTTGGACATGGTCATGTGGCAGAATTTCCGCCGCCGGTCCCGGACGCTATGCCGTGGATGGCAGCAAGGCTAAAGGCGAAGACGGGGATAGACCCGCTCACGATTAGCCTGACCTATTGTCGAAGTGAGACAGGCGTACCGGTCTTGAGCACGCAAGCGGTCAATCACGATGGCAAACAGATTGAGAAATATACAGACTACCTCATTGGTCTTCCGCCGAAAATGATGCAACGCAACCGGCCTGCTTACCGCGTTGAGCTGGGAGATCGTTTTGTCGAGGTGCCAGCCAAGCTGCGACCGACCGATGGGCCAATCTTGATCGAGGCACGGCCTCCCGGGGCTGCGCTTGAACACGCCCCTATAGAACGGCTGGTCCTATCGCCTGGCGAAGATATACCGCTCCTCTTGCCGCCAGGGCGATGGTCTTTGGTTTCGGTCGATGCTGACGGCGTTGTCATCGGGGCGGCTGAAATTGAAGTGAGCGCGGGATGAGCGTTTTCAGCTTAACGCCCTTCGCGTCGCCAAGCCGCCAGCAAGGCCAGCAAAATCAAGCCGATAGCCAGCAAGCCTGGCAGCAGCGGCAGGCTCGTTGAGCTGCGTACCGCATAAGCCCCGCGTTCGCGTAAGCCGAGCCAGCTCCCACCGCTGGCATCGGCGCTGCGGCTGACCATGCGAATATCGGGCAACTGACCTGGCCGTTCGAGGGCATACACGCCGCCGCCAGAGGTCTCGGTCAGCGGACGCAAGATGTCGCCGGTCGCTTCCAAGGCCGCGAACTCGCGGGGGTTGGCGGGACCGTTGAGCGCCACCGCATCCAGACCGCCAGATTGTGCGCGATAGAGACCAAGCTGATCGACGGGCACTTCGGCGCTATAGCTGCCTGGGCCATCTGAGCGCCAGGCGGGCTCTAAAAAGCTGCCATCGGGTTTCTCGATGATCAAAGGCGCTGCGCGATCTGACAGGGTGCGCAAGTTGGCGCGCACGGTATCGCCTTGCGCCAGCAATTGCAGTTGTCGCTCATCCAATTCCGGTTCTTTCATCAGCCAATGGACGGATCGACGGATCAAGTCCGAGAACGGACCGCCGCCATCATAGCCGCGTGCCCAGAGCCAGATCTGGTCTGAGAGCAGCTGCGCCACGCGGCCGTCACCGACGCGGTCGACGGCGAAAAGCGGCGCGCCATCTTGGGTCCGCATGAGCACATCCCCGGTGTCCGCGCGCGCTTGAATATAGCGCAGCCATTTGCCCCAAGAGAGCCCGGCAAAGTCCTCCGTGATGGTGTGGCGAAGGCCTTCGCTCGACAATGTGGGTTCGACATCCTGCGAGATCACTTCGCCCGTCGGGAGCGCTGGCAAGATGCCCGCGAGCGGCGTCCGCGCGAGGCTTGCAGGTCCGGCAAAACTTTCACCTGCGATCACGAGCAAAGCGCCGCCTTCATCCACATAGCGCGCCACATCAGCAAGGTAGCCCATGGTGATGACGCCGCGCCGCTCATACTGATCGAAAATGATGAGATCGAAGCCATCGAGCTTTTCTTCGAACAATTCCTCGGTCGGAAATGCGATCAGCGCCATTTCCTCCAAAGGGGTGATGTCGCGCTTGTAGGGCGGGCGCAGGATGGTGAAGTGGACCAAGTCGACGGATGGGTCGGATTTGAGCAAATCTCGCCAAACCCGGCCAGAGGCGTTTGGGCGCCCGGTGACCAGCAGGACGCGCAATCCATCGCGCACGCCTGATATGGTGGCGGCCGTGCGATTGTTTGCGAGCGTCAGTTCTTGCGTGCCCGCGGGCGTTTCGAAGACGACAATATTATCACCGCGCCGTTCGACTTCGATGAAAATACTCGTGTCTTCTCCGGCTTCGATATATTCCGCCTGACTGCGCCCGCCATTCATGGAATAGGTCAGCGGAACCGATCCGCCTTCAGGATCATCAATCCTGACAATGAATTCGGCCTCATCTCCGACAATGTCGAAATTCGGGGCTTCGACGAGCGTGATGCGCCGATCGCTGGCGTCGGGGTCGCCGGTGATCAAGGCGTGAACTGGGCCGAGCTCGCGGATGCGGGAGAGATTGGCAGGCACGTCATGGACTTGGCCATCCGTGACCAGGATCGCGCCAGCAATGCGATCGCGTGGGACATCCGCCATCAAGCCCTCTAAGGCGCCGATCAGGCGGGTGCCGTCGCCTTGGGTTTCTGTTTCGATGACGCGCAGATCGATCGCGGCATTGGCCTCTAATTCCTCGCGCAGGGCATTGAGCGCGTCGCTGGCAATCGTCTCGCGGGCGCCGAAACTCATACTGTCGGATCGATCGACCACGATCGCCGCGACGGATGGCAGGGGCTCGCGTTCTTCTTCGACGATCGCGGGATTCGACAAAGCGAGCAGACCAAAGGCAGCAGCTAAACCGCGTGTCAGCCAGGCTTTTCGGAACGCAATAATATAAACGAGCAGCGTGACCGCACATATCGCAGCGAGTGTCCAAAAGAGCGGCCAACCGAGAAGCGGATCAAAGGAGAGACGGGAAGCTTCGATCATGGCTCGACCTCACCCTCATCTTCAAAGTCTCCCACACCTTCGTCTTCTCCAAGACGTTCGAGGAGCGCCGGGATGTGGACCTGATCTTCTTTATAATTTCCCGTCAGGATGTAGATGATCAGATTGACGCCAAACCGCACCGAAAGCTCGCGCTGGACATCGCCGCCATCGACCGAATACAGCGGGCGCCCGCGCTCATCCACGGCCCAAGCGGCGAGATAATCCGCGTCGCCTACGAAGAGCCGACTCACGCCGTCGCCGCGGCGCTCGGTTTTCTCTGCGGCGCCGGTCGCTTCAATCCATAAGTTTCGGTTCTCATAGCGCCCGGGGAAGGATTGGATCAGATAGTAAGAGCGCGTCAAAACGTGATCATCCGGCACCGGTGCGAGGGGCGGCGTGTCCAGTCCTGCGAGGATCTGGTCCAGCCCATCAAAACTATTGCCGCCGCCAATGGTGCCGCCGCGCCGCGTATCGATGAACAGCGCGCCGCCATTGCGCATATAGGCGTTGAGACGGGCAACCGCGGTTTCACTAAATGGTTCAGGATTCTCGGGCAGAGACAAAAACAGGGCTGGATAGACATCCAGTGCATCGGTTTCCGGATCGACCGCATGCGGCGCTGCGGGTTCGACGCTGGAACGACGGAAGAGGACGAGGCTGAGGCCCTCCAAGCCCGCTTTGGTCGCCCGGTCCACGCTTGCATCGCCCGTTTCGATATAGGCCAATCGCATTTCCAACGCGGCAGCGATCTCTTTGTCGAGCCCTTGTTCATTCGACGTGTCGAAGAGGCTTTGTGCGAAGGCTGTGTCCGGTGTGACAATCGTGAGCCCGCCCAACAGAGCGATCGCCGAAATTGCCGGACGCCGCAGCGCGGGAAGGCGCCCCGCGAGCGCCAGCGCGACGATCAAATCCACACATAGCAGCGCCAAAGCGATGCCAAGGAGCACGCCGCCCAAGCGGATGCTACGAGCCTCAGTGTCGCCCAGCAAGATTGCTGAGGCCGGCCAGTTCGTAACTGGGATCGGCGTGTATTCCGGCGCAACGTTGAGCGCGCGGGTCCCGGCCGGGCCTTGATACAAGCCAGGGGGGTGGGCTTCGGATGGAACAACAACTCCAAAGTCTGCTGCCTGCAGCGGCGTGGCCCCCGCGCTTGGTTGCGAGAGCCGCCCATTGCCAGACAGCGACAGAACCGGCGTGTAGAGACCGTCCTCATCGCTGATGGCTTCGCCGCGTCCGGCTGCGATGGATCGGCGCAACATCTCCACGAAAATGCCGGCATAAGGTAGGTCTGACCAATCTGGACCGGCGGTGACGTGGAACAGGATCAACGTCCCCTCGCCGCGGCGGTCTGCGGTGACCAAGGGGCTGCCATCAGCAAGACGGGCCCATGTCCGGCGGGCGAGCTCAGGACCGGGGCGCGCTAAGACTTGTTGGCGCACGCGAATATCTTCGGGGGGATCTAGGCCTGCGAAAGGGGACGCTTCAGGAAAGGTTCCAAGTGGCTGTGGTTCTTCCCAAGTGAGCGTACCGCCAATCGCCCGAGACGCGCGCCGCAGCGGCGCTGGGACGAGATCGTCCCCGCGGCTCGAGACTTGCGGTCCGGCCATGCGCGGTCCTGCAAAACGGATCAAGGCGCCGCCCTCTTCGATCCACTGGATCAGGGTGTCGCGCGCATCGCCATCGATCTGGCCAATATCGGTCAGGATGATCGCATCAGGGTTTTCAGCGATCAGGTCGCTTAGCTCGCCTTCAGAAATCGTGGCGAAGGGTTCGAGGGCTTTACGCACATAGTGTATGTCGGAGAGCAGCGGCTGCGCTGTGCTGTCGCCACTCACCAAGCCAACGCGCCGCGAGCGATCAGCGCTGTCCCATAGCCAAACCGTGCCGGCTGTTGCTGAACCGGTAACTTGAAACCGCGAGATCCGCGACAAGGCCGCAGGCGGCAGTGAAAAAATTGCCGTCGCGTCGCGGGCGCCAGCGATGAAATCTAGCTCTGCAGTGGCGAGCGCTGCGCCGTCTAGGGTCAAGGCTGAAACGAAATGGGCGGAAGGTGCATCTCGGTCGGCGCGGCTCGCCGTCACGCTGACCCCTTGAGCGTCCGCGCTCAGCCGGGTCAGCGCCATAGGGCCGCGCGGAGGTGCGGCATAGATTGAGAGCGGGGCAAGCTCCGCCAAGGCGCGCCCGAACGGCTCGGCGGTTTCGGGATCGAAGCCGTCCGTCAGCCAAAGAATGCGCCCAGGTTGCAAGCGGCTCTGCGTCAATTGCTCCAGAGCGGCGCTGCGATCGACGCCCCAAGGCTGGGCCTGCAATGACCGAATCCGGGCTTCATAAGCGGCGCGGTCTAATCGCTCACTGGGATCACCCGGTAAGGCCCGCGGCGCGGTGAGGAGAATGTGGGCGGGCGTATCGCGCGCCTCGCCATCGAGTGCGGACAAGGCAGCCGAGCGCAGCTCGCCCCAGCGTTGGCCGCTCGTCCAACCGTCATCGATCACTACAAGCACAGGACCGTCCGTCGCATCCGCGCTGCTCGCATTCGGGGCGTAAATCGGTTGCGCGAGCCCAAGGATCGCCAAAACTGCAGCGCCAATCCGGAGCAGCAAAACCCACCAGGGCGTGCGCGAAGGTTCTTCTTCTTTCGGGTCGACGCCATCTAACAAGCGAAGGCTTGGCAACTGCGCCAGTTTTGGGCTCGGCGGCGTCGCCCGCAAAATGTACCAAATGATCGGCAAAGCGATCAGCCCAAGCAGCGTGAGCGGGGCCATAAACAAGAAGGGGCCAAGCGTCATGCTTTGCTCCCAAATTTTTCGAGGGCGGCTAGAACAGCTGCCGCGCCGCTTAGCGCGGTCTCGTTGGTGCGATGCTTGACCAGTGCCCAGCCCATATGTGCCGCGAGATCGCTCAGGGCTTTTTCATGCGCGCTCAATTTCTCAAGATAGGTCTCGCGCACGGTTTCTGCGCGTCCAAAAAGGCGGTCAAGCGTGCTGCCGGGGCGGCTAAACTTGGTCCGACCTGAAAATGGAAAATCGTGTTCGATTGGGTCGCTGACGGCAAATAGAACGCCATGCCGACACGTTTGCGCCAAGGGAGCTAAGCGGGCCCGCCAAGCGTCGGCGCCGTCGTAAAAGTCGCTGGCAATTACGGCGAGCGCTTGCGTGCGCGGCGGTTCGAGCGAAGGGGCACCCGTGCCGATCAAGTCTTCCGCGAGTTTATCTGGCGCTGATTTGCCGAGGCTCGGCGGTCGGTTGCCTGATATCAGCCCGATCCGTTCACCTTGTTTGGCGAAGAGGATGCTCTGTGCCAGCAGCACCGTGCGGGCGCGATCAGCTTTCGTCTCTCGTCCTGGATCGCTCGACCAATCAAAGCCTGGATGTGGGTCGACCCAAGAAAGAATGGTGCGGGCCGTCTCGAGCTCCGTCTCGCGCACGAAATACTCGTCCCCGCGCGCGCTCCGCCGCCAATCGATGCGTTCGGCGGCATCGGTCTGAGCGTAGCGACGATATTGCCAGAATTGCTCCCCCGACCCGGATCGTTTGCGGCCAGCCGCCCCCGGATGAATCACGTCCGCCGCTGCGGCCTGCAGAGACAGGCCGGGCAGTTGGCGGGCAAGAGCTTCGGCATCAGCGCGGAGCGTGGATAGGGAGATCACTCTAAGGCTTAGCTCCCGAACGTGCAGGACTTACCGAGCGCCAGCGTGTCATTCATGACCTGCGTGGCGTCAGAATCGGGATCGCGATTATTCAGCACGTCTTGGATCTTATCGAGGCGGTGATTGATGTCATATTCAAGATAGGCGGAGTCCATCTCGCCAGCATATTTGGCTTCGAGTTTTTCGATCGCCGATGCGATCGCATCCGGTTTGATATTCTGAAGCTCAGCAGGGTCGGTGCCATTGGCAGCCCCGTCGCGGATGGCATCAGTGATTTCCACGACGGTGATTGCGGCGAGGCAATCGATCTCAGCTTTCTCCTCCTCAGGAATGGGATCCACCTGACTACAGGCAGTGACAAGGGCGAGGGTCGCAGCGGTCAGAACAATGCGCATATTTAAGCAGCCTTTTTCACGAGTTCATCAATCAATCGATTCAGCCCGGGGGCTTCACCAGTTGGGTCGTAACGCATGCCCATACGGTGTGCGAGGCATGGTTCGGCGAGGGACTCTACATCTTCTAAACTTGGCGATAGCCGGCCGCGAATGAGCGCGCGGGCGCGGCAAGCAAGCATCAAAGCTTGGCCAGCACGGGGGCTCGGGCCCCAATCGACAAAGCGGCGGACGCGCTCATCATCACTTTGCTCTGGGCGCGCATCGCGGACAAGCGATAGGATGGCGTTCAACACGCTCTCCCCAACCGGCATTTTGCGCACCAGCGCTTGCAGGCCGATCAGGTCCTCAGCCGACAAAGCGGTGCTCACCGCCTCTTCTTCGCCGCCGGTCGTTTTGATCAGGATTTGGCGTTCTGTGTCGAGATCTGGGTAGGTGACATCGATTTTTAGCAAGAAGCGGTCGAGCTGCGCTTCTGGCAGCGGATACGTGCCTTCTTGCTCAATCGGGTTCTGCGTCGCCAGGACATGGAAGGGCGCGGGCAGGTCATAGCGCACGCCGGCCACGGTCACGTGTTTCTCCTGCATCGCTTGCAAAAGCGCAGACTGCGTGCGCGGCGAGGCGCGGTTGATCTCATCGGCCATCAATAGCGACGTAAAGATCGGGCCTTTGATGAAACGGAAGGCGCGGCTGCCATCGGCGCCTTCATCCAGCACTTCAGAGCCGAGAATATCACCCGGCATCAGGTCCGGTGTGAACTGAATGCGGGCATTGTCCAGGCCGAGTGCGGTCCCGATCGCTTCGACCAGTCGGGTCTTTGCGAGGCCCGGAGCACCGATCAAAAGGGCGTGCCCGCCAGCTAAAATTGCTGACAAAGCCAGTTCAATCACGCGGTCTTGCCCGAACACGGCTTTTCCGATCTCGGATTTCACTTTTGCAAGCGTTTCTCCGGCGGCTTCCGCCTCTGCAACAATCGCTGGATTGTCCTCTGCCATGAGCGCTCCATCTTCACTATCTACACTAGTCGCACTAGGTCTAGGCGAGAAGATGGCGGAGCACCACATGAAATCTAATGGAAATTCTGTCATTTCCTTGGAAGATGTCTTGAATGCCGTGGTTCCAGACGGCTTGGATGGTCCGCTGCCCCCTGTGCATGCGTGGAACCCGCAAAATTGCGGGGATATTCAGATGGAAATCCGCGCGGATGGCTCGTGGTGGCATGAAGGTACGAAAATTAAGCGCGAACGGCTGGTGAAGCTGTTTTCCCGCATTTTGCGTAAAGATGATGATGGTCAGATCTATCTCGTCACGCCGTATGAAAAAGTCATCGTTCACGTCGAAGATGCCCCATTTGTTGCGATTCGGGTCGACCGCTTGGGCGACCCCGGACGTGAGCAAGTGTTGGCCTTTACGACCAATCTTGGGGACGTCGTAACAGCGGGCCTAGATTTGCCGATCCGCGTGGAGACCGATCCGGAAACGCTGGAGCCTAGTCCATACGTTCTGATCCGCGACCGTTTGGAGGCGAAGCTCTCACGGCCCGTCTTTTATGAACTTGCGAATATGGCCGAAGCCTATGAAGGCAGCGCTGGACAGCTTGGCGTGTGGTCGAGCGGGCAGTTTTTCGAATTGGGGCCCGCGGCCTGATGAGTTTTACCACTTTGGATGATTTTCTGTCGCGCGCCAGCGACCGGCTTGACCCGATATCGGGTGAGGGCGCGCTCGCAGAGGTTGGTGATCTCGATTATGTCGACGAAGATCGTTTGACGTCGATTCGCGACGCCGCGGTCCTGATTCCGGTGATTCCCCGCCCATCCGGGCCAACGGCCTTGCTGACACAGCGGCCTGACACCATGGCTTCACATCCGGGGCAAGTCGCATTCCCAGGTGGCAAAGTGGACGCAGTCGATACGGATGAGGTCGCGGCCGCGCTGCGAGAGGCCGAAGAAGAAGTCGGCGTTGTGCCGCAAACCGTCGAATTGATTGCCCGCTCAGCGCCGTATGTCACGGGCACTGCCTTCCGGATTACGCCTGTGCTTGGCGTCTTGCCGCCAGATTTTGTCGCGCGGCCGGATCCAACAGAGGTCGCGGATGTGTTCGAAGCCCCACTCGATTTTCTGTTCAACACCGCTAACTATCAGACAGGAACAGCTTTTTATAAGGGCAAACACCGCGAATATACCGAGATGCCTTGGCAAGGATTCCGCATCTGGGGTGTGACGGCGGGGATCATTCGTGATCTATATGTAAACCTGTACGAGTCGTAAGGAGAACCCGCGTGGGACCACGAATTTTACTACAGATGGTTCTGTTTTTCCTGCCATTCATTCTGTTTGGCATCTATCGCATTGCGATAACCGAGGCGGAACAAGAGGGAAGAAAACCTTGGCCGATCCGGGCCTTGTTTGGGTCGGGGCTCGGCCTGGCCCTCGGCAGCTGGGTGGTTTTGATTGTCATCGACCGGATTGGCGAAGAACCTTGTTACTTGCCGTCTGAAATCGTGGATGGTGAAATTATTCCAGCGCAAAAAATCGAATGCGATGCCGCGCCCGTGACTGTGGATGAGGCCACAGACCCCATTGCAACCACTGACGGCTGATTGGCTCACCGCGCCAGCGACGCAGCAAGTCATTGCGGCGTTGGAAGCGGCGCGTCCGGGTGGCGTGCGCTTTGTTGGCGGCTGCGTCCGCAACGCGATTATGGGACGCCCGGTCGACGATATCGACATCGCCACCCAATTGCGGCCCGAAGAAACGCTCGCAGCTCTCAAAACTGCAAAAATCAAAGCCATACCGACCGGGATTGAGCATGGGACGGTGACCGCCATTGTGACCGGTGAACCGTATGAGATTACCAGTCTTCGCCGCGATGTGGAAACCGATGGACGCCGCGCGGTGGTCGCGTTCACCGAGGATTGGGCCGAGGATGCCCAGCGCCGCGACTTTCGCTTGAATGCGCTTTATGCGGCGCCGAATGGCCAGATTTTCGACCCCGTTGGCGGTGGCTACGAGGACGCGCTGGCGGGGCGTGTGATTTTTATTGGCGATGCGGATCAGAGGCTTCGCGAAGACTATTTGCGCATCCTTCGCTTCTTTCGGTTCAATGCTTGGTATGGCGCTGAAATGGACGCGGATGGACTTGCCGCCTGTCAGCGCCAGCGAGATGGCCTTGCGAAAATTGCCCGCGAGCGGATTTGGAAAGAGCTGAAAAAACTGCTGTCAGCGCCGGCGCCGCGCGTTGCCGTCCAGGCGATGGGTGAGAGCGGTGTTTTGGATGCGGTTTTGCCGGAGCATCACGGCGTAGAGACACTGCATGATTTGGAGTTAACGGAGCAGCTTACTGGCGTGCAGCCGGACGCTATGTTGCGGTTGATGGCATTGCTGCCCTGCTCGGCTTTGGCTGTGCAGCAAACCTCGAGCGCGCTGCGGCTCTCCAATGACGAAAAAGCGCGACTGACCATGTGGGCGGCGGACAATTTGCCGAACCCCGTCGGAATGGCGTCAAAAGATCTACGCGCGACGCTGTATTGGCACGGCAAGCAAGCGGTTGTGGATCGCGCGATGCTCGCGAGTGCAGATGTGCGCGATTTGCTCGCGGCGGTGCGCGCATGGCGACGACCGGATTTCCCGATTGGCGGAGACGACGCTTTGGCAGCGGGCTTAAAAGGCGAAGACATTGGCAAAGCGCTCAGCCGTGTGGCCATGGCATGGGTTGCGAGTGATTTTTATCTTGAGCGAGATGCGTTGTTGGAATTGTTAGCGCAGCCCGGAAACTGACGCGGTCGGGTGACGCGCGGGTGTTTTGGGAATGCACGCAAGTGTGTTATAACAATTGTTCTAACAACGGAGTGCGCTTGTGTCAGATCGCGTAAAAATTCGCAAAATCGGAAACTCGCTCGGC
>JBCBBY010000010.1:0-67055 GCA_038531195.1 Pseudomonadota bacterium
CGGCTGCATCGCTTCCATTGGCTCATCCAGGAAGTCTAGGATCTCGCCGACCGTTTCCTCAGCCTTCGTGACGAGGAAGAGATGGCCCGCATCTTCGATGACGTGCAAGCGCGCATTGGGTAGACCGAAATTGAGAATATGCGCGTTCGCCATTGGAACAATCGCATCACGATCACCGGCCATGACTAAGGTCGGCATTTTCAAAAACCGTATGAAGGGAAGGGACGACCATCCCAAAAAAGCCGTCAGCTGATAGACATAGCCCATTGGAGCTGGAGGCTTGAGGTTCTTGATGTGGCTAGATGAGCCGCCGCCAGCTTCGTCGCCATAGAGAGTCTCAAAATTCTTTTTCATGTAATCAGGGTCGGTATAGCGCCGTGCATCCGCCATTTTTGAGATGGCTGAGACTTTCCCAGGCACCATGGTCATACCAGCTGTCGTGGCACAGAGGATCAGCTTGCCCACAGACTTGCGATACTGAAACGCGTATTGCTGCGCCATGGCGCCGCCCCAGGAGACGCCCATGACGTCGACATCGCCCATGCCAAAGCGATCACAGAGTTCACGTGCAACGCGGGCCATCATCCATGGACGATACGGAAACTTGGCAGGCGGGCTTTCACCGACGCCCGGCATGTCAAACGTTATAATCTCGCGGTCGTGGATCCACTCACCCAGTCCGAAGGCAAGCTCCATATTGGCGCCAATGCCGTTGAAAAAGAGCAAAGGGCGTTTGTCTGTGCGACGCGGCGCAGGCCAATAGCCGACGCGGACCGTATGCGCGCCGACGGTTTCCATACTGATTTCAGGCAATCGCGTTTTGGCGGCGCCCGCGGCTTTTCTGGTGGCCATTCGGGCCTCCTTTTCCTGTCAGTGCCGCGCGAAGGTCTTCTTGCCCCTAGTCGAACACGTATTTCCCTGGCGCATCATAGAGCGGTTGGAACCGCTCTGATCCGCCTTCTTTCGGTGCGGGCTTCATATCGCCAGCATGTTCATGCAGCCATTCTGCCCAACGGGTCCACCAGGATCCAGCAACTTCCTCAGCTCCGGCGGCCCATTCATCAGCTGTAGCCTCAATACTCGCATTACGAAAGTATTTTGCCTTTGGATTACCGGGGGGGTTGAGTAAGGATTGGATATGACCTGAGTTCGAAAGAATAAATTCAATGTTTTCAGAGCCAAAAAGGCCGGTCGAGCGATAGGCCGCTTTCCATGGGGTAATATGATCGGTGACGCCCGCGACCAAGAACAGGTCGACATCGACCTTGGTGAGGTCCGCCATATGGCCGGCGACTTCGACCTGACCTGGGTTCGAAAACGGCTTCGTTAGGCCGAAATCCAGGTAATCAGAGTGTAATTGCGCCGGCAGATTGGTCGAATCGTCATTCCAAAACAGGACATTGTAGGGCGGTGGATCTTCACCCATCAGGTAATTATTGACGACATAATTCCAAACCAGATCGTTCGGGCGCATCCAAGCAAACATGCGGGCGAGGTCATCGCCTTTCAGGATGCCCTTGCGTCGAGAGTAGCGCCGCGCGATCTCAAGACTGCGCTCAGACACCATTTGGCCCATTTCGCTATCGTCTTGCTCAGGGTCGAGCACGCAGACTTGCAGCGTGAGCGAATTGATCCGGTCATCACCAGCAGCGGCGAGCAAGCTGGCAAAGGTGGCGGTCGTAATCCCACCTGAGCACGCGCCAGAGATATTGATCTTATCGCTATCGGTGATCTCTTTGATCACTTCAGTGCACTGGATCAGGCTGTCGACATAGTCTGACAGGCCCCAGTCGCGATGTTCTTTGGTTGGGTTTCGCCAGGAAATGATGAAGGTCTGGAAGCCGTTCTTCAAAAGGAATTGGACGATCGATGTGATTGGATCCAAGTCGCTGGCATAGAATTTATTGATCTGCGGCGGGATGCTGAGGAATGGGATCTCGCGCACTTCTTCGGTCGTCGGCGTGTATTGAATGAGTTCCATCATCTCATTCTTCCAGACGACTTTGCCCGGTGTGATCGCAACGTTCTCGCCTATGACGAACGGACTTTTGTCGACGCGACTCGGCATGCCGCCATTCTGCGTCAGGTCTTCATAAGCGTTCTGCAGACCTTTGATGAGCGAGAGGCCGCCACTATCGATCGCACGTTTCTTGGCGGCCGGATTGGTCGCAAGTGCGTTGGTAGGCGATATTGCATCCGTGATCATGTTCATCACAAAAGCAGCGCGCGCGTGCTCCATATCGCCAAGCTTAAGATCGCCGACCCAGTCTTCGAGATGTTCTTGCATTGCGAGATAGGTTTGCATGCCGCGCTTGTAGAAAGGATTATTGGCCCATGCCGGGTCGCGGAAGCGTTTGTCGGAGCGCTCCGGTGCGCGCTCGGATTTGCCCATGGCAATATCGTAAGACTCTTTCGCCATCTTGCCGGCAAACTTGGCATTGGCCATCGGGGAGATGCTGGTTCGGCGCAACATCATGGCCACCGATCCCAATAATTCTTGACGGTTCAGTCCGCCCAAAAGCGGGTTCAACGCATTGGTCGAGTCCGCAGCTGCCTGCCCGATATAGTCCGCAGTCTTGCTCATATATGCCTCCGATTTCCTCCCAGAACGGGGGGCGACCCCATTCGGCACAAGGCTTGCTCTTATGGTTAAGAGTCTAAAATTGAATAACCTTGCCCGATCAAATTCGTTCCATATTGACCTTTTACTGTCAAATACAGTTTCGAAACAGGCCATTCTGCCTATGCGCGAACCGAAACAGATGAAGACACGCGATCGTATTCTTGATGTCAGCTTAGAGCTGTTCAATGCTGAAGGCGAAGCCAAGCAGACGGCGGTGGATATCGCCAATGCTTTGGATATGTCGCCCGGCAATCTCTATTATCACTTCAAAGGCAAAGAGCCGATCATCGAAGCCTTGTTCGAGCGCTTTGAAGAAGAGATGAAAATCATCCTCGGTGGGAGTCACGGCGCGGTGACGTCGATCGAGGACAATTGGGTCTTCATCTATATCGTCCTGGAAGAAATTTACGATTTCCGGTTCTTCTATCGCAATGTCGGCGACATGATGGAACGCTATCCAGGGCTCGCCACAAGGTTCCGCAAGATCCTCGCCCTCAAACGCCAAGCGATTGAGAACGTGCTGACGCAGCTTGAGAAGCAAGACGTGGTGGCGATTGATCGACGCCTCCGCGCGCCATTAATTCAGCAAATGCTATCGACGCTGACCTTTTGGCTGAGCCATGATCTGATCGAAGCGGGTGACCGCAGTGGTCCGGCTCTCATCCACGATACAGTTTTACAATTCATGCTCTTGGTTGTGCCCTATATGGGGCCCGCGGGTGCCGAAGCATTAGATGGTATGCTTGAACGCCATCGCGACCTGATCGGCGCTTAAAGCCTTATTCTGGTAGATCGCTGACCGGCAGGCCGGTTTCCTTGCGTGTGGCGAACCGGTCTTCGAACGCGACGATCAAGCACGCCGCGATGATCACCACCGCGCCCACCCAGGTTTGCCAGCCAGGATATTCATTGAAGAAGACGGACCCGAAAATCCCGCTCCAAACGAGCGCGGAGTATTCGAGTGGTGCCAGGCGCTGTGCCGGTGCCCGGGCATAGGCGAGCGTCATCAGATACCAAACCGCAAAGCCGATCGCGCCAAGTCCAATGAAAATGGGAATATGCTTGACGTTTACATGTCCAAACACGCCGAACGTTATCGGTAGAAGGACAATCGCTGGCACAACATTGGTGAACATCGCGATGGTCGTCGCGTCTTCCTTGGTGGCGCGCATGCGTAGCATGACCAGAATGAGTGCATAAAGAAAAGCGGCAACGAAACAGCTTACGGTTCCAAGAATCCAAGCGTCGCTAGCCGTGCCAGTATCCGGACGGCCCATCACTGCCAGCGCTGCTCCCGCGAACCCGATGACCGTTGCCAATAGCGCCACCCGTGAAACGCGCTCTCTCATCAAGAGCCAAGCCAGAAATGGGACCATAAGGGCTGCGGTGAATCCAATAATCGTCGCCACGGCGAGCGGAAGGTGCAAGAGCGCATAGAAGAAGGTGAAGGCGCCCCCAACTTGCACCACGCCGCGAAACGTATGGAACCGAATGGCTTCCCAGCTTGGCGCAGGGCGCTTTTGTGCTTTAAAGACCGCGAGCGCGATTAGCGCTCCGAACAAAAACCGCCACGCCAATAGGTGATGCAATCCTGTCTCCGGCGCCACGCCTTTGACCAAAGCATCAATGCCAGATCCCATCGCGATGGCGAACACGGCAATCAAAATCGGATAGTTCATCACAGCGCGCATCCGGCGGGCTGTAATCGCATACGCCGGGAAAAGCTAGAGATTAATCGAGAGAGTTATTTCGCCGATTTCGCCCAAGACGGCGCGTCGACATCGGTACCGACCTGGGCGCTCTTGAGCGTCATTTCAAACCGGCCAGAGCTTTCATCGGGCCAACCAAAATACCAACGACCGAGAATTTTTTGACCGCAGTCTGATAGTTCGCCCTCATAGTATCCAGGCTCGTGATCTACACCCTCATAGCTTTTCAGGAAGATGATTTCGTCTGGCGACACATGTCCGCGAAGCGTCGCTGAATTCTCTTTGTTTTCACAAACGTCGAACAGACTGGGCTCCAACGTCGTGCCGTGCAACCGACCATTTTCAATGGTCAGCCAAGCCGAAAAGTTCACACCGACAGTATCATTCTCGCCGAGCCAATACCGACCCGACCAAATGCCGCTGAGCGCCTTAGGATCCAATTCTATCCCCATGCCTCTTTATGACAGCATAACAGGCGCTGCGGCAAGTCTATCCGAACAGGAATCGCGTGATAATTAAATAATCACGCCGTTGGGCAAATGTTGCGTCTGATCGCATTCCCAATTCGTATGTTATGGCGTAACACTTTCCTGCACGAACACTATAGGGGGGTTAAATGTCAGCACCAATTGTATTTTTTGATATTGCCGGGCCGGACGCGTCGGCGCTAAGCACGTTTTACGAAACCGTATTCGACTGGCCGTGTGGGACACCAGGAACATTTGTGCCAGGAAACGCGCCAAATTTGGACGGCTTCATTCGCGAGGATCCGAGCGATAAAGTGATTTATATCGGCGTGCCGGATGTGACCGCCACGCTCGAGCAAGTCGTGGCAGCAGGCGGCGCAATTGATGCACCGAGATTTGAAGCGCCAGGCGTTGCGGTTATTGGCCTGTTCAAAGATCCCGCGGGCAATCGAATGGGGTTGATTGAAATGCAAGGGGATACGCCCATCATTCCTTAATGCATCCGAGTGTATCAGTAGGCCTTGGGGACGTTGCTCAGCAAGACGTGCGAGGTAACATGTCCCTATCTGCTTCCGCCGGCGACGCCGGATCCAATACCCATTTTTCCAGAGATTTTCTAAAAGCGGTTCGACCTCAGCTCAACGCGTTGGAATCCGTTCGTCTGACAAAACTGGATGCTTTAAAATCGCGCAGGAAGATTGGCTGGCCAGCCATGGTTCTACTGGGGCCACTTTGTTTGGTGTTGGACTTTATGTTCATTCCTGACTTTGGCTTTGATGATCGGGGCATGCCTTGGTTGACGGTCACCTTGCTTGGCGCACTCTGGGCTTGGGTGGAATTCCCAAAATGGCAATATGCCCAGGCCTATAAGCGAGAGATCTTGCCGCGGATCGCCAAACTATTTGGCGACTTTTCTTACGATCACAACGGCCAGATTGAGATGGATGCGATGCGCCCGTCTAAGATCGTGCCGCGGCATTCTGCTTATAAGTCTGAGGATCACTTTGCGGGCAATTATAAGACTGTCGGCATTCAGTTTTCAGAAATCGATTTGACCGAAAAATCTGGTAAGACGGAGCGTTCTGTCTTCAGTGGTCTCGCTATATTGCTGACCAGCGGTGTGAAGACGTTTCATGGGCACACGATCATCGTCAAAGACCAAGGCCGTTTGGGACGGTGGTTTAAAGTGCAAACAGGAAAGCTCAAACGCGCAGACCTGGTTGATCCTGAATTTGAGCAACTGTTCGATGTGTTCACCAATGACCAAGTCGAAGCGCGTTACTTGGTCGATCCTCGCATCATGGAGAACTTAAAATCACTATTCAAAGACTATGACGGCAAGAATCTTAGCGCGGCTTTTTATGATCAATACGTCCTGATCTTAATCGAGAGTTCTAAAGATCATTTCGAACCATCTGGCATTCACACGCCCGCCATTGACGAACATGCGCTGCTCGCCATGCGTCGCGAGATTGAACAGATCCTGTCCATTATTGATCATTTATCGCTCTACGATCGAAAGGCACGGCGACGTGCCAGCACCGCTTAAACGTCGACTTCAGCTTCCAGCGCATTGTCTTGGATGAATTGGCGGCGAGGTTCGACCACATCGCCCATCAGGCGGGAGAACATGTCACCCGCTTCCATCGCGTCGTCGACTTGGACCTGCAGCAAAGTCCGTGCATTGGCATCAAGCGTGGTTTCCCAGAGCTGATCCGCATTCATTTCGCCGAGGCCTTTATAGCGCTGAATCTTCAAGCCTTTGCGCCCCGACGCCAAGACAGCCTCAAGTAAACTGACGGGCCCTGTGACGGTGATTTCACCAGCTTTCTCATTTCGCAGAATGGATGGCTCGACATAGATCGGCCGGATCGATTGCGCGATGCCGTTCAGTCGAGCGGCGTCAGAGCTGGCCAGCATCTGCTCATCGAGCACGGCCTTTTCTTCCACTCCGCGCACTTCCCGCGTCAGCACCAAGCTGCCATCCTGGAAGCTACCGGTCCAATTGTCTTCGCCTTCTTCAGCGATGATGTTGAGGCGGGTGGCGGCTCGAGATGCTTCTTCGTCGGATGCCCCAGGTGCGAGCGCCCCAGCAATCGCCGCTTGTTCCACAATGTCACCCGGCGCACGCAAGCTGAGGCGCCAGAGCGCTTGCTTAAACTGCGCCGCCATGCGCACGCGTTCGCGCAGGTCTTCGCCCGCAATCTGTGTGCTGTCAGCGAGGATCAGCACTTCGCCATCGGTGCCAGACTCGATTAGATAGGTGTTGAGCTCGTCATCATCTTTTAAATAGCGCTCAGACTTGCCGCGGGACACTTTGTAAAGTGGCGGCTGTGCGATGTAGAGGAAGCCTTTCTCGATGACTTCCGGCATCTGGCGATAGAAGAAGGTCAGGAGCAGCGTTCGGATGTGCGCGCCATCGACATCTGCGTCCGTCATGATGACGATCTTGTGGTAACGCAGCTTCTCAATATCAAACTCTTCGCGGCCAATCCCGGCGCCGAGCGCCATGATCAGTGTGCCGACCTGGTCTGAGGACAGCATCTTATCGAAACGCGCACGCTCGACGTTCAAAATCTTCCCGCGAAGGGGAAGGATGGCTTGGTTCGACCGATCACGCCCTTGCTTCGCCGAACCGCCAGCGGAATCACCCTCCACGATGAAGATTTCAGACTTAGCCGGGTCTTTCTCCTGACAATCCGCGAGCTTGCCGGGTAGGGAGGTGATGTCGAGCGCCGTTTTGCGGCGTGTGAGTTCGCGCGCCTTGCGGGCCGCTTCTCGCGCCGCAGCGGCTTCGACAATCTTTGTCATCACCGCGACGGCTTCTTTTGGATGTTCCTCAAACCACTCCGCGAGTTTCTCGTGGATCAAGCTCTCGACCACGGGGCGCACTTCCGACGACACCAATTTGTCTTTGGTTTGCGAGCTAAACTTTGGATCCGGAACCTTGACTGAGAGGACGCAGGTCAGACCTTCGCGCGCGTCATCCCCCGAAATGTCGACTTTCTCTTTTTTCGCGATGCCGGTCTCTGCCGCATACTTGTTGACGATCCGCGTCAGCGCGCCCCGGAAGCCCGCCAAGTGGGTGCCGCCATCGCGCTGTGGAATGTTGTTGGTGAAGCAGAGGACGTTCTCGTGGTAGGCATCTGTCCACTCAAGCGCCGCTTCGACGCTGATGCCATCTTTCTCGCCAGTGACGAAAATCGTTTCCGGGATCAGCGCGTTCTTGGTCACGTTGAGGTGTTGCACAAAGGCCGCCACACCGCCGGCATATTCCAGAACGGCTTCATATGGATCGACCTCACGCAGATCGCGGAAGACAATCCGCACACCCGAATTCAAAAAGGCAAGCTCACGTAGTCGATGCTCGAGCGTCTTGCGATTGTAGACCGTCATGGTGAAGGTCTCAGGGCTTGCCAGGAAACGCACAGCGGTGCCGGTATAGGGCGAGCCGTCCGCGGTCGTCGGGCTCTCGCCCACGACTTTCAGGGGCGCTTCCGTGCGGCCACCATCGACAAAGCGAACATGGTGCTCAGAGCCGTCACGGTGGATCTTAAGGTCTAACCAGACGGAAAGCGCGTTCACCACCGACACGCCCACACCATGCAAGCCGCCCGATACCTTGTACGAGTTGCTGTCAAACTTACCGCCCGCGTGCAGCTCCGTCATGATGACTTCCGCGGCTGAGCGGCCTTCTGTGGCGTGCTGACCGACAGGAATGCCGCGGCCATTGTCAGTGATTTCAGCCGAACCATCCGGGTGCAGCGTTACGGTCACTTCGTCGGCATGTCCGGCCAAGGCCTCATCGATCGCATTGTCGACGACTTCGTAAATCATGTGGTGCAGACCCGAGCCATCATCGGTGTCACCAATGTACATGCCAGGGCGTTTCCGGACCGCTTCTAGCCCCTTCAAGACTTTGATCGAGTCGGCACCATATTCTGGATTATTTTCGGTGGCGTCTGTCATCGGGTTCGACCCTTACATGTGATTCGTTGTATTCCCTTCTTTTATAGGGGTTTTTGTGTGAAAAGGGAAATCTGAGACTGGTATTTCTCGCGCCAAAAAACACATATAAAACAGGGGGGTATGGGCCCGATGAGGGTTGATTAAACATCCGTTGGATTTGCCGTCGCGAAAACCGGGTAAAACCTGCTAATTACGCGCTGAAAGGAGCCTTAAAAATGGTCTGGGGATTACGGATATTTGCCGCCATCGTTTTGCTGGCGCTCGGCGCATATTTAATCGCAGATGCCCGATTAAAACCGCTTGATGACACCGCGCGCGACCAGGCACCAGGGGCGTTTGCTTCGCTCAGTGCCGGACAATTGCACTATCGGTGGGATGGACCAGACGAGGGCCCCGTCATTGTCTTGATGCATGGCTTTTCAACGCCAAACTTCATCTATGAGCAAAATGTTGAGGCGCTAAACGCGGCAGGGTTTCGCACGCTGCGGTTTGATCATTTTGGGCGTGGCTGGTCCGATCGACCGAGCACGCGATATGATGTCGAATTCTATGATCGCGCATTGATTGAACTGCTCGACTATGTCGGTGTTGATGAGCCGTTTGGGCTCGCCGGTTTGTCCATGGGGGGACCGATCGTGTCTGAGTTTACCGCGCGCTATCCTGAGCGCGTCAATCGGCTTGTATTGCTCGTCCCAGCCGGGCTCGACACTGCAGGCGCCGATGGCGCCGCAGCGGTGCTGATCAGCACGCCCATGATTGGCGATTGGATATGGCGCATGTTTGGCAAATCAATCCTCATGGGGGACCCGCAATATGACGAGGCGGCCCGCGCGCCCGAAAACAGATTGCAAGGCGACGTCACCGAGCAGCTTGACTATCGCGGCTATCTACCGGCCTTGCTCTCGACCTTGCGCCATATGCCGATGACGGGCCGCGAAGAGACATTTGAACGTCTGGAGCGAACAGGGGTCCCTGTCCTTGCGATCTATGGCGATGCGGATGAAACGGTATTGATCTCAAGCGCATCGAAACTTGAAGCACTGATGCCGAGCGCCGATGTTCGCGTTCTGGCTGGCGGCGAGCATGGGTTGAATTATCAAATGCACGAGACGATCAATCCCTGGCTGATCGAGTGGTTTTCTCAATAAGCCTCAGCAATCAGCACCAAAGCGGCATCCATTTCAGGCACAGCTGAGCGGGTGGCCGCAGGACGATCATTCGCGATCATTGAGAATAGGAGCCGCCGGCCGCTCGCAGTCTGCATGACGCCGGACAGGGCGTTCGCCCCGTTTAGCGTGCCGGTCTTCGCAAAGATTTTGCGCTCAAGCGATGTGCCTTTGAAGCGCCGTTCCAGCGATCCATCGACGCCGCCGATTGGCTGATCCGCTAGCCAGGCTTCAAACCAAGGCTGCCGCGCTGCGAAGATCAGGAGCTTGACCATGGCACGCGGACTGATGCGGTTATAGATCGACATGCCAGACCCGCCATGGAAGGCATAACCATGCTCTGGAACCCCTGCACCTTCGAGCAAGGCTTGCATCGCGGCCACGCCATAATCGCGAGACCCCGTCCCGTCCAAGCGCCCCAGCCGCCGCAACGCGATCTCAGCGTGTAGATTGTCACTATCCTTTGAGATGCGTTCCAAACTCGCTTCCAGAGAAGACGCTGGAAGCGTGGCCAAGAGCGTCCCCAAAAGATCAGATGTCGGCAAAGAAACAAATGCGGCCTGGTCGTCTTCGGGATCTGGCACCTCGTCGCTCAGATTGAGCGGGCGATGCTTACTCGCCACCGCGTCCACGGTCACGCCGCGCGCTTCCAGCAGTCGCTTAAACCGCAGAGCAGCGTATTCAGCAGGGTTGTCAATTGCGAGCCCGTAGCGCAGCGGTGCGGATCCCGCGGGAAGGGTGCCATAGATGCGCACGGTTTCCGCGCCTGGATATCGCTCGACACGAACGGCGCGGTCGCTATCTTCGGCGCTTGTGGTGACCTCAGTCTCAAGCGCGTAATATGCGTTGCCTTCCATCCAAGCGGCCATAGCGGGGTCGCCTTCGGCTTCACCTGCTTGCAGCTCAACCCAAATGAGATTGTTATTGACGCTGAGCGCCGAAACCGCGGTGCCATAATAGTATTGCAAGTCCTCGAGGCTCCAGCCTGGCCCCCAGCGTTCGAATGGGAAAAAGGTATCATCGCCGATGACGGTGGCGATGTGGGTCAGACCGCTCGCGGCCACCGCATCGGCCAGCGCACCTAAGCAGTGCGCTTCGCAATCCGCTGCGTCCTCCAGCATAGCATCGCCGCCGCCTTTTAAAATAACCGTCGGCGGCTCGTCCGGTGTGTTTGGTTGAACGTAAACGCGCGTCCCCGGATTATGCTCCGGCGACGAGAGTTGGTCCAAGGCGTGATAGCTCGCCATGGTCGTGACGATTTTCGTATTCGAGGCAGGCGTGAAGCGATCATCGGCGCGCATGGCGATGAGTTCTGTGCCATCCATATCGGCCACCACGAGTCCCCAGCGAATGCCCGTCTGTTCTGGATTCGACAATGCTGCCTCAACCTTTTGCTCCAGGCTCGACTGGCAGGCGGCGATCAATAGGATGAGCACAACGCCAAAAAGACTTGTTGCTGGTCGCTTCATAAAATCCCTCCTGTTGGACGCACCCTACCGACCACCGCGCTCTGCGTCACGGGGCTCGTCCGGGCGAATTTGCGGAAATGGCATTGCCTGCTTAAGCTTACAGCAGGGAGAGATGGAATGTTGGGGATCGTCTTTAAGGCGCTGCTCGGTCTGGCTGGCTGTGCGAGTGTCGGAATAGGCATGTGGCTATGGTTGGATCAGACCGTTTGGGCGACCACGTCTTATCCGCGAGACATCATCAGCTATGGTCTGATCGGAAGTGGCGCAGTATTAATCGTGGCATCAGCGTGGGCCCGTATGCGGTCCTTGATCGGGCTCATCATTGCAGCCAGTGGAACCACCTTGATGAGCTGGGCCGTACTTTATGCTGAGTTAAATGTGTGGCAGCTCATCCCGGTTTGGATCGCCGCTTTCCTGGGAAGTTTCATTACAATCATCTATCTGATTGCCGCGTGTCGCGGGAAAGACGCGTTCTAATCAGCGCCAGCGATCTCGACTCTCTGCGCCCGATCACCAAATGCCTCAAACAGAAACGCCTCGGTGCCGGTGAGCCAGGCCTGCCCGCCAAGTTCAATCAACTCATCAAACAGCGCGCCACGTCGATCGCGATCCAAATGGGCAGCCGCTTCGTCGAGCAAGATTAACGGGCTCGGCCCGTCGCCATCGGCGCTGAGAGCGCGGGCGCTGGCGAGGATCAAACCGATCAGGAGCGCTTTTTGTTGTCCGGTTGAGGCGTCTCTTGCTGCGGCGCCCGTTGGTCTGTGGATGACGGAGAGGTCTGTCCGGTGGGGGCCAGACAGTGTCCGGCCCGCTGCCTGATCGCGGTATCGACCTTTGGCAAGCGCCTCGGCAATTTGGTCTTGAATGTCGAACAGGCTCGCGCCTTCCCCTGCCAATTGTTCTGCCGCCCCCTCGAATGCAAGGTCCCCTTTGGGGAAATATCCTTCAGGCCGGGCATCAATCGCGGCTTGCAGGGCCGTGAGCACCCGCGCGCGGTTGCTCGCAATGATTGCGCCCGCTTCCGCCATTCGGCCTTCAATCGCGTCAGCCCAAGCGGGATCGACGCGGCCCCGTTCGAGCAAGGCGTTGCGCTCTCGCATGGCTTTTTCATAGCGGCTAGAGACACTGCCATGGCTCGGAATATGCGCCATTACTTGTCGATCGAAAAAGCGGCGCCGTTCACTCGCGCCGCCGCGGAAGACGCTGTCCATGGCCGGCGTCAGCCAGACGATGCGGATCAAATCGGCGAGATCGGTCGCCGCTGCGGGCGCGCCATCCAGCCGGATGACCCGCTTGTGACCTGTGCCAGATGAGTCGAGGCCGACCCCAATTTTGCGATCGTCATCTAGGGTTGCTGAGATCGTCCATCCTGTGTCGATGTCGTGCCGAGTCATGTCAGGCAGAGCTGCCGCCCGCAAACCGCGGCCGGGTCCAAGCTGGCTGATGGCTTCGAGCACGTTGGTTTTGCCTGCGCCATTGCTGCCCCACAGACAGACCGGGCGTGTGTCGAGCTTTAAGTCGAGGCTCGCATGGTTGCGAAATTCAGTAAGGCGAAGGCGGGTGAGAGCGGCCACTACACCCGCAGCGGCATCAGCACATATTGCGCGCTCTCATCACCCGGATCGAGCACGAGCGCCGGAGAGGCCGGGTCATTGAATAGGAAACGCGCGTCTTCAGCTTCGATTTGAGCCGTGACGTCGAGCAGATATTTCGCGTTGAACCCGATATCCATTTCATCGGCTTGATAATCGCACTCAACCTCTTCATGGCCTTGGCCGGTTTCGGCGCTGTTTACGGCAAGCGTCAAACGCCCTTCCGCTAAAGAAAGTTTCACCGAACGTGAGCGTTCTGCCGATACCGTGGCGACGCGGTCGACGGCGGCTTCAAAGAGCTTATTGTCAATGATCATCGCTTTGGCATTCCCTTTCGGGATGACCCGCGCATAGTCTGGGAAGGACCCGTCGATCAGTTTCGAGGTCAGCTGGGCGCGGCCAGACTTAAACACGACTTTCGTGTCAGAGACCGACACTGAGACATCGCCATCCTGGCTATCGATCAAGCGCCGCACTTCAGCGACCGCTTTGCGGGGGACGATGACGCCTTCAAGGGTTTCGGCGCCGCTTGGCGCATCAACTTCAGACAATGCTAGACGATGACCATCGGTTGCTACTGTGCGCAATTTCTTACCGGCATCTGTGTCGGCGGTGTGCAGATAAACGCCATTCAAATAGTAGCGCGTTTCTTCCGTCGAAATCGCGAACCGGGTTTTATCGATCAGGCGGCGCAGGTCTGCGGCTTCTATTTCAAACTCTGTCGCATCTTCGTCCGGCACCATGGTCTGGAAATCGCCCGCGGGCAGGGTGGGGAGCGAAAACTTTGAGCGACCAGAGCGGATTGCCAGCTGACGGTTCTCAGAATTGAGTTCCAGCTCGATATCTGCACCTGCAGGCAGCTTGCGGACAACATCAAACAGCGTTCCAGCGGGCGCTGTGACCGAGCCATCAGCATCGATCTTCGCGTCAGCATGATCAACCGCCTCAATGTCGAGATCCGTGGCGGTAAAGCGCACGGCGCCTTCGCCCGCTTCGATCAGGATGTTTGAAAGAATGGGAATTGTGTTGCGACGTTCTACGACGTTTTGCACATGTCCTAGCGCGTTTAGCAAAGCCCCGCGCTCGATCGTCAATTTCATTTCGCTTTCCCTCTGCCGGCTGAGCCGGTCTTGCCCACAATCAGTCTTTTCTCATACGAATCAGCCCGCTCCTTTTGGGGAGCGGGCCGCTAAAGTCACGAATTTCCTGTGAATTGCAAGCCTTTGTCCGACTTGCGCTGTGGATCAGGCTTGGTCGTGTCCAGCCAGACGATCGAAGACAGCGTTTTTCACCCGTTCGATCTCCTCGCTCATATCCCGATCACCTTTGTCCAAGGCTTTCTTAATCTTGCGATAGGCGTGCAGGACGGTGGTGTGATCCTTCTTTTTATACGCCGCTGCGATTTGCGGGAACGACTTGTCGGTCATCACGCGAGACAGGTACATCGCGACTTGCCGAGGATGGCAGATCGTCCGCACTTTGCTGGCACTTTCAATATCAGTCTTAGAGATCCGATAAAGATCCATGCAGGTCCGCTTGATGTCATCGAGCGATGGCGTCCGGGGTTCACCTGCAATCCGGCGAATTACGGTCTCGAGCATTTCCGGTGTTGGCGCGAGTTCGCCATAGCCCGTCTCAAGCTGCAGACTCCAAAGCACACCGCACAGTTCACGACCCGCGCCGCGCACTGTGGCAACGATCCGGTCGACCATCTCATCGCTCAGAACAAAGTTGGGTGTATCTTTAGCGATCAAATCAACATGACGGCGAATGATCGCTTTGCGCATCTCATTGTCCGGCATGGCAACTTCAACAGACGCCGCGCCTTTGATCTCACCGACCAGCTCTTTCGATAGCCCAACCATATCTCCTGGCGCCGCATCGGCGGTGATGATCACGTGACCGCCCATAGAGGTCACCGCACGCAATGCGCCAAAGAAGGCTTTGTCAGTTTTGGCTTTGCCCGCAATCCAATGAAGATCGTCGATCATTAGTAGATCATTCTTCTTCACATAGGCTTGCAGCTCACTGGTATCACCGGTCTGGGAGTCTTTGACGAACCGGGTCATGAACTCCTCAGCCGAGATATAGGCCAGGCGACGCTTATCATTGCGCAAAGCCGCGTCGGCTTCGATCGCTTTGAGAATGTGAGTCTTGCCCGTACCAGGCTGGCCATAGATCACGATCACGCCGGCTGGAATGGGCGCGCCACTCGCGACGCGTTTGCCCAGGCCAACGGCCCGTGCATTTGACGGCCCCGCCACCAAAGTGGCGAACGTCATTGTATGATCAAGATCCAGCCCTGAATAATCAGGCTCTGACTCGATGGTTTTGTCGGCTTTACCGCTTTCGCTTAGCCAGGGATCACCTACCACTTCGCGGACGTCAGGACGCACGCGGCTCCACAGTTCAAACTTCAAACGACGCTTTTTCGGATCGAGGTTTTGCCAGGCCTGCTGAAGCGGGCGGGAAAAATCAATTGAGACTCGATCGAGCGTAAGTTGATCTGGTGCGGCGATGACGATTGAATTGTCTATTTCGGCGACAAAGCGAATTGCTGTCAGCCATTGTTGTGAGTTATCGGGTTTTGCCTCATCCTCGACCACACTGACCGTTTGCGACCACAGCGTTTTCGCACCCGTTTGATTGTCAGTGGTTTTGGCCTTGGTTGCAGCTTTCTGCCCTTCAACCCCATACGTCAGCCCCATAAGATGCACCTTTCTTATTCTTGCGTTTCTTCATCTTGGCGACCGATCGGAAAGCACACACGCCTCTGTTTCTTGGCCAGACTGGCCAACCCCATAATTACGCTGTACACAGAGGACATTCCGTCGATGAACATAGTTAATCAGGAACGGATTTTCGACGCAACAGAAGAAACTATACACAGCTCAGGCAAGCCCCGGTTGACTCGGCCAAAGTCCTTGAAGATTCTCAAAAAAATAAAGAAAAAAAGTTGCACTTGACAGTTTTGAGCCCCCTATTGTGACAGGGTATTCGACCTTTGTTCTGTCAACCGAAAAATCGTCCATTCTCTGTGGAAAATAGCATAAAAATACACAGCGAGAATTTTGCCATTGAGTCATAGAAAAAGCCCGCATGGCGGAACCAGCGGGCTATGCATTTTTGTCAGCTATCGGACGGGTTTGGTGTCCGTTTAGCTCATCGCTTTGACGCGCGCTGAAAGACGCGAAACTTTGCGAGCAGATGTGTTCTTGTGGATCACGCCTTTGCCCGCCGCGCGCATGATTTCAGGCTGCGCCGCTTTCAGCGCTTCAGCCGCTGCGGACTTGTCGCCCGCTTCGATTGCTTCTTCAACTTTGCGAACGTGGGTGCGCATGCGAGAGCGGCGCGCTTTGTTCACCTCGGTGCGGGTCGCAATCTTGCGCACCATCTTTTTGGCTGATTTCGTGTTCGCCATCTAAAACTCCTTTGGTCGCCCTATCTGGCGAAGAGGCGGTAAGTACAGAAACGGCCCCTTCGCGTCAACCGTTACACGCGGCGACAGGTGAAGAATCTTCTGACTCGTAACTTAGGCCGAAAGCCTCAAAAGTCTTACTGATTTTTGAAATGCGCTTGGCGCTTTTCGACAAAGGCTTCCATGCCCTCTTTTTGATCTTCGGTGGCAAACAAAGAATGAAACAATCGGCGCTCAAACATAACACCTTGGCTGAGCGGTGTTTCATAGGCGGTATTCACCATTTCCTTGGTCAGCATGGCTGCCGCGCGCGGCATTGAGGCAATCTTTTTCGCGACCGCTTTGGCCTCGTCTACGAGGTCATCAACGGGGACGATGCGCGAGACCAAGCCGCAACGCTCGGCTTCTTCAGCATCCATCATGCGACCTGTGAGACACATTTCCATGGCTTTAGATTTACCCGCGAACCGGGTCAGGCGCTGCGTGCCCCCGGCGCCAGGCGACACGCCAATCGTAATTTCGGGCTGGCCGAATTTGGCTTTTTCGCCGGCGAGGATGAAATCACACATCATGGCAAGCTCACACCCGCCGCCAAGCGCATATCCATTTACCGCTGCTATCAGAGGTTTGCGCGTTCGTGCAGCGCGCTCCCAATTGCGGGTGATGAAGTCGCTATAATAAGCCTCCATATAAGATAGCTCACGCATCTCTTTAATATCGGCGCCGGCGGCGAAGGCTTTTTTGGAGCCGGTGATAACGATACAGCCAATATCGGCATCCGCATCAAACCGGTCCAAGGCGGCCGTCAATTCGTCCATCAATTGATTATTGAACGCATTCAGCGCGTCTGGACGATTGAGTGTGATGACCGCAACGCCGCCATCGACCTCCGTTAAGAGTGTTTCGTAAGCCATGGAATTCCCAGCTATCCTTGTCTTGCCTCATAAAAGACCGTCTTCCGCGGTCTTTCCCATCGTGGAATCTGTAGATTATATCGCGGCTAGCGGCAATCGCGATCCTCAGGTCTTATCCTTCAATTTGTAGATCAAATCTAAGGCTTCTCGCGGCGTTAGGCTATCTGGATCAAGATTATCCAGCAATTTCAACGCCGGGTGGTGTTCTGGGTTTGGGGCAGCCGGATCAGGTTCCGCCGTCGCGGCGAACAAGGGCAGCGTATCCACGGCATCGGGGGCCGCTTCTAGTTTTTTCAAGACTTGTTCGGCGCGTTTCACCGCGCGCGTGGGCAATCCGGCGAGGCGGGCGACTTGAACGCCATAGGATCGATCGGCGGGACCGCTTTGTACATCATGCAGAAAGACCAGCTCGTCCTTCCACTCTTTGGCGCGCAGCGAGAGGTTGGTCGCGGCGGGGAGATCTTCTGCAAGACCGGTCAACTCGTGGTAATGCGTGGCAAACAAAGCTCGGCACTTGTTGGAATTATGCAAATGCTCAACCGCCGCCCAGGCAATGGCGAGACCATCATAAGTCGACGTGCCGCGTCCAACTTCGTCTAGAATCACAAAGGAGTTCGCCGTCGCTTGAGTTAGGATTGCGGCCGTTTCCACCATCTCGACCATGAAGGTCGATCGTCCCCGAGATAGGTCATCGCTGGCCCCGACGCGCGAGAACACCCGATCGGCGAGCCCAAGAGTCAATCGCCGGGCCGGAACATATAGCCCCGCTTGTGCCAGAATAACGGCCAAACAGGTTTGGCGCAGATAGGTCGATTTACCCGCCATATTGGGGCCGGTAACGAGGGCTAAACGCGGTGCTTCTTCCCCGCGCGCATCGAGATTCGTGTCATTGGCCGTAAATCCGTCGCCTTGTTTGCGCAAAGCGGCTTCGACGACAGCGTGGCGCAAACCTTCCGCTTCGAAGACCGGGGTGTCCGCCAATACAGGCCGCACTGCGCTCACCTCGCTCGCCCATTCGGCCCCTGCTGCCGCCGTGTCGAGTTCGGCCAAGGCATAGGCTGCGGTGCTTAAGCCCTCCGAGAGTGCTTCCACGCGTCCACAAAACGTGTCGAAAATCGCCAACTCTCGGCCTTTGGCGATATCATCTGCGCGGGAGATTTTTCCGGCGAGTTCAGACAGTTCGGCGGTCGAGAATCGAACATTGGAGGCCAAGGTCTGCCGATGAATAAAGGTCTCCGCCAGCGGCGCCTGCATCATCGGATCGGCATGCCGGGCCGGGACATCAATAAAATAGCCGAGGACATTGTTGAATTTGATCTTCAGCGCTGAGATGCCGGTTTCATTGGCATAGCGTGTTTGCAGTTCTGCGATGATTTGGCGGCTATCGGATTTCAAGGCGCGCGCCTCGTCCAGCGCGGTATCCCAACCCATTGCGATAAACCCGCCATCGCGGGGGAGGGTCGGCAGCTCATCCGCCAGAGCGCGCTCGAGATCATTCGCCAGTGCTGCGAGTTCCGGCGTGTTGGTTAAGGTGAGCGCGTCGAGGGCCATATCGACCAATTCGGGCGGATTGGTTTGCGCCCGCGAGACCTCCGCAACAGCGCGTTCTCCAGATCTCAGGGCGTGCGCGATGGCAGCGAGGTCGCGCGGGCCGCCGCGGCCCAATCGAATCCGCGAGCGGGCGCGTTCCAAGTCTGGCGCCGATTTCAAACAGAGCCGAATTTCTGCCCGCAAGTGATCATTGGCCAGGAAATACTCAATCGCATCGTGACGGGCTGAGATTATTGCAGCCTCTGTCTCCGGCCGTGCTAAGCGGCTGGCCAGCAATCGCGCGCCGGGTGAGGTCAGCGTCCGGTCGACGGTGGCCAGCAGGGTTCCTTGCCGCGAACCATTGAGAGCGACATCAATTTCCAGGCTGGCCCGTGTGGCCGGATCAATCGCGAGCGCTGCCGTCGAAGGCCCGCGCTGCGGCGGATCGAGCCGGATATCGGCGCCCGCTTGTGTCAAACTGAGATAGTCGAGGAGCAAACCGGCGGCGGCCAGTTCGGTCTTAGAGAACACGCCGAATGCATCTAATGCCGCGACTTTGAAAGCGTCTTTGAGGAGGCGTTCTCCTGACTTGGCGCTGGCCGCGGCATTGGGGCGATAGGTCGTTGGCGGTTTCAGTGCCTCATCGGCCAGCCGCACCAAGGGGCGGTCCGCGTCGCGCTCGGTCAGGAGCAATTCTTTGATTGGCAATGCGGCCAGTGTGTCCGCAAGTATTTCTGGTTCAAACGCCCTGATCTCAAAAAAGCCGGTCGACACGTCGCAAGCTGCAAACGCTGCTTCGGCCCCCGCCGCGGAAAAGGCCACCGCAATCAGCGCTTGGCCTTGTTTGGCGGAGAGCAAACTGTCCTCCGTAATCGTCCCCGGGGTGACGATACGGACAATTTCGCGATTCACGATTGCTTTCGACCCGCGCTTCTTGGCTTCCGCCGGCGACTCGGTCTGTTCGCAGACGGCAACGCGCTCGCCTGCTTTGATCAATCGTGCGAGATACCCCTCTGCGGCATGGTAGGGCACTCCCGCCATCGGGATCGGCTCGCCATTATGCTCCCCCCGTGACGTAAGGGTAATGTCAAGAATTTCTGCGGCCCGAACGGCGTCATCAAAGAACAGTTCGTAGAAATCGCCCATGCGGAAAAATAAGAGCGCATCTTCGTGGTTGGCCTTTATGGCAAGGAATTGCGCCATAAACGGTGTCGGCGCTTTGGGCTTTTTCACAGGGTGGGACGTGTCTGGCAAAGTCGAGCGAATCCTTGAGCAGCTATCCTGAATAAAGCAATCACAAACGCTTGTCCCCCCTTGCGGACACGCTTAAGAGGCGGTTTGACCCAAGATCTGGTTTAAAAAGGCGACCGCAGCATGACCACCAAGCGTCCAAGCTTCACCGACAAAGAAGCGCTTGATTTCCACGCCAGGCCTGTGCCGGGCAAAATCTCTATGCTGCCGACCAAGCCCATGCAGACGCAGCGCGATCTGTCTCTGGCGTATAGCCCCGGGGTTGCGGTTCCCGTTGAGGCGATCGGGAAGGATCCGGATCTCGCCTACGATTACACCGCCAAAGGCAACATGGTGGCGGTGATCTCGAACGGCACCGCGATCCTTGGCCTCGGAGATCTTGGCGCCATGGCGTCGAAACCCGTCATGGAAGGCAAGTCAGTTCTATTTAAGCGTTTCGCCGACATTGATAGTTTCGACGTCGAAGTTGAAACGAAAGATGTCGACGAATTTTGTACCGTTGTGCGCAATATTGGCGCGACTTGGGGCGGGATTAATCTGGAAGACATTGCCTCGCCTGAAGCCTTTATCATTGAGCAGCGCTTGCGCGATGAGCTCGATATACCCGTCTTCCATGATGACCAGCATGGTACTGCCATCATCGCAGCCGCAGGGATTATCAATGCGTGCGCGATTACTGGCAGAAGCCTTGAAAACCTGACGGTTGCGGTTTCGGGCGCGGGTGCGGCTGGGCTTTCTGTCGCGGGCCTCATCCGTCATCTGGGGGTGAATGCTGAGAATATTCTGATGTGTGACAGCCGCGGCGTGCTCTATGAAGGCCGTACTGAGAAGATGGATCAGTTTAAATCCGCCTTCACCGTGAAGACCGACAAGCGCACTTTGGCCGAAGCCATGGATGGGGTCGATTGCTTCTTGGGTCTATCCGTCAAAGGCGCGGTCAGCCAGGACATGGTCAAGTCCATGGCCAAAGATCCAATCATCTTCGCGATGGCCAATCCGGACCCCGAAATCACACCGGAAGAGATCAAAGCGGTGCGCGGCGATGCAATCATTGCGACAGGCCGCTCTGATTATCCAAATCAGGTCAATAACGTCCTCGGTTTCCCGTATATATTCCGCGGCGCTTTGGATGTTCGGGCGCGCAGCATAAACGAAGAAATGAAAGTCGCGGCCGCGCAAGCGCTCGCGGAACTTGCGCGCGAAGACGTGCCGGACGAGGTGGCTGCGGCCTATCACGGGGCTCGCCCGCAATTCGGCCCTGACTATATCATTCCGACGCCGTTCGATCCGCGTTTGATCAGCTTCATTCCGCCCTTCGTGGCCAAAGCCGCAATGGACACAGGCGTCGCGCGTAAACCGATCGACGATATGGAAGAATATCGCCAGTCTTTGGCCCGCCGTCTCGACCCGACTGCGGCCTTCTTGCAAGGCGTGCAATCGGCGGTTCGCCGGCAACAAAAACGCATTGTGTTCGCCGAGGGCGAAGAACCCCAGGTCGTCCGTGCCGCTTGGAGGTTCAAGCAGCAAGGCCTTGGTCACCCCGTCCTGATTGGCCGTGAAGCCCAAGTCGAGCGGACGATGAAGCAAATGGGTGTGCCAGATGGTGCGTTGGAGATTATCAATGCACGCTTATCGGACCGAAACGCGGACTACACCGACTACCTTTATGAGCGTCTGCAACGCCGCGGCTATCTGAAGCGGGATGCACAGCGTCTGGTCAACAATGACCGCAACGTCTTTGGCAGCTGTATGCTGGCCCATGGCGACGCTGACGGCATGGTCACTGGCGTGACCCGGAATTATGATGTCTGCCTGACCGACGTCCGGCTATCGCTGGACCCGTTGCCAGGTGCAGATGTGATTGGCATGTCGATGGTGATCAATCGCGGTAAGACCATCTTCATCGCCGATACCAGCGTCAATGAGCTGCCAAGTGGCGAGCAATTGGCCGAGATTGGAAAAGAGGCGGCGATGGCCGTCCGCCGTCTGGGATTTACGCCGCGCGTTGCTTTCTTGTCTTACTCAACCTTTGGCAATCCAATGGGCGAGCGCGCGGAAAAAGTTCGCGAGGCGGTCGAAATCCTCGATGCCTGCCCTGAATGCGATTTCGAGTATGAGGGCGATATCGCCGCCGATGTGGCGCTCAACCCGATGCACAAAGTGTTGTATCCATTCTCGCGCTTGTCAGGCGAAGCCAATGTCTTGGTGATGCCGGCGATTCACTCGGCATCGATCTCGACCAAGCTGTTAGAAGGTATGTCACGCGCCACGATTATCGGACCGGTGCTTTTGGGCATGTCGAAATCGGTTCAGATCGCCTCGTTGGGTGCGACGGTGAACGATATTGTGAACCTGGCGACGGTTGCGGCGTTCGATATTGATCGGGTCGGATCTTAGGCGTCTGGGAAGCTCAGATATTGACCTTTAAGTATCTTGCTGGAGGACAAGCTCTTCACTTCCAGAGCGGGCTTGCCTGATCCATTCAAGCGCAGACAATACGACTGCAACGCCACCTAGCCAGAACGTGATAATAAACACTGTGTAGAACCCTTGGCTTTCGATCAGTTCTCCAAGCCAAGGTCGGCCAAGTGTGCCGATTAGCATGCTGAGTGATGCCAGCAGCGCGTACTGTACGGCGGCAAATCGGGGATTCACCACCGAAGTCAGATACGCCATGACTGCCACGAGCGCCAAACCGCCGGCTATATTTTCGGCGAAGATTGTGGTCATCAGTCGGGCCATGCGCTGGCCTTGATCAACAGCCGTGACGTCGACCTGTAATTTCGCTGCCCACTCGGCGAATGCGACCAGCGGTGCATCCAGATGGCTCACCGCCAGGAACCAATCGAGATGCTGAGCACCAGCAGCAAGATCGGCATATAATAGGTTTGTGGCGGCGGCGACTATTCCGCCGATGAATAAAACAGGCATACGGCCCAGCGCGGCGATCATTACCGCGCCCAAAAGCGAACCGAGAATAGTGGCAAGGACACCAAAGAACTTCGAAGCGATCGCAACATCGTCAAGCGTGTGCCCAATGGCGCCGAAATTCTCGCCCAGATAAAAAGGGTAAGCAAAAGATCCCCACACGGCATCTGTAAAGCGGTAGGTGAGGGCGAGGCAAAGCACCAAAAGCGCGCCCCATCGAAGCCGCAAAATCAGCTCCATCAAAGGATCAAAGATCGCTCGAAACAGCGTACCGAGTATGGCTTGCGGGCCTTTTGATGGGGCATCCCGCAAATCAATTTCGTTGGGTTTGGCTTTAAAATGAAAGACCAATCCGGCTGATACGCATGCTGGCAAAATCACCGTGAACAAAACAATCCACGGACCCGAACTTCGAACGAATGTACGACCGGATGCGCCTGTTTGTAGAATGAGTGCATTCACGATGAACCAAGCAATCATGCCGAAGGCGATAACCCATCCCGCCGAGACGACGATGATCGCGGGTGTTGAAACGCGGCTTGGCAGATCCGGAAGAAAGCTCAGTCGTTTCGCGCGGCTCGTTTCATCGCTTGGCGGCTCTGGGGCGACGATACTTCCGATCATTGATGCGGCGAGGAATAACGAGATCATAATGAAGACCACGGTCCATCCAAACCGCGCTGCCATTAGCAATGCGAAGAAGCCAGTAACGAAGCCCGCTGACTTATATCCAAACTGATACAAGGCCGACATTAAGTCCTTATCCTCGCCAGAGCGAGCCACTTCGATCCGCCATGCGTCTAGAATGAGGTCGTGTGTCGGCGACAACAAAGAAATCGCGAGTGCAAGCAATGCGACCAAGCCGATGTTTTGCACGGGATCCGTGAATGCAAAAACGAAGATCATAGCAACCATGGCGGCTTGAAGGGCGATCAGCCATGAACGCCGACCACCCAGGCGTTCCATCCCTCGGATGGGGCGTGCGGCCTGGAAAGCGGGCGCCCACAGATATTTGAACGAGTATCCGAGCATGACCAATGATAATGCGCCAATCGTGGCGGGCGTGATCCCGACTTCCGTAAGCCAAGCATTTAACAGTCCCAGCACAGCGCCGTAGGGCAATCCAGCGACGAACGCCAAGAGCAGCATTGCGGCCATTCGGCGATCTTGCAGCGCTTGCATAGCGCGCAAGAAACGCGGTTTCTCTTTTTGAGTCTCGTTTACGCTGGCCGTCGTTTCGCTCACGCTACGCCTGCCTGCGCGTCGGTTGCGATCCATTTAAAGGCCAATTGGCGGAGGGCTTCAGCTTCGAGCGGTTTAGCGGCGACGCCGTCTGCTCCGCAGGCGCGGGCGCGTTTTTCGATTTCTGGATTGATTTCAGCTGAGACCGCGATCACGGGAATTTGGCTGCCGCCGGCGCGCAGGCGTTTCATCGCTTCAAATCCGTCCATGATAGGCATCCGCAAATCCATTAAGATCAAGTCTGGACTGATTTGCTCCACCACGTCGAGCGCTTCGCGTCCGGTCGAAGCCAAGGTGACCGCAAATCCTGACGATTCCAAGGCGCGCCGTGCGATTAAGCCATTGATCGGATTGTCGTCAGCTATGAGAATATGACCTGAGCCGGACTCCGGCGTCTCGGCGTCACCCGGAAGGCCACCTTTGATGGCTAAGCCAACGCGTTCGACGAGCGAGGCGGCGCGTAGTGGACGGATGAGCCAACCCGTTGCGCCATAGGTTCGAAATCGCGGCAAGAGCGAGCGGTCTTCATGCCGCAAAACGATCAGCGTGGGGGCGGCTTTGCACAGCGCTCTGAGACTGCGCTCGGGGAGATCGGCATTGGCTAAGATGAGCGTTGGGGAAAACGACTTGGCCGTCTTGACGGTGTCTGCGAGCATCACGGTCGCGCCCGCGCGGTGCAAGCTCGTCGTTGTTGAAAGAACCGTGCCCGATGGTAACCCGACCAAAACCACCCGGCCATCAATCGCGTCATTGGCGGGGAAGTGCTCGCGAGGGGTGACGCGCTCGAAGGGTAGGCGCACCTGGAAACAGGTGCCGACGCCAAGTTGACTGGTGACTGAGATGTCGCCGCCCATCAGGTCGCAAATCCGGCGAACGATGGCTAAGCCGAGCCCGACACCGCCATCTTTTTGAGCGTCATCCGCATTCACTTGCTCAAAGGCGTGGAACAGGCGCTCTTGATCCTCATCTGAAATGCCCGGACCGGTATCGTAGATGTCGAGTTGGAGCGCTTCATCGCGATAGTCTAGGTCGACCAAGATCGACCCGGTATCTGTGAACTTCAGGGCATTGCCGATCAGGTTGAACAAGATCTGACGCGTCTTTCCGGAATCGCCATTGAGGGTCAGCGACCGAGGTGTTTTACACCGCAATGCGATGTCCAATCCGCGGCCATGTGCCCGCGATGACAGGAGTTCGATGACTTCACGTGCCAGGGCGGTAGGGCGGAAAAACTCATTTGAAAGTTCGATCGGGCCGGAATCAAGCCGCGCAAAGTCCAGAACATTATTGAGCAAGTCGAGCAGGCGCTCACCCGAATTTCGGATCGCGTCGGCATATTCGCGCTGTGATGGCGAGAGTTCCGTTTCCAGCAACAATGATACGGTTCCGAGTATGCCATTCAAGGGCGTTCGGATCTCGTGACTGGCGGTGGCCAAGAAGGCCTGTTCAGCGTTCTGATCGGTCTTTTTCTCACTCATTCTCAAGGACATGCCACAAGGGCTTGAGGATTTGCTTAACCCGGCTGGCTAAAAGTTCAGTGGCTGAGATGACAGCGCCGACCCGTCTTCGGGCAGGCGGCGGCGGTAGGATAGAGCTTCTGCAATGTGGATCCTTTCGACCTGTTCCACGCCCTCGAGGTCGGCAATGGTGCGGGCCACTTTGAGGACGCGGTGGTAGGCGCGGGCGGACAGGGCGAGCTTTTTCGCGGCGTCCGTCAATAGCTCTTGCCCCGCTTTGTCTGGCTTCGCGCAGTCGCTTAAGAGATCCACCGGGGCGTCGACGTTCAAGCCGCGCTGCGCGCTGGGTGCGTCTGCAGGATATCGCCGGACTTGCATCAACCGGGCCTTGGCGACGCGGTCGGCGACGGTTTCGGTGTCGTTGCCAGATGGCGGGCCGGTAAGGTCTTCTGCGGTGACGATCGGCGTATCGTAGAACAAATCGATGCGGTCGATGAAGGGACCTGATAGACGCGATTGGTATTGGCGCAGGCAGTTTGGCCGCTTGCGACAGGATGTGCTCTCGGGGCCGCCGCCGCAGCGGCAGGGATTCATCGCGGCGATCAATTGGAATCGGGCAGGGTACTTGACATGCCGGTTGGCCCGCGAAATTGTAACCTCACCGTCTTCGAGCGGTTGTCGCAAACTGTCTAGCACTTGGGCGGTGAACTCGGGCAGTTCGTCCAGGAACAAGACTCCGTGATGGGCGAGCGACACTTCGCCGGGCTGTGCGCGGATGCCGCCGCCGACCAGAGCGGCCATGGAGGCCGAGTGATGCGGCGCTCGAAACGGTCGGGTTTGCGATAACTGTCCCCGCTCTAAAAGACCGGATACGGATTGGATCTGGGAGACTTCTAAAAGCTCTTTCGCAGATAGCGGTGGTAGCAAACCAGGCAGTCTTTTGGCGAGCATGGATTTGCCGGATCCGGGCGGGCCGCAGAGCAAGAGGTTATGTCCACCGGCCGCCGCGATTTCGAGCACGCGCTTTGCGCCCTCTTGGCCCCGCACGTCCCTTAGATTTGTGGCATCCTTGGTTTCCCGTAACGCCCCGGGCGGCGGACAAGACAAACGCACGCGGCCCGTGAAATGATTGATCAAACTCAACAAGTTCGGCGCCGCGAGATTGCCTTCTCCGGCCCAGGCCGCCTCGGATCCGCACACTTCTGGGCAGATCAGCCGCATGTCGAGTTCAAGCGCTTTGATCGCCGCCGGTAGGACCCCAACCGTTTGCCCCAATTGACCATCAAGCGACAATTCCCCAATGGCGGCATGACCGTCCAACATGTCGGTTGGAAACAGGCCCATCACCGCCATGATGCCTAGCGCGATGGCGAGGTCATAATGGCTGCCTTCTTTGGGCAAGTCCGCGGGCGCCAGATTCACGGTGATCCGCTTTGACGGCAAGGCGAGGCCAATCGCACTGAAGGCGGCGCGGACGCGTTCCCGGCTTTCGCCCACTGCTTTGTCAGGCAAGCCGACAATCATAAAGCTCGGCTGATTGCCGCCCGCCAGGTGAACTTGCACATCCACAGGCTTGGCATCGATGCCTTCAAAAGCAAAGGTCGTTATTCGAGAGACCATAGGCGTCCTATACTTTCTGGATATTTCTTATCAGAAAGTATAGAACAAATAAAGAACAATTTTATTATTCGTCTTCTAGTCGAATAACCGGTTCATCGTCTTCGTTTGCTTCGACCACGTCCGTATCAATCACCGGCGTGGCGACGTCTGGTAGATTTGCCAAACCGTTTGACGCTGCGACCTCGGTGCCGAGGTTGAACCCGTCCGTGCTAGCCGCTGCCTCAGACGGCAAACCCAGATTGAAACTCCCGCCAGCCGCCGGTGCGGCTGCGGCCTCGGTCGGAAGGCCGAGATTGAAGCTGCCGCCCGTATCGGCCGCGGCCTCGGTCACGTCTTCAGTTTCGGTTTCAGCTTTGGCCTCATCTTCGGCTGCGTCACTGGTTTGTGAGCAGGCGGTTCCAACGACACCCAACGCAAAGATTGCGGCAATGGAAAGCGCTTTCATCATCATGGCTCCAGTTTCGGCCATCTGGCCATCAATTGGCAAGTTTGTCTTGCACAACACTCCAGAACATCGCCGCTGGATCGCGTCCTGTAAAGTCTCGGACCTGCTGAACACCAGTGGGTGATGTATTGTTAACCTCTGTCAGGCGACCGCCAATCACATCAATCCCAACCAAGACTTGCCCGCGTGCTTTGAGGTCCGGCCCAATCGCCTCGCAGATCGCAAGATCGGCGGCACTGAGCTCGCTGGGTTCGGCGGTGCCACCAACCGCGAGATTCGAGCGCGCATGGCCTTTCAGTGGGATCCGGTTAAAGCCGCCAACCACTTCGCCATCAATCAGGATAATCCGTTTATCGCCTTCGGCGACCGCTGGGAGGAAGGCTTGCACGATCAAAGGCTCGCGCGTGCGGCCGAGGAAGAGATCGATGAGGGGGCTAAAATTGCTGTCTTCTGGTTTGACCCGAAAGACATCCCCGCCGCCAAATCCATAAAGCGGTTTGACGATCACATCTTTATGATCGGCCTGAAAAGCTGCAATTTCCGCTTTGTCCCGCGTGATCAAAGTTGGTGGCATGAATTCCGGCTGAAGCAGGGGATAGAGCTTCTCGGGGCCCGAGCGGACATGTTCTGGATCGTTCAGCACGAGCGTATCGGGCTTCAGCAATTCGAGGATATGGCAGGCCGTAATATATGCCATGTCAAATGGTGGATCCTGGCGCATCAGCACAACATCGACATCTTCGCGCAAATCTAGAGTGATCCGGTCTTCAAACAGAGCCGGTGTTCCAGGCACGCGTTGCACCTTCAAGGGCCGCGCATAGGCCGTGATCCGGCCTTCACGATAGGACAGATCTTCAGGCTGATACTCAAACATCTGCGCGCCGAGCTTTTGCGCAGCTTCGGCCAGTGCGAAGGTCGTATGCGACTCGACATTCGCAGTTTCGAGGGGGTCAGTTTGGATCGCAACGCGCAGGCTCATATCGGCTCCTAAGTCTCGCCGTCGCCTATATGAGGGCGCTTGTAGAGATTGCAAAGGGGAAGATGGGGTCACGGGCCGCCACATCGCGCCACAGCGTCGCGAGCGAGGTCATTCAGATATGTGAGCAGGTTCTGGCGTTCTGGGTCGTGCCGCCTTTGATGACGGGAGGCACCTGGTGGCGCGCCAGTGCCGAGCGGGTGAGGTCGGCAGGCTTGCCGCTGGCGCCGGCTCGCTGCGCGGGACAGCCAGCGCGCCATCCGCAATATGTGCGCGGCCGGATCATCGATCACAGCTTGCAGCGCGGCGCAGCGGCGGCGTAGATTTTCAGGATTGAAGACGCTGGTAAGCTCGAGTGTCGAGCGGCTGCGCGGATAGTCTAAGATGTAACAATCGGTTACCGGATCATAGGTGAAGACCGGCATAATGGGCTCGGGTTCAGTGAGACGGAAGTGTGGAGGGCGGGGGTTTGAGGTTGTCATCCCGGAATTCTCGCTTCCGCGAGAATGTCCGGGACCCAATTTCGTCTGCGAGGGCCCCAGGTCCCGGACAAGCGCTGACGCGCTTTCCGGGATGACACGGGTTAGGCCATCGCCGCCCACCTCAGGCCATGCACTCTCGCACGCCTTCAAAACCAACCACCGCCGCACCAAGCTTTCCGCCAGCCGCGTCAAATGCAGCCAATGCCCCCGCCGCGGCGCCTCAGGCCGGAGCTGCGGCACATAGATCTGCAACAGGCTGACCAGCTGGCAAATGATCGGCCAAGCCCTTTGGAGACAAGCGGCATCGTGTTTGGACATGCTGTGAAGTGTAAGGGCGCGGCTTACTGGGTCGGATTAGTGCGACGCTGAGCCACTCCATGACGCGCTATTTTTCTTCATCGATTGACGCGCTGCACGTGTCGCGTGATTTGTGCTCAAGCGAAAATGGGAGTGTATTATGGCCATGCGCGGTGAATGCCTCTGTGGTTCGGTAAAGTACGAAATCACGGGCAGCCTCGGTGAGGTTCGCTACTGTCATTGTTTAAGATGTCGTCAAGCAACCGGAACAGCGTTCTCAACGAACGCACGTATTCCTGAAACACAATTCAAACTGCGCGCGGGCCACGATGCTCTTTCCAGTTATGAGATGGGACCCGGTATTCATCGTTATTTCTGCTCCAAATGTGGTGCACCGGTTTTTGTGAAACTGGACAGAGACCAAGGATGCATCCGTCCCAGAGTCGGTGGACTAACGGGGGATGTCGATGTGAACATAGCAGCCCACGTATGGGTCGAATCAAAGGCCGATTGGTTTGACATCGCGGATGACCTTCCCCAATTCGATGAAGCCAAACCACGCGACTGAGAGTCTTATTCGGGGCGAATTTAGGACGCTCACAGGGCGCGGCGATTGGCCGGGATTGGCCCTTTCCTGCTATTAACCGGTATTATCGCGAGCGACCTAAAACGCCCTTGCAAGCCGCCACTCGTAATCGTTGTTTGCCTATTTTTTTTATTCGACAAATCAGACCGCTCGCGCGTACCAGGCACGGTACCAGAGTGTCTGAAAAAATAGCTCTGGCAACGAGAAACCTGCAGACTTATACAGGTCAGCCAAACGAGAGGTGCCAATTATCGGCATCGTTGAAATCGCTTTTGGTGCGGCACTCATCGTTTCCTCGGGCAGTCCTGCAAGGCGTGCATGGCGAAGGAACACCGGCGCAATGTCAGCGTGATTGGTTTCAAAACTTACATCGGCGTGAATAATCAATCCGTCCGGTTTCAAGCGCTCCCGGATTGATTTCAAATATGCCAGTTTTCCGCCTTCGCTGTCATCGTCTGGCAAGAAGTGCATCACCAGCACGGACGTTGCTGCATCGAAGCCGCCATCAGGCCTCGGCACGTCTTTTGTCAAGCCTTGGATAAGTTTCGCTTTTTCAGGGCGCTCGCTTTGTTGCGAATACCAGCGAGCAATGTCGAGCATGTCATTTGACGGATCGACGCCAACGACATCAAAGGGGATTTCGCTGGCAAGAAGCGCCTCAACCTCACGGCCGCCACCAGCACCAACAACCAGTACTTGGCCTCCAGCAGGTAGCGCGATTTCGATCTGAGCAAGCATCAGTGAATAGAGCGCCTCGACACCTGGAAGCGCTTTTTGCATTTCGCGGTACTGAGCGATTTCGAATGGTGCTTCTTCGTCGTAATTCATCGCAACGCTCCTATAATTTGCCGTTTGTTACAAAGTATCGAAGAAGTCGACAAGCGAAGTGACCTGCCTGATCTGACTGGCCCGAACTGAGACGCTAATCGAAATCGCAACAAGGACCACTTTTGGCGAATATCCTCCGAAGCTCGAACGTCCACTTTAGGGCGACTTAAGCCGCTCGCGCGTGTCCAAGGCGCGGCGTTTTCAGCTCCATTTCAGATCAGGAGTAGACGACTAACTCCCCGGTCCGCCGAGGAGTTCGCCCGCGTCCTCAACCTGAGCCATTCCGGGTTGGTACGCGACGATCTCTCCGCGTGCATCCCGCAGGCGCACATAGGAGACAACTTGATTGACGCCGCCGACCAGGCTGGCTTCTTCCGCGGCTTTTTCAAGCTCTTTAGCCGATCGCGCGACGCCGAGCAGGTAGACCGTGCCGCCATAGGTTTCGACATTGAAATTGTTGACCTGCACCGTCGATGACCCGAGCAGGCGGGCGCGCACGCGGGCTGAAATCAGCTCGTCCGAGGCGTTGGCGAAGAAGCCGCCGGGAGACTCGATGCGGATTTCATTGGCGACATCGTCGGCACGCTTCACCGACCATGCAATGCTTTCGGCTTTAAGGCGGAGCTCCGGGGTTTGCACGCGGCCTGAAAGCAGCACGAGCCCGGCGGCGACTTCGACATCTACTTCGCCAAGTTTGCCATTTGCCAACAAGCGCGATTTGATTTCGTTCGAGACGGCAGCATCGTCCAAGGCTTCGCCAAAGGAGCGCTCTTGTGTGGCGGTGACCGCGGTGGCCCCCGCAGCGCCGACAATCGCGGTCGCGCAGCCGCTTAAGGCGGGCAGAAGGGCGATGAGGCTAAGGCTGGCAATTAAGCGAGACATAAGGCGAGCTCCGTAATAGGTGGCGGCTGCAGAATCATCCGCGACGATCTAGAAGGCGGATTGGGCGAGATTGCGGCATCAATCAAGGCCGCCAATAATCACGAAAATGTTTCGGAAAACCTTTCGCGGGCACGGCGATTAAATCAAACCGCCACGCAAGGTTGCGCGATGAGGTGGTGGTGGCGGCCCAGATCTCTGCCGCGCGCGCGATGCGCTGCCAGGCCCGTTCTGGGACAGCGTTTTGTGCCAGTTCCACACTTGGTCTTTGTTTTACCTCAATGAATACAAGTGTTTGGCCTCGCCGTGCGATGATGTCGATCTCGCCCACCGGGCGCTTAAATCGCTGCGCTAAGACCGTGTACCCCTTGGCGCGCAGCCACCAGACCGCCAGCGTTTCGGCGCGTCGTCCCCGTTTTTCGGCGCCCCGGCGATCCGGGTTAGGCATCCTTCAAAGCGAGCGCCCTTTGATAAACATTTCGTTTTGGTAATCCAAACAGGTCGGCGATTTCGGCCGACGCTTGCTTGACCGATTGAGTCTTGAGGGCCTCGACAAGCGCCGCATCAATATCAGCCTCATCGGCTTCGACTTTTTCAGGCGGCCCGACCAGGATGACGATCTCGCCTTTAGGGGGGCCATGTTCGGCGTAATGGTCTGCAAGCTCGGCAAGCGTGCCGCGGCGGGTTTCCTCGAACAGCTTTGTGAGCTCTCTTGCGACCGCGGCATGGCGTGCCGCGCCCAGCGTTGCGGCGAGGTCGGCCAAGCAATCGACAAGGCGCGGGCCGCTTTCATAGAAGATCAGCGTTGCGATGATGCTGGCCAGTGGCTCAGCGGCGCGATTGCGCGCGCCAGACTTAGGCGGCAGAAAGCCGCAAAACATGAAGCGATCGCTCGGCAAACCGCTCGCCACCAGACCGGCGAGGGCTGCCGAAGCCCCGGGAATGGGGATGATCTTGTGTCCGGCGTCTAAGACCTCGCGGCCAAGCTTCCAGCCGGGATCCGAGATCATCGGCGTGCCAGCATCGCTGATCAGCGCGATGGCGCGGCCAGCTGCCAGTTTCTCTAATATTTCGGGTCGGCGCTTCGCCCCATTATGGTCATGATAGGGGCTGAGTTTGGCGCGAATATTGTGTGCATCTAAGAGCCGTCGCGCGACCCGTGTGTCTTCTGCGAGAACTTCATCTGCCGCGCCGAGTATGTCCAAGGCGCGGAGGGTGATATCGCGCAAATTCCCGATCGGGGTCGCGACGATGTACAGGCCTGGTGCAAGCGCTTGCGCGGGCTCGGTCTGAGATTTAGGTTCGCCAGAGCGGCGATTCTCGTCGCGGCCGTCTGATGCGGTGGAAGAAGGAAGTTTTGATGACATTGTCGACACCATCGCGCGTCCGTGCGCCCCTGCCAATCCTCTTTCTTGCTGTGATGATGGCTGTGGCCGGCTGCGCCTCCACGTCGCCGGGCCCGGTCGGGCCGATCTCTACCGGCAACCCCCGGGTCGATCCGGTCAATGAAGAAGATTTCGGCAGCGGCGAGATTGGCGAAGAAGGCATGGACGAAATGGCCGAGCAGGACATCCCTGAAGGGCCGTTTACGCCGCCACATATGGAAGGACGAGACATTATCCGCGCCGGTGTGCTGTTGCCGTTTACGCACCCAAATGAGCGCGTGCGTCAGCAAGCTGAAGGCATGCTCGCCGGGATCGAATTGGCGCTGTTTGATTTCGGCAACGAAAATGTCGTCCTGTTGCCGAAAGATACAGGCGGATCGCAGAGCCAAGCGACGATCGCGGCAGAAGAGCTGCGTGAGAATGGCGTGGATGTCGTCTTAGGCCCGCTCTTCGGCGCCAATGTTCAGCAAGTCCGCGAGGCGCTTACGCCGCCGCAGGAAACAGACTTTTTCGGGTTTTCGAGCGAACCGGCAGAAGAGCCTAAGCCTGTGATCGCATTCTCGAATGACCGGTCGGTTGCCAGCTATGGCGCTTGGCTGGCCTCGATCGCGCCAGAAGAAGAAGTCGCCTCGATTGTCGAATACGCGGCGCTCCGCGGCTACGACCAATTCGCCTTCTTCGGCCCACAAAGCGGTCTGGGCACACGGATTGAAGCGGCGATGCAAGCGGCGGTCTTCGAGAGCGGAGGGATGATGCTGGCATCCGGCTTCTATCCCGCTTCGTCGACCAATCCGAACACCGAAGCGGAGTATTTCGCGCAAACCATTGCAGCAGCCGTTGAAAATGGCGCACGGGTCGCGGTTTTGGTGCCGGAGCGCGGCAACCGTCTGCGCCGGATTGCGCCGCTCCTCGCTTATTATGGCGTCGACACACGGCAAGTGAAAATGTTGGGCACAGGTGCCTGGAACGATCCAAACATTTGGCGTGAGCCAAGTTTGCGGGGCGCTTGGTTCCCAACCGCGCCTTCAGTTGATGTGAAAGACTTTGAAGAGCGGTTCACGCGCCTCTATGGCGCAGCGCCAAGCTCGCTCGCGGCTGTCGCCTATGATGCTGCAGCTTTAGTGATTGCCCTCTCTGAAGACGGCGAATTGCTGCCAGGTGAGTTGATCAACCGCGATGGCTTTATGGGCATAAACGGTTTGTTCCGCTTCCGCGATGACGGCACAGCTGAGCGTTCGCTTGCCATTATGGAAATTGACCCGACCTTAGAGGATGGCAGCGGCGTCAAAGAAATCTTGCCCGTCTCGCCGAGCTTCGATCCAACGATCGGTTAAGCCGTCGGTTGTTCCGGTAAGCCAAGCAAGCGGCGTGCAGCCACGCGGTGGGGTTCGCGGATGTGCGCGCCAACAATACCGAGCGCCGTCGCCAGCACGGTTGCATCATCGGTGAAACCCAGACCTGTCACCAGATCCGGCAAGGCATCAACAGGCATCACGAAATATCCGAGCGCGGCAAACAGAACCAATTTCGCTTTGATCGGTGTCTCGGCGTCGATCGCGCAATAGTAAGCCGCGGCCAAATCATCGGCAAAAGGGATGCGTCCCGCGACACGCAAAAGCTTTGGAATGAGCTTGCGCCGCGTCCGTTTGCGCTGCCGTTCCGTAGGGATAGGTAGCATTGTTGGGACGGATTCACCGTTTTCGATGATGATTTCCGTGGGGTCAGACATTGGCGGGTCGCTTTCATCCTTCTACATCGCGTTCAACTATATATTGGAGGTAACTCGATGGAACTCAACTCAAACATTTCAGCCGTGATCACGGGCGGGGCGTCTGGCCTCGGTGCTGCCACCGCGCGTCTACTCGCAAGCCAAGGCGTAAAATGCGCGCTTTTCGATCTAAATGAAGAAAAAGGCGAAGCCGTGGCGAGCGACATTGGCGGCGTCTTCTGCAATGTCAACGTGACCTCAGACGAAAGCGTTGATGCGGGGTTTGAGAAGTCTCGCGCGGCGATCGGCCAAGAGCGCATCCTGATCAATTGCGCCGGCACCGGCAATGCGATCAAAACCGCGAGCCGTGATAAGCAAACCGGCGAGATTAAACACTTCCCGCTGGATAAGTTTGACCTGATCATTCAGATCAACCTGGTCGGCACGTTCCGCTGCATCGCGAAATCTGCTGCCGGCATGATGACCCTCGATCCCATCGATGGTGAGCGCGGCGCCATCGTCAACACCGCTTCTGTTGCGGCGGAAGATGGTCAGATTGGCCAAGCCTCTTACTCGGCCTCTAAAGGGGGTGTGGTCGGCATGACGCTGCCCATCGCTCGTGACCTGTCGCGTGAGCTGATCCGCGTCAACACGATCTTGCCTGGCATCTTCAACACGCCACTCCTCGCTGCTGCGCCAGAGAACGTGAAGCAAGCGCTCGGCGCCCAGGTGCCAAACCCGGCCCGTCTCGGCAATCCAGAAGAATATGCCTCTCTGGCGGTTGAGATGTGTAAGAATGGCTATTTCAACGGCGAAGATGTGCGGCTCGATGGCGCCATTCGGATGGCACCGCGTTAAGCGAACCGTTCCTTCTAAAATGGCCAAAGCCCGCCAAGTTGGCGGGCTTTTTCCACTCTACACACTCTACGCATCCGCAGCTTATACGTCTGGACGCACAATCTGTCCGGATAGGTTCATTAGAACCTCATCGGCGTTAAAAAAGGATGGATCATCTGGTTTTTCGCCGCGGCCCATGATGATTTCTGACGTTGCTTCGTAGCGTACCACTTCGCGGACATCCCATGGATCATTCCAAAATGGATCACGGTAGCCTAAGCGGCCATAGCCGTGAAACGCAGCACGGCGGGCGTACCAACTTCGTGGATAGCCGCGCAAGCGGCCTGACCGGCCATAGAAGCGATAATTGCAAAAGAAGTTGGAATAGTATGGATCATAGGCGCCAAAGCCGGTGGACATATATCGCCGGTCTTCGTCGGTCTCGCGATTGACCACACGAAAATGGTCAAAGCCTTCTTGGGCGGTCAGCTCCGCCGCACGATAGAGGAGATAGGTCTCCACTGTCTTTCGATCGGTCAGGCTGTTGCCGGCGAAGCTGATGCTCCATCGATCACTTTCAATCTGTTGGTTCTCATAACCTTTTTGGCCCTGAGTCGCTGCCTGATAAGGCGTTGCCGTGGCACATGCGCCCAGCAGTGCAACTGCCGCGAGTGCGGGGCCGAATTTGAATATCGTCATAGCGTTCAACCTCCTCAAACCATCATTCATATCCTATTAACAGAAGCAATCTGAACGCTAGATAAATCGCCAATTTGTGATCTGTGTCACAGTCAGTTGAAGATGAATGCGCTTTAACACCGCTCGCGGGGGAACGTATGCGGAGGCGCATAGCATTATGCGTCCGCAGCGCGCATGCCGGGGGGTTTTTCTTAGCTCTTATCCCCCGGCACTTTTTTATCTATTCGTCGCCTTTGAACATAATCACTTTCTGATGCGGGAACGGGATTTCGATTCCAGCCTCATCGAGCGCTTTTTTGACCAGTTCAGGCACGGTGAACCGGACATCGAACCAATGCTCGCCTTTCACAAATGGGCGAACGGCAAAATCGACAGAGCTATCATTGAGGGTTGAGACGACGACGACCGGCTCAGGATCATCCAGGATCAGTGGGTGATCTGCGAACACTTTCTTGATCACGTCACGTGCCTTATCAATGTCGGTGTCATAGGACACGCCAAAGGTCAGCTCGACGCCGCGCACGGCATGGTGGCTGTGATTGATAATCTGCTCGCCCCAAATTTTGCCGTTTGGAATGATAATCTGCTGATGATCAAACGTCCGCAGTACGGTGGTGAACAGCGTGATCTCTTCGACATTGCCGAAATTCCCTGCCGCATCGATGAAATCGCCCACTTTGTAAGGTCGGAAGATCATCAACATGACCCCTGCTGCGAGGTTGGACATCGCGCCTTGCAAGGCCAGACCAACGGCCAGACCAGCAGCACCGAGCAGCGCGACGATTGAGGTGGTCTCAACGCCGAAACGGTTCAGGACGGCAATGATGACAAACGCCAGGACCGTGTATCGCGCCAAACTCCCGAGGAAGTTAAACAGCGTATCGTCGAGTTTTTCGTATTGTTTGCCAATTCCGCGGATGACCGCTCCCACGCGGCCAGCGATCCAAAAACCGACAATGAGAATGACCAAAGCCAGCAAGACATTCGTGGCCCCGGCCAAGATCGGACCGGCTTGTGCCTGCATGCCAATCGGCGCCAATAATTGTTCTAGAAATTCCATAATGAACCAAACCCCCTTTGTTTGTTCAATGTTGAGCATTCGTAACGCACGAATGCTCTGTTATTGTGTAAGTTCAGCAAGGATTACAAAGCAAGGGCAGGTTACATGCGTCGCTGTTATTGGGGTTTGAGTGTTTTCGCCATGTTTGCGGTGGCGAGCTGTGGCGGAGGTGGAGATGGCGGAGCCGTCACATTGACCAATTCAGGGCCCGTTTTTAGCTCATCAACGACCCTTAGCATCGAAGAAAACACTGTTGGGGTCGTTTATACGGCAACCGCCAATGATGCTGATGGTGACACGGTTACGATTAGTTTGGCGGGAGGCCCTGACGCGGGCAGCGTCAGTTTCGATGCGGCGTCCGGAGCGCTTTCATTCTCAGTCGATCTCGATTTTGAGGCTCCATCAGATGCAAATGGCGATAATGTTTACGAGCTCACATTTGAGGCCCGCGACGGTCGCGGCGGGGTCGCTCAACTCGATTTGGATATTGAGATTACCGACCAGGTAGATGTGGTGCAGATGCGGCGGGTCGGGACCGGGTTCACCCAGCCATTGGGGCTGATCGCGTTGCCGGATGGGTCCGGACGGGTCTTGGTGCTTGAAAAAGGCGGGCGTGCGCGCGTTCTGACACCGGATACGGGCGCTATTGGCAGCGTCGATTTTCTCGATGTTTCGAGCTCCATCTCAACCGCGGGTGAAGGAGGATTGCTCGGCTTGGCCTTCTCGCCGGACTTTGCGACCGACCGGCAGGTCTATGTGCATGTGAATAATGTATCGGGCGATACAGAGATCCGCCGATTTGAAACGTTCGCCGGGACACCGGAACAGGCTGACCCGTCAACAAGCGACATCGTTCTCAGTTTTGCGCAGTCAGAAGACAATCATAATGCCGGGTGGATTGGGTTTGACATGTCCGGGTATCTTGTCTTCCCAACGGGAGATGGCGGGGGTGCTGGCGATCCAAATGGCTTTGCGCAAAATCCGCTCTCCTTACTCGGCAAAGTGTTGCGCATCGACGTGTCTACAGATGATTTTCCGGCTGACGATCTACGCGACTATGCCATCCCTGCGGGGAATACGTTCACGGATCCGAGCGTAGGTCTGCCAGAGATCTTTGCGATTGGGCTGCGCAATCCGTTCCAGTCGAGTTTTGACCCTGCGACCGGTGACTTGCTCATCGGCGATGTCGGACAAGCTGCGATTGAGGAGATCAGCCGCCTCCCGATGACTGATGCCACCCGCAATTTCGGCTGGGCGGTGAGAGAAGGCACGGCCTTCTTCACCGGTGCGGACCAACCGGATTTCACAAGTCCTGTCGCAGAATACAGCCATGGCGTCGGCGATCGCGAGGGCCGTTCGATCACCGGCGGCGTGGTTTATCGCGGTCCTGTCGAGGCCTTGCAGAACACCTATATTTTCGGGGACTTCATCAGCGACAATGTTTGGGGCATTCCGGTCGCCGATCTCGTCGATGGACAAACGGTCGCGTCGTCGGAGTTTACGGTACTGACGGATGATTTTGTTCCGGACCAAGGCAGCTTAACGTCAATCACCGCATTTGGCACAGACGAGGCTGGCAATCTCTATATCGTGTCGATCGGCGGCGACGTGTTCCGGCTGGAATCGTTAAACTAAAAAGGCGGACTGGATGTCCGCCTTTTCTGAGGAGATGTATGCGCGATGATTTAAGCCGCGCTTGCGCCCATGACGGCTTTGACTTCGAGGAATTCCTCGAAGCCGTGTTCGCCCCATTCACGGCCATTGCCGGACTGCTTGTAGCCGCCAAATGGCGCTGAGAAGTCTGGGCCTTGGCCGTTGACTTGGATCTGTCCGGCGCGGATGCGGTTGGCAACTTGCGCCGCCTCTGCTGGTGCACCCTGAACATAGCCGGCCAGGCCATACTCAGTGTCATTGGCCATTTCGACGGCTTCATCGACGCTGTCATAAGGGATCATGACGAGCACCGGCCCGAAAATCTCTTCCCGCGCGATGGTCATATCATTGGTGACATCGCCGAATACTGTCGGGCGAGCAAAGTAGCCCCGATTGAGGCCTTCTGGACGGCCAGTCCCGCCGGCCAGAAGGGTCGCGCCTTCGTCGATGCCTTTTTGGATCAGGTCTTGAACCTTGGCGTATTGGTTGCCGTTCGAGATGGGTCCGATCGCGCCTTTATCGGCTTCGCGCGGCATCTGCACCTTCACCGTTTCGGCCGCGGCTGCCGCGATCGCTTTGGCTTCGTCATTGCTCTCGCGTGGCACGAACATGCGGCTCGGCGCGTTACAGGATTGACCCGTATTGGTCATCATTTGCATGACGCCGCCGCCAACGGCTTTTTGTAAGTCCGCAGAAGGAAGAACGATATTTGGCGACTTGCCGCCCAGCTCTTGTGCGACACGCTTGACCGTTGGTGCTGCAGCTTGCGCGACCAAGACGCCGGCGCGGGTCGAGCCGGTGAAGCTCATCATGTCGACATCCGGGTGGCCTGACAGGTGCGCGCCGACAGATGGCCCATCACCATTCACCAGGTTGAACACGCCGGCCGGAACCCCGGCTTCATGCATGATTTCGGTAAAGATGATGGCATTCAGCGGTGAAATTTCAGATGGCTTCAGCACCATGGTGCACCCGGCGGCGATCGCCGGCGCAACTTTACAGGTGATCTGATTGAGCGGCCAATTCCATGGCGTGATGAAGCCGCAAACACCGATCGGCTCTTTGCGCAGCAGCGTGGTGCCGCGCTGTTCTTCGAACTCATAATTGCGCAGGATTTGGCTCATCGTGGCGACGTGCCCCATGCCGGCTGGGACTTGCGCCGCATTGGCGAGCCACATTGGCGCGCCCATCTCATCAGAGATCGCTTCAGCCATGTCTCCCATGCGGGCCTGGATCCCGGCGGTAATCTTATCGAGCAGGTCGGCGCGGTATTCGACACTGGTTTGTGAGAAGGTCGGGAAGGCCGCTTTGGCCGCCGCGACCGCCTTGTCCACATCCGCGGAAGAGCCTAGCGAGATGGTCGCAAACGGTTCTTCTGTCGCCGGGTTTTCAACGTCCAGTGTGCGCGGCTGGGCCGGATCCACCCATTCGCCATTAATGTAGAATTGAAGATACTCTTTCATGGCTCGCGCCTCCCATTACATGTCTCAATTATCGCGGCGCATCAGTCTGACACGCGCGTCACGATTTAAGTAGTGGCTGCAATGCCTCTAGGGAAGCCTACACGCCGGGGAAACGTGCAAATGACGAGACTGTTAGAACCGCAAATCTAACGGCTGCGGCTGCCAAATATCCCGCGCAGGACATATTTGGTGATATCGCGCGCGATGGTGCGGCTGGCCGTATTGATCGCGCGTTCGGTCGTGGTCATCCGGGTTGAGCGGCGGCGCGTCGTTTTCGACTTGGCTTTTTTCTTCTCGAGCTCTTTTTCGATCCGCTCTTCTTCTTTGGCCCGGCGCTCGGCGGCCTCAGCGGCTTCTTCCTCGCGCTTCAGCAAGATTTCATAGGCCGACTCGCGGTCAATTGCCTCGTCATAGAGGCCGGCGACCGGGCTATCGCGCATCTCGGCTTTGCGTTCCTCTTCCGTGGCCGGGCCCAGGCGCGAGCTTGGCGGGCGGATCAAGGTGCGCTGGACAATTCCGGGCGCGCCTTTCTCATCTAGCGTAGAGACCAAGGCCTCCCCCACGCCAAGATCGGTGATCACTTCTTTAGCGTCGAAAGCCGGGTTCTCGCGGAAACTGTCCGCCGCCGCTTTCACGCCTTTACGCTCAGCGGGGGTGTAAGCGCGCAGCGCGTGCTGAATGCGATTGCCTAGCTGAGCCAAGACGCTGTCGGGCAAGTCACGCGGGTTTTGTGTGACGAAGAAGACGCCAATGCCCTTGGAACGGATCAAGCGCACCACTTGTTCGATCTTTTCCAGCAGGGCGCGGGGGGCGTCATTGAACAGCAAGTGCGCTTCATCGAAGAAGAAGACCATTTTCGGCTTATCCGGATCGCCCACCTCAGGCAGCTCTTCAAACAATTGCGACAAAAGCCAGAGCAAAAAGGTCGAATAGAGGCGGGGGCTGTTAATCAAAGTTGTCGAGTCGAGGACATTGACGACCCCGCGGCCATCGCGCGTGGTGCGCATAAAGTCTTTCAGGTTGAGCGCAGGCTCACCAAAAAATTGCTCCGCGCCTTCGCGCTCGAGCACCAAGAGACGTCGTTGGATCGCGCCGAGTGAGGCCGTGGCGACATTGCCATATTCACGGCTAATCTCGGTCCGGACCTCTTTCTCGCTCATATGGACGAGGAGTTTGCGGAGGTCTTTCAGGTCCAACAGCAGCATGCCTTCATCATCAGCATATTCAAACGCCACGGTGAGCACGCCTTCTTGGGTCTCCGACAGATCCATCAACCGCGAGAGCAGCAGCGGTCCCATGTCTGAGATCGTGGTGCGAACGGGATGGCCCTTTTCGCCAAATACGTCCCAAAACACGGTCGGCGTGGCGCCGTAATCATAATCCTCAAAGCCAATCTTCTCGGCCCGAGAGATCAGTTTCGGGTGGAGCTTGTGCTCTGGGCTACCCGATACGCAAATGCCGGAAAGATCGCCTTTCACGTCGGCGCAGAAAACCGGCACGCCTTCGGCTGAAAAGCCCTCCGCGAGGATTTGCAAGGTGACGGTCTTACCGGTGCCGGTGGCGCCAGCGACGATGCCATGGCGATTGGCGCGATTAAGCAGCAAGGTCTGCGCGTCATTTGGCGTACCTTCGCCGTCCATATCCGCGCCGCCAATAAAGATCCGATCGCCCATGTTTGACTTGCTCCCTTTGTCCCAGGCGCAAATTACTGGGTTTGCGGGGTGGGGCAAGGGAAGAGGGCAGGTGGCGTCAAGATGAGGCTGAAAGGACCTGCCTTCTTATCAATACTCGTCACGCAGGGGCGTCTTACAAAGAGCTTTGGACATTGTCGAAATGACAAAAAGTGCCGTCCTGAATGTACGCCGTGTATGAGTGCAACCTCATCTACCCACTCTCAAAACAAAAAAAAGCCGCTCAGAAGTGAACGGCTTTTTGATTTGGATTTGTCTTTTGACGATTGAATTACTGAACCGCAGCCACAGCATTGGCGGGGTGGATCACAGGCAAATCTTGCTCGCCCTCAATGGTCGCCGTGTTTGTCATCGCCTCTACGACTTGAGCAACCGTCAGATCTGAATTGGTCGCCCACATTTTTGCCGCCAGGTTGGCGACTTGTGGCGCAGCCATTGACGTGCCCGACAGCTTCAGCTCACGTCCGCCCGGCACACGCCCTGGGACTTCGAAGCCATTAGCATAAAGGTCTATCGAAGCGCCGTAAGAGGTGAAGCCGGCTGGTTGAAGCTCGCGGTCAACGGCACCGATTGTGATCACGTTTGGTAAGTTGATGCCTGCGGGTACAGAGGTCACGAACTCGACATTCTCGTCTTCGTTCCCGGCCCCGGCCACAAAAAGGATATCCGGCGCAGACGCGAACGCTTCAGTTAGGCCCTCTTCGAGGGTCTTGAAAATCGCTGCAGCGCGTTCCTGGCGGGCTTCTGCTTCTGGCTCAGCGCCCGTGATTTGAAGCATACTTTCAATCATCGGTTTGGTCAGACGCCAGCTCATGTTCACGACTTTAACGTCATTCGCCTTCAGGAAGTCGACGGTCGTCTGGGCGGCAGAAACGAGCGCTTCTACATATTCCTCATCGATCGGTTCGGTCGGAAGCGGATCCGATGGCCAAGTGAATCGGACATTCAGGATTTTGACGACGTCATTGCCATCAGCAGAAATGTCCGCAACGTGCTGTCCGTGGATGTAGTTGCCGGCGACCGCCAAAGACTTTTGGAAATCCATCATACTATCGGCTTCAAGGCCCTGCATTTGCTGCAAAAAGGCGTCCTTTTCGGCACTTTCTAGGCCAGCCTGGAGGTCTAGCGAGCCTTTGATTGTATCGTACAGACCGTCCATCTGATCCGCGTATTCAGCGCCTTCCGTGATCAGATCACCCGACTCCAATTGGAAGTCTGGATCGAAAGCGATTCCGTGCGCGTAGCCGGGACCATCGCTGGACGGATTGACCCACATACGATCGCCCTGAAGCGCGCTATCAACTCCCGTATCCCATACGGCGACGATAACTTCATCACCTTCGGTGACATTGATTGTGCGGGGGGCCCACAGATCAGCTGATTCAGCTTCTGGCAATTCGTCGAGGCGCGCGCCCACGGCTTCTGCGATCATCGGCATGAAGGGCGCCATTTCCATGGTCTGCTTGATGCCAATGAGTGAGATTGCGGTGCCGCGATCAACGACCATGCCGGATTGTTCGATGGCGGGATCAAGCTGACCCTTCAGGGCCGCCTCGAGTAGGTTGGCATTTACCATCTGCATCTGTCCGCGCATCGCTTGAAGCTCATCGCGGGCAATGTTGACGTCAATATTAGCCAGAGATGCTTCAAGCTCTGATTTGAATGCTGCGCCGAATGCGTCGCCGTCGGTTTCACCCGTTGCCATCGCTGCGCGCGCAAACGCGTCGCCAAGCAGGCCCGTCATTTCACGTTCTGCAGGTTTGCCGGCGAGCTCACGCATTTGCGGCGAGGTGTCGAGCACCGCCTGCCAATCCTGACGCTGATTGAGGATGACTCGCTTATTACTGATCACGCCGCGCTTGGTGGCTCGATCCTGTATGTCATAATTATCAAGCAGGTCCGTGACGGCCACATCTACCTCTTCAACAAGAGCGTCGAATTCCGGGCCGTCGCCTAAGACAATCTCACTTGGTTTCTTTGTGAGCGCGATCTCGGTCCGCGGCAGATCGGCTTCGCTGGAGATGATGATTTTACCATCTGAATTGGTTTCGGCGGGCGCATCTGCTTCGACTTGGACGGTAACTGTTTCGTCGGAAGCTTCTGCAGTTTCCTGGTCGGTGGTTGGGGCGCTACAGCCCACCAGCGCTAACGCTGCGCTGCCGAGAAGGAAATATCTGAGGGACATGTTGAGTTCTCCATTTTCGATGTCGGCTACTTAGCAATTATTTATCGAAATGCAACATGTAATTATTGATTAGCAATAAAACCTATGCGGGTGGACAGTTTGTCGAATGCCGACCTTTCGTAAACTCAAAAACCGTCCCGACACCGATCCGACAAAGACACTGCGAGGGTCCTATTCGGGTCGGCTTTGGTCGTTCGCTTCGCCTGCTCTGATGCGATAAGCAGAGACTGCTGGATAAGGTCGCACCCAACTCTCATCAGAGCCATCCATCCAGGCCAGACCCCACAAAAAAGCCCCGGACCTCTCAGCCCGGGGCAAATTTGCAACTCTCAATCAAGGCTTATGCGGCGTCAGCATTGCCCTCGATCAGTTTCGGCTTGGCGCCTTTGGTGGGGGCGCCGATTTCGATTTTGCGGGGCTTTTTGGCTTCCGGTAGCTCGCGGTGCAGATCGATGCGGAGCAAGCCATTGCGCAGTTCAGCGCCCGTAACGATGACATGATCGGCGAGCTGGAAGCGGCGCAAGAAGCCGCGCTCTGCGATGCCGCGATGTAGGAATTCGCGTTCTGGCGCATCTTCGCCAGCCGGCGCTTTGCGGCCTGCGACGGTCAACAGGCCGTCTTTGGTCTCAATGTCGAGATCTTCTTCGCCGAATCCAGCGACCGCGATTTCAATCGCGAACTCATCATCTGCGACGCGTTCAATATTGTAAGGCGGATAGCCTTGCGCGCCATCTAGGCGAGCGGCGCTATCAATCATGTTGGCCATTCGGTCAAAGCCAACCATGGTGCGGTAAAGGGGGGTGAGATCAATCGTGCTCATGGGTACAGTCCTTTCACTAGCAACTGTGGCCTCCGGCGATCATCTAAAGCCGGGAGGTGAGATATTCGGAGCCTCTGTTTGCCCAGCCCGACCATCGGCACTGGCAGAATTTCCGGCCACAACCTGCTTGGCAGCGCTGCGACTTAGGCTATGTGGAAACGCGGATGGATTGATTCAACCCCTATTGAGGACTCAAAATGAAGAAGACCTATTGGATGCTCGGCGCGAGCGCGCTGATCGTAGCGGCCTGTTCAGGCGGTTCTGAGGCGCCGACCGAGACTGTGGAGGCTGACACGCCGCCGCCGGTTGAGGTGGTCGATGCCGGCTCGATGACGCTGGCGGAAGCGGTGGCTGGCGATTGGCGCAGCGATGATGAAAAAGCTCGCGATGTCTGGCGCAACCCGGCTGAAACGCTGGAATTCTTTGAAATTGCGCCGAGCGATACTGTGGTTGAGATCTGGCCAGGTGGCGGTTGGTACACGAACGTTATCGCGCCGTATTTGGCCTCTGATGGCGGTACGCTGATCGCCGCGGTGTGGGACGTGAACATTTTCGAAGGTGAGCGTTTAGAGCGGATCGAGCAGCGCATTGCTGACTATAAGGCCGTATATGAGGCCGATGCTGACCTGTTTGGAACGCTCGAATACAGCGCATTCTCCGCGCAATCAGGCCCGCTCGCAGAGGCGGGGTCTGTGGATGCAGTTTTAACCTTCCGCAATGTCCACAATTGGATGGGCGGCGATTACTCGCCGAAATTCTTTACCGATGCATATGCGGCGCTGAAGCCTGGCGGCACGCTCGGCGTGGTGGAGCATCGTTTGCCCTCCAGCACCGAGCAGGATCCCCGCGCGGCGTCTGGCTATGTCCACGAAGACTTCGTCAAAGCCATGGCGGCATCGGCTGGCTTTGAATTCGTTGCAGCGAGCGAGATCAACGCCAACCCAGCCGACTCTGCCGATCATCCCTTCGGCGTTTGGACTCTGCCGCCGGTCAGCCGCAGCACAGACCGCGACGGCAATACACCGGACGGGTTTGATGCAGCGGCCTATGCCGAGATCGGCGAATCCGATCGGATGACGCTGAAATTCATCAAACCCGAGGCTGAGACCTCAGAAGCGGTCGAGTAAGCGTTCGAGGTATTCGCGTTCGTCTTCATCGACCGCGTCCTCATAGCGGCGGCGCAATTCATCCAAGATATCCTTGGCGCGCTGCCGCTCTGCCTCATCCGGTACATCGACACTATTTGTCGTATCGATCGGGCCCGCGGCGGACTGCCCAAACGGATCGACTTGGCCCGCCTGTTGGCCTTCCCCCAGGCGTTCCGCGCGGGCGGCGTCTAACTCTTCAGCGAGACCTTCAGCGAGCTCACGCAATTGCCGCGTGGCTTGTTCCTGGTTGCGGATGGCACGGCCTTGATTGCCATCTTCGAGCGCGTTCCCAGCCCGGCGCTGCGAGCGTTCAATCGCCTCGAGCGTGTCTTCATCGAGACCGCCAATCCCTTCACCTTCGCCCTCTTCACCGCCGCCGAGTTGGTTTTCCGCGAGCTCTTCGATGCGGTCCGCAAGCTCGCGTTGGCGCTCGCTGAGAGCGCGGCCATCTTCGCCTTGCATCCAATCTGGCAGCTCTTCGAGGCCTTCACCGAACTGACCTTCGCTCTCAGAGCCAGGTTGCTCTTGCCCGCCTTGAGGGCCGCCTGACTGGCCGCGTTCGCCGCGTTGTTCGGCGAGTGTTTCATCGTTCAACTCGCGCTGTTCGCGCAGCAAGTCCGACAGCTCGCGCATCGTTTCGGACATTTCCCGTTCTTCTTCGGGAAGGTCGTCTTCATTCTCGTTTTCGCCAGCTTCGCCGGGCATGCCAGGGAAGCCTTCGCCCGAGCCAGAGCCTTGTTGGAACTCGAGATTCTCGAGCATATTGGTAATATCGGCCAGCAATTGCCGGGCTTGGTCGGTCGCGCCGGTTTCGGTCAGATCTTCGAGGGCGTCCAGCATGTCAGAAAAGCCCTGGCCGCCCAGCCCGCCGCTGGGGCCTTCGGTGCTGTCGCGATTGTCTGGGGCCGCTTCCAGGCCATTGGCCAGCGCTTCCGCCATCTTGGCCGCGATATAGCGCTGAGCGGCGTCCTTAAAGGCTTCCATGAGGCGGCGGATTTCTTCCTCGCTGGCGCCATCGCGCAAAGCGTCCTCAAGCGCTTTCTTCGCTGCCATTAGCGCCGCATACGCGTCTGCAGCAGAGCCATACTCAGCCCGTAAAGCCAGCGACCAGAGCAGAGGTTCAGTGGATTTCGCTTCTTCGGTCGAGATCGACGCTTCGAGCGCGTATCGCGCCGTTTCTAAGCCGGAATAGACGAGGATGTCTTTAAAGTATCGCGGCGCTTCATAGGTTACCGCTTCAAGCATTACCGCGCCGCGTTGGACGCCCGCCGGGGCTTGCTGCAGCCGCTGCGTGGACGAGACGTAAAAGGCCCCAGCTTGCGTTGAATCCATGGCCGGCTCGGCGTCGGCATACGGATTGTCTTCACGGAGCACTGTGACGCGCACATCTTGAATGGCTTTCGCGATTGGCTGCAGCAGCAGTTTAGAGGGCAGTTTGAACTCAAACGGTTCACTATATCCCACTTGGCCTGCGCCATCGGTCGCTTTAAGCCGGACTTCCACGCGGGCGCCGGCCCAGCGATTGCGCGTAAGGTCGAGTTTTGACTCGTCCTCTGCCTCTTTTGGGCTGATGCCGCCAAGCTCGACCGGAACGAGATCGGGTTCGCGGTCTTCGTCAGCGGGTTTGATCGCGAATTCGAGTTTGGCGACGCCATAATCATCGCTCGCGGTCCAACTGAACTCGGTCCGGTCGCCCGCGCCGAGCACCGGCATCTCGACAAATTCGACTGACGGCGGCGCGTCTGGGGAGGCAAGCACCGTCCAGGCTTTGCGTTCGCCCCACCAGCGCACGGACACCGCGCTATCGGCGGTGATCTCAGCTGTGGTCTCAAACGCGCCATCGGGTGTCGCGGCAAATTTTGAGGTCGACGTGGAACCATCAACTTTCACGCGGAGCTTTGGCGCCGACGGCGCTTGTACGCGCAGCGTCATGACAGAGCCCGCGGGCACGCGAATTTCGGATTGCTCTGGCTTTAAGAAAACTGGCGCGCGGCCGGTATGTTCGGGTGGCGCGATCCAGGCTTCGATGCGGACCGTGTCGGCGCCGAAGAGGCTGCCATAATCCGGGTCGAGCGCACTTGCGAGGCGGCTCGGGGCTTGCGTCCAGTTGAGGGCGATCACGCCGACCAATAGGACCGGAAGTGCATAGCGCAGATAAAGCGGATCGACCGCCTTCCAACGCCCCTCAAAGCCCGGCAGGTCCAACCGCCTGACTTCGTCGGTGAGGCGCTCTTCATGGGCGCGCCATAGGGTGACGCCGTCTTTCTCGGGCCGCGACGGGCGGTCTGTGAGGGACGCCAAGGGCCGTAGATCTGATTGCTGGTCGAGCTCCGCGATCGCGCGTGACCGCTCCGGCGCTTCATATCGATTGAAGCCGCGCCAGACGGCAATCCCCCCGCCGATGAGCAAGATCAGGGTCGCCAGAGCAGCAAATTGCGGAGATGCGTTCTCAAATGCACCGCTAATCGCGCCGAGTAAGAAAACGCTGACCAGAACCAGAAACGGCCACCAGGCCATCCACATCGCGATCCGCCGAAGCCGTGCCAGGGTGCGGTGGATCAGGCTGTTTGCGCCAGGGATGCGGTTTAGGTCAGCCACGCGGGCATTTGCTCCAATTCGATCATTTGCTCGAAGCTCGGTCGGCGGCGGACGACGGCAAATTGGTCGCCATCCACCAGGACTTCTGCGACAAGTGGACGGGCATTGTACTGACTTGAGAGCACAGCGCCATAGGCCCCAGATGACATAAATGCAATCCGTGCGCCGGGGGCAATTTCCGGCATGGTGCGCTCTTTCGCGAATTTGTCGGTGGACTCACAAATCGGGCCGACAATGTCATATTTGGTCTGCGTCGCCCCTTCTGCGGGCTGTGTCAGCGGCAAGATGTCATGATGGGCTTGATACAAAGCTGGACGCATCAGGTCATTCATTCCCGCGTCGATGATCAAGAAGGTCCGATCGGGCGCGGGTTTATGGTAGAGCGCCTCGCTCACCATAACGCCCGCATTGCCCGCAATCACGCGGCCAGGTTCGAGGATGACCTGCAGGCCGAGGCCTTCGGTGACTTCTCGGATCATCTGCGCATAGTCCGCCGGCGGGGCAGGGGAATCGGTGTCGCGATAAGGAATACCGAGCCCGCCACCAAGGTCGATCCGTTTCAGGTCATGTTCCGCCTCGCGCAAAGCCTTCACTAAGCCGACGGTCTTTTCAAACGCTGCGCGCATGGGTCCAAGCTCGCCGATTTGCGAGCCGATATGAACATCGACACCGACGGCTTCCACACCTGGTAGTGCCTTGATCTGGTCATACAGGCCCGGCGCATCGGCCCAAGGCACGCCGAATTTATCGCCGGCTTTCCCGGTCGAGATGTTGGGGTGACCGCCCGCGGCAACATCCGGGTTCACGCGCAGGGCGACCGGTGCCACCTTGCCAAGGCCTGCTGCCACGTCCGACAACGCTGCGAGTTCCGCGCCGCTCTCGACATTAAACTGGTGAATCCCAACCTCGAGCCCGAGCGCCATCTCTTCGCGGGTCTTGCCGACGCCCGAAAAAACGATCCGCTCGGCTGGGATGCCTGCGGCCAGTGCCCGTTGCATTTCACCGCCACTGACGACGTCTGCGCCGCAGCCTTCGCTGGCCAGCGTTTTCAAAACGGCCAGATTGCCATTAGCCTTCACCGAATAGGCGATGAGGCAATCCATGCCGTCAAAGGCCGCGGCGATCACCTTCGCGTGCCGTCGCAGCGTCGCGGTGGAGTAGACATAGAGCGGTGTGCCGACTTGATCTGCGATTTCGTCCAGAGCGACCCCTTCGCAATGAAGACGGCCGTCGACATAGTTAAAGTGATGCAAAGACGATTATCAGCCGGGGCTGACCTCCCCCATGCTCTCTTCCTCGACATCCACATCCGGCGCCGGTTTCGGGATCTCGCCGCCGAGCGAGTTGAGATAGGTTGTGTTCTCGTTGATCTCCGTCCCGGCGAATTGCGCCACAGCATCGACGGGCTGTTTCGCTTCTTCCGATGGCGGCTCCGAGAAGATTGGTGGTGGCCGCTCAAGATCACCGCGCAGCCCGCAACCTGCGAGTGCGGCCAGTGTAGACAGCGCGAGAATAGATTTAATCGTTTTCATGTCAGCGCTCCTATCCGAGGCGTTGGGACCATTGTTCAACCTGTTCGGCGACGCGCACCGGCGAGGTTCCACCATAACTCTGCCTGCTCATGGCTGAGGCTTCAACAGTCAGCACTGAAAATACGTCATTTGTGAGCCGAGGCTCAACCGATTGCATTTGGTCGAGGCTGAGTTCGGGCAGATCGCAGCCATTTTGTTCGGCCAATGCGACCAAGGACCCGGTCACATGGTGGGCGTCGCGGAACGGCATTTTCAGCTCGCGCACCAGCCAATCGGCGAGATCGGTGGCGGTGGAGAAGCCTTTGGCGGCAGCTGCACGCATGTTTTCTGGCTGGAATGTGATGGTTTCCATCATCCCGGTCATCGACGCCGCGCAGAGGCTAAATGTGTCGAACGCTCCGAAAGTCAGCTGTTTGTCGTCCTGCAAGTCTTTGGCATAGGCGAGCGGCAGGGCTTTGACCGCGCCCTGAAGGGAGGCGAACTGGCCGGTAATCAGGCTGGCTTTGGCGCGGACCAGTTCCGCTGCGTCTGGATTGCGCTTTTGCGGCATGATGGACGAGCCCGTCGACCATGCATCTGAGAGCTTCGCAAAGGCGAACTGGGCGCTGGTCCACAAAACGATCTCTTCCGCGAGGCGCGACAGGTGCGTTGCGGCGATCGATAGGGCAGAGAGGGCTTCCAAAGCGAAGTCGCGGGCCGAAACCGCGTCCAAGGAGTTCGCCATCGGGCGATAGAAGCCGAGCGCTTCAGCGGTCGCGTCGCGGTCGATGGTAAACCCGGTGCCAGCGAGGGCGGCCGATCCGAGCGGGCTCTCATTTAACCGGCGGGCGCAATCATCCAGGCGCGAGCGATCGCGCTCAATCATTTCGACATAGGCCAGCATGTGGTGTCCAAGCGTGACCGGCTGCGCGGTTTGCAAATGGGTAAAGCCCGGCATCACGGTCTCTGTATGCTCGCCAGCAATTTTGACGAGCGCGCGTTGTAGCGCTTTCAAGCTGCGACGGGCTTCGGTCAGGGCACCGCGGGTCCATAGGCGGAAATCCGTGACCACTTGGTCATTGCGCGACCGGGCCGTGTGGAGACGTCCAGCGGGTTCGCCGATGAGCTCTTTCAGCCGCGCTTCAACATTCATGTGAATGTCTTCAAGCTCAACGCGGTATGGAAACGTGCCTGTTTCGACTTCGGCGACAATCTCGTCGAGACCGCCTTGGATCGCTTCATTATCAGCCTCAGAGATGATCTCTTGCTCGGCCAGCATGTCTGCATGGGCGCGCGACCCGGCAATGTCTTCGCGAACCATGCGCTTGTCGACATCAATTGAAGCGTTGATCGATTGCATGATGTCGCTGGGCTGTGCGGCGAAGCGTCCACCCCACATTTTCTGGCCTTTTGAGCTCTCATTCGCCATATCGCTATCTCGTCCTTATCAACTCACAGAGGGGCTACGCCTCATGGATCGTTTTTTGCGTCTTGCCATCCCGACTATGTTCGCCGGAATCGTCTTGGCGCTGCTTTACGCGGTCTTTAGCGCCAGTTCAAAGGGAAGTAACCGCGACCCAGTGGCAAAATTGGCGATCGGCGCTATGGCGGGGCTGGATACGAGTGATAAAGGCGCGCCGGCGGCAACTGCGCCGTTCGTTGATGTGTCGGGCGCTCAAGTGACGCTGCAAGATTTTGAAGGCCAAGCCATCCTTATCAATTTCTGGGCGACCTGGTGCGGCCCGTGCGAACGCGAAATGCCATCGCTTGCCGCGTTGCAAACTTCGCGCGGGGACGAGGCGTTCAAAGTCATCGCGATCAGCGTCGATAGTCCTGAAGATCGCGACTATGCGGAACAGCGATTGCGCGCCCTGTCGGGCGGTGTGCTTGACTTTTACACGCTCAGTGAAGGCCCTGATGGCTGGTCGATTGTCTATGATGTCGGCGCCGGCGGCGGCTTTCCGACGACGATCCTCTATGACAAGGCGGGCGTAAAGGTCGCCAAGCTTGAGGGTGATGCCGATTGGGCGAGCTATGAGGCGGTCGCTTTGGTGGACTTGGTCAAAGGCCTCTAAGTCAGGCCATCCCAAAGCAGTTTCAGCCCGACTGTGAAGATCAGGCCGTACAGGATCCGATAGAAAAGCGTCTGGTCGATCCGTTTCACGAGCCAAGCGCCGAGCAGCACGCCAAACGGCGCGATCGGGATCAGGATAAGCGATGTCGTCAGATTGCTCTGATCAAATTGTCCGAGCAGGGCGTAGGGCAGCACTTTCACGAAATTGACGACGAAGAAGAACATCACCGCCGTGCCCGCATAGATCTGTTTGTCGAGATTTTGCGGGATGGCATAGGCTTGATATGGCGGTCCGCCAGCATGCGCGACGAAGCTGGTGAAGCCGGACACAGTGCCAGAGATGAATCCGAGCGGGCGATTGTTCTGAATAAATGCGTCGCCGCCGCGGGGTTTAAAGATCGCATAGACTGGAAACAGCACAGCGATCACGCCGACGACGAGGCGAACAATCTGATCATCCACATATCCCGCTAAGAGACCGCCCGCGACGATCCCGAGAATCGCGCCGGGGAGGAGCAAAATCAGCAGCTTGCGATCCCAATGTTTGCGATAGGTCCATACCCCAACCCAATCCATCACAATCAAGATGGGCAGCATGATGCCTGCGGCTTGAATGGGCGAGATGACCAGCGCCATTAAGGGCACAGCCAAAAGCGCCAGGCCGCCAAAGCCGCCTTTGGAAATCCCTGTAATTAAGACCGAAAAAACGGCGACGCCCCAAAAGACCGGATCATGCCCCATACCGCTCTATGACAGAGCTATTCGGTCAAATCTAGCGCCATCAGGAGTGTGCGCTGCTCATCATTGAAATTGTCGTCTGAGAGCAGCCAGAGGCGTGTATCGCCGCTCGGGCTGGTGCCGATGGCGATGGCTTCGATATTATCGACGGGGAGCGGCGATTCGAGGCGCGCATTGGCGATCCGCTCATCCCCGCGATCGACCCTGACAATGATGCGAGACTTGCGGATCGGGTCATAGGAGCGGAACACGTACGCCATAAGATCGGCATTTGCGTCCATTCCGGTGAGCAAAAAGAGACCTGGCTGCGAGGTCCTGCGTAAATCCCCGAGCGTTCCATCAACGCGAACGTGGCCGATCGGCGATCCGCCCTGAGAGTGAACTTCAAAACCCGCCACCAATGTATCGCCAACAAATGCCAACGCTTCCGCGCCGCGATTGTTTTGTAAGACGTAGCGATCGACCACTTTTATAAGCCTGACAACCAGGGCCGCATGGGCCGCGACCCCGCAGGTTTCGAGATCATAGGCGGAGATGCGATGATCCTGTTCAAAGCTGACAAAGGCGATGCCATCACGCACAACCAAGTCTTCTGCGTCAGCGGATCGTTTGGTGGGGAATTCTTCGCCATTCCGGTCCCGCATAAACGCGATGGATCCGATCCCGTCCGGGGCGCCGGTTTCGGGATCAATCCCGATCCATACGAATTTTCCATCATCCGTGACCGCCAGAAGCGAGCCCGAACTCAAAACGTCGAGGCCGGACAGCCCGCCAAATTCATCATTGTCGGTGGTCAGATGCCAAACGCCGCTGAGCGCCATGCCCGAGATCTTCTCCTCGCGCAGCTCAGGGTCGCCAAGCTCGACCTCAGACGCCGTGATCGGCATTGGGTCTGGGCGCTGAAAGCTCACACCTTCAGGGCAAGACTGTTCGCGCACGTCACTCGAGAGGGCGTCATAGCTCCAGTAAAGCGCTGCCTCGCCGCGCTCAGCCGGCGGCGACGATCCGGCCGTGCATCCGGTGAGAGCGATCGCAATGGCGAAGATAAAGGGTCGCATAAAGGGCCTCATAGCTCCTGCTGAGACAGCAAAAATACGGCAATATTGCGAAGGAAATTACATCTTCGTGCGACGAACATCGCGGCCCGACCCAATTTTGGGTCCACCATAGCGCGGAGCGCCCGATTCTGCGCCGCTAATCGCGCCGCGCGGACTGAGGGTCTCGCGCGTGAGCGGCGGAATCACCATCGCTTCCGGCTTTGGCGCATCGCCATTCTCGTCAAACAGGCTGGCGAGCTGTTCGGTCATCGCGCCGCCCAATTGCTCCGCGTCAACAATCGTCACGGCGCGCTTATAATAGCGGGTGACGTCATGGCCGATGCCAATGGCGATGAGTTCGATCGGACTGCGGGTTTCGATCTCTTCGATGACCTGGCGCAGATGGCGTTCGAGATAATTGCCAACATTGACCGAGAGCGTCGAGTCGTCGACCGGCGCGCCATCGGAAATCACCATCATGATCTTGCGCTGTTCGGAGCGCCCGAGCAGGCGATCATGCGCCCAGAGCAGCGCCTCGCCATCAATATTCTCTTTCAGCAGCCCTTCGCGCATCATCAGGCCAAGGTTTCGGCGCGCACGGCGCCATGGCGCGTCGGCGGATTTGTAGACGATGTGCCGCAAATCATTAAGACGGCCTGGGCCAGCTGGCTTGCCGGCTTTGACCCAGTCCTCGCGGCTAAGACCGCCTTTCCAGGCTTTGGTCGTAAAGCCGAGAATCTCGACTTTCACGCCGCACCGCTCCAGCGTCCGGGCGAGAATATCCGCGCACAAAGCCGCCACCATGATCGGGCGGCCGCGCATTGAGCCGGAATTGTCGAGCAGCAGCGTCACCACCGTGTCGCGGAAATTACTATCATCTTCTTGCTTAAAGCTGAGCGGCGCTGTTGGGTCGGTGATCACGCGGGTCAAACGCGCGGTGTCGAGCACGCCTTCTTCGAGATCGAAGGACCAAGAACGGTTCTGCTGCGCCATTAGGCGGCGCTGGAGCTTGTTGGCGAGCTTGGAGACCGCGCCCTGCAGGCTTTCGAGCTGATGATCGAGATAGGCGCGCAGCCGCACCAATTCTTCCGGGTCGCAAAGATCCACGGCTTGCGCGACTTCGTCATTCTCTTTGGTGAAGGCTTTGTACTGGAAGCGATCACTCTCATCGCCATCGCGGTAATTGGGCCGCAGCGGCTTGGTGCCATCGTCGGTGTCGTCAGGATTGTCCTCAGCGTCCATGTCGACATCGGCGTCGATCGAGACATTGGTCTCTTCGCCGTCCATGTCTTCGGTCTCGCCGGCCTCGACTTCCTCCATCGTGGCGCCTTCGGTTTCTTCACCGGACTCGCCATCCTCAGAGGAGTTTTCTTGATTGTTTTGCTCGGTCTCTTCTTGCGATTCTTCGTCTTGTTCGCCTTGATCGTCAGAGACTTCATCGCCTTTGGTGAGATCGCGGATCAAGTCTTGAATGGTCCGCGCAAAGGCTTCCTGATCATGAATTTGATCGATCAGCTTATCGAGCGTGTCAGTGCCGCGGGCATTGACCTCTTCGCGCCACAGCGAGGCGATACCTTCGGCCTGTTTCGGCAACGGTCGCCCCGTAAGGCGTTCGCGGAGCAGGAATTCGACCGCGGGCGCGAGCGGCGCTTCTTGCCGGTCTTCCATGCGGGAATAACCGGCTTTTTCGCATCGGAGCGCCAGGGCGGCGTCGAGATTGTCCGCCGTGCCATCCATGGCGCAGGCACCAATGCTCTCAATCCGGGCGCGTTCAGCCGCTTCGTGGACTTGTCGCCCAACCTCGCTCTGCGGACGGTTTTTGGCATGCGCAATGGGGTCATGATGAGCCATGCGCAGGGCTGTCGCGTCGGCATCACCGCGGGCTTGCGCGGCTTGTTCTGGGCTCAAATCGCGGGGCGGCGGCGGTAGAATAATCCGCTCGGCTTCGGCGCGCGGGCCGTCGCCTGCGAAAGACACTTCAACGTCGCGCGTCTGGCTCATCGCTTTCGCGGTGGTGGCCAGCGCTTGCTTGAACAGTTCAAAAGGCGCGTCGTCAGTCTTGGACATGGCGATGACTTAGCGCGCGCCCGAACATTTGCGAAGCCCAAAAGCACCGCAATATCGACGCATCTAAACCGTGACTGGATGCTAAGAGGTCTGTTCCGTCGCAGACCCCGTCCGCTCGCGCCCGAGACGTAGCCATTCGGTGAACGGATAGAGCATCAATTTTGTGATATTCTCGCCAGGGTTGCCCGCGAAGCCGGTGGCGAGGCCTTTTGCCGAATGCGGCGAGTAATAGGTGCCAAACGCCAAATCGATGAACGGGAAGAAGAGGGCAAAATTCTTATTGTGCGCTTCGGGCTGATCGACATGGTGCCAGCGATGGAATTGCGGGCTCGCGATGAGATAGCGAAACGGTCCGTGCGACCAATCTAAGCGGGAATGGACGTAGTACTGATGCGCTTCACGGGCGAGGCCGAGGAAGACAACATCGGTGATCGCCAAGCCGCAAAAGAAGGCCGCAGCCGTCCCAATTGGGAACAAAATCACCCATTCCAAAATGTGCGCCCGATTGGCGGATAGGAAGTGTAGATCGGTGTCGGAATGGTGCACCGCGTGCAGCGGCCATAGCCAGTCATTTGAATGCATCCACCGGTGCGCGGCGTAATTGGCGAGGTCAAAGATCAGCAGCGCAACCAAAGCCCGAACCAGCCATGGTGCGTCATCCCAGACGACAGGCGACAGATGCGGCAGCGATTGCAGCAAATACACCGCATAAGCGGCTGCCGTCACGGGAAGGATCAAGGCCGCCGTATTGAACATCAATAGGATGACGTTGACGCGGCCGCTCTTTTGCAGCGTGTGATCCCAGCTGAGCTTGCCCCGACCGGTCGAGAAAAACACCAAAACAGTAATAAACGCGAAGAACATCGCGATAAACTGAGCGCGAGATGAGATGTTCGCGAGCGTAATTTGCGCGTATTCCAACATACGCGCTCACTACGCGATCGAGCTAAAAAACCCCTTAAGGAATCTTAGGCAACTTTCACCATCAAGGCGCTTTCCGGTAACTCTTCTGCGAAACAGCGCTGATACATCTCGGCCACCAGTGGGCGTTCGAGCTCATCGCACTTGTTCAGGAAGGTCATCCGGAAGGCATGGCCAAGATCGCCGAAAATAGCGAAATTCTCTGCCCAGGTGATCACCGTCCGCGGGCTCATAACGGTCGACAGGTCGCCATTCATGAACGCGTTTCGGGTGAGATCCGCCAAGGTTACCATGCGACTCAGCGTTTCGGTGTCGACATCGCCGGCTTTGGTCGCAACGATTTCCACCTCTGCATCGTGTTCGAGATAGTTCAGCGTGGTGACAATGCTCCAGCGGTCCATCTGGCCTTGGTTCAGCTGCTGCGTGCCGTGATAGAGGCCCGTCGTGTCGCCGAGCCCCACCGTATTGGTGGTCGCGAACAGGCGGAAGAACGGATTCGGCTCGATGACGCGGTTCTGGTCGAGCAGGGTGAGCTTGCCGCTCGCTTCCAGAACCCGCTGAATCACGAACATCACATCTGGGCGCCCGGCATCATATTCGTCAAAGGTGATCGCGACCGGGCGTTGCAGCGCCCATGGCAGGATGCCTTCGCGGAATTCGGTGACCTGAGCCCCGTCTTTCAAGACGATCGCGTCTTTGCCGACCATATCAATCCGCGAGACGTGGCTGTCCAAGTTCACGCGGATCATCGGCCAGTTTAGGCGCGCTGCGATCTGTTCAATGTGCGTCGATTTACCGGTGCCGTGATAGCCTTGCACCATGACCCGGCGATTGTGTTCGAACCCGGCGAGCAGGGCGATCGTCGTTTGCGGATCAAAGCGATACGACTCATCGATCGCTGGGACATATTCTGTGCGCTCTTTGAAACCATGAACCACCATGTCCGTATCAAGGCCAAACACCTCACGAACATTGATTTTTTCGGTTGGTTCCATGCCCAGTAAGGCATCATTATCGCTCATCACGGTCATGCGCGTCGTCTTTCATCAAATCTTACAAGGGCTCACCTATCACAACCGCGGCCCGCGCCAAGTGTGACATCGCGAAACTTGCTGTGATCGATCAAAATTTGGTCAGCGCCTAGAAATTGCCGTCGCAGGGCGGGGCAGTGCTGTCTGGGTCCGCAAGAGCGGCCATCCCGACGGCGAAATTGGGGTCGGACCGGACCGCGTAATTGGCCTGCTCTGAAGACCGCGTGGCCTCCACCACTTGGCTTAAGACCGGCCATTGGAAGCTCGCATGCGGGGTAAAGAACCGGCGCGCGGCGGCGTCATCGCAGAGATCGGCTTCTATACAGGCATAGACGAGGTCAAAGAATTCCAGGACCCGAATATGATCGGCTTGGTTCAGTTCGCGGTTGATATAGCGCGCGTCACACTGCCGTTTGGCGTGGACATAAGACATCACCCGGGCCCGCGCCTCGGTGAGATCGCTGCTATTATAGGCCTGGATCATCTCAAACGATTTCTCGACGCTCTGATCGACCTGTTTGGAAACGTCGAGTTGATAGGTCGATAAACCGACATAGCCACCCAAGTCGCGGCACGGTTAAAGCCAATGCCAGAATCGCCGCGAAAGCGGTTGATCAGGAGAAGGGAGGCGATCCGTTGAAATACGTTCCCGCCACCGCCGCTGCTTTCGTCTTCGCTCACATGATCCCCTTTATTCTGTCGCATGAGATATGCGACTCGAGAGGCGGTGTCAGCCCCGGGGTATGAGCGGGTAAGGTCTTCTCCCGACCCACAACGGTCGCTCACGGCGCTAAAGTAATTTTGCTGAGTGTCTTCGATGGGGCGAGTTTAAGCCGCTTAAAGTTGCATCCCTAACGGGTCCTTGGCATTGCTCTTATCCTAGAAATAAGAAAAGGCAGCGGACACCAGAGCACTGGATTATCTAAGCGGGTGACAGTGTTTATTGCTGCTCGTCCGCGGCACCAAACGTTTCAAAGCCGCTTGGCTAAGCGGTTGGCTAAATCGACAGCTGGCGATTTGATGTCAAAATCGTCCATCCCTGGGTTCGTGACGGCGATAGAGATCACATAGGTCCCCGCGATTGCCATCACCTCTTGCAGGCTATTGAAGTCGACATATCCCGCCTTGTCGCCGACTCCACTTATTGGATCAAAACCGTCCGAATCAGGATCAGCAATCAATTCGAAAGCATCGTTTGCAGCGGAAAGGTTTCCCCAATTTGTGACAGTCAATCTAATGGAAAGATACCGCCCTGGACCTTGTTCAGAGAGTTCATAAACGCACTCGCTTCCTGAGTTTCCGATCGTCGTTACTTCACCTTGCTCTGCAACGAAGTCTTGGCCGGGAAATACGCTGGCCAGATCATCCATGGATAAGAGCGCACATGTTGTTGCGAGCTCAATGCTGACACTGGAAACGTCCGCAGAAGGAGCGGGGGCTTCGCTCTGGTTTCTGGGGCCCTCATTCGTCGTGCCTCCGCAAGCTGCCAGCACAATCGAAGATGCGCAAAGAACTAGATGTTTAAGCATGAAATGTGTCCCCTTTCCAAGCGCCGATTCATCTGTCTGTTCTGCGCGTTCCACCTCGGTTGTCTGATAATTCAAAATCGCACGAGGTCAATTCACAACCTACCCCATGACCGAGACATGGCTGTAAGGGTTTGCGTCATTTGGTCTAATACGATCTCAAGACGCCCCTGACATAACGGTGATTTCCAAGCATCGGTTTAAGGCAATCTGCCACCAAACAACGTGGTACTGTTTTGGTCCATTATGAGCGCGAGAGCTTATTTCCTGTTCTGCTCGCCGAGCAGTCTCATTTGTATTGTGTGTTTGGAGTAAGGTGAGAGCACAGTAAGTCTTGTTGTAAGCCTTTGGAGCCAACCAGTGCCGAAAATCAATCGAGACCAAGCCCATCATTACGAACGGCAAGCCTATCCCGGAAAACTTGTTCACAGAACAGACGGATGCTGGAAAACCAAACTCAGCGATGAGGCTGAATTGACGCAATTCGGTGTTGGTGAAGTGGAGTTGGCTCCCGGAAGTGCCACTGGCCTCCTTCACTACCATAATGGCGCGGATGAAATGATCTATGTCCTTCAAGGAACGGTCATCCTTGTCGAGGAAGGGCAAGATGATATCGAACTAAGCGCAGGTGACTCGGCGGCCTGGAAAGCTGGAAGAACGGTTGGACATACGATCGAAAATCGATCAACGGCCCCTGCACGGCTATTGGAAATTGGTTCACGTCCGCCAGAAGACACAGCGATTTATGTTGGTCTCGACCTTATGTACAGAGCGAAGCATGGAACAAACATATCCATCCTCTCACGCGCCGGAAAAAACTACCGGCAGGGACATGAGGTCCCGGACCTGGACGATGCTCCGATTGGCGAGAGAGGCTAATACGTAGACAGCCAAAGTCTATTTTTTTGCGCCTTTCAGAAATACTCAAAGTGTATTCTGGGGCGGGCCTCAAACGATTGCAGACTTTTTTACTCTTCGATCGTTACTGCGAGTGGCCCAGATCGGACGGCCAAGTAAGAACCACCTGGCTTATCTCCGACCGCCAAAAGTGCGATCACAACACCATCTCTGCGAACTTCGAAGTCGTTGGTTCGTTCATCAAATCGCGCACTTAGATTGTTGATTGTGCTAATGCGATCTTCGCCGCCGGGTCCCACATAGTCTGCGGAGTTCATAAAGGGGGCATCCGAGGGGCTGCGCGCGACTTTCCATGGCGCGATAGTGGGTGTGGCGCCGCGATTAAATAGCCAGACATCACCAACAATTGCGTTATCTCGTCTGACATAAGCGTAAGCAACTTTTTCAGTAAACTCTACGGTCAATTCCACATCGAGATGTGTGGCCAGTCGCCATACGCCCAAATTCGACTCCATTAGATATCGCCTTTCGTGTTTTTGGTAGCGCAAACCTTTCTCGATTACAGAGCGTGCGTCTCAGCTACAAAGTTTTATTCTAAGCAACAGCTTTTAAGAATAGGTGTCCTGGTAGCATTTGGACCATGCCCCTAAGTCGAGGGAACTCTAAACCGTCATGTTTGATTGGGGAGGTAATCTAGTCGATCGCTTAACAGCCTCTTGGTGAGAGCAACAGCAATCTGGCGCCAAGCGGCGGATTTGGGGCGAGTTTAAGCCGCTGAGTTTTCATCCACTCTATTGATGAATCCGCCCCAAATCTTGTTCGTGTTGGCTTCGGTATAGCCTCATCGGAAGCTATGCATCGTATATGTTTAGTCTATCGGCCGGCATTCACCTTCGACGAAACTCACGTCAGTTGCTATTTTCAAAATGCACGTGGCGTCATCATCAGTATGCCTGCTCGGATCCAAATAAACCGCCAAAAAAGTAACTCTAATCTCAGAGCAGGCATTCTCAGCATCTTTAATGCAGAATATGCGTTCTATCTTTTTCAACGTCGTCTCGTTGATTGCTTCTAGTACAGTTGGGTAGCCTTTAATATCAGAACTCAACCTCGCGCCGTTGATGCTGATATAATCAAGCTTTGAGGGTATATTCGATCCAACGCCATAGTCCTGTAGTGATATCTCAATAGTAGTGTTTTCAGCGAAAGTCGCAGTGTGCTTTTGGTCATATTCGACCGGACGCATAGCACCACGTAAGACAATCTTGCCGGTTTGATCAGGTTGGACCTCTACCGGGGCAGTCTGTTGTGCTGCACTTTGTAGGGTATTGCTGGACAAGACTATCGCGCCCGCACTAGCGACAATTAAAACTGTTCTAAGCCATACTTTAAGCAAGAGAGTTCCCCTCTATTCGCGGCTGTTGGAGTACAGCATAGTCGCTTAGTGAAAGCAAAGTCGTGGCCAGAACCCGCCGCCCCAATTCGTGATGCTCGCTTCGGCAAAGTCCACTGCCAGCGGCTGTTTTAGGGCGTTTTAAGTCGTTACACTCCAGTTCAATAATCCTTGAGCGCAGGGGGTTCACTTGGCAAAGCCTGAACGAGCACTCTAGATAAGCGGGTAAACACGCAAGGACATCAAGACATGCCGCACGTCACCGCCAATGGGGTTCAGATCGCTTATGAAAGTCATGGTGATCCGAAAAACCCGACCGTACTTCTGGTCATGGGCCTCGGCGGGCAGCTCACCATGTGGCCGGACAAGCTGGTCTCTGACCTGGTCGCGGGGGGCTACCGCGTCGTTCGGTTCGACAATCGCGACACCGGTCTGTCGCACAAACACGAGGGCGGCAAACCCCCGAAGATCGTTCGCCAACTCATCCTGCGTCGTTTGGGTGTTAAGCTGAAAGCGCCGTACGAATTGACCGATATGGCGCGCGATACGATCGGCTTGCTCGACGTGCTCAAGCTCGACCGTGTGCACCTGGTAGGTATTTCGATGGGCGGCATGATCGCCCAGCATGTCGCCTCGATGGCGCCAGAGCGGGTGGAGAGTCTGACCGCGATTATGACGTCGACGGGAAATCCGAAACTGCCGCGCCCCTCCGGCGACGTGATGCGCGCGATGATCCGGCGCGGGCCTCAGCCAACGACGCGTGAGGCGATCATTGATCAATCGGTCGCGACGTTTGGGGTTATCGGTACACCCGGTGAAGACCAGAACACCAATGGAATGCGTGACCGGATCACCCGGTCCTATGATCGCAGTTTCAATCCGAGCGGTGTTTTGCGGCAAATGTCGGCCATCGTTGCATCGGGCGATTTTCGCAAACATACGCGCGCCGTCAAAGCGCCGACGCTGGTGATCCATGGCTCGGAAGATCCGCTGGTTCCGCTTGAGGCCGGGCGCGATGTTGCCAAGCTGATCCACGGCGCGCGGCTCGAGATTATGGACGGCATGGGACACGATGTACCGCCGCGTTTCTTGACGAAAATTACTCAGCATATGCTCGACCATTTTGCGGCGACAAAGGTCAATCCGGAGCCGGTCGACGCTTAAAGCCTGTCCCAAGGGAATGGTTGCTGATGGGCGATCTTCTGCTTTGTTAGGAGCATACAAAGCGCAGGGAGGTCATCAGATGGCGGCTTATCAAGAAATCCTGACCGATCGTGAGGACCAGGTCCTCACGATCACGCTGAACCGGCCAGACCGACTAAATGCTTGGACCGGTCAGATGCAGGCCGAGGTCCAAGATGCGATAGAGCAGGCGGGCAGCGATGATGCCATTCGCTGCATCGTCGTCACGGGCGCCGGTCGTGGCTTTTGTGCAGGTGCCGATATGGGTGGTCTGCAAACGATTAGCCCCGGCGGCGAGGCCGCTGAAGCGGCGACCAGTGGTGCCTCATCAAACGACATGGATTCAGAGAGCGAAGACCTCGCCGCGCAGTATCCGGGGCGGTTTGGCTATATGTATCGCTGCCCCAAGCCGATCATCGCGGCGATCAATGGCCCGTGCGCTGGGATTGGATTGATCTTTACCCTCTATGCCGATCTGCGCTTTGCCAATCAGGATGCGAAGTTCACGACAGCATTTGCGCAGCGCGGGCTGATCGCCGAGCACGGTATCGCTTGGCTGTTGCCGCGATTGGTGGGGGAAGCGAACGCCCTCGATCTGCTGATGTCTGCACGCGTCTTCAAAGGCGCCGAGGCAGAGCGCGTCGGCTTGGTCAATCGCGCCTTCCCCGCCAACGCATTGCTGCCGCATGTCATGGACACGGCCAAACACTTTGCGACCCAGGTCTCACCGCGCTCGATGGCGGTGATGAAGCGCCAAATTCGTCAGAGCTATTTCCAGTCTTTTGCCCGTTCGCTCGAAATGGCGGATGCGGAAATGCAGGCGAGTTTTGCCAGCTTCGACTTCAAAGAAGGCGTGGACAGCTTTGTCGAGAAGCGTGCCCCCGCCTTCCAAGGGCGATAGTGTTTACTCGGCCGCGAACACGATCTCGCCATGCACAACCGTCATCACCGTCTTGGCCTCGAGGATGTCCGCCTCAGGAATGGTCATGAGATCGCGGTCGAAGACGGAGAAATCAGCGAGTTTGCCGACTTCGATGGTGCCCAGATCATCTTCCATAAAGCCGGCATAAGCAGGTGCTGAGGTGAAGAGGGTTAGGGCTTGTTCGCGTGATAAGGCTTCTTTCGGGAACCATTGCTCGGTGCTGAACCCTTCCAGGTCCTTTCGGGCGACGGCTGCATAGAATTCGATTTGCGGTGTGCCAACCTCGACCGGCGCATCGGACCCACCCACGAGCAATGCGTCGGTTTGCAAGAGACTGCGCCATGCGTAAGCGCCGAACAAACGGTTTGGCCCGAGACGGTCTGGCGCAAACTTGAGGTCACCGATCGCGTGGCTGGGCTGCATCGACGCGATCAGACCCAGCGTCCCCACGCGCCCAATGTCGTCCGGATTGAGGATCTGCGTATGCTCGATCCGCCAGCGATGTGTCGCATCATAGCCGCCTTGTTCAAACGTATCGAGGATGCGGCGATTGGCGAGGTCACCAATGGCGTGGATGGCGAGCTGGACGTTCTTTTCAGCCGCCATCGCCATCGTCTCAGTCAGCAATTGAGGCTCCATAAGCGACAGACCGCTCGTCGTCGGACGGTCGGAATAGGGCTCGATCAAAAGCGCGCCACGTGAACCGAGGGCGCCGTCCATATAAAGCTTCACTGAGCGGTTTGTGATCGTGTCGGTCTCATGCGCGCGGCCCGCAGCAATGTCGAAGCCTTCTTGGTCATACGCGTTGTGAAGCCGCAGTGGCATCCGCCCTTCGATATCAAGACGTTCGAGCATTGCCGCGTGGGCGGGGTTTACGCTCATATTGTGCAAGCCGGTCCAACCGCGCGCGGAATAAGCCTTCGATCCCACAACATAGGCGCGGATAATGTCCTGTTCCGTTGGCGTAGAGATCAGCGCCAGCGCTTGTCCCATGGCATTGTCGATCAGGATGCCCGTCGCCTTGCCGTTTTCATCGCGCTCGATTTTGCCGCCATCGACGTCAGGTGTCTCATCGGTGATCCCGGCCGCCATGAGCGCTGCGCTATTCGCGACCAAAGCGTGTCCGTCAGCGCGGGTGAGGATGACCGGATTGTCCGGGCTGACCGCATCTAGGTCAGCGGCGCTTGGCATGCGGCCCTCTGGCCATCCAGTCTCAATCCAACCGCGTCCGCCAAGCACTTGGCCAGCGGGCAGGGCTTGCAGCTCAGATTCAATACGGGTGACGAGTTCCGCGACCGATGCTGTGCCTTCGAGGCTGAGCGTAATCTCGCGCTGGCCGATGCCGAGCAAGTGTGCGTGTCCATCCGCGAAACCTGGAAACATGACGGCGCCATCGAGATCAACCAGGGTCATCTCGCTCTCATCCCAGTCCTTCGAGGTCTCAGGGCTGACGGCGATGATCCGGCCGCTCTCGTCCACAGTCACCGCCTCGACCGTCTCAAGGCCATTGCCGGTATAGATCGTGCCGCCCGTAAAGATGGTCAGCTTTTGCGCTGAGGCTTCGGTGACCTCAGGTGGGTCGACGCTCACCTCATCTGTGGTTTCGACTTGCTGGCATCCCGCCAGGATGACGCCGGCGGCTGCCGCGATCCATAAACGCATTCGCATCTCCCAATAAGCTCGTGCAGGGGTCACACTAGGGCGCTTCAGACAGGATGCAAATTCGGGCATGAAAAAACGCGCCCGGAGCGATCCAGACGCGTTTCAAAAAGGGTTTTGCTGTCGGCGCTTAGGCGTCTTCAGCCGCTTTCTTCGCGATGTTCTTTTTGATCTTCAGCGCTTTCGCAGAAAGCGTGTCGTCTTTAGCTTTCGCCAGATACGCATCCAGGCCGCCCATCTTGTCGACGGTGCGGAGCGCTTTGGCCGCAACGCGCATAGAGAAACGCTGGTCCAGCGATTCTGAGTGCAGGGTCACGTTCACCAGGTTCGGCAGGAACCGGCGCTTGGTTTTGATATTCGAGTGGCTGACATTGTGTCCGACCATAGGGCCTGTGCCAGTAAGTTCACATACGCGGGACATGGGTCGCTCGCTCATTGTCTAGATTGAAACCGAAGCGGGGCTATTACGCCCCCTGTTTGCGCGCGTCAAGCAAAGAGATGAGTCGACCTCAGACCGCTCTTGAGCCTGACATAACGCGATTGTAATCAGGGCGAAACAGTGGCGCCCTTGTTCAGGCTAGCTTTTGCCACACACATATATAACAAGTCCAAATCGTCATCAGATGAGGAAGTCCGGTCATGATGAAAAAAATGCTTGGCGCCGCCGCACTTGCGTCTCTTTCCTTCTCGAGCGTTTCGGGGGCGGATACGGCCTTGGTGGAGCCCCATATTTTGAGCATGATCGAAGCCGGTCAGCCGATGGAGATGGAATATAATATCAAGGCCAATGCTTGGGTTTTGATCCTGCCCATTACCGGCAAAGCCAATTTCCGCGTGACACTAAACAAAGACACCTACGCGATTAAGAGCCACGTCAAAACGACCGGCCTGGCCGATATTCTGGTCAATTATGACCTCGAAATCGCCGCCTCTGGCTACACCACGCCAGACGGGCTCGATACGTACGCTTTCGTTTCGCAGAATAAAGACGGCAAGAAAAACCGCCGCGTCGAGATGAAATATCTCAAAGACGATTTTGAG
>JBCBBY010000011.1:0-66927 GCA_038531195.1 Pseudomonadota bacterium
CAATATCGCAACGGACAAACTAATGTGTCAACGACGTGGTCCTCTGCGATATTGGCCGCGTAGGGATGAAAAACTTCAAATCTGAGACAGCAAAATATGATAAATCCTAACGCGCTTGCTGATAGTCTCGTTTTGGTGACCGGGGCATCTGGCGACTTAGGAAAACACTTTTCCAAAACGTTATCCCGTTTTGGTGCCACAGTCGTGTTGGCCGCACGTCGCCTCGACAGACTACAAGACCTTCAAAAAGAAATAGAATCGAACGGAGGTAGAGCTTTGGCGGTTTCGATGGATGTGACTTCACGTCAATCTGTCACCGCTGCATTTGAGGTCATTCACGAAACATTCGAAGCACCTTGCGATATCCTCATCAACAATTCTGGTATCGGTCAAAAGTCATGGTTCACGCAGACATCAGAGGAAGAATGGTCTAATATCGTTGATACGAACCTCACGGGCGTTTGGCGCGTTGCTCAGCAGTTTAGCCGAGCGCTCATATCTGCTGAAAAGCCTGGAAGCATAATAAACATTGCTTCAATTACCGGGTTGCAACCGTCTCAAATGATCTCAGGTTACGCCGCCTCCAAAGCCGCTGTGGACCACCTAACGCGCAACATGGCAATTGAGTTAGCAAGAAGCGGCATTCGCGTGAACGCCATTGCACCCGGCTATTTTAAAACGGCTATCAATGATGAGTTTCTAGACAGCGAGCCAGGACAGCGCATGAAGAAACGCATCGCAATGCGCCGGTTCGGTGAGTATGCAGACCTCGACGGCCCAATATTGTTATTGGCCTCCGATGCAGGTGCTTACATGACCGGCGCAACAATTGTGGTCGATGGAGGACATACGCTCGTTCCACTTTAGAGGGCCGCGAATACGCACCAAATTTACTTAATGCGCTGAAACCATTTTGTGAAAAATGGCGCGAGTGACGGGACTCGAACCCGCGACCCCCGGCGTGACAGGCCGGTACTCTAACCAACTGAGCTACACCCGCGCATGGGCTTCACCGCCGAAACGGTGAGACGCTGATCTATACGTGCCCTTTTTCGCGGTCAAGCGTCAATTGCCATGACATTGACATCAGTTGCAGCTATTCAGCTCCGATACAGTCATAATAGGGCATGCTCCTCTCATGAAACGCATCCTCATCATCGCGGGCGCTATTTTCGCCATCCTGATTATAGCCTTGGTCACGGTGCCATTTTTGGTCCCAGCATCGGTTTACAAAGCCCAAATTGAAACCGCTGCGACACAAGCGCTTAGCCGAGACGTCATTTTGAAGGGCGATCCAAAAATTTCAATCTTACCAACGCTTTCGGCAAACATTGACGGGGTTGAAGTGGCCAATCCAGAAGGCTTTTCCGATCCACTTATGATTGAAGCTGGGAACCTGAAGGCAAGCGTGAAGCTGTTACCCTTATTGTCCAGACGCGTAGAGATCGCGCAAATCACTCTGAATGACCCGACGGTTCGTTTAGAACGCCTCGCCGACGGCCGCACCAATTGGGAATTTGGCGCCAGCGAAGACACGGGGTCTGAAGACACGCCAACCGGCGGGTCTAGCGATTTCGAAACCGGCATTGACCGGGCCGCATTGTCAAACGCGGCCGTTTCTTATCAAGACTGGGTCACAGGCGAAAAGTACGCCCTGACGGAGTTTAACGCGACAGCGCGGGTCTCCGCCCTCGATCGCCCATTAACATCTCGCGGCGAAGGCTTTTTCAATGGCCAAGCGTTTGACTATGATATTCGATTGGAAACCATTGCCGCGATGACGGCAGAGCAGCCCGTTGCCTTAGATGTCCGCCTCAACACGATTTACGGCGAAGTCAGCTATGATGGCGCTCTGACGCTGGCGGAGCAACCGGTCGTGGATGGTGACTTTGAAGTGCAATCGGAGTCGCTCGGCGAAGCGCTCACCTTCCTTCTTCCGGACGATTTGCCCATCGAGCTGAGCGCGATCGAATCGATCGCCGCGAAAGGGCGCCTGCAAACCATTGCCGATCAGATCGAGATCGATTTCGGCAACTTGAACCTGGCCGCGACTGGCTTGGATGTCGATTTCTCGGGACTCATTCGTGTCAGCGAACAGCCGACGATTGACGGGAAAATAGACGCCAACGCATCAGGCATCCAACGCTTACTCAAATCGGATGATCCGCTTATTCCGCTCTTAGCCATCCTGGGAAACGTGGAGTTCGAAGCGAGCCTACGCGGCCCGCTCGCCACTCCCATGCTGACCGGCATCGTTCTTAAACAGCGCGGGGATAACCTTTCGGTCGACTATGATGGCAGTGTCAGTCTCGCAGACGAGCAGCCGCTTGATGGCAGGCTCTCCATCTCCAGCGACAACCCACGTGCGCTTCTATCTGCGTTAGGAACGGAGCTTCCAGAGGGCGATACGCTCAATAAAATCGCGATCTCTGGACGCACCACTGGATCTGTGATGGCGCCCAGTCTATCCGATGCGTCCTTTGCAATCGACGAGACCACCGCAACTGGTCTTGTCGGCGCGGATTTGACAAGCAGTCGACCCCGGGTGACGGCCGACCTGGTCATGGACCGTTTAGACCTCACGCCATTCATTGGGACCGGCGAAGACCCCGACCCGAGCTTGAATGAGGATTGGGATGATACCCCGCTTGATCTCGCATCACTGAAAATGATGGACGCAACTGTGTCTGTTGCAGCCTCCGAGGTGGTGATTGATCAGATCACGCTCAATGACGCGCTGCTGAACACGCGCTTGGACGATGGACGCCTCTCGGCCATCTTCCGTCAGGATGACGACAAACCCGGCTTTAAAGTGTTCCAGGGGAATTGGTCAGGCGACCTTGTGCTCGACGCATCCCGGTCGACGCCGACTCTCCAAATCGAGGCGCTGGCCGATAGCATCGCCGCGCAAGAAATGCTCACCGCGCTGACCGGGTTTCAAAACCTTAGCGGCCTGGGAGATGTTCAACTCGACCTACGATCTGAAGGCAACAGCCTTAAGTCTCTGATTCAAGGACTGGATGGTAAGTTTGAGTCTGACCTCAATGACGGGGCGTTGAAAGGCTTGAACCTCGCCAAACTCGTGCGAGATGCCTCCAACCTTCAGTCTCTAATCGCGAGTGGTGACCTGAGCATTACGAGCTTCCGTGAAGCTTTCTCACCCGAAGCCGAAACCGACTTTTCGAGCTTCATCGGCAATCTGGATTTCACCAACGGCGTCGCCAGCATCACAGACTTGCGCATCGATAACCCAGTGGTCGGGATCACTGGCGCTGGCAGCATTGATCTTGGTTCTCGTACGCTCGATATCCGCCTCACGCCGCGTGTCGATGTCGCTGCGGGCGGCGCTGGCTCGACATTGGGGCTCGCCAATATTCCCATTCCTGTGCGGGTGTATGGCAGCTGGTCGCAAGTCCAATTTGGCCTCGACTCCTCGGCGGTGCAGGCCGAACTGACCGCGCGCCTGCGCGGACAAGCCGCGACCGAAATCACCAATGCAATTGGTGGCGACGCCGGCGCGATCATTGGCGGCATTATCGGCAATGGTTCCAGTTCGGAAGAAGACGATGCTCCGAACCTTGAAGATGAGCTCAGAGACCGTGCCCTGGGCGCGCTCTTCGGCAATCGCAACCGGGATGAGGATGCTGAAGACGAAGCGGAATCGCCTTAGCGTCTCTGATTGAAGAAGGCGCGCACTTCCGCGCCTTTGCCTGCTTCTAGCGCCGCACAGAGCTCGATCCGCTCAATCGTTTGCGCCAAAGACCTCTCATGCCCTTCCGCGAGATCGCCATGGGTCTCAAATAGCGCCATCAATTCGTCGCGCGCCGCATCAGAACAAAGACTATTTGCTAATGCCGGGCTTGAGCGACGACGTTGCCGCGGGATGACCTCTAAGAAGGTTGGCAGGTTCGCGTTTAACCAATCCCAGGTAAGGTCACGGGTTTCCTCCTGGCGCATTTGGCCGGTCGCAATGGTCAGCGACTCGCGGCTTCCGAGCTCACCTGAGAGCGCGATCTCCAATATGCGCGGCGACAAAGCGGGGTCGCGATTTTGACCAATCGCGTAAGCGACGGCTTGCGCGAAAACGGGGTCATCGAATGTTTCCCGCGCGACGAGCATTTGCTCGAAAAAGGGCTCGCCATAGACTTGGAAGCCGACTGCCATCGCGGTGAGGTACTCGTCTGTGTTCAACTGACGATCCGATGTCACGCCGTCTAGCTCAATCAGCGCCGCGGCTGCATCGGCTAAGCCCTGTCGTAGCGCGGTATCTTCGCCCGTTCGGATCAAGAAGCGCTCTAGGCTAGATTTCATAATCACCTGTTCTGGGTCATCGCTTCCATGCTGATCGAGCGCGACGTAGCGATCGCGGAACACATCAAGGATTTCGGCGCGATAGCCTACGAGCGCGTCTGCATCGCTATCAACAAAAGCCTTAAAGCGTCCGGCTTCGCGGATCGCGGCTTGGACGACGCGGCGCTCATCGTCGCGCACGGCCTCATCGATAAAGCGCCAGACGGTTTGGACATCGATTCGCCCGGCAGCGAATTCTGCGCCGACGCTGTCTAGCGTCATCAGCTTTTCGCCCGCGCTCAACCCCGAGAATCCCCGACCGAGGTCTTGCCACATCTCGTAAGGCAAAGAAAACCGGTAATAGCCCGTTCCGCCAGCGTTTGGCATCAGCCAACGCGTATCATTCGCCGCTTCGGGTCGCGGATCACCAATCAGATCTTTCGTCTTCTCGTCAAACAACATGCACAAACGTTGTCTGCCATCCGCCGTGCCTCGCACCCAGCAAAATGGAACAATCCAAATTCTATCATCTACGACCTGGCTGCCGAGCGGGGCGTAACGGGATTGCTCAATGGCATATGTATTCGGTGCCAAACGCTCAAACGTTAGCAACGGCAATCCATTCTGTTCAACAAAACTGCGGAACGCAGCCGTTAGATCAGGTTCGCTTGTCTCCGCGCCGATGATCTCGAAGAATTCCGGGCTTGCGGCGACCCCGTCCTCATACGCCTCGACATAGCGTCCAAGCGCTGGGCGGAAGACGTCCGCGCCGAAATAAGCGTCGACCATGCCAATCACCGCAAGGCCCTTATTGTAAGTGATCGAGTCATACGCGTTTCGAACATTCTCGTTCAAAGCGATCGGTTCACGCACAGCGCGTGCACTCGATAGACTGTCCAAACCCATCGCGCGAATGCCATCGACGATGGCATCAAGCTCATAGCCCTCACCAGGGTAAATTTCGGATAAGCTGGCGCCCTCCCCCCAACTCGCGAAAGCTTCTTTCAGCCAGAGGTCGTCCCACCAGGGCGGTGTAACCAAATTGCCAAACCACATATGCCCGACTTCGTGCGCGTGGATCGCCAGCAAGCTGCGCCGCGCAGCCGGGCCTATATCTGGACTGGCGAGGATGCGGCTCTCGCGATAGGTGATCGCGGCTGCAAGCTCCGTCGCGCCTGACGGCCATTGCGGCGCCGCGACAATGTCGAGCTTCTTGTATGGATAAGGTTGCTGCAGCGCTTGTTCAAACATTTCAACGAGGGGAGGCGCGGTTGCAAGCGCGAGGGCGAGCTCTTCGCCCTTACCACGCCGCGCAAACCCGCGCAGAGGGACCGGCTCGGATCGAACGCTGTTCGGTGGAAGAACGCCGGCGTCCACAACATCGAAACTGCCGACGGCGAGCGATAAGAGATAGGTTGGGAGCGGACGGGTGGTCTCGAATGTGATCCGCTTGAGGCCATTGTCTAACTGCTCAACCGATTTTTCGGGCGCGTTGCTGATCGCCGAATCCGACTGAGGAACAGTGAGCACAATATCGAATGGGGCTTTAAACGCGGGCTGGTCAAAGCCCGGCATGAACCGACGCGCTTGGATGCTCTCGGATTTTGCGAGCGCATACGCATCACCCTGCTCGGTGACCTTAAACAAGCCAGAGAGGTTGACGTCGAACTGCGCTTCATAATCGATCTCGACAATCACAGTATCGCTAGAAACCGTCTGCCCAAAATCGACCCAGGCGACGCCTGAGTCCAATGCCATCTGCCAGCTGCCATCGACCGCGCTTCCCTCGCCAGCCTGCGAACGCACAGCGAGAATATCGAGATCACGCCCATGCATGTAAACGCCGCGCGCAGGCTCATCCAAGGCCAGGGTCATCGCAACCGTCCCACCGAAGCGTGATTCGCGTGGGTCGAGCGTAAGATCCAGATCATAGTGGGTTGGATATGGAACAGATTCCAATGGCCCCTTTGGCGCGTCCGCCACGATCTGTTCAAGCGTTGGCTGCGGGATCTCTAAGGTTTGAGAGACGCTGCCACATGCGGCCAAGATCATTCCTAGAATCACTACCCAAAGCGCACGCATGCACATTCTCCAACTTGTCTTGGAGCCCTGCATAGCGCACATATCGGCGAATGAAACCCACGCTTTCAATCCTCGATCCGTCCCCCATATTTCAAGGCCGAACTGCCGCCGACGCGCTGAATGAAACGCGCGCATTAGCAGTCGCAGTGGATCGCATGAAGTATCGTTCTTATTGGGTGCAGGAGCACCACAATGCCTCCAGCTTCGCCGGAACGACGCCGGAAGTTTTGATGGCCGATCTTGGCGCGCGGACTGAGCGCATTGTGCTGGGATCGGGTGGGATCATGCTTCCGAACTATTCGCCCCTTAAAGTTGCAGAATGGGGGCAATCTCTTAGCCAGCTCAATCCGGGGCGGATCGAGATTGGATTGGGCCGCGCAACCGGTGCAGACCCCCGCGCATCCGCCGCCTTGCTCGGCCCGGGCGGGCAGAATTTTCCCGCCATGATCCGCATGATGATGGACTGGATGCTGGACGCGAGCGGTGAAGCGCCATTGCCAAATGACCACCGCGCGCGTGGCATCGCGGCCAATCCGCCAGGACCACGACCGGATCTTTGGATGCTCTGCTCGTCGCCCTCCTCCGCCGCGTTCGCAGGACAGATGGGGCTCAAACTCGCCTTCGCGGATTTTCTGAATCCTGGCGGCGCGAATGATGCGCTGGCCGCGTATTATGCGTCCTTCGAACCGTCGCCATTCTGCACCGAACCGTATGCCGGGATCGGTCTTGTGGTTCTGGCCGCCGAAACAGAAGCCGAAGCAGACTATCTCTCAGGATCTATCAAAGCTTGGGCACTCGGCCGCGGGACAGGCGATTTCCGTCCTTATCTCAGCGCCGCAGACGCGCAGGACTATTTGGCGTCGAGTGCGCTCGAGCCCCCAAAGCGCGGAATCATCGGAACCGGACTCTCGGTCGCGCGCGAACTGATCGAAACGGCGACCAATGCTCGAGCCAGCGAGTTATTCTTGCTGTCCATTACGGACAGTTTTGAGACCCGTTTAAACAGCTACCGCCTCATCGAACAGGCGATGGCCGCGATTGCCGCAACGTCGGAATAACCGCCAAGAAGGGTGCGAGAACACTCGCGCCGAGCCGTTTCGACCGCATCGGCGACCAACCTTGCGCCGGATCAGGGTGGTTCGCGTCGTCTTTGAACGGCATTTCAAGCGTCATAGCCAAGCAATCGAACCGTGCCGCCAAAGCATTGGTACAGATCGACATGTTCGCTTTGTCAGGCGGCGTAACAGGGTACCCGACCTCGGTTTGAAACGCCTTGTCAGAGCTCTCCACATAAGCGGTCTTGAATTGGTTTTGCAGCCCAGCGAGCCGATCGCTCCATCCCGGAATGCCTTCAGCGCCCGCGATAAAGTTATAGGGCAGAGCTTCATCCCCATGCACATCCAGCGCGAGGTCGCAGCCCGTCTCGATCATCTTATTGAGCACCAGAAAGACCTCCGGGCTTTTCTCCATGCTTGGGGTCGCCCATTCGCGATTGAGGTTGACGCCAGCCGCATTGGTTCGCAGATGCCCGCGCGCGCTGCCATCCGGGTTCATATTTGGCACAACATAAAACACAGCTTGGTCCAGAAGGTCTTTGGAAATGGCCGAAGCCGGGTCTAGCATCCGCTCCAAGAAACCTTCCATCCACCACTCCGCCATGGTCTCACCCGGGTGTTGGCGGGCGGTGACCCAAATCTTGCGCTTTTCGGGTCCTGGCTCGCCGAGCGTGATCATATCTAGATCGCGGCCATCTAAGGTTTGACCGAGGACGTCGACGCGCGACCGCTGATGGCTGAGCGCGCCGGCGACCAGCATGGCGTGGCGCTCAGATGAGTAGGGCGCGAAGTAAGCGACATAGAGCGCGCTGACGTTAAGCTCGGTCTCAATCGCCAAGGTCTGCCCGTCATAAGTGGTCGGAACCCGGCGCCAGTGCATCAAATCGTCCGACACAACGGCCTGATAATTTTCCCAGCCTTTCGGATAGGCTGCGTCCTTGGCGTTTTCGATAATGAGACGCACCTTTTGTCCCTGCGCGCCCGACACGCGAAAATGGAACCACTGATAGAAATCTGATTGGTGATCTTTGCGGATCTCCAGTCTGACATTGCTCGGATCAGTGGCATCTTTGACGATGATATTGCCGCTATCGAACGCGGATGAAATGTGAACGCTCATACTCAATCCTGGGCTGCAAGATCGGCGTGGTACGCCTTCGCCATGCGGCTGTCGATCCCTTGCATCTTCATAAACGCGCTCAGCACCCCGAGTTTTCGATTTGGCGTCTCGCCGTCAGCGATGCGATGGAGCTGGGAGTAAAACCAGCCTTGCATGCCGAAGCCATTCAACGCTTTGAACAATCCAATCGAAGAGTTCGGACCGAAGATACCCGGGCCGATCCGAAGGGTCTTTTCCCATTTGGGAAGCTCGTTGAGTTCACCAGAGATGAGCTGCGCCGGGGCGTCAACGTCCACACAGAGCGGTCTTCCCAGACCAATTAAGTCCGCTTCACCACTGGCGAGCGCGTCATTCATACCGGTCGAGGTTCGAAACCCGCCCGTGACCATTAATGGCATGGTCGCAACGGCTTGCACTTCGCGCGCGTAATCAAGGAAATAGGCTTCACGCTGTTTGGTGCTCTCCCGTACGCCTTCCTCAAATCCGGGTTTGAGCCCGTCCATATCCATCATTTTCGGCTGCTCATAATTGCCGCCGGAAATCTCGACGAAATCCAGATTGAGCGCGTTCAGCATCTCAATGACCGCCATGGAGTCGGCTTTCGTGAAGCCCCCTTTTTGGAAATCTGTCGAGTTGAGCTTGATCGAAACGCCGAAGCCAGGGCCCGCCTCTGCGTTTGCGGCTTTCAGGACATCGAGCAGCAACCGCGCGCGGTTCTCAAGCGGTCCGCCCCATTCATCTTCGCGTCGATTGGTCAACGGCGATAGGAATTGGCTCATCAAGTATCCATGCGCGGCGTGAATTTGGACGCCATCGAATCCCGCCGCGCGCGCTGCCTTGGTCGCGATCGCATATTTGTCGATCAAGCGCTTGATGTCATCACTCGTCATCGCGCGCGGGGTGCCAAACTGACCGCCAGGCAGTTCGACCGCCACTGCGCTCGGCGCATCGGGTTCGGGATTCACCAATTTTTGCGTCTGACGCCCGGCATGGCTGAGTTGAATGACCACTTTTCCGCCGCCCGCTTTGCAGGCGTCCGCCCATTTGGCGAGCATGACGGCATGTTCATTCGACGGCGCGCCATCAATCACGACATTGCCGGGCGCTTCTAAATTTCTCCGGTCGACGAGGACATTTCCTGTGATTTGCAGCCCAATGCCGCCATCGCCCCAGGCTTTGTACAGCCGGATATGCCGATCGGTGACTTCATTCTTCGGATTTGCCAAGCGTTCCGTCATTGCCGCTTTCACCAACCGATTGGGCAATTCCACGCCAGATCGGAGGGTTAATGGCGTATTAATCATAATCGTCATGATGGAAGTCCTTGGAATCAGTGGGCGAATGGGCTTACGGGGAGAAAACCATTATGGGCGCTGCAAAGCAATCAAACCTGTTCGACGATATGAAATCTGATCCTTCTGGCTATAGCGCGAAAGATATTGAGGTCCTCGAAGGCCTTGAACCCGTGCGCAAACGTCCCGGCATGTATATTGGCGGGACTGATGAGCGCGCGTATCATCACCTTTTCGCAGAAATTCTCGACAATTCGATGGACGAAGCCGTGGCCGGCCATGCCTCACGCATTGAAGTCCATGTCCGGGCCGACGGCTATGTCGAAGTGGTCGATAATGGTCGCGGGATCCCGGTAGGTGAACACCCGAAATATCCCGGCAAATCCGCACTCGAAGTGATTATGACGACGCTGCACGCGGGCGGCAAGTTCTCGAACAAAGCGTATGAGACCGCTGGCGGCCTACACGGCGTCGGCTCATCGGTTGTGAACGCCCTTTCAGAACGCCTCGAAGTTGAAGTCGCACGTGATAAAAAGCTTTATTTTCAGGCCTTTGAGCGCGGCAAAGTGATGGGCCCGCTCGAGCGCAAGGGCCCCGCCCCGAACCGCCGCGGCACGACCGTGCGCTTTAAGCCCGACATCGAGATTTTCGGTGAGAAGATCCGGTTCAAGCCGCAGCGTTTGTTCCAAATGACGCGCTCCAAAGCGTATCTCTATCGCGGCGTGGAAGTCCGTTGGAAATGCGACCCTGAGCTGCTGCCAGAGGACTCAAAGGTCCCAGCTGAGAAGGTTCTATCTTATCCGAACGGTCTCGCAGACCAGTTGGACGAGGTCTTCAAAGGCAAAGCGACGATCACTGAGCAGCATTTTGCCGGCTTGGTTGAAACAGAGGACGGAAAAGTCGAATGGGCGATCGCTTGGACGGCGGCTGGATTTGGGGAAACAGACGGATTTTCAAGATCATACTGTAACACGATCCCAACACCTGACGGTGGCACCCACGAAGCCGGTTTCCGCTCGGCGATTACAAAGGGTCTGCGCAATTACGCCGACCTGACGGGCCAGAAAAAAGGCACAGCGATCACTGCAGACGACATTATGGGCCATTCAGGCCTGCTTTTGTCGGTCTTCATCCGTAATCCAGAATTTGTAGGCCAAACAAAGGACAAGTTATCGACCACGGCGGCCTTCCGCTTGGTTGAGAATTCGGTGCGTGATCGGTTCGACCACTGGCTCGCCGCGAGCCCAAAAGAGGCCGACAAGTTGCTGACTTGGGCCATCGAGCGGGCCGACGAACGTGCGCGCCGCCGCAAAGCCAAAGAAGTCGCTCGGAAATCCGCGACGAAGAAGCTTCGTTTGCCTGGAAAATTGGCGGATTGTTCTGACAATAAGGGCGATACTGAACTGTTCCTCGTCGAGGGGGATTCAGCGGGTGGTTCGGCCAAACAGGCACGAAATCGAAAGACTCAAGCCATCTTGCCGCTTCGCGGCAAAATCCTGAACGTCGCGTCGGCCACGGCCGACAAGATGGATAAAAACCAAGAATTACAAGACCTTTTGCTTGCGCTCGGCACAGGCACAGGGTCTCGGTTCAATGTTGATGACCTGCGCTATGAGAAAATCATCATAATGACCGACGCGGACGTTGACGGTGCTCACATCGCCGCGCTGTTGATCACATTCTTCTACAAAATGACGCCAGGTCTGATCGAAAGCGGGCGCCTTTATATGGCGATGCCGCCGCTCTATAAGCTCTCTTATAAAGGGCGGTCCATCTATGCGATGGATGATGAGGACAAAGACCTGATCATGGAAAATGAGTTCAAATCGAACCAGAAGGTCGAACTCAGCCGCTTTAAAGGTCTTGGTGAAATGAACCCGTCTCAGTTGAAAGAGACGACAATGAACCCGGAAACGCGGACGCTGGCGCGGATCACATTGCCCGATAGCATTGATGAGCTGACCGAGGTCAAACCAGCCGAGCTGATCGATACTTTAATGGGCAAAAAGGCCGAGCACCGGTTCCGATTCATCCAGGAAAACGCGCATTTCGCGGAAGAGCTGGATATCTAAGTCACCTCGTAGGCGAACTTGGACCCAAATTTGCATTCCCCTCGTGAGCGAAAGACACACGGCACGGGGAAGCACGATGTTTGTAGATTGGCCTGATCAATCCGAAGACCGATTTGGCAGGGATATTTTGCTGGCGCAGCATAATATCTCACAGACGGATCTGTTCACGGATGACGGTCTCGCGCATCTTCTGGATGAGTATCCGCGCGAAAACCTTGATATCTGGACGTTTGGCGAACAAGGCACTGGGCCCGCTATCTCAATGCGTGGACGCGCTCCAAAAATGTCTGGGGCGGATATCATAGACGCTGTGCAGAACGGCAAAATTTGGCTGAACCTGCGACGTGCGGGCGCCGAAGTTTTCGACCTGGAACACATTTCGAGCACCATTTTTGATAGCCTAAATGAGGCGACAGGTCAGCGCACGACCAAAAACGACATGGGTCTGCTCATTTCCTCGCCGAACGTCGAGGTTAATTATCACTTGGACGTCCCGTTGGTAACTTTGCTGCAATTGCGCGGACGTAAAAAGCTTTGGCTCTATCCTCGGGATGAAAACTTCGCGCCCTCAAAATACATAGAAGAAATCGTTCACATGCAGCGCGAGGAAGAACTCCCTTATCGCCCAGAATTCGACGATTTCGCGAACGCGATTGAGTTACGTCCTGGAATGGGGCTGACATGGCCACAATTCGCACCGCACCGCGTTCGCAATGAGAATTGCATCAACGTGTCGCTGTCATGCGAGTACATGACAATGAAAAGTCTGGTCAACGCGAATGCGGCGTATACGAACGCGTTTCTGCGCGAGAATTTCAATATGTCGCCCGTCCTGGCAGACGAACCGGGTGCGTTGGATTTCGCAAAAGCCGCGTTTGCGCAAGTTCATAAACGGCTCCGCCGCAGCGGCCCGCGCAAATCACCGACACCCATTACGTTTGAACTCGATGTATCGAGAGAAAATTGCGTAAAGCCGCTTTGGGCCTAGGGCTTGCGTGTTAGTCGCCTTTGAACTCAGGGTCACGCTTTTCTAAGAAGGCCTGAATTGCTTCAGCCTGATCCCCCGTCGTGGAGGCGTAAGCAAACTGATCCCGGTCCATAAAGCTCGTCGCATGACCGAGGGGCATCGCGGCAACATTGATGGCTTGTTTCGTCATCCGCAACGCAATCGGCGGAACGGTCGCATAACGCCGTGCGAGGTCTTGCGCAGCTTCGAGTGCCCGTCCCTTTTCCGTAATTTGATCCACCAGCCCCCAATCTAGCGCCGTTTGGGCCGAACACGGCTCTCCGAGAATGGTGAACTGTTTCGCGCGCGAAGGACCGATCAAAGCGACGGTGCGCGGGTTGGTCTGCCAACTCATATTCATGCCGAGCGGGATCTCTGGCAGGCGAAAGAAGGCTGTGTCCGCGGCGATACGATGGTCGCACGCAACCGCCAAAGCAACGCCGCCGCCAATACAATAGTCTTCAATCGCCGCGATCGTGATCTGCTCCAAGGACTCCCATGCCGCGCACATGTCCGGCCCCAGCTTCAGCGCTTGTCTTTGTTCCAATCGCGTGCGGTCGCGCAGGGCCGCACGATCCGGATCCTTTAGGTCCGCGCCCGCAGTGAACGCGCCGGCGCTGGTGAGCACCACGACATTGCAGTCCGTGTCGGACGCCAGGAAAACAGCGGCATCAATTAGGCTCGCCATAACTTTCTGCGAGAGGGCGTTTCGGCCATCGCCGCGATGGAGAGTGACCGTTGCGATCGTTCCCTCACGCGTCAACTCAACGCTTTCACCAAACGTTCTCGTCATTTGCTTTTAGCAACATTCGCGACGCGTTTGAGCGGCTCCGTGACTTGGATATAGCCCGCTTCTTCCGGGATATGCAGACATGGGGTTCCATCGTCGTCTTTACCGATAGCTGGTAGCACCGTCACGACGCGCTCTGAGTGAAATCGCGTGAGCGCCGCCTCTGTGGACGATGTCTCTGCGAGTTTCCCGAGATTCATGCGCGTCGGAAATATAATTGTCGCCGTTCCCGCTTCTTCCATGTCGAGCGCCTGCTGCGGTCCCAGCCAAACCGCTTCTGTGGTCTCGCGACCGTCTTGTTCAGCGACTTGATCCGGCGGCGTTGCTGCGAGGTAGAAGTGCGTGTCGAACCTTTTCGGCATCATGGTCGGTGTAATCCAATGCCCAAAATGCACCAAGGCATCGAGAGCAAGGATCAGATCATGCTCTTGGATCAGCGCGAGAAAGCTCTGTTCGCCGCGATCGACGGCGCCGCGCATTGGGTGCATCGCGTCGGCAACATCCTGCCCTACTAAGGCCGCCCCTGCACCTCTCTTCGTTTTAGGGCGCGCGAGGATAATTCCAGCTTCTTCATAGGCTTCTCGAATCGCTGAGACCCGAGCGGCTTGTTCTTCGCCTTCGAACGCCCCATCGCACCAATCAATCCAAGCCGGATCAGCGTCTTCATCATTGGCTTTGCCGCCCGGAAACACTAACGCGCCTGAGGCGAAATCGATTTCGTAATGACGTTTCACCATCAGGACCTGCAGGTCCGGACTGTCACGCAACAAGAGTATGGTTGCGGACAATCGGGGTGTGGCGGCTTCAGACATGGGGACTCCCCAAACAAGTTCGATCAAATTTGCGAGAAATCACAACGCGATCGTGCGCGTGATTTCAACTATGTTTCCGTAAGTAGGGCGCATGTCGCAACGTCACGGAAGCAGAATGCACCCTACACACACTCACACTTTCGATGTCGCTGGCGCGGCGGTCGCTCGTAATCGTCTCTTGCCGGTCATGCACCTCGAGACGGGTGAAGCTGTGTTGCTGTTTGCCGAGACCGAGAAACGCTTCGAAGAGCGTGCGGTCTTTGGTCGGGCCGCCGTCGCTGCAGAACGCAGCGATGGCGCCTCTTCTCCTGCCATTTGGATGGCAGAGCAGGTCGAAGCTGTGGCGCATGATGCGCACAATCGCACAACAGGGCGTCCGGTAATCGTAGAGCTGCCTTTGGTGGCACTGATCCACCCCGATACGGCCATGGCTTGCGATGCCGCCATCGCGCGGACCCGGCTTTGCCCGCAAGAAATTTGTCTTGAAATTCAGGATGCAGCCTTGAGCTTGCCCGCCGCACGCAATGCACAGGACGGCATCGAAGCCCTGCGTCGTTGCGGGTTTCGCGTCTCTCTTAACGCGACACGGTCATGGCAGTGCCCGATGAGCCACTCATTGCGCATGCTGCTCGACAGCATACGCGTCGATGCCCGCAAGATCGAAAGCGAGCCCGAATTGCAAGACCGGATCGAAGCCGCAAGCGCAGCCGGGATGTTGGTCATCGCGGAACACGCCAATTGGCGCGACAGCTATTTCCTCAGCGAAATGGGTATTGAGTACGGTTTGAAAATGCGGGCGGACGCTTAAGCCGCGTTCTCTTCGCGTTGCTTAGCTTGTTCAGCGTAAGCGTCGAGCTTTTCGAGCAAGTAATCGAGATCATCACGAGGGATGGCCTGGAACTGAGTCAGGACGCGTTCGATCATCCGCATGCGGAACCGCGCACGGTCATTCGCTTCACCGTCATATTGCAGCTCGTGATAGACTTTCACGGCCGCTCTGAACGCGGGCAGCAATTTGCGGTGTAGTCCGGCGCGATCGAAAATCGCCTGCAGCCCTAAAGGACCGGCATCGTGTATCATCAGCCACGCCCGCGCATGCGGCACGCCTGAGAGTTCTGCTAAAGCGTGCTCGACGAACGCCATGTGGCCGACACACAAAGCCCGCATGATCAGCGAATGCGTGAGCCGTCCATTCAAATTCAGCTGCGAGACAAAACGCGGCATGTCATGCGTGCGTCCCGCCTGCTCGACCAAGTCGATCGTCGCACGCTCACGCGCACCAGCAGCGAGGTCGATCGCCATTTGCGCGGGAAGCTCGTGACGATTGATCAGCAGGTCAAACACTTGCCCTGAGACGAGCGAGACCATTTTTTCTGCGATATGAACAGGGATATGATCTCGGAGGATCAAATTCTCATGCATGGACTGGTTCGCCGGAAAGCGCTCAATCGAGTGCTCCATGGCCTGGTCCGTTAGCTCTGCCCCCGTATTACCGGAAACCGTTTCAACCGCGATTTCTGAGGCATGCTCACAGATGACCTCGGCAAGTGACGCAGAGACCGAGGTACGCCCAGCGATCGCCGCTTGCTTGGCGGCGGTCACGGAAAGAACCAGCTCAATCAGGTCTTCATCCGAAAAGACCGGTGAATTCTCAAGCAACGGAATCGCGACGGATTCAACATCCTGCGCCAATTGAACCGCCACACTGTGGGGCATACGCGGCGAGTTTCGAAGCGTCACTGAAAGGGTACGACGGACCAATTCGGCCGTATCCTTGGCCAGGATCTGGATAATTTCGTCCGCAAACAGGCGCTCATCGTCGCTCAACACGTCGGTTGCAATACGTCGGCAGAGGCGGTGCGCAACAGTGGCGCGCTCCTCAGTCGTTTCGCCCTTCATCAGGCGAACAATATCGCCTTCGCTGAGCTCCGGACGCATGCTTTGTACAGTCATATCGCGGGGGTATCCCTGTCGCCGATTCTGATTTGTGAATAAATGACCCTGGCGGGTTAACACCTGGTTTACCAAACAGCGATTGCGCAAAGAAGACAAGCAGGAGAACGCTCCATGTTGGACGGCATTAAAGTGATTGAGCACGCGACATATATGGCTGCACCTGGGGCAGGCAGCATTCTCAGCGATTGGGGCGCCGACGTTATCAAAATCGAACCTCCTGGCGGCGATCCGATTCGTAACTTTTTCAGCACGATCGGTACCGATTTGCAGGACAATCCGGTCTTCGATTTTGACAATCGCGGAAAGAAGTCGATCGCCCTCGATACGCGCACGCCTGAAGGGCAAAAAATTCTCCGCGAACTGGCTGCCGATGCTGATGTATTCCTAACCAATGTGCGTCCCGGCGGATTGACACGATCGGGGTTGGATTTTGCCAGCCTGCACGAGATCAATCCTAAACTCGTCTATTGCACGCTCACGGGGTACGGCCTGGAAGGTCCAGACGCCAACAAGCCCGGGTTTGACGTCGCCTCGTTTTGGTCGCGTGCGGGCGTCGCCCAGCTCACAGTACCAAAGGGCCAAGATCCTTTCGCGCTGCGCACGGCGTTCGGCGATCACACAACCAGTATGGCTGCAGCAGCGGGCATTTGCGCCGCATTGGTCAAAGCGCATCGCACAGGCGAGGGGCAACTCGTCGAAGCGTCCCTGCTCCGCGCGGCTTTGTTTGCCATGGGCTCAGATTTCGCCATTCAGCTCTTCTTCGGTCGGATCGGCTCAACCAAGTCGCGCCACGAACAAATTCAGCCCCTCATGAACTTCTTCAAAACGAAGGATGATAGCTGGATTTGTATCGTCTCGCGCCAAGGCAATGTCGATTGGGCGCCGCTCTGCCGGGTTATGGACCGACCTGACCTGATTGAGGATGAGCGCTACACAACCGGCAAATCGAGACGCGTTAATGCGGCAGAATTGGTGACGCTGATGGATGAGGAATTTGGCAAATATACTAAGGCTGAAATTGCTCAGCGGCTCGACGATGAAGCGATCGCCTGGGCGCCGGTGCAAACTTTGGCGGAGGTCGCCAAAGATCCCCAAGTCGCGGCCTCTGGTGCGATCAAGCAAGTGCCAAGCGCGAGCGGCGACGGTACGACATTCTCTTCTCCCGGGTCTCCCATTCGGTTCCCAGGTGCAGATGACGGCCCGAAAGGGCCCTCCCCGAAAAAGGGCGAACACTCCCGCGATGTGCTTCAAGCGCTCGGATATGACACCGACAAAATCGAGGCGCTCTTTCAATCAGGTGTCGTGGTTTGATCTTCAGAAGGTGCCGCCAAACGGACGAATGCGGCTGCAGCGAACCCATGACCAAGCCAGGCGCTCGGCACCAGAACGAGTGACGTTAATGCCGTTGAAGCCCCTAATTCCAAAGGGGTTTCTGCTGTACCCAGAAGACTTGAAACCGCTATTTGGGCGAGCCACATCAGTACAAGAACCGGTATTGCGATCATCACGATCATCAGCGGCGCTAACGCGCGGACATGTCCTTTTGTCCAATACCATGTCCGGAACAGGTGAACCTGATTGCGAACCGTCGTGGCGCTCGCAAACAACATAATGCGCACCGCGAACCAGAAGACTCCGCACAAAGTTAAAAGAAACAAACCAAAGAGCGGCCAGAAGGTTCCATTGGCCTGCATCTCAATCGTGATATCAGCGACCCCTTCCCCGACTTCCGTCGAGGCGACTCCCAGACTGGCACCGATCAAAGCGAAAAAGAGCACGATCATCGACGCGCCAATCGCCACGACCACGATCATAAGCAACCACGCCAAAGTCAGTTTCCAGGCGCTCGCAATTAGGCTCCCACGATGTTCTAGAACCGCGCGATACATAGACGCTGAGAACAGGTTATGCGCGAAAAGAGCCGCAAATACTGCAGCGAAGAAAGCCGATGTGCCAGCGGTTGTCTCGGGCAACATACCAGCGGCCCAAACCATTGCGCCTGTAGCCAGAACGAACAAAAGGGCAAATGGAAAAGACGGCGCGATCAATCGCGCCGTCTTGTTTAAACTGTCATTGAGCAGCGCCGAAAGCGCGATTTGGTTCGCCATACGGGCTTAAGTAAACACCAGATACAGGATGGCAAGCGACACAATGGCCATCGCCGTCCAAGTCAGCATCATTCCCAATTGCCGGGAAATCAGCGGCCCACCGCTCATCCCCAAAGCGTGCATCAGGCGTCCGAGTGTGAACCCAATGCCAAGCGCGTGAAGGCTCCAAATCGGTGCATCCAAAAACGCCAAAGCGAGCAAACCGATCAGCATTGGCGGGACATATTCAGAGGCGTTCCCATGCACCCGAATGGCACGCGCCAAATCTTCTGACCCGCCATCGCCCATTGATATCTTGCCTCGGAAGCGACGCGCGACCACGCGCATAGCAAACCAAACCAACATAAAAATGTTGATCGCGATATAGACGCCTGCGACCTCTAATGCGCTCATTGATTTGCCCTCCCAAGCTTTTGCTTTTTAGTCGTCCCGACGCGCATCCGGTAAGCGATCATTGATATCATCTCGAATATCGAGAAATGTCACGATCAGACCGCAGACCAAGCTCGCGGCGACCCATCCGAGAAAGCTCAAAGCCACCAAGGTTAGGAATTGCGCGATTGGACCTTCAAACCCAAGGTTCAGTAGCTCGACGCTGCTCTGTTCAAGAACATAGCCATTATAATAGCCCATCGCGACACCGAGACAGATGATCACGATGTAGGCGATGTACACCATCAGGCGGAAACTGTTGATAATAAAGAATTTCATGTCGTCCTCTTTCCCTCATAGACAACCCGGACAACTGACTTCTTTCAGGGTCCGGGCTGACTGACACTAAATTCGGCGGTTTGCCTTACATTTCCATGCCACATTCAGTGGCGGCACTCATCATTACCGTCATGAATGAGGTCATTTCTTCTGGGCTCAATTCGCCCATTTTCGACATCATATATGTCTCTTCGTCTTCCGCTTCGGATGCTTCGACCAAGATGTTGACGAGCTTAGGATCAAGCTTTTCGACAGCGAGATCTGCCATGCAAGAGCATGTTGCTTCATCCGTGCTGCCATCATCCAAGCATGAACTCACGAGCGCCGCTTTGGCACCGCCGCCACCGCCCCCACAGGCAGCTAATCCGAGTGCAAATACGGACGCTAGAAATACTTTTTTCATTGGCGAACCCCTTTCCTCACTGTTTCGCACGAAGTTAACGTTCCACGAATCCCGCGCCAAGGCCAGCGAAAAAGCGGTTACTCTCGGCGAAGCAATCGATCCAATTGCAGCTTGCCGCGCCCGGATTTGAGAAAGTCTTCTTTGACTTTCATCCGGTCATATTCGCTGTTCAGCCAGTCCTCAAAGCCGATCCCGCTTTCGCGTTCGGCCTCAAGGTATGCCTCAAAAAACGCATCCAAAAGCCCGGTTTTCCCTTCGCGCAGGTGCAAATACTTTTTCGACAGTTGCCGAATAGCCGTCGAAACCGGCTCCCCCATTCGGAAGATGACATATAGGACGCTCATCAAGCCTGCACGGTCAGCGCCTGATTTGCAGTGCATCAAGGCGGGATATTCGATCCGGTCGAATAAGGCTTTGGCCTCCATGACTTTTTCAACCGTCGGGGTGTCGCGTGAATAGACCTGAAAATCGATCAGCTCGACGCCATTTGCCTCGCAGGCCTCTTTTTCTAAGAGATAATAGCCACGCGTGCTGGTCCCGCGCAGATTGATGATCGTCTTAATCCCGCGCTGCCGTGCATGCTCTTCAATCTGACGCGAATTGGGCTGATTCGAGCGCCACATCTCATCGCTGATGGCGTGCAGGTTCTGAAAGCTCTCGCGTAGAAATCCATGATCTCCGAGCACCAACTCGCGCTCTGCCCGATTGCGCCCGGGTTTGGAGCTAAGATCGGCAGCAACATGCTTTCGTTTTTTATGACCGGGCAGTTTCATGAGTTTCGCGTTACCTGAGCGCATACACGGCGACAAGCCGCCGACATCATTAGAAACGCTCCAGTAACCCTATTGGCTTACGGTTATGGAAAATAAGAGCTTAAAATTTAGGGGTTTTTGATGCGCTTTTCCACTGCGCTGCGAGCATGTTGTGCTGCGCTAGCAATGACAGCTGCGGCTGTCCCGGCTTCATCTTTCGGGATTGGCCTGCAACCGACGACGGTCGAAATGGCGATTCAGCCGGGAGAACGGCAGCGCCAAGTGATCAATATTGGCAATGTCCACCAGGAAGATTCGATCTCGCTGACGCTCGGGCTTGCGGACTGGGAATTGGATGAGAATGGCCAAATTAAGCTAAATCCACCCGGGGATACGGAGTCTTCCGCGGCTGAGTGGGTCCGATTCAGCCCTGCTTTTGTAACGCTAAATCCCGGCGAGACCGAACAGGTCATCGTGGATATGTCAGCGCCCATCCGCATCGATCGCGAAGGCGATTATCGGTTCGCACTGATCGCCTCTACGCTCCTCCCTGAAGAACGTTCGGGTCAGTCCGGGGTGTGGAAAAAATACCAAATCGCGAGCCTGTTTTATCTGACCATGGGCGATGGTGAGAGCAAACCTGAAGTGACGACAGCAACGTTGACTCGATCGGAAGACGGTGATAATGCCCTTGTTTTTGAACTGGAAAATACAGGTAATTCGCATGCGCGTTTGCGCGGCGAAGTGGAAGTCAGCGGCGCATCAGGTGAAACCATACGCGCCCCGATCAGCAATTTGGTCGTTTTGCACGAAGCGTCGCGCACCTATCGCATGCCATTGACGCAAGACGTGCCAAGTGACCCGGAAGTGCGGATTACGCTCGAGAATATTCACGCCCCGCAAAGCAGCGATGGCAGCATTCGGCTGGCGCCATTCACATCTGAACTCTCGGTAAAGACCGAGCTTGGCGACAATGAAACGCCTCGTCTCGACTAGTCTGAAACGCGCTTTGATCGCTTGTGTGGCCGCCTTGGGCGCGCCACACGCCAGCGCATCCTGGCTCGACTCAGACTTTTACTGTCGCGTTTATGGCTGTGTCGTCGTGCATGACGGATTCTCGTTCGACGTGTACGACAATTACATCTTCGCGACAGGCGGTACTGTCCCCATTGGCGGGCAAATGATCCCATGGACCGGCAATCCTTTTCAGGGCGCCGGCGGGGTTAATCCGGTCATCACCGGAACACGAACCGAAGGCTTTCATACCGTGCCGTTGCAGGATCAAAGCGTCATCCTGGGCATCGATACGGATGGCGACGGCGTTCCAGATCGCTTACCAACAGATGGCAATAGCAATGGCTTCCTCGATGCAGGAGACAGCCTGGATCCGTTCAATGTCTCGCTCAGCACTGATCTTGTTGCCGCCGACACCTCGGCGCAGCGAAGCTTCTATCTCTCCTCCCGCACGGACTTTTATCTGACCGCAGAGGCGCGCCTGATTGGCCCGAGTGACAATTTCAACACCGCGAACCTACTGAACCGCATCGCCTTTGATTATGGCGTGACGCGCAGCGGTGTTGATGACGGCATGGCCTTCGGCGCAGATACGCGGAACGGCAACTATATCCGTTCGCTCGGCCCCGCGGAAACGGTCGGCGACCTGTTCGGTACGCCCACTCAAATCATGGAATTCCGCAACGCGATCCGGTTTCGCGATGCAGCCGACCTGCCATCACAATCTGTGAGATTTGATTATGTCTATGGCTTTGGAGGCTATGACCTCTCGATGGGAGACGGCCACCTGCAATACGAACTCGAATTCGACTTTTACAATCGATAGCCCAGACCGTGCAGCAATTGCGCGGTTTCATGGACGGGGAGCCCCATAACGCCTGTATAACTGCCGCTGATTTGCTTGATATGAGCACCAAACGGACCTTGGATGGCGTATCCGCCAGCCTTTCCAAGACCATCTTGGCAGGCGATGTATGCTTCCATCTCCGCCTCTGAAAGACGCTTCACGATCACACGCGTATCGCTCAATCGATGTGCCATTTGCCCATTTGGGCCAATTAGGCAGACCGATGTCATGACGTGGTGGGCGCGTCCCGAGACCAATCGTAGACAGGCTTCAACCTCTGCATCGGTCTCCGCTTTCGGAAGAATCCGTCGTCCCAAGGAGACGACTGTGTCGCCCGCAAGTGTGAACTGACCCGGCGCGTGGACGGCTTGCGCTTTTTCGATCCCCATGCGGATCGCATAAGGTCGAGGCGCTTCGTTTTGGTGGGGCGTTTCGTCTATGTCTGCAGGACTGACGTCATCCGGCTCAACACTGATTTGACTGAGAAGTTGACGGCGACGCGGGCTCGCGCTCGCAAGCACAAGTTTGGTCATAGGATTTTGAACGTCGCATTGGCCATCGCGACAGGTGTATCGTTGCTGCTAATGATGGCGCGGGCGAAACAGATTGAGCCGCCAACTTTGACCGGTTCTGGATCAATCAATAGCCAATCGCCGAGCTTAGCGCTGCCGAGATAATCCGTGCCGAGCGAAACCGTGACCAAACCTTTTCCGGCATCCCGGCCAGCAGCGCGCAACGCGACCACACAAGACAAGCCCATAGCATTGTCCGAGAGCGCAGCGATCAGACCGCCATGAACCAGACCGCGAGAGTTACAATGCTGTTCCGCTAAGAACAGGCCCATCTGGATGCGGTCGTCTAATTGTTTGGAATAGAGCGGTTCCCACGGGTCGGTCAGTCCGGAGCGGCGAAAGTGCCGCTCAAAGCCATCTGGAACCTGCGCTTCGCTCAAGGCTGATCGCCTATTTGAAGCGATAGGTAATCCGACCTTTGGTCAGATCATAAGGGGTCATTTCGACCAGAACTTTATCCCCTGTCAGGATACGAATGCGGTTCTTGCGCATTTTGCCGGCTGTATAGCCAATGATCTCATGATCATTTTCCAGCTTCACGCGAAACGTCGCGTTCGGCAAAAGTTCAACGATCGTGCCGTTAAACTCGATGATTTCTTCTTTTGACATCCTGTCTCCATAAAAAACGACGCGCGATGCCGCGCCGCAGTAGATATGGGGTGCTTCGTAGCTTTCGTCACCCCATGGGGCAAGACTAGGTGTGAGTCTTCGTGCCTTCGATCCGTGCAGTGTGGCTCAGATGCGTCAACATGCGCGATAACAATACTTGCCTGTTAACTATGTGTCTGCTTTTTTGGGTGATGCGTGGGGACAGTTTTGACATAGAAATATTTCAAAGAGTCGATCATGGCCCCAAAAGAGCTTCCGTTTACAACTCAAGATCTACACGCCGCGATTCCCGCGCGTTGTTTTCAGCCGAGCACGGCGCGTTCATTCGCTTATCTATTTTTTGACCTGGCTGTGATCGCCGGTCTCTACGCGATTCTAACGCAAACCTCCGCTTGGTACATTGAGTGGCCCGTGATCTTCATGCTTGGAACAATGCTGTGGTCGCTGTTCGTGATCGGTCACGATGCTGGGCATGGCTCTTTTTCGAAAAGCCGGACCATCAACTCGGTCGTGGGAATCCTTGTTCACGGTGCAATCCTTGTTCCTTATCGCGGCTGGCAACGGAGCCACGCACTGCACCATATGAAAACCGGACATTTCAAAGAAGAAGAAGTGTTTCGCCCCGCGCGCAAAGGGGAAGACAGGCTATATCGCAAGATCATTTTTCGGTCGGGTATTTTCGTGTTGATTGGCTGGCCAATGTACAAACTCGGTATTCGAAACCTGACGACTTACAAGCCGATCAAAGGCAGTCATTATTTGCCGCAAAGCGATCTCTACACGACTTCGGTACGCGTTTCTTGGTATTTCGGGCTGTTATCGGTCGTGGCTTTTCTCGCCTTATATATCAGTCTCGGTGTGATGTTCGGCTGGGGCTTCTTAGCCAAGTATATCCTTGCGCCGTATTTAATTTATGGCGCCTGGCTGACTTTCGTCACCTACATGCAGCACGTTTCGCCAGAGGTGCCGGTCTATGATGCGAAAGATTGGACGCGTCTGAAAGGCGCGCTCGCGTCGGTCGACCGCAATTATGGCCCCTTCAATTGGCTGACCCATAATATTGGGAACTTGCACGTGATCCATCATATCTTCCCAACCATTCCACACTATCGGCTGCAAGAAGCGACCGACGCGATCAAACCGATCCTCGGTGAGCATTACCGGCAAACCAATAGTTTTGTGGTGACGGACTTCGTGAGCAGTCAATTGCGCTGTCACCACGTCGTCTCCGATGAGGGGTTCGAGCGCTATGAGAGCGCGTATAAGTGGTTGAAGGCGAAGCCCATAACGTAACCAATCATCAGAAATTCGATCTGGGCTCTCTGGCTATCTTGAACGGTCTATGCAGCAACAAATCCCCGTATTTACAGGGACGAACGGATCAAATGAGAGAAAATGGTACAGCCTCTTGGTTTCGAACCAAGGACCTCCGGCTCCACAAACCGGCGCTCTAACCAACTGAGCTAAGGCTGCACGACACGCGTCTCATACGCCGGAGCGCGCCGACGTTCAAGATTGAATGTAACTCTTGAGTGCTATTCTGCAGCGACCGGCACTGAACTCGCCGCATCCGCAACCGTTTCATGCGCCCGGCGGAAGATCAACGCACCGTCTTCCAACTTGCCATAGCGCATCAGAAAGATGTCTCGGGCATAGTTTTGCGTAATCACCCAAGGCGCCTCTTTGCCCTGCTGTGGGAACCGCTCCATTGCGCGTTGGACATAGCCGGAAGAGAAATCCATGAAATCACCCTCGGCCTCGACGCCATCGGCAACGGGACGTGCTTCGACGAAATTCTCGCGTTCCATGTGATTGAGCACTTTGCACATATACTCGCTGGTCAGATCGGCGCGCAGCGTCCAGCTCGCATTCGTATACCCGAACACCGAAGACATATTCGGCACATCAGACACCATGACTCCGCGATAATTCAACAACTCGTGCGGCGTGAGCTTGCGCCCATCGACAATCAATTCTGTGCCACCAATGAATTGCAAATCGAGGCCTGTCGCCGTGACGATAATATCGGCCTCTAGCTCCTCACCGGATTTCAGTTTGATCCCGGTTTTGGTGAAATGGTCAATGTGATCGGTCACGACCGACGCTTTTTCCTCTTTCAGCGCATTGAATAGATCGCCGTCCGGGATCAAGCAGAGGCGTTGGTCCCAAGGGTTGTATTCTGGGGTGAAGTGTTTCTCCACGGTCTCCGCGCCGAGTTCAGCGCGCGTCATTTCAAGCAATTTGTCTTTGACTTTATCGGGGGCTGTTCGCGTGCGATTGTAGAAAAACAATTGGAACAGAACATTGCGCCAGCGCGTTAGACCATAGGCCATCATGCCCGGCATAATTTTGCGCATGCCATTGGCCATCTTATCAACAGACGGGCGCGACACGACATAGGTCGGCGACCGCTGCAACATGGTCACGTGTTCGGCCTTGTCCGTCATGGCTGGAACCACTGTCATCGCAGTTGCACCCGAGCCAATCACAACGACTTTCTTGCCAGAATAATCGTAGTTTTCCGGCCAATGCTGCGGATGGATGACGTCGCCCTCGAAATCGTCGCGCCCTGCAAATTCGGGCGTATAGCCTTTGTCATACTTGTAATAGCCCGCACACATGTGGAGCCACTTACAGGTGAGCTTCTGTTTGGCGCGTTTGCCCTTGATTTTGACCTCGACGGTCCATTGCGCGGTGCCGCTGTCCCAAGATGCATTGACCACTTTGTGGCCATAGCGAATGTTTGGATTGATCCCGTATTCGTCAGCCGTTTCGTGGATGTACTCGCGAATGGCCGGTCCGTCAGCAATCGCTTTTTCGGCTTTCCAAGGTTTGAAGTTGAAGCCTAGCGTATGCATGTCGCTATCGCTTCGAATGCCGGGATACCGAAATAGATCCCACGTCCCGCCCATCGCATCTCGCATTTCGAGAATTTGATAAGTTCGCCCAGGGCTGCGTCGCTGAAGGTGGGCCGCTGCGCCAATGCCGGAGAGCCCAGCACCAACGATAAGTACGTCAAAATGGGTCTTATTCATGACGCCAGTGTCACTTTTTTTGCCGCTTCTGTCCAGACCTCCCCAAGGGGCAGTCCGGAATAGTGCTTAGTCGAGCACACGGACCTCAACGCGGCTCGCGCGGCCATCCGGGTCGACGGCGGAAACCTGATAGAAACCGGCTTCGCGGGGCTGCCAACTTGGAAGCCCACCATCATCGAGCCGGACGGGCGTTCCATCGACGTACCAACTAAGTCGCCCCTCACCGCGGCCCGCAAAAACAAAGGGGCGAGCGGGCTTACCATCAACTTTCCCAGCCCAGAGTTCTGCGCCGCGTGGTGGAAATAGGATTTCGGGGGGGCGCGCTTTTCCGTCAAACGCCGCCAGAGCCCCCGACGCTTTCGGGGCACGATCTGCCATAATCTTCGATTGTGCCGCAGCACTCTCTCCCAGGTGTTGCGCGGCGCGGTCTGCGACTTCAAAAAGCAAGGGCAGTGAGGCCTTACGGCCTGTCTCGCTCGGGCGCGGCGCGCCATCTGCCCGCCCAACCCAAATGATGATTGCATAATCACCGGACACACCGGCCGCCCAGGCATCGCGATATCCGTAAGACGTCCCTGTCTTAAAGGCGATATCCGGCGCATTCGCCGTCAAGCGTGCCGGCATACGCCCGGCAGGTGTCGGTGTGTCTTGCAAAATCTTGATGATCTTGTCGGCGCTATCCGCACTCATCAATCTGTAGGACCGGCCCGGAGCTCCGATTCTGTCTGCATCCCAAACCAAAGGGCGCGCTGTGCCGCCGTCGCCGAGCGCAGCATAGAGGATGGCCAATTCTTGCGCCGTCAGGCCTGCACCGCCAAGCGCTAAGGCTAAGCCGGGCTCTTTGCTCGCGGCTCCGCTAATCCGCGGGGACGCCCCGGACAAAGCCAGCGCGGCAGCAAACCGTTGCGGCCCGATACGATCGAGCGTCAAAACCGCCGGTACATTTAACGAGTGCTGTAAGGCTTCAGAGATCCGGACATCGCCGCGAAACAATCGATCGAAATTCTCCGGCTGATAGGATGCAAATCGCTTCGGCAAGTCCGCGATCCGTGTCGACGGTGCAGCAGCGCCATCATCAAACGCCAAAGCGTAGATAAATGGCTTTAGCGTCGAACCTGGCGACCGCGGTTGATCCGTGAGGTCGAGCCATCCACCGGGCCGGTCGCGGCCAGCGGAGCCAATAGCAGCGCGCACCGCGCGCGTCGGAATGTCGACGACCAAAATCGAAACTTGCACATGCGCATCCAAGTCCTGCGCCGTTCGCGCCGCAACCTGTTCGAGCTCTGCCTGCAGCCCCGAGTCTAGTGTCGAGCGAACATCTGCGCGGCGATCGCCAGCGGCATTCGCAGTCGCATGCCACGCACGGGCTGGAAAGGTATAGCGCCGTCCCGGAATTGTGGCCGCGCGCGCTTCGTCAGCACGATGTTCAGGGAAATAGCCAAGGCGTTCGAGCTTGGCGACGATCTCATCGCGCCCAAGTCGCGCGCCTTCGGGCCGCAAATCAGGACGCCGCACTTCCGGCGATTGCGGCAGCGCAATCAACAAGGCGATTTGATCATCTGACAATCGATCCGGCGCACGGCCGAAATAGCGCCAACTGGCGGCGCGGATGCCTTCCAAGTTCCCGCCATATGGCGTCATCGTCAGATAGAGCTCTAAGATCTCGCGTTTTGAGAGCCGCCACTCGATTTGATGCGCGCGCCAAATCTCGGCCAGCTTAGCGCCAATCGTGCGATTGGGTCGGGGCTCCAATAGTCGCGCCGTCTGCATCGTAATCGTTGACCCGCCAGACACCACACGTCCGGCCTGGACAGAACTGAGCATCGCGCGCGCCATGCCCACCCAATCGGTGCCGCCATGCGACCAGAACCGTTTGTCTTCAACTTCCAGCAAAGCCTCGATAAAGATCGGATCGATCTCGTCCAAATCCGCCGCGAACCGCCAGGTTCCATTCTCGAGCGGAAAGGCGCGCAATGGACGGTCATCGCGATCGCTGACCATAACCGAAACCACCCGCCCGCGCTCGATCGGCGGCGGGAAGATTTTGTCCAAGGCGAAAATCGCGGCCAGCGATACCGCGATCAGGATCGCAGATCGCTTTAGCCAGATCATTTGATGCCGCTCGCGCCTGTCGCTTGTGGCGCAATCGTAATCTGCGTGGACGCGGACCGCGCGAAGACATCTGGTCGGTACATGTCTTCGGCGACGACACCAGGCATGGTGAACGTGCCTGGCGTGACTGCGCGGACTACATAGGCCAATGTCCGCGCCTCATCGATCACGTCGATCGCTGCGATGAAACGATCATCTCGCGCTTCTGCTGTCGACGCCTGATCGAGCGTACCGGCCCAAGCAAACGCGCCATCTGGGCCGTATTCACGGTTCGCGTCCGCGGGGCGCAGGATGGTCTCAATCTCGAACCCTGCTGGGAGAAGGTCTGCTATGATAACGGGATTGTTGCGGCGTTCTTGCGGCGTAACCGTCAGCGTGACGACCAGTTGATCCCCTTGCGTGAGATCTGCGAAGTCAACGCGTTGCCCGGTGAGGGTACGCACGCGTTTGCTGACCGATAGCTTCTCGCTAACCGGTTGCGGCGCGCGTGCTGGCGAGCCCGTGACCATGACGGTCCGGAACATCGGGCTCGAGCCGCGGCGAAGACGGAAACTGACGCCCTGCTCGACTTGATCTGGCGTTACGAAGTAGCGGCGGTCGTTGTCGCTATTCCGGCCCAAACCATCGACATCGAGACGCAAGCCATCTTCTTGGGCGAGGCTCCCGACCGCGAGCAACATGAACGCCTTTTCCTGTGTCGTCAGGCGATCCGGTTCAGGCGTATCCTCCCCCAATTGCTCCGCGATCCGAGATACATGATCATTAAATCCAGTCTCAGCAGCGAGCGCGAGAATACCCGAAATATCGCGCAATGGCGTCTGATAGTAATCGCCATTGTTTTCGTACCCGACGGCCTCTTCAGCCGCATTGAAAGCGCTAAACGCGCGTGACCGGTCTCCCATGAAAGATAGGGCCGCCGCGAGGTGCGCTTTCGCCAGAGGGGAACGAATGTCACCAAGTTCGCGGTCGTGCAGATAACGCAGGCGCGAAACATCCGCTTTGCCAGCGCGCGCTAAGACATAAAGCGCATAAGGCGCAGCGCGCTGCATGAGCTTCTTCTCAGTATCTTCATGATAGCGGCTCTCGTACACGTCGGTCTGATAGCCGTAGACGCGCCACGCATCCCCTTGTGCGATCGAGCGCAGAGACTGATACGCGCGATCAAGCGCGGCTTGCGGCACTTCATAGCCTTGATCCTTGGCGCGATACAGGAAGTCCGTCGTGTAAGCGCCCAACCAGGGAGAGGCGTAACCATCGCCCGCGCGCCACAGGCCGAAACTGCCATTATCGCTTTGACGATTGAGCACACGAGAGATTGCCGCCTGCACGCGGTCCCTCGCGACAGGCTGATTGTCTCGCGCACCCTCTTCAACGAGTTGCTCCGCATAAATCAATGGCATGGCGCGACTGATGGTTTGTTCGGTGCATCCATACGGGTATCGCGCCAACGAATTGTACAACGCGTTCGGATCTACGGGGATGCCCGAGAAGCTAACCGTCATCTGTGCGGTGCCCGGCACGAAGCCTTCGAAAAGACTCATGCTCGGCGCGAAGGTTTGGTCTTCCTCCATCAGCGCACGATCAATGTTCGTCACCGGAAGGAACGCCGATCGCGTTTCGATCTGGTACGTGCGATTGACGCTGTAATTTTCTGGCCCGGTCACACTCAGCGTGAGGTCAGAAATGCCAGCGCCTTCGGCAGAGAAGCGGACACCTTCATCCGCGCGCGCACCGCTCGGAACGACTTTGATGAATTCTGCATCTGGAACGGTGATCGGATCTGATGCGGTGAAATTGGCCGTAAACTCACCGTCCGGCAGTTCGACATTGTCGATGCTGATCGTCGCCACCGCTTCATCGCCCGGAGCCATGAAGCGCGGAACGATAAGATCGGAGGGCGCTTCGCGGCGCACGGTCAGAGGTCGATCCGCCGCGCCCAGTCCATTCGCAGACCAAGCCACCGCCATCAAACGCAATTCGCCATTGAACTCAGGAATGGTAAAGTCGATATCAGCTTCGCCGCCGCGACCAATCTCAACGATGCCACTGAACATTGCCACGGTTTGCGTCGGCACAACGGTTAGACCTTCGCCGCCCAATTGGTCACCGCCGGTACGTACTTCTGCGGGTAGACCTAAGTTCGGATCTAACAAACGACCATAATCATCATACAGAGACAGTCCCATCGCTTTCTTGCCGAAATACCAATCGGTTGGGTCTGGACTGGTGAACTTGGTGAGCTGCAGAATACCTTCGTCGACGGCTGCGAGCGTCACGAAAGCTTTTTCGCGGGGGCCACCTGTGACAGAGACCGTTATGGTTTGTTCCCGTCCGGGCCGGATGAGCTCTGGCGCTTCGATCTCAACATCGAATGTGCGCGTTTCCATGCTGACGGGGACATAGCCGACACCGACCGCGCGGCGTGGTTTAGACTGCACGACAGGATCGCGAGGCGTATACACATTGACCAAAACGTAAGCGCCCTCGCCCCACTCATCGGAGACTGGCAAAGTGATCGCTGTGCCCGACGCTTGGACTTGCCGCGTTTCGATCGAGAGGATGCGGTCTGTTGCGACCACGATCTGCGCCTCTCCGTCATAAGGCGGAATGATCGTCATCGCTGCTGGACGGCCCGAAACGATCTGTTGTTCATCGACAACAACCTCAACCCGGTCAGGCACCTCAACACCATCGCCAGAGACATCGCCGCCCCAACCAACGCGGAAGGCGCGGCTAGCGGTGCGACCATTGGCCGACTCAATGACCAATTCATGCGCGCCCCAATCGAGCCCGGAGACGGTGATCATGCCGGCTCCGTTTTGAGTGCGCAGTCCGCCTTCATTCACGGTCCGAACAGTACGCGAGCGCCGCCATTTCCAACGCCCATCTTCGCGATACCAATCATAGTGGTAATTGATCTCGAGAATTTTCCACCGAAGGTCTTCAACCTGACCTTCGCCTTCTGCGTTCAAGGCAGCGATTTCAAAACTGCCCTCTTCTTCGTAGCCAAGGCGACCTTGGAAACCTGGCTTGATGCCCAGATAGAGATCGCTTGGACGATACGGGATACGCAGGCTCTCAGTGACCGCGCGGCCACCCGGTTCGAGGACGCTGACAACCGCGTTCAATCTCAATGGAACTTCCGCACCGCGACCGCGATTACCGGGCTCAAGGCGAACGGTCGTTTGGCCGGCACCATCCGTAACCCGATCCGGTAGATCGATGATCTGCTCTCTGAAGCTGCCATTATGCGGCCCCCAGCTGAAGCCCTCATAGCCAAATGGGTTCGGGTCGACTTCGACCCGCGCTTGAGACTGCACGGTGAGCGCAGCCCCTGGCGCGCCGTAGAGAAAGCGCGCGTTGACGTCCAAGTCGCGCGCGTCATCGCCGGGCAAGAAAGGCGAGTCTTCAGCTTCTAATTCAACCGAAATCCGCTGCGGAACAAAATCCTCAACAGAGTACGACACTGCGCCAGCACGCCCGAGCCCATCAACTTCCAAGACGGTGCGCCATACGCCGCGGGCTGCCCCTCGCGGGAGTTCAACATCCCGCTGCAAGCTTCCCGCTTCCCCCACAGCAAACCGAACGCGGAACGCTTCCATGCCATTCGGCCGATACGTGATCAGGGTGCCGTTGCGGTCTTCAATGGCGCGTCCGGCACGGTCCCGCAACATTGCCGAGATATGTACCGTTTCACCGGGCCGATAGATACCGCGCTCCGTGTAGAGATAAGCATCGACTTCGCCTGGAGTGACCCGGCCGCCCGTGTTCAATTCGGAAAGATCGACTGGCGCCCGCGATAGATCAAGGACCGCCGTGTCGCCTTTCAATCCAGACGCAAGCACCATTTTTGGGGCGAGATTGCCGGTGCCGGCGAGCAGTTCAGGATTGAACGAAACCCGTCCGTCAACTCCGGTCGCAGCTTCGCTGAGAACTTCATTGTTGCGCGCGATGAGCTGAACTTCTGCGTTTGGCATGACGCGTCCATCTTGGAGGGAGCGCAGGGTTACGTCCAAACCGGAGTCGCTGCGATAGGCGGTCAGCGCCAGGTCGGTCAGCATGACCCACCGCTTGGCCGAAGCGGGTGGCCCTTCATAACGATCAAGCTCAATCGCGTCGGTGAGCTCGATATAATAAGCTCCAGGTTCCAGCTCTCCGATCACATCCGGCAAAGGAAACACGGTGATGACCGGCGCGTTCTTGACGTTTTGAACATCCATGCTGCCAGACCAAACTTCCGAGGCAAGGTCACTTGGGTTCTCTTCCCCGTAAACATAAGAGTATCGACCCTGCTGACTCTCAACGCCTTTGGTGATCGATTTGAACGCCAGCGCGCGATCATTCACGCGCGAGACCTTGACCTTAACTTGATCGACATTGACCGTTTCGATCGCCAATCCATCCGCATCTTCACGCGGAAGGATAACACCCGAGCCGCTGAAACCGACATAAGGCGGGCGGTCCTCGAAACTGATTTGGACTTCTTCTTCGCGGCCCAATTCGTCTTCGTCTTCGGACGGCAATCCCTCCAACAGCGTCAGCGTGTAAGAAGACGCGAAGCTGAGACCACTCAAACAGAGCTGCTGACCATTGACGTTATAAGCAACGTCCACATCGCCGTCCAAGGGCGCATAAATTGAATAGTCGATTTCTGGGTCGAGCGGCTCTGAAAAAACGAGGCAGGCTTTTGGCAGACTGTCACTCGTGTCAGGCGCATATCGAATATAAGCGAAGCGCTGTTCGCCCGCGCGTTCGGCCAGCCTTTGTCTTTCGCGTTCACGTCGATCTGCAGCGACTTGATCTGATCGCGAGCGTTCAACAACCTGACCTTCCGCCTCTTCTGGCGGTGGTGGGACGTCATCAGACGGGTCGTTCCCGCTTCCACATGCCGCTAGTGCAAAAACAAATGCCCCGAGCAGAATGCTGCGAACCCCTGATGTCCGACCGGTCATGACCGTATCCCTTTCTCGCTATTAACTCTTTCCTTTACACGGGTTCGGCTTGCCGCCAACAGGGCAGAATAAAGACTTTTTCGCCACGATTGTTGGAGAGGTGATCAGAATTGCAAACCGTCGACGTGCTCATCTTAGGTGCCGGCGCAGCAGGATTATTCTGCGGCGCCCGCGCAGCGCAGCGCGGGCGAACGGTCTTGGTTCTCGATCACGCGAAGAAGCCAGCTGAGAAAGTGCGCATCTCAGGCGGAGGTCGCTGCAACTTCACCAATCTCGAAACGGAGCCAAAGCGCTTCCTCTCCGAGAACCCCCATTTCGCGAAGTCGGCATTGGCACGTTATACGCCTTGGGACTTTTGCAGCCTCATGGCTGAACACGATTTGACCTGGCACGAGAAAACACTCGGCCAACTGTTTTGCGACCAGAAAAGCGGCGCCATAATTGACATGCTATTAAGCGAATTGCGGCGCCCAGGCGGCGACCTTTCGCTTGAGACCAAGATTGACCGCCTGACCCATAACGGCGCCCGGTTCATTGCGAACACCTCGATCGGCCCGGTCGAAACCGAAAGCGTCGTCGTTGCGACCGGAGGTCTATCGATCCCGAAAATGGGCGCGACGGCATTCGCTTATGACATCGCCAAACAGTTTGGACACGTGATCATCACCCCCCGTCCCGCTTTGGTGCCGATGACCTTCACCGATGATCATCGCAATGCATTTTCAGACTTATCCGGCGTCTCTGTTCATGTCGAAGCTCGAGCGCAAACAGGACCCAGCTTTGTCGAAAATCTACTCTTCACCCATCGCGGATTGTCAGGTCCATCAATTTTGCAAGTCTCGTCTTATTGGCAACAAGGCGAGCCGGTTTCGATCGATCTGCTACCGGGAATAAACGCGCTGGACTTGATCAAATCAGCGAAAGAGAATGCGCCGAAGCAACCCTTGCGACAGGTTTTAGCAGACCACTTTCCAAGCCGCTTCATCGACTATGTGACCTCCGATCTCGGCGCAACACCGCAAACCCGCGTCGCGGAACTCTCAAATCAGCGACTAAACGACATGGCGCAACGCCTGAAGCGATGGTTCCTCAAACCAGCGGGAACGGAAGGCTGGCGAACGGCCGAAGTTACCGCTGGCGGCGTGGCTACGGACGCCCTATCTTCCCAAACCATGGAAAGTAAACTTCAACCCGGCCTCTTCTTTATTGGTGAGTGTGTCGACGTCACGGGATGGCTGGGCGGGTATAATTTTCAATGGGCTTGGGCCAGCGCGGCGGCAGCGGCGGAGGTCGCATGAGGTGGTTATGGGTCGCCTTGGGGTTCGCGCTGCTTGGGATAGGCGCGGTGGGTCTGGTCCTGCCGCTTTGGCCGACAACCATTTTCTGGATCGCGGCCGTTTTTTGTTTGGCAGAATCGCACCCGAAAGTTCGAGATTGGATCTATGCTCGTCCTGGCGTCGGTCCGATCGTGCGCGATTTTGTGGAGCGCGGCGAGATCTCGCGAAAGGGAAAGTTCGCGGCAATTGGCGGGATGCTGTTTGCGCTTCTTTTAAGTGGCTGGTTTCTGCGCGGGTCATGGCTCGGGCTGATTGTCTTGGTCAGCGCGATCGCTATTGGCGTTGTTTTTGTTGCCACACGACGTGAGCCGCAGGCGAAGCCATAGCCAATTTTAAGGTCAGTGCTCGCGGGCATAACATCCCCAATGGCTTTGCATGCCTTTGTTCCAGGCCAGAGCCGTCGCAAAAACTTGAGCCCGCGCATCAAAGATATCGGCATCGCGATAGGCATTCCAATCGCCGGCCCAAGTTCCGGCGACATATTGGAACAGCCCATTATATGGCCCCGCGGGGTTTACGATCGTCGCATTCCCTCCGGATTCGCACATCATGACGTCATACATACGTTGTTCCGTTTCGGGGTATGGGTGCTCTGCGCGCGCTTCGCTAATCCAGAGCCTGTATCGGGCTAGCGCGTCTTCTTTACTGAGCGCACTGTTCGACTCCGGAAGTATTTCCTGCCCAGCTATCGGTTCGGGCTCTGACGCAGCTGCGTCCACTTTATCTGCGACCGTACCATCCGGTTCGGACAACGGCGTCGGATCAAACTCATCTCGGCTTTGTATCAAGTTTTGGATGGGGTCCAATATGATTGCAGGAGCCGGGTAAAAGCTACCAAAAATCCAGCCAGCTCCACCGACCAAAAACAAACAAATCAATGTAAAAATAAACCGCACGCAACACCTCTTACGAAATGTCCCCTGCTCTTAGACTTAACCCAACTCTGCAGAGACACCAGATCTGTTTGTTTAAACTTTGTTGAAGATTGAGACCGATCAGACCATGATACAGCGCGGATCGGTTCGATACCCACTTCCTCCATTTTAGAATGACATTTCGAGAACACTAAAGTCAGCGAATAAGCGCTCACTTTGCCACATTCTCACCACATTTGAACGCGAGTAAGCGCTCACAGACAAGCGAGCCTATCCTGGCCTCGCGCGTTAAAGCAGGAGTGCATTATGTCTGTGACTGTTATTTCAAGCGGCCTCACAGCAGGCGCGAAAGTTCTCGGCGGGCTGTATTTGGCCGACTTTATATCGGGTGTGTTTCACTGGTTTGAAGACCGCTATGGTAATCCAAACTGGCCGATTCTCGGTCACACCATCCGAGAAAACCAGCAGCATCACCATACCCCTCGAAGCTTTTTGAAGGGCACTATGTTCGCTAGAAATAAGGAAGTTTGGGCGATCGGTATCGCGTTTTTAGCGGCCTTCTGGGCACTCGGGTGGCTCAATCTTTTCAGTGGGTCCGCGGTCTTATTCGGCATGTTCGCCAACGAAATTCACGCCGCTGCACACCGAAGCCCAAAAGAGAATGGTCGGGTTATAACAATGCTACAAAAAGTGGGCCTCATGCAAAGCCATGCGCACCACGCTCATCACCACCGCAAAGGCAAAGATAGCCACTATTGCGTGATGACCAATCACCTCAATCCGGGCTTAGAACGGGTTCAATTCTTCCAGACCGCTGAGCGGCTCATCAAACGGCTGACCGGCATTGTCCCGCGGATCGATCATAGCGTGAATGAACGCTATCGCCGGACCGTTTAAACAGACCCATAGCGCGCCTCGCTCCCTGTGAGGCGCGCTTAATCTATGCGCTTCAAACCGGCTTTGAAGCGCTTCCAATTGTCGACATAGACCTGCGCAGACCCTTTGATCAGCATGATTTGCGCCTCGCTGAGCTCTTTGACGACTTTACCTGGCGCGCCCATGACAAGAGAATTGTCAGGAATGACTTTGCCTTCTGGGATGAGCGCATGCGCGCCGATGATGCAGTTTTTTCCGATCACGGCGCGATTGAGCACGGTCGAGCCGATCCCAATCAGCGTCTCATCCCCAATCGTGCACCCATGTAGCATAACCATATGGCCAATGGTCACGTCCTTACCAATGGTCAACGGGCAGCCAAGATCTGTGTGAAGCACGCTGCCATCTTGAACATTCGAGTTTTCACCAATGGTGATTGGGTCATTATCGCCGCGCAAAACGGCATTGAACCATACAGAAGCATTTTCCTCGAGAATCACATTGCCCATCACCGAGGCATTCTCAGCCACCCAATAATTTCCAGATTGCGGCGTTGTTGGGCAAACCCCATCAAGATCGTACAAAGCCATATCAGCCTCCCTATAATTTATTTTTGTCTCAATTGCGCTCTGTCACAATCGGTTAACCCTCTTAGAGTGTAATTCAAGATAGAGATTCGGAAGGGACGATTGCTGATGGTCCATAGACCGTCTTTGCAGACACCACCGCCAGGAGAGGCTGAACGCCTTTGCTTGGACGCAGCCTTCCGATCTGATGTTTCACCCGCCGCTCTGCCTTTGGCACAGCGGTTTTTTTCTGCCCTATTTTCAGTCCTAAAAGGAGATCCACATGGGTAAACGCGCAGCAACGAAACGCCAGAAAGCTCAAGCCGCATTCGACGCTTCGAACTTCTTTGAACAAGGCGCTGCCCGTGAAACACAACTCTATGCCATTCCAGGAGGTGGAAAGGACTGGCATCCAGACGACGCAGATAATCCCAAACAGGCGACGCCTGCACATGGATCGCGAAACCAGCGGTATCAGAAGACCGTTAAGCCACGCTCTGAGAATCAGGCTCGCCTGCTCGAAGCGCTGGAAGAGAAGAACCTGGTTTGCGCGCTCGGCCCAGCCGGCACCGGCAAAACCTATCTCGCCATCTGCAAAGCGGTTGAAGCCCTTCAAAAAGGCAAAGTCGCGAGAATCATCCTGTCCCGCCCTGCCGTGGAAGCTGGCGAACAAATCGGCTTCTTGCCGGGCGCTATGGAAGACAAACTCGCGCCCTATTTGCGCCCGCTCTATGATGCGCTGTCCGACCGCCTCAGCCCACAACAGTTGAAGCATATGATGGCGGAAGGCCTGATTGAGATTGCCCCGATCGGCTTTATGCGCGGACGGACGTTGAACAATGCGTTCGTGGTTATCGATGAGGCACAAAACTGCACCTATACGCAGATCAAGATGTTGCTGACACGTCTCGGCTGGCACTCGACCATGGTCGTGACCGGCGATCCGGCACAAAGCGACCTACTTCCGGAACTTTCTGGTCTCGGTAAAGCTGCAGAACGGCTCGAGAAACTCGGCGGCGCGTCGGTCATTCGTCTGAAGGGACAAGACGTGGTCCGGCATCCACTGGTCGCTGAAATGTTGGACGTTCTCTAGGAGGATACCCGATGGAGGAAGCCGAAGCGATTGTTGAACTAGACGCGCTGCGCGACGTTGACGCGGAAGATATGACCCGCCGCATTGGGGTCCTGAACCTCGCAGATGTCGGCATTGATGATGACATCACGCGGGCCAGGATCGTAACGTTCAATGTGTTTTGCGGATCGCATTATGGCTCAGTCCCCGTTTTACGCCTCTCCACTGCGTATGATCGCGGCCACGGACTGTGTTTGTCGCAGGTGGTGGATGGCTCCAGACGGTTCCCAGTAATGGGAGACACAGCTTGGGTTTCGCCCATGTCGCCGGAATTGCTGGAGAATGAAAAGGAAATCGCGCTGAACGCCTTTCTCTACGCGATGGTCGCTTAACGTTCAAATCAATCGACAATGCCGCGTTTTGACCGCGCGGCATTGCCTCTATGAACGGTCCTAAAACTGTTGCAATACGTCCCTAATCGAGTTGCCGATAAAAGGACGGAGAATCGCTGTGGACCAGTCAGAAAATATCTCAACCAATCCGCGTATTGCGCGCGGGGTACGCACCATATCGGATATTGTCGATACCCGGCTGAACCGCCGCGGATTCCTCGGCGGATTGGCAGCAACCAGCGGTCTCGTCGCGACGGGTTGTGCGACCGCTACACAGAGTGTCGAAACCTCATCTGTGACGAATGACGCGGCCGAACCGCTCTTCTCATTTGAAGAGATTAGTCGCGGCATGGATGAGACCCATCATGTGCCCAATGGCTACCAGTCGGATCTGGTCATCCGTTGGGGCGACCCGCTCTTCGAAGACAGCCCAGCATTTGACCCGATGGCGCAAAGTGAAGCGGCGCAACTGAAGCAATTCGGGTACAACAATGATTTCCTTGGGCTCGTCGCATTGCCCGACAATGACCAAGGACAGGCGCGCGTTCTGCTATGCGCCAATCATGAATATGTCTCTTCGCTATTGATGCAACCCGATATCGCCGCCACCTATCCAGCCTCCATGACGCACGAACGCTGCCTCACCGAAATGGCGGCCCATGGCGGCAGTGTCGTCGAACTGGTTGAGACGGAAGCCGGATGGTCGCCCGTCGTGGGCAGCGCCTATAATCGACGTATCACAGCTCATAAGACGCCCATGACTCTCACTGGGCCCGCCGCTGGATCCGATCGCATGAAAACCACTGAAGACCCCGACGGCATGACGGTCGCGGGCACAATGAATAATTGTGCTGGCGGGATTACGCCTTGGGGCACGTGGCTCATGGCCGAAGAGAACATTAACGGCAACTTCCTCGGCGAGCTCGCTGAAGGCCATCGCGAAACGGAAAATCACAGACGCTATGGCGTCCCGAGCGGCTGGTACCAGTGGGGCCGTCATATCGATCGCTATGACGTATCCAAAGAACCGAATGAACCCAATCGTTTCGCGTGGGTGGTTGAAGTTGATCCCATGGACCCAACCTCCACCCCGCGCAAACACACCGCGCTCGGGCGTTTCAAACATGAAGGCGCTGAAAGCGTCGTCGCATCGAACGGCCAAGTCGTCGTTTATATGGGTGACGATCAGCGGTTCGATTATGTCTATAAATTCGTCTCCGCTGGCAAATACAATCCTGATGATCGCAGCGCCAATATGAAGCTTTTGGAGAGCGGCACACTCTATGTTGCTCGCTTCGATGAGGATGGTTGGGTTGAATGGATGCCGCTCGTTTATGGCGAAGGTCTCCTGATGCCGGAGAACGGGTTCAACTCGCAAGCCGATGTTTTGATTGATACGCGCCTGGCGGCGGACTTGCTCGGCGCCACGCCGATGGACCGGCCAGAAGATGTCGAACCGGATCCGCGCACCGGCAAAGTCTGGGTGATGCTGACCAATAATAATCGTCGCACCGAAGACGAGATCGACGCCGCCAACCCACGCGCAGACAATCGCTTCGGGCACATCATCGAAATTTCAGAGCCTGATGGCGATTTCACGGCCACGCAATCGCGTTGGGAAATTCTCGTTCGTTGCGGGGATCCGAACGTCGCCGAAGTGGGCTCGACTTGGAACCCGCTCACATCGGATCCAGGTTGGTACGGTAGCCCCGACAATTGCGCTCTGGATCCATCTGGCCGCCTTTGGGTCTCGACCGATGGCAATTCGAGCACAGGCGCAGCGGACGGACTTTGGGCCATGGAAACAGAGGGCGAGCGGCGAGGCACCAGCCGGGCCTTCTTCCGCGCGCCCGTCGGGGCAGAGGTGTGTGGTCCGCGTTTTACCGATGATAGTGAAAGCCTATTCGTAGCGGTTCAACATCCAGGTGATGGCGACGGTGCAACCTTCGAATCTCCCACAACTCGCTGGCCCGACTTTGAAGACGGAACGCCGCCGCGCCCAAGCGTATTGGCCATCCGAAGAACCGATGGTGGTCCAATCGGCGCTTAGGCCTCGAGACTACCAAATAAAAAGCCCGGCACTTTAGGTGCCGGGCTTTTTTAATCAGGTCAAAAGGCTCAGTCGGCGCCAATATCTTCAGACAAAACCGTCATGTTCAATGCGTAACTGGTTTCGCCATCGTCGACGTCTTTATAGACCACGGCCAAAAACTCCGCGCCGAGATAGACTTCAACCGAGTCATCAGTCTCTTTGCGCGCAATCAGGCGCAGGCCTGGATTGAGTTTTTCCTTTAAGTACGCCTCAAGGCGTAAGACTTCTTCGCGGCCCATGGCTCACTCCTAAACTAGATCGGCCCTGACATAGCGACACGGACGCGCCGAGGGAACCGGCTTCTCTCGACTTTCAACAGCAAATTTGAACGTTGCACGATTTATATTTGCACGGTGACACGGTCTTCTTTGGGATTAACCAAACGCCAAAGACGGACGCATACCCACCAAATCAGTTCGACGAATATGCGCGCAATCAGTGTCATCAGGATCCCAAAAATCGAGGACTCATTGATGAAGACCCGCGTCACGGCCACACCCTGTTCGCCAATGTCAGGGTTTCGCACCCAATCCATATTGGCGAGGTAATTGGCGAAATCATTGACGCTGTTAAACGCGCTCGGCACGAACAATACGCCCAGCATGATCAATACCAAGACCATGAAAAAGGTCGCGATAATCTTAGCCGAAGCATTCGATAGCGATCGGACGAATATCCACATCTAACTCACCCCTTTTTGGTTTCCTCATCCAAGAACCATATCCAGATGAGAAAATTGCGTAAGACCCCAATTGCTTATTCGCCGCTCCAATTCGGTTTGCGCTTTTCGGCAAATGCACGCGGACCCTCAATAAAATCAGGCCCTTTGAGCATCTTTCCGATGGCGTTGTAGCGCTGCGAAAAGGCCTCTTCGAAACTGGCTGTATCGAGCCCCTTCATCGCGACTTCTTTGGTGGTCCGGACCGAAGCTGGTGAGCATTCGGCAATCATCGACGCCCAGCGCATGGCGGCCTCCATTAATTCAGATTGCGGGACCACCTCATTCACAAAGCCAAGCTCCTTACCCTCGTCGGCCATGACATGTCGCCCGGTGAGCATCATACCCATCGCGCGTTTTAGGCCGATTTGACGTGGCAAGCGATGCAATCCACCGGCGAGCGCCGCAAGACCAACTTTTGGTTCCGGCAACGCAAATCGGGCATTGTCGGAGGCGATGATCAGATCGCAAGCGAGCGCAATCTCGAAACCGCCGCCCATAGCGACGCCATTGACCGCAGCGATGACCGGCTTGAACAAATCATATCGATTGGTCAGCCCGCCAAAGCCCTTTGGCACAGGAAACATTTCGCCGCCCTCAGCCTGGTACCTTAGATCATTACCGGCGCTGAAGGCGCGATCGCCCGCGCCTGTGATGATCGCAACCCAAAGGTCTTTGTCTTCTGCAAAGGCATCAAACACGGCGCCGAGGTCCCGATTGGCGGGCGGGTGAAGCGCGTTCATCTTCTCCGGACGGTTCATTTCGACGATCAGGATATGACCGTCCACTTTGGTGTTTAAAAACTCGCTCTCAATCACAATACGCTCCCTGAAATATCGATTTCAGGTTAGGCTATGAATTGGTTTACCCGAATCAAGGATGACGTGGCGACATGTCGGATAAAAGCGCACTCGATCTTTCCTCAATTGACCCGCCGGTCTGGCGGATCATGGTGGATGGCGTGGTCTATGGCCCTTACACACTCGGTCAAATGCGAACCTTCGCAGACGAAGGGCGTGTGCTGGAGACCTCGCAAGTGGCACAAAGCGATGGCGGCGCATTTATGCTGGCGCGGGCGCATGCTGAGCTCATGCCTCTATTTCAGGCCCCTGCCCCGTCTTCGCCAGTTGATGCAGCCCCCGAGCTCGCGAATTTTCTCGTGAATGTCCAAACCGATGGCGACGGACGCCGCGCGGTGATCGCTTTGCTCAACGATATCGGACGCTTTTCAGAGTTGATGCCTGGATGCTTCATCGTACATGCGCCAACCACGATTGTTGATTTGCGGGCTCAACTGTCAACGCTGCTCGCCGAACGCGGTCGTTGCGTCGTGGTCAACGCGTCGACTGGACAGCTGGCCTGGTTGGGACTGTCCGAAGACGCCAACGCGCATGCAAAGCTTATCTGGAAACGCGACGCTTAAGCCGCGATTTCGACGTCTTCTGGCGGCATGGCCGCGATCCCGCGGATCATGTCCGCCGCTTTCTCAGCAATCATGATGGTCGGGGCGTTGGTGTTTCCACCAATCAATGTCGGCATCACAGACGCGTCGACGACCCGCAATCCTTCGACACCGCGCACATTGAGCTCTCCATCCACCGGCGCTTCATCTTGCACGCCCATCGCAACCGTTCCGACCGGATGATAGATCGTTTCGCCATACGTCCGGATGAAGGCATCAATCTCATCATCGGTTTGCACGTCTGCGCCCGGGAGCGCCTCTTTCCCGCGCAGAGGCGATAAGGCGTTCTGACCGAGAATGTCTCTAATCATCTTCACCGATTCACGCATCGTGATCCGGTCTCCCTCAGTCGCAAGGTAGTTTGGATCAATGGCAGGCGCTTGAAACGGGTCATCGCTTTGAATGAGAACAGTGCCGCGGCTCTCTGGTCGCAACTGACACGAATGAACGGTGAAGCCGTCTCGTTTATAATCGTAATTGCCATGATCTCGCATCATCGCATTGACCAAATGCAATTGGATGTCGGGTCGATCCAATCCTTCTCTGGTTTTCAGGAAAGCGCCCGCCTGCAAAAAATTGTCAGCTCCCGGGCCCGATTTTGACATCAAATACTTAATCCCGACGGCGAGCTTTTTCAGCCCAGCTTGTTTCGAGTAAGCGGAGGCTTTTTCAGTCATCTCATGAATGATGCTGACATCAAGATGGTCCTGTAAATTGGCCCCGACATTCTTACTGTCGTAAACACAGGTGACATTGTTTTGTTTCAATGTCTCAGCAGGCCCAATGCCAGATAATTGTAGAATTTGCGGCGACTGGACGGCACCAGCGCATAGAATCACCTCTTCAGACGCCTGAATGGTCTCGGGCTCGGCGCCTGGTTTCGCGAACATTTCGACGCCATGCGCCTTTCCGCCTCGGAAAACGACCCGCGAGACCAGCGCTGTCGACATAATCGTCAGATTAGGTCGCTCGTTCTCGATCGGCCTCAAAAAAGCGAATGACGCACTCCAGCGCTCGCCCTCATGGATGGTCCGCTGATATGGGCCGAACCCCTCTTGCTGCGCGCCGTTAAAGTCCTTGGTTTCTGGATATCCAGCGTCGACACCCGCCCGGACAAACATATCATAGAGCCGGTCTTGAAGCGGGCTTTCGCTCACGCGAAGGGGACCTTCGGCGCCATGGAAATCGGTCGAACCACCTTCATAGCCTTCTGATTTTCGGAAGTAAGGGAGAACATCAGCAAAGCCCCAACCGGTGAGGCCAGTTTGCCGCCATTGGTCATAATCACGCGCATGACCGCGGATATAGATCATCCCATTGATCGAAGAAGAACCACCCCAGCCGCGTCCCCGCGGCCACCATAGTTCGCGATTTTCCATATGTTTCTGGGGAGTCGTCCAAAAGCCCCAATTATGAGGGTTTTCTTGCTTGATGAGTGCGCCAACGCCCGCCGGCATGCGAATCATCAAGGATTTATCTTTTTTGCCCGCTTCGATGAGACAAACACTAACGTTTGGGTCCTCACTTAATCGATTGGCCAGCACACATCCTGCGCTGCCAGCCCCGACAATAATGTAATCATACCCTTTTTTATTAGCCATCTGATCTCCTCGGAACATTGTTTTTACTCAATTATTTGCTTGAGCTTGGTCGCACTTATCAACCATTTGTGAACGCGTGCCGTGTATTGTCAATCTAACCAAAATTCACAGGTAGGGGCGGTAATCTAGGAGTGGCTATGAGTGCGGCACTCAAGAAACCTCTGAACGGCCATATTAATGGTCGTTCAAAGCCAGATCGGCGGCGTCACTATCGTGTGTCGTTGCAACTGAATGGCCGTTTTCTGCTCGACGGAAGCGATCACACTTTTCTAACACGAAACGTATCTTGCGGCGGCGCGAGCTTAGAATCGGCCGCGATTCCAGACATTGGCGCGCGCGTTGTATGCTATTTCGATGACCTTGGCCGCGTGTCGGGCGAAGTCATCCGGCATACTGAGGATGGATTTGCTGTTGCCTTCCAAACGCCTCAGCACAAGCAAGACAAACTTGCGGATCGTCTGGTCTGGCTGGTCAATCACAAGAAATACCAATTGGTCGACGAACGCTCCACACCTCGCCAGGATACGGTTGGACCAGCTCTAATCACACGCGCGAACGGCACAAAGCTGCAATGCCGGGTCTTGGATATTTCTCTGACTGGCGCCGCTTTCGAGTATGATGGCCCCGTTCCTTTGGTCGGTGAGAAAGTGCGCGTTGGAAGCCTAAACGGCGAGGTTGTTCGCGCTGTTACAGGTGAATTCGCCATTCGGTTTCTGCACAAACAGAAATCTAAATCGACCCAAGCTTAGGCTTGAACTGAACGGTGATCCGCTCCATCTAGGCTTGATTGCCGCATGGAGACCCGGCCCATGGACCAAAATCTCGAGCACAATCCGGATATCGGTGCCCCGCCCCCCGTTTGGACACGTCTGCGGTTTGAAGCGCGCGCAGCCGCTGCCGATGAGCCAACAATGGCGAGTTATATCGATGCCGCGATCTTAAGCCACGAAACCATTTGCCAGGCGCTGGCTTTCCACATGGCGGAAAAGCTGGCCGGCCCAGAAATGGGCGCGCAACAAGTCCGCCAAGTGATTGCCAATGCGTATGATTCGAACCACGCGCTAGTCGCTGCGGCGGAATCCGACATGCAGGCAACGCTAGAGCGCGATCCAGCCTGCCGCGGTATGCTGCAGCCCTTCTTGTTCTTCAAAGGCTTCCTTGCGCTGCAAACCCATCGCATCGCCAATCATCTCTGGAAGCAAGGCCGCGAAACCTTGGCCTTCCAATTCCAATCACGCGCGAGCGAATTGTTCGCGGTCGATATTCACCCCGCCGCGAAAATCGGAACAGGCGTAATGCTCGATCATGCCACGGATATCACCATCGGTGAAACGGCGGTCATCGGGAATGATTGCTCGCTCCTGCATGGCGTCACATTGGGCGGAACCGGCAAAGAAGTGGGCGACCGCCACCCCAAAATTGGCAATGGTGTCTTGCTGTCTGTCGGCGCGAAAGTGCTCGGCAATATTCACATTGGCGACGAAGCTAAAGTGGCGGCTGGTTCGGTCGTCCTAAGAGATGTTCCAGCCCAGTGCACCGTGGCCGGGGTTCCGGCGAAACAAGTCGGTGGGCCGTGCTGTGAACCCGCGCGAAATATGGATCAAGCCATACCAGACGACATCGCAAAATAGCTACAAGCGTTGGCCTTTGACTTTATTGCAACGCGCGTGCGCGAGTTGCAGGTTTTCGATCTTGTCGAGGCCGCCTTTACTACGCGGATGAATGTGATCGAACGTCGCCCGCCTTTTGGCCCAGACGCGGGCATGTGGCGCTTCAAAACGATTGCGGAGCATCGGCTCGCCGCATAAGGCGCAAAGTCCAGATTGCTGTTGCCAGAGCGTTTCGAAGCGAGCCGTTTCTGGCGTTTTGAAACTTTGGCTCACAGCCCCTCCGGCATGTCCCAGTCACGGCGCAAGCACGCTGCAATCACGGTATTGCGAAGCAAACAGGCAATGGTCATCGGCCCAACGCCGCCCGGCACTGGCGTGATGGATCCAGCGACGGCAGCGCAGCTTTCGAATTCGGCGTCGCCTACCAGTTTGGTTTTACCGTCGCCGCGCTCCGGCGCGGGTACGCGATTGATCCCGACATCGATGATGCAAGCGCCGGGCTTAACCCAATCCCCTTTGACCATTTCAGGACGCCCAACCGCTGGGACCAATATATCGGCCTCGCGGCACAGCGCCGGCAAATCCGCAGTCCGCGAATGCGCGATGGAGATCGTACAGTTTTCTGCAAGAAAGAGCATCGCCGCGGGCTTACCGACGAGAATAGACCGTCCGATCACAACGACATGTTTGCCGCTTAAATCATCACCCAGCGCACTCTTTGCGAGGATCACGCAGCCGGTTGGTGTACAGGGTCTTAAACCCGGCTTGCCAAGGATTAGCCGTCCAGCGCTGGCTTCCGTCAGACCATCGACATCTTTCGCGGGATAAATTTGTTCAATTGCAGCGGCTTCGTTCATTCCCTTTGGAAGCGGCAATTGCAGCAGGATACCGTCGACTTCTGGATCCGCATTCAGCGCTGCGATTTGAGCTTCCACTTCGGCCTGCGTGGCTGTGGCAGGCAAACGATAATGCAGGGATCGCATCCCAACCTCTTCGGTCAAACGGATCTTGCTTTTGACATAGACTTGGCTGGCAGCATCATCCCCGACCAACACCACGGCAAGCGTTGGCTGGCTGGGCAGCGCGCCAACCGCGGTCTTCACCCTGGCGCGAACATCCGCTGCCACATCTTTTCCTGAAATGATCTTAGCCGTCACGATCCAGCCGCTCCCACGTTAGACGCCCTCGCCTTACGGCGAGATGGGAGATTCGTCACCCTCTCAGCAGCGGATTCTTAGAACGGAATGGCAGCAATGACACGCGGGATCAGCCAATCGCGAACAAATGGGATCGCCAGCGCGACAATCAGAATTGAGAGATCAAGATTGCCAATCGGCGGAACAATCCGACGGATCGGCCGCGCCACAGGCTCAATGATCGAATAAAGGAAGCTGTAGATCGACCGCACCGTCTGGTTGCGATTATCGACGACACCACCAACCATCAACCAGCCCAAGATCACATAGACCAAGAGGCCGATAAAGAAGATGGTCAAAACCGGCGAAAGAAAATAGCTGTGCAGGGCCCAAAGAAGGTCTCTCAACGCTCAGACTCCATTATTGTTTCTAGTCACCTAGGGCGGTTCCGCGCTGGCCGCAAGCGGGCGACTACTCTGTTCTGCGAAACCGCTTCGATTGCGCCCCAACCATGGCCCGGCCAATCGGCTCTGGCAGAATTTTGCTCAGCGTCGCGAGTCCTTTATTGACGGCGCCAGGGACGACCACGGGCTGTCCGCGTTCGCAAGCATTGATTCCCGCCTCCACGACGGGCGCAGCCTCCATCCACATCCAGTCTGGCATCTCATTGGTTTTCTCACGCGTGCCATTCACATCGTGGAACTCCGACCAGGTGAAGCCGGGGCAAAGCGCGGTACAATGCACGTCATTATGGCCCGCAGCTTCGGCTTCGGCTTGAATGCTCTCAGAGAATTTGATGAGGCCCGACTTCACGCTGGCATAGAGCGTGTGTCCATTCGAGCCCGGTGTGTATCCCGCCAATGAGGCAACATTGATGATCCGGCCAAAACCGCGTTCTGCCATACCCGGCAAAACTTTGTGTGTGAGTTCGATTGGAGCGGTGTAGAGCACCCGCAAGAACGCGGCTTGGTCCTTCCACTTGGTATTGAAGAAGGTTCCGGGCAGCCCGTATCCCGCATTGTTCACGATACCGTCGACATGTCGGCCCGCTTCGCTGATCTCTTTCAAAATTGTATCGACGCTGGAGGCGAGAGATAGGTCCTGCGAGATGACGATCGTCGCCACCTGGTGCTTCTCTTCCATATCGCGAGCGAGCTTCTCTAAGCGATCGGCGCGACGTGCGGTCAACGCCAAGTCCCAGCCAAGTGCAGCATATTGTTTAGCAAATTCTTCGCCAATGCCGGCCGACGCACCAGTGATGAGCATGAGTTTACGGTCTGCCATATACGGCTCCTAATTGTCTTTTCGCCAAACCCGAACCTTGGTCAGGAATGCAAGTTTTAAACGCTCCGCGGAGAACCCAGCGGCCTCCATATGAGGATCAAACGCCCAGCTCAAGTAGCCCTTATAATAGGGCTCATGAAACCCCTCTGGGAAATACTCTAAAAACCCATCGACGCCGGGATTGTCGCCAAATTGGAGGCTATCTGCGACGATGAAAGTACCGCCAGGTTTGAGCACCCTTGCCGCCTCAGCAATCACTTGCGGGCGAACACGCGGCGGCAATTCGTGAAACAAATAGATGCAAACCAGGTGATCGAAACTGTTGTCTTCGAACGGTAGCGCTTCCGCCGCGCCCTCCACGACATCGACTTGCGGCCATCGTTTCACATTTGCGCGCGCCGCATCCGCATAATTCGGAGATAGGTCCAGACCCGACAGTCCGAGTTTCGGCATCGCGGTCATCACCTGCCCCATGAACCGTCCCGTCCCGCACGCTAAGTCTAAAACTTGGACTTTTCGTTGGTCTTGCCCCTGGAGCTCTCGCACGAGTTCTGCGAGCGCCGCCCGGCGCATTGCATCAGCAGCGCCGGTGAATAAAGCTTCGACTTGATGATCATAAATGTCGGCACTGTCATCACTCAGCCAGCCATCCGTCTGATAATGAAAGTTTTGCCGATAGTATGTGGGATAACGGTCTGGGTCAGCTGCTATACTGTCACGGACTTCAGTTCCGGAACGATCCAGTCGGCGGCGGTCGACTTCGGCGACATCATTCAAAAACCGGCGGGCTCTTTGGATCGCTTTGGGGAAATCCCGGACCCGTAACTCACGGCGCACAGGGTCTGGATAAAGACCCGCTTCAATATTCGCGCGATCATCGCGAAACAGATCGAAATAGGCCTTTCTGAGCGCTTTTAGCTCAGGTTTGTGATTGGGTTTGAACACTGGCTCACCCGGGCGGTTAAATCCGGCCGAGCGCCGCCGCGCAATCGCGTATTGCCCGCCATACCAGGCGGAACGAAGCCCTTGCGCCGCCGTATAGCGCGCCCGACCGGCTGTGTTTCGAACTGATTTCATTAAACCCATACGCACAACATGGTCGCACTTGCCAGAATCGTCCAGTGGCACGTTGTCCGTGTCTTCAGCTCCCGTTCAGACTGGTTCAGGCAGATTTCTTGCAATCCTAGCAGAATGTGGGCGGGTGCGCCTTTGAATAAGGGAAATCCCTGAAATGATCAGAATCAGTCTTCTTGCCAGTGCCGCTGCGATTTGCCTCGCGCCTGCGGCCCTCGCGGACCATGAACATTACGGCAATTCGTATGGCAGCTATCACGACCGTCAGCCAACCGTTGCCAGCGCCGCATGTGAACGCCAAAGAGACAATGACCGTTTAGCCGGCGGTGTGGTCGGAGCGGTTGCCGGAGGCTTGATTGGCGCTGCGATTGGCGGCGAACTTGAACCAGATAATGGCTATCACCGCTATCGAGGATACCGAGGGTACCGGGGATATCGCGGGTACCGTGGACACCGCCGCGGCTACTATCATGATCGCGGCGACGATGGCGCAGAAATCGCCGGGGCTGTCATTGGCGGCCTCCTCGGCGCAGCGGTCGGCAGCGAATTGGCAGGCGATTCAACCAATTGCGCTCGGACCTATAGCTATAGCGGAACGCCGCACTATGGCCAAAGCCAGTATCGTTCTGGCGATTTGAACAATGTCTATGCGCCAACGCGCTCCCCAACCGGACCTGCCTGGGAAGCCCCGCATGTTCAGCAATCTAGAGCGCAACCTGTGAATGCCAGCGCCCAGGCCTACCCAAGTGTCCCCGCTTATCCCATCGAGGAAGACTATGGTCTCGCAGGGGCACCGACGGATACGAGCGAATGCACGACCGTTCGGCGCGAAACGCGGTTGCCAGATGGAACGATTATTCGCGAGCCCGTGGAAGTTTGCCAAACAGACGACGGCCGCTGGCAAATGCCGCAATTGGCGCCAGACTCTTAAGCGATCCGGTCGCAAACAATCAAAACAAGAAAAGGGGAAGTTCGGCACTTCCCCTCTTTTTTGTCGGCGCGTAAGATCAGGCCATGACAAATTATTTCGAACCCATCTCGTTTGAGCAATGGTCGGCGGACAAATCTGCGTTTGCGGAAGCACTTGGACGGTCTTTTCGTGAAACCGGCTTTGCTGTGATCAGTGACCACCCCATCGCGCAAGGCGTCATCGATCGCGCTGTTGACGCCTCAAAAGCCTTCTTTGCGCTGTCAGAGGACATCAAGGAAAAGTATCATGATGCGGCCGGCGGGCGCCAACGCGGCTATACACCCTTTGCGACCGAAAATGCGAAGGGCGCTAGCAGCGCAGATCTCAAAGAGTTCTGGCATACCGGCCGGGCTTTAGCCCCGGACAGCCCGTACCGCGCGACCATGAAAGACACGCCCGATGTCCCGGAAGTTGTGGAATTCGATGCAGCGACCCGCGATTTCTACGAAGCCATGGATGGCTTTGGCGCCCAGCTACTACGTGCAGTAGCGCTGCACCTCGGCCTGCCTGAAACGTGGTTCGACGATAAAGTCGAAAACGGCAATTCGATCCTTCGCCTCTTGCACTATCCGCCGCAGGAGAACCCGCCTCCGAAAGGCACCGTGCGAGCGGGGGCGCATGAGGACATTAACGTCATTACACTGCTGCTAGGGGCCGAAGAGGCAGGTCTGCAAGCCCTCCACCGCACCGGCGAATGGCTGGACGTGAACCCGCCCGCTGGATCCTTGGTCATCAATTGTGGTGACATGCTCCAGCGGCTAACCGGCGGTGTTCTACCCTCGACAACGCACCGCGTGCTAAACCCGTCGCCTGAGCGATCAAAGTTTCCGCGTTACTCCACGCCATTCTTCCTGCATTTTAATCAGGACGTTCTGATTGAAGCGCTTCCACAATGCCTTGATGAAGGTGGTAAAGCAGAGCCCCCAATTACCGCTCAGAACTATCTGATGGAACGCCTACGCGAAATCGGATTGGTGCGGACTTAGAGTCTTAATAGCCGCTCTTAGCCAAGATAGCCTCGACCTCAGCACGTCGCGGCAAACTTGGCTGAGCGCCAGGTTTCGTCACAGCAAGGGCGCCTGCTGCAGACGCAAAACGCAATGCAGCTTCGGGCGCTTGACCCTCAGCAAGCGCAACCGCGAGGGCTCCGCAAAATGTATCACCCGCGCCTGTCGTGTCGACGACGCTGACATCGAACGCGGGCACGCGCGCGATCTCACGACCTTGTTTAAAGAGCACTGCGCCCTCCCCGCCCAAAGTCAGAGCGACGAGACCGCCATCATGATGCAAAGCCGCACCATAGAAATCAGCTTCGATCTCATTCACGATCAACACATCAGCGCGATTGAGAAGCGTTTCCGGGACGTCCATGGCGGGGGCGAGATTAATCGCCAGCAAGCCCCCTGTCTCGGCGACATGAGACGCCGCGGCTTCGATGGCTGGCACGGGAACTTCCAATTGGCAGAGGACGATGTCGCATTGGGGAAGCGCGGCGACATTCGTCTGGCCGACCCGCGCATTGGCCCCGCTCGCCACCGTGATTTGATTTTCACCGTCTGGCGAAACGGCGATCAATGCGACGCCTGTCGCCGTACCGATTTCGCTCATGACATCCGAAACATCCACGCCATCCTGGCGCAAAAGGGCGAGCGCGGGTTCTGCAAGCGCATCATCGCCGACGCAGCCAACCAATTTCACATCGGCGCCCAGGCGCCGCGCGGCCAGCGCTTGATTGGCACCTTTCCCACCTGGATGCTGCGCAAATTGTGCCCCCGTCACCGTTTCACCAGCGGTTGGCAACGGCGCGCCGCTGGCAACGAGATCCAAGTTTATCGACCCGACGACGCCGACTTTCACAGTCATGCTTCACCTCTGAGTTGGGCACACAGCGCGGCGAACGCTGCGTCGCTGTCAGCCTGCTCATACCAAAGCACATTACCGTCGTCTTGAAAGCTCGGAATGGTCCGACCGAACTGGTCGCCCGGTGTCGTCACCACTTCGACGCTTGCGCGCCGGCCGGAAAAAATCTCAGGGTGGGTCAATGCGAGGATCGTGCTCGGATCGTGCAATGGCGCATCTCGGTCTCCCACCGCGGAAAACTCAAGCTCACAGGAGGCTTGGAGAAAGTCGGCGGCGTGTGAGGCAATCGCTGAGCCGATCCCACGAACATCGGCAATGCGTTCCGGGCTCGTGCGAATCGTATGGGTCACATCCAGACTTAGACATCGAATGGGCAGGCCAGATCCAAATACAATCGCGGCCGCGTGTGGGTCCGCGAAGATATTAAACTCAGCGAACGGGGTGATATTACCACCTTCGCCATCGCCGCCGCCCATCAGAACAATCTCTTCAATCCCGTCACGAATATTCGGTGTCATGGTCAAAGCCAGCGCGACATTCGTCATCGGACCAGTGATCACCAGTGTGAGCGGCGCAGATCGGGCGCCGCGGCAAAGCCGTGTGATCATGTTGACACTGTGCGCGCGTGATAATGACACTTTTGGCGACGGTAGCGGAAGGTTTCCGAGCCCGGTGCTGCCGTGAAACTCTTCGGCGGTCACAGCATCTCGAAAAATCGGCTGCGGCGCACCTGGACATACGGGTGTTTCGGGTCCGACACCTGCTATGTCTCTGATGACCCGCGCATTATACGCGGTGAGACCAGCGGGGACATTGCCCGCGACCGTCGTGATCGCCAATACGTCTAGAGATCTCGCCTGGAACGCTGCAAGCAATGCAACGGCGTCATCAAGTCCCGGATCACAATCAATTATTATGCGTTTCATACTGCCCCCATGCGGCGTGAATTTCGCGTTTGCAAGCCTTGAATCGACTCATACGTCCGCTAAACCAGGTGAGAACAACTATCATCAGGAGTGTTTCATGAGCGGAACCACACGCATTGTCGACTATGAGCAAAATGGTCAAACCTATGAAGGGTTTCTGGCCATGCCTGAAGGCACGCCAAAGGGCGTTGTTCTCGTCGCGCACGCCTGGGGCGGTCAGTCTGAGTTTGAGCAAGACAAAGCCAAACTCATGGCAAGTTGGGGCTATGCTGGGTTTGCTGCTGATGTTTATGGCAAAGGCAATCGCGGCTCAACCAATGAAGAGTGCGAAGCGCTTATGACTCCATTGGCGACCAATCGGGCAGAGCTGCAATCGCGCCTCGCCTTTGCGCTGGACGTCGCAAAGAAAGAGGCGGGCACGGAAAATGCCGCCGCGATCGGCTTTTGCTTTGGCGGTTTGAGCGTGCTCGATATGGCGCGCAAGAATATGGGCGTCACGGGTGTTGTGAGTTTCCATGGCCTCTTCGGGGCACCGGGCAATACCGATGAAACGATTGGCCCAAAAGTTTTAGCCCTGCATGGCTGGGAAGACCCCATGGCTACGCCGGACGATGTCATGGATTTTTCCAAAGAAATGACAGCCGCAAAAGCCGACTGGCAGCTACATGCCTATGGCGCGGTTATGCATGCATTCACCAACCCCGCGGCGGACAATCCTGATTTCGGCACCGTATATGATGCCGGCGCGGATCGCCGCAGCTTTGCCGCCTGCCAAGACTTCTTGGCCGAGGTGCTCGGTTAAAGTGCGTGACGGGTCTGGGATAACGCTCACACGGCGCGGCGCGCTCGCCGCCGGGTCCTTGGCTGCGCTCAGTCTTTCTGGCTGTGAGCAACCTGCCGATCCGACCCAGATCCTCACGACTCTCATTGACGGTCCTCCGATGGCGCGCGCGCCGGCTGCGGGGATTGTTTTGATGAAAAACAACCTCGTCATCGCGCAAGCGGCGGTTGGCGAGGCGGCAGTTGATGAGCGCATTTTCACCACCCGTACGGCGCTGCGGGCCGCATCGATCTCCAAAATGATTGTCGCCCTCACGACCGAGAAGCTGCACAATGAAAAGGTCGTTGATCTCGATAAAGGCGTGCGAGCCTGGCTGCCCTTCTTTCCTTCGGAGACAGCCGCGGGTCCAGACGGCCCAAGCCTGCGGGCTTTGCTCAGCCATACCGGCGGCATGAAAGATCCTGACGTCTATTGGCTCGCTTTGCCAGGCCATATGGAAACACTTCTCACCCGCGAGGCTTTTCGGGCTGATACAAATTTTGAGTACTGCAATCTCGCGTACGGTGTTGTCGCGGCCGCGCTCGAAGCGGCAACGGGTCGCCGATTTGACTGGCTCGCGCGCGATTTGATTTTGAAACAAATCGGCCTGGATGCAGGATTTAATTGGTCGTCTGTCAGCACGGAGAAAAAACAATCTGGCGCCACGCTCTATCGCGAGACGCAGCGTGGGTGGTTCCCTCAAACCGATGATCGGGACATACTCAATGATCCCGAGCCGCTCTTTCTAAAAGAGGATGGCGCGGACCTTCGAGACTATGTGCCTGGTACCAATGGAACGCTATTCTCCCCGCAAGGAGGGCTGCGCGCCAACTTGATGGATCTCGCGACAATCGCTGCACGCCTCAAATATGCACCTGAACTGGTACGCCCAGTTTGGCGGTTGGACGTGACCGAGACCAATGGTGTCCATGATGAGCGCTACTTCACGCATTTCGGCACCGGGGTGCAAACCCACCCCGCGGTTGAAAGCCTTTGGCCAGGGCAAGAATTGTGGGGCCACCATGGCGAGGCGTATGGTCTCTATTCAGGCGCTTGGTACGCACCCGCTTTAGATTTGAGCTTTGCTTACGCGGTGACAGGTACACCTGAAACACCGCCTGCCCGCAGCGCGCGCCATCCCGCTCTGAACACATTCACCGAGGTTTTGATGGACGCGGTGCTCGCGGCCTATGCGGCCAGCCCCGCGAGCAAATAAAGCCCAGTCGTTGCGATCCCGCCGACGAGCGCATAAGGCAGCTGCGTTCGTACATGCTCCATGTGATCACAGCCGGACGCCAGAGAGGCAATTATGGTCGTGTCGGAAATCGGCGAGCAATGATCGCCGAAGACGCCGCCCCCCATGACCGCAGCAATCGCTAAAGGCATCGGCACGCCGGCGCCAACGGCCAAGGGCACCGCGACGGGTACAATGATCCCGTATGTTCCCCAACTGGTTCCAGCCGTAAATGAGGTAATCGCGGCGGCTAAGAATAAGATAGCCGGGATCACCCCAGGCGCCGGGAAGCTGGAGGCGATGCTGGCAATAAACTCGCGCATCCCCACCGCGTTCAAACTGGCGCCAAGCACAAGGGCGAGATAGATCATCGTGACCGCAGGCAGCAGATCGCCCATGCCCTTAAAGCCGATATCGACAAGCTCTCCTTTGGCGCGTTTTGAGTGCGCGAGGCACAGAAAGGCTGCGGCTGTCGCAAGAATGACAGACCATAGAATGGCTTGTGATCCAGATCCTTGGCGAATGTCGCCATTGCCCGTCCAAATCATAAATCCGATCGTCCCGCCAATCATAATGAAGAGCGGGATCGCCATATAGATCGCTTTGGACGCTGGCGCAGGCGCCTCATTGAACGGACCGGCTGCGACGACAGACGCCGCGCCACGTCCCGCGCGCTCCACAGCAGCCAAAGGACCAAACGTCCGGTTTGAAAACACAGTGAAGAAGACCAGTGCGATCGTGATCCAAGCGTAGAAATTCAACCCGATCGTCGCCATCAGAACGCCGGTCGCGCCCTCGACGCCATTCTCAGTGAGCAGTCCCAAGAGATAGGCGCCCCAGCCATTAAACAGGATCAGGACGCTGATCGGCGCACATGTCGAGTCGATTATATACGCTAGGCGCTCGCGGCTGACATTCAACTTGTCGAACAAAGGCCGTCCGAGAATTCCGGTGGTCAACAGGCTGATATTGGTTTCGACGAAGATCAGCACGCCGCATATCGCGGTGACCAAGCCAGCACGGCGCGGCGTTGAAGCAAACCCTGAGGATTGCAGTCGCTCGACCATCGCGCTGATGCCGCCGGACTTTTGCATGTAGACGATCAACGCCCCGATGATCAGGCAGAATAAGAGGACGCGTGTATTGTAAGAGCTATCGAAGACGCCGACGGCACGGTCAATACTCCCCAAGGCCCCCATGAACGGATTGAAGCCTGCGATAATCGTCTCGCTGAGCCAAATTGCGATGCCAAGCGCCCAAAACACATTGCGCGTCCAAACCGCGACAATGATCGCCAAAAGCGGCGGCGTGATGGTCAGCCACTCCATCGGATCAGTTCAGTATATTTGGTGACACAAGCGCGGATTCGCGAGCCGCTTCGGCGGCCGCAATGAGGCGCATCATGTTCCCGCCCCAGATGTTTGCGACATCCGCTTCCGTGTAGCCGGCGGCCAGCAAATCGCGGGTGATCTTTTGCAGCATGGACACATCGCTCATCCCATCAACGCCGCCGCCACCATCCCAGTCGCCGCTAATTCCAACATGATCTGGCCCAATGAGGTCGAGCACGTGATAGGTGTGCTCCATGAATTTCTCATAGGTCGACCGAGGCGCGGGGAATTCTTCGTTCAAGGCGCGGCGCGCTTCCACCCACGCTGCGAGCGTGGCTTCATCCATGCCAGCCGTACTCGTCCCAAACTCTGCGACGAAGGCGTCCATGGCCGCTTGGCGCTCAGGCGATGGCACCAATTCTTCCAAGTACCCGCCAAAAATGTTCATTTGAATGACCCCGCCATTCTCAGCGAGTTCTAGCAAGAGATCATCGTCGATATTGCGTGGATGACTATAGACGGCTTTCGCACCGGTATGAGATAGGATGATGGGTGTTGTTGAAAGCGCCATCATGTCGCGAACTGTGGAGTCCGCAGCGTGACTGCCATCTAGGAGAAGTCCGAGGCGGTTGGCTTCGCGAACCAACTCTTCGCCGAGCGAACTCAGACCATCGTGGGCTTGGTTGATGTCGGTCGCGCTATCGGCAAACTGATTGTTGGCGAAATGGACCGGCGCGATCATACGTAGGCCGCCAAGATAAAAATGCTCAAGCAGCGAAACATCTGTGCCGAGCGGATATGAGTTTTCCATACTTTGGAAAACGACTTTCTTTCCATCCGCAAGAATTTGCGGGACATCGTCCACTGACAATGCGAGCGCGACGTCGTCATGATACTTCGCCGCGAATTCACGAATGGCGGTCTGACGCATCAGTCCGTGGGTCCGCGCGGCGGCGTAGCTCGCCTCATCCAATGGGCCTTGGCGTGTGAAGATGACCCAGAATCCACCATCAAGCCCGCCCTCATTCATCCGCGGCAAGTCAACGTGCGTGCCGTCTTCTTCAAAACTCCCCCGCTCCGTGAACACGTAGTCGGGCGTGTGAAAAAGCGCCGGTGTGTCGAGATGGCTATCAAACACGGCGATCGACTCGTGAAATGCATCAACACTCATATCGCTAAGCGTCGCGTTCGCTTCCGGTGCAGCTTGCGCCGTCACAATGCTGCCAGCGTCTTCCATCTGCGGCGCGCATGCGGCGAGACTCATAGCGACAATGCTGCCCAGCCCCAATCGGATCATGTTCGAACTCCTCATTGCCCTTTGATGACGTAAACGAGCTGTATTTTATGGCAAGTCTGCGGGCTGTGAGACGTCCCAAACCACTTCTGACGATCCGATAAAGCGCAACATACGGGCAAGTTCTGCCTCCAACTTGCCAGAACGCGCAGATGTCCATTTCACCTTTGGCTCAAGCCAGAGATTGATCACCTTCAATTGGCCAGCCTTGCGGTCCGACTTGATTTCGATCCGCCCGACGAACCGATCGCCCTCAAGCAGCGGAAACACGTAATATCCCCATTTCCGCTTCGCAGCTGGGACAAACATCTCGACTGTATAATCATACCCGAACAATCGTTTTAGCCGAGCGCGGTCTCGCACAGCCGGGTCAAACGGATTGAGAATACGCAAGCGAGATGTCGGCGCAGGCACATGCGCCAGTCTCGCCTCGATTTCCTCACATCCCCATGCCGAGATGACGCCGCGATCCGCCGTTTCGATTTCGATCGGCACCAATGAATTCCCATTGGCTGCCACCCAAGCTTTTGCCTCAGCGTTTGTAACAGCATCCCAAAACCGCTGGACATCGCCCTCGCTGCCAAATGCCAATCGAGAGATAGCGTTGCGACACAACCAATCGATCTGAGCCTCATCAGTTGGGACATTCGAGAGCAGAGATTCAGGTATGACGCGTTCGGTCAGATCATAGAATTTCGTGAAGTTTTCTCGGTGAGACGTCGAAAGCTCTCCCGCATACCACATATAATCCAGCGCGAGTTTATGCGGGGGCCGGGCCCACATGGTTTTCTCGCCTTTGATTTTCGTATCGAAGGCCTTCGTGCATAATGGACCTTCTTCGCGGATGCGGTCTTTGAGGCCGTTGCGCCCCTCTTCGTCGAGCATGCCGCGGTGCCATTTCCAGCCCCTGGTTTTTTCCTCGAGCCGCCGAAACTGACGCTGCCAAAAGGGATAGAAGTCCATCGGCAAGACAGACGCATCGTGCGTAAAATGCTCAAAGACTTTGCGATGCTCCGCGAGGTGGCAATTGAGCATCTGCTCGCGATAATTCTGATTGCGGCTCCACAAAATATGATGGTGCGCCCGCGCAACGACTTGGATTGAATCCAGTTGCACGAAGCCCAGGCTCTTGATCATAGAATCGAGATCTAATGGTCCAGTTGGAATGTCGCCCAGGCCTTGACCGTTCAGCCATAACCGCCGCGCATCACGGTTTGAAATTCGTAAGGGTGCCCGCGCGTTCACGCTCACTCGCTGACCGGGCAACCTGCGCCAGAGTCGTCTGTGTTTTGCAGCACCCATTCAAACGCATTGTCCAAAATCTGGCGATAGGTCTCACTGTCATAAGAGACGTCAGAGTGGCCGAGAGCCGAGTAAAAAGTGCGGCCGTCCCCTGGGCACCCGACCCAGATCACGGGGTGCTCCGCGGGCGTGTCGCCCATGGCCCACATGGCGAGATTGTTCACATCCGCGCCAATCGGCTTGAAGTCGGTCTCGTGAATGCCTGCAAGCGGGCGCAACCCATAATCTGTTGGGTGGCTGTCGAAAAAATACCATTCATCATCATGGCGCCAGACTTCCGGCGCCTCCGCCATCACCGGGTGAGTCGCATCTAAGGTTTCAACGCGTACGATGTGGAAATGCGGCGTCAAAGGGTGACCTGTAAAGGTCGGGCCAATCAAGGAATTTGCATACCAAGACCAGTCTTGATGCGTGTTGTCGCCCGAGCCATGCAACCCAATCCAAGCGCCCCCGTCTTCGAGCCAAGTTTGGAAGGCTGTTTCTTGCTCAGGACTTAGTGTATCGCCCGTTGCATGATTGAAGACAATCACATCAAAACGCGCCAAGTCTTCGGTATTGAAGACCGCCGCATTGACCGTCGTGAAAATGCCAAAGCCCTTTTCTCGCGAGAGTTCGACGAAAAACTTATCAGCTCCCGCAATCCCTTCATTGTGACGCCAGCCATTGGTCTTAGAAAAAACCAGAATGGCCGGTTGCTGCATCCATTGCGTGATGTGCGGCGGGATCGCATCATAGACCACCGGCGCATCTGGTTCGCTTTGCGCGTCTACGTTTTCACATGCAGCGGCCAACCCAAATACGCCGAGCATAATGGCTGCGCGAATGACGTCCAATAAGGCTTGTCTCAATTGCTCCCCCCCTTTTTATCTCTGATCGCGCGCCACTTTGCCAGGCGGTCTGCGATTGGGCCTTCACGTCCGTGCCCTTTTGGTTGGTAAAACTCTACCCGATCCATGCCGTCTGGAAAGTAGTTTTGTCCGGAGAAACTGCCGTCATGGTCATGGTCATAGGCATAGCCGTCGCCATAACCCTGATCTTTCATCATCTGCGTCGGCGCGTTGAGGATATGTTTGGGCGGCATGAGCGACCCGGTTTCGCGGGCCGCCGCGCGGGCCCGTTTTAGCCCCATATAAGATGCGTTCGATTTCGGGGCTGTCGCCAAATGAACAACCGCATGTGCCAGCGGGATCAAGCCTTCCGGTTCACCCAGCCTTTCAAACGCCCGGGCCGCTTCACCAGCGACCATCATCGCTGTGGGATCGGCGAGGCTGATATCTTCACTCGCCATGACCACAAGTCGGCGGGCAATGAAGAGCGGATCTTCTCCGCCTTCAATCATCCGTGCGAACCAATAGAGAGCCGCATCCGGATCCGACCCCCGCACAGATTTATGTAAAGCCGAGACCAGATTATAATGCTCTTCGCGGTTCTTATCGTAAGCTGGCGCGCGTTTCTGCAAAGCCGTGGAGAGTTGGTCGAGCGACAAAGTTTCACCCTCGGGAGCAAGTGTGAAAGCTTGTTCGGCGAGGTTCAAAAGATATCGCCCATCGCCGTCAGCCATGTCGACCAGGGCTGACCGGGCGCGCAGCTCCAAAGGCAAAGTTCGGCCCATCTCCTGCTCAGCGCGCTTCAACAGCGTTTCGGCGGCGGTCTCGTCCAGTCGGTTCAGCACCATAACGGCGCAGCGAGATAGAAGCGCGCCATTGAGCTCGAAACTCGGATTTTCTGTTGTCGCGCCGACCAGGGTCACTGTGCCCGCCTCAACATAGGGCAAGAAGCCATCTTGTTGTGCGCGATTGAAACGATGGATTTCATCGACGAAGAGCAAAGTGCCCTGCCCCATGTCTCGTCGTTGCTGCGCTGCTTCGAACACGGCGCGGAGGTCTTTAACGCCAGAAAAAATGGCCGAGATCGCTTCGAAATGGAGATCGGTTTCTTGTGCCAACAACCGCGCGATCGTGGTCTTCCCGACACCTGGAGGGCCCCAAAGAATGATCGATGAGAGATGCCCAGTTGCGAGCATGCGCCCCAAAGGACCGTCTGCACCGAGAAGGTGATCTTGCCCAACGACATCGGCCAGAACTTGCGGTCGCAATTTGTCGGCCAGCGGACGCGGCGCATCGGCAGACAGATCTGAGGCAGCGAAAAGGTCACTCATCGTAACAGCCATAATAGGATCATCCCGCGTTGATAAGATTTGTCTTGTCATGATGCGGCGTTCACGACAAGAACATATGCGGAACCAACATTCTATCGCTGCCAGGCATATGCCCGCTCTTCGCACTCCCGCGTCAATGAAATCGACAATACGGCAATGGCAGCGCACAGAGCAAATGTGGTGACCAAAGAGTTTGATCGCTCTTGCTGTTCCTGACATTTTGTGAAACGAGCATCATCGCTGCGTAATCAATCCAATTTGGTTAGGTAGCCTCATGATCCAAATCAAACACCCCAAGGGCCTCGTCATTGCCGCGCCCAACTCGAACACGGGCAAGACTGTGTTCACCGTGGGATTGGTCGCTGCGCTCAATGCGCGCGGTGTTCAGACGCAAGTCGCCAAAGCGGGTCCTGGTTTCATCGACCCACAGTTTTTGAGTCTTGCGACGGGATCGCCCTGCCATAATCTCGATAAGTGGGCCTTGGGGTCAGACCAATTGCGGGCGCGAGCGAACGCGGTTGCATCGGGGGCAGACCTTCTCATTGTCGAAGGCGTCATGGGCATGTTTGACGGTGCCGCAAGTATGGAAGCTTCAACCGCCGATATTGCTGAGACACTAGACTTGCCCGTGATCTTGGTTGTGGATGCAAGTGGCCAGGCGCAATCGATCGCGGCTTTGGTTCACGGCTTCTCGACGTTTCGCAGATCTCCAAAAGTGTGCGGCGTGGTGGCCACACGGGTTGGCAGCCCAGGACATGCTGCCTTACTGAAAGAAGCATTGGCGGATCTCGATATCCCATTCTTGGGCGCGATACTTCGCTCAGATGACCTCACCATTCCGTCTCGTCATTTGGGTTTGGTTCAAGCATCTGAACAAAACGCCCCACGACATTTAGTCGACGCTGCCAGTGAGGCCGTTAGCGCAGGTGTCGACTTAGATATGCTGATCGACTTGGCGGGTTCAGTTCAAAAGAGCCCTCCACCGCGACCTCTTCCGCCTCTCGGTCAACGCATCGCCATCGCGCGCGACATCGCATTCGCTTTTGCGTATCCGCATCTATTAGACGACTGGCGCACTCAGAGGGCAGAGCTTTCATTCTTTTCTCCGCTCGCGGATCAAGCACCGTCAGAAGATTGTGACGCCGTGTATCTGCCAGGCGGATATCCGGAACTGCACTGTGAAACACTCGCGAAGGCGGATCGATTTCTCCAAGGGTTACGCTCAGCGGCCGGCCGAGGCGCGTTGATCTATGGCGAATGCGGGGGATATATGGTGCTCGGGCAAGGCCTGATTGACGCGGATGGACGGCATCACCGGATGGCGGGGCTGCTCAGTCACGCGGCGAGTTTCGAAACCCGTCGCATGTGCTTGGGCTATCGCTCTATGACACCCTTAACTGACGATGTATGGGCCAGAACGCTCCGGGGGCATGAGTTCCATTATTCAACCCTTTCCGAACCAGGGTCGGATGACCCACTCTTTCATCTAACAGACGCCCGCTGCATCGATCTCGGAAATGCCGGAGGACACCGCAACAACGTCATGGGCTCTTACGCCCACATCATTGATCAAACGCCCTTATAGCGTAACAAAGCCACTGATCGAGCGCCCGGCGCGATCAATTTCGATCTCCCATCGGCCGGATTCGCGATCAAGGGCGCCTTCAAGATCTTCCAACGTCTCGATCGGCTGACCGTCGATCGCGGTGATAATGTCGCCGGAGCGAACAACGCGGCGGGCGTAAGAGCGTCGCATAACTCGGTTGACGAGAACCCCACTGACAAATGGGTCACGCCCAAGTTCTTCCGCGAGGCGCGGTGAAAGTTCAGCCACTTCGGCCCCCGTGAACGGATGACGCCCTTCGAGCAGGACGACTTCGGCTTCGCTGGTCCCTGGCGGCGGTGCCAGCTCTGCGGCGATGATTTGCTCAGAGCCTCCGCGCAAGACGTTCAGTTCAACGCTCTCGCCAGGCGATTTGGTTGCTGCGAGGAATTTCAGACCGCGCTCGTCATAGACTTCACGGCCATCAATGTTCAGCACCAGGTCGCCACGCCGAAGGCCTGCGCGATCGGCCGGACTATCGTCATAGACTTCCGAAATGATGACGCCCAGTGGACGTTCGAGACCTTGGGCTTTGGCGATATCGAAGGTCACCGATTGCCCTTTTAGACCAAGCCAAGGTCGCACGAGCGTGCCTTCATTGACGGCGGCGTCCACCACGCGTTTGACCATTTCAGACGGGATCGCAAAGCCAATCCCATTCGAGCCGCCGGAACGGGAGAAAATCGCTGTATTGATCCCAACCAAATCGCCGCGCGTATTGACCAGTGCACCGCCCGAATTGCCGGGATTGACCGCTGCATCCGTCTGCAAAAAGAACGCATAATCTGACACGCCGACATCGGTCCGCGCCGTGGCTGAAATGATCCCGGTTGTCACGGTTTGACCAACCCCGAAAGGATTCCCTACCGCCAGCACCAAATCTCCGACCTCGACGCCAATCGTGTTGGCATAGCCGAGCGTTGGCAGTGGCCCACTTTCTGTTTCAATGCGTAAAACGGCAAGGTCTGTGCGTTCATCTGCGAGGATCAGTTCGGCCGGATATTCGCGGCGATCAGCTAAGACCACGATGACTTCATCCGCGCCATCGATGACGTGATTATTGGTCACGACCACTCCATCTTCGCCAACAATGACGCCCGACCCGAGTGAGTTCTGTACACTTCGACTTTCCGGTTCACCAAAACGGCGACCATACATGAATTCCTGCATCGACATCCGTCTTTGCACGGTCTTCTTGGTATAAATATTGACCACAGCCGGTGAGACGTCGCGGACCAATGGCGCATAGCTCAATTCGATCTGAGCCTGGTTCTCCGGCACGGCCTTTTCCCAAAAGCTTTGTGCCGACGCGGTCCCATAAAGCGGGCTCACGAGCAGCAAAACCAGGGCCACCAGCACCAGCACGACGCCGACCAGAACCTTAGATACGTGTTTTGTCATAGTGTCTGAGTAAATCATGATTATGGCTCTATTCCGGCGCCTCAAGGGACGCAATTGGGCAGCGATGACATTTCAGTTAGGTAAATGCGCGCCGCGCGCAACTCTATTTTTACTCCGCCGCTCGGCTTTTGAGCGCCTCTAAGTTGCGGGCATGATCTTCGCGGCTGATACGATAGAAGCTGATGGACAAGATCATCAGCATCCAAACGCTGAACAATGTCACTCCATATCCGAACCCAAGCGTTGCGATCGAGTCAGCGCTCGCCTCTTCTGGCCGCGTCCCTGGCGGGATCGCAGCGGCCGCCAAAATGAAAGAGGCGGTTACAACGCCAATGCCTTGCGAGAGTTTCCGGATAAAGGTGATGCCGGCAAAAAATGTGCCCTCAGAGCGCCGTCCTGTCTTAAGTTCACTCTCTTCTACGATATCTGTCACCATCGCCGCCGCGAGCATCTGATAAGCGATAATCAAGGCGATATCGAACACGGTTACGATGAGGATGATGTAGAAGAGTTCAGGCGTGCCATTCTCTGGCAGCCACCCCAAAAGGCGCGCGAAAACGGGCGCCGGCGCGAGCGTGAACGCCATCAGCCCGATCGTGATGGCAGCTCGCTTCTTCCCCCATATGCGCCCTGCCAATGGCGCCAAAATCAGAGCCATGATTGCGGACAAGTATACCGCGAACGTGAGGATTGCGATTTGATCGCCGGTAAAGTTCCAGAAAAAGCCGTTTATGTATTGGTTGAGCGTCGCTGAGATGCCCGTCGCCAGCAATCCAAACAAAGTCGCAATGAACAGCGCGCGGAAAGATGGATTGGACAAGGTCTCCCAGATTTCTGAAAAAATCTTACCAATCGTCAAATCCCGCTCGGGCGGCGCGCTTTTAAGCAAAGGAATGCGGTGGTGCGTACCAAGTGCGGTGATTAGGATACAAGCAAAGATCGCCGATGCGCCGATCATGCCATAGGTGTTCCAACCCGGCAGATGAAAGAAGCCTTGTGGGTCACCTTCACTCGGTTGCAAAAAGGCAGCGAACAGCATGACTTGCAATGACAGCCCGCCAACCCAAGCAAAAAAGTATCTAAATGACATGAGTGATGTGCGAACGTCATAGTCTTGAGATAGCTCGGCAGACAGGCTCAAGCTCGGCACTTCAAACAAAGTGTAGCCAACCCGCACGATGATCGTGAGCGTCAGTAACCAAGCGAAAAGCGATGTCCCATCGAGTCCGGTAGGCGGGTTCCAAACAAAGAAATATGCCAGCGCCGCCGGGAACGCTGCAGCATATAAAAACGGGTGCCGCCGTCCCATTTTAGATCGCAAATTATCAGACCAGTAGCCGACGATAGGGTCAGAGACCGCATCTACAATGAGCGCAATCCAAATGGCTGCCGCGACCCAAACACTCGGTAAGCCCAAAACCTGGCTGTAGAAAAGCAATAAGACATAGTCGAAGCCATTATTCTTAATCCCGCCCGCGGCGCCGCCGATGCCATAGGCGATGCGGGTCAGCACACCGGGTTTTGACTCTACCAGAGCTTGGCTTTCCGACATTTACGGCCCCTATTTGCCCGAATACATTCCGTTCCAGCCTATTCAATCACACTTGCTGAGGCTCGGCCACGCTCTAGCGCGGCAAGATTGGCTTCATGGTCCGCCCGGCTGATTTTGTAGCGAGACAAAAACAGGATCATCGTGGTCCAAAGCGCCAACAGTCCGAAGGCGTAACCAGCGCCGAGGATGGCTAATGTTTCTTGTGACAGCTCGCCTGGCTGCATTTCGCGAGAAAGTTCGGCGCCCGCGAGAATAAGCGATGCCAGGAACAAACCGCTGCCGCGCGCGAGTTTGCGCATGAATGTAATGCCCGCAAAGAAAATGCCCTCGGACCGGCGCCCGGTCTTGAGCTCGCTCTCCTCGACAATGTCCGCGATCATCGAACTGGACAAGATCTGGTAGGTGATAATGAGGGCAACATCGACCATCGTAACGATCAGGATGATATTGAACAAAAGCTCAGTGCCGTTCGCAGGCATAAGGCCCAGCAAGCGCAACAAGACAGGCATTGGCGCAATGGTAAAGGCCAAAATGCCGATGATGACCGCTCCGCGTTTTTTACCCAGCGTTTTAGAAACAACTGGCGCCAACACAAACGCGATCAGCGCTGAGACAAAAACAATCAAGGTCAGCAACGCCGTCTGACTGGTCGTAAACTCCCAGAAAAAGCCGTTGATAAAGTAGTTTAAAGTTGCGGCGACGCCATTGGCCATAAATCCAAACAGCGTCGCAACGAACAACCATAAGAAAGATCGGTTTGCGAGGGTCTCGCCAATCTCTTTGAACACCAT
>JBCBBY010000012.1:0-66467 GCA_038531195.1 Pseudomonadota bacterium
CGGACGGCAAGATCGCGGAGATGCTCTCTCCAAACGGAATAATCTTGGTCGCTGGCAATTCGCCGAAAGGGACAAGCCGATGTTTGTCATACAAAGCGGCGAGTCCGGCCGTGCTGGAGCCAGCGGTAAACATAAGCAGGCTATTATGCGCTAATACCTCATCGCCTTGGCGGGTAAAGCGGGCGGATCCGGTGATCAGCGCGCGCCGACCAAGAAAGACCGTCACGAGATCGAGCACGTCATTGTCTTCCAAGATCCCATAAGGCAAAGCGCCCTCGGGCCAGATGACAATATCGCCGTCTTCGCTCGGCACATCTCGGAGCAGCTCAACATATCGGGCGATGACGGGTTCGCCGCGATCGGCAAACTTCTCTGATTGAGGAACACCGGCGTCCATGAGGAGAACGGTGCGCTCTGTCATCACCGTATCAGCGCTTAATCGCTGCGCGCCCCAGGCCCAAGAAAAGCCGATCAAGGCGACGGCCATCACAACGGGCAAAGCGCGCCCGACGACGCTGTTCTCTTCGCGCGTGTCGACCAATGCGGCGGGTGCAGCGGCGACGAACAAAGTGACCAGCGTCAGCCAATAAACGCCGCCAATCGCTGCGGCTTGAGACAGGGCGCCGCCGGGCGCCCAAGTTGTGCCGGGCAAATTCCAAGGGAATCCTCCAAATAGCGTCCCTCGGATGAGTTCCGCGCCGCCCATAAACACGGCGAACATAAAGACACGGGATGGCGACGCGGACCAAAACGCGCCTGCTAGCGCGCAGGCCGCGCCCCAAATGAGCGCCATTCCGCCCGGCAGAGCGATCAGAGGCATCCACAGGAAGATGGCGTGTTTCTCGGGTTCCACTAAAAATGGCAGGGCCGTCCAATACATCCCAATGAGGAAGTATCCGAAACCGAACGCCCATCCGCGCGCAAACATAGCGCGGCCCCATTGGCGCTGACTACGTGCGCCATCAAGCATCCAGACCAGTCCGATAAAGGCGATTACCAGGGCAGGCGAAAGGTGAAACGGCGCGAAACCCAAGGCACAAAACGCGCCGAGCAGGACTGCAAAAAGCGTTGCCGTTGTCCCTTTGGTTCGGGCCACGGCTTCATGCACGGCGGTCAAGACTCGTAAGCCGTGACTGCGCGGCGATGGATGTTCGATCATGTTTTAGGCTCCGAGGCCGGTTGTCGGACAATCAGGCGCTGAATGCGGCGCACATCCGATTCCAATACTTCTAGATCCACGCCGCTCGGGTGCGGAAGAATCTCTCCGCGAACAGGCACACGTCCGGCCAAAGCAAAAGCAACGCCGCCAAGGGTATCGACATCATGGTCTTCAAGGGCGAGATCTAAATCGGTTTCTTCGGCGAAATCGTCTGTTTCCATACGCGCATCAACTTCCCAAGCGAGCCGGCCGCGGCGGACCAACAAGGCGACGTCTTCATCATGTTCGTCTTCAATGTCACCGACAATTTCTTCGACCAGATCTTCAAGACTCACCAAGCCATCCGTGCCGCCATATTCGTCGACCACCAAAGCCAAGTGGGTTCGCGATGCCTGCATTTTGACGAGCAAGTCGGTCAAAGGCATAGACGGCGGTACGAACAGAATGTCCCGGCGAAGGCGCTCAAGTGGGATGTCATCCGCGTCAGGCGCTTCGCCATTGGCGCGAGCAATCTCTCCAATAACATCGCGAATATGCACGACCCCAACCGGGTCGTCCAACGTCTCCCGATAAACCGGCAAGCGCGAGTGCGCTTCACTGGCATAAAGCTGGATCAAATCCTCAAGGCTGGTCGAGAGCTCAACGCCTATAATTTCGGCGCGCGGAATCATCACATCTTCGACCCGCGCGCGGCCAAAGTCGGCAATGCGCAAACGCATCTCGTTTTGAGATGGCGCCACGGGGTCCTCCGCGACGGGTTCAACTGGGTCTGGGTTTTCTTTCTTGAAAAGGCCGAACAGGCCTTTGCGTCGTTCCGACATGTCTTTCTATGATCCCGCCTATGCGCGTGAGATTCGCAACTTAACTATATGGATCAGGCCACCCCAAGGAGGCAAGCGCAGCAATCTCCAGGGCCTCCATTTCGGCGGCCTCTGTGTCATCAATGTGATCATGTCCCAAAAGATGCAAGACGCCGTGAATTAAAAGATGTGAAAGGTGCTGCGATAGTGTCAGGCCGCGTGTTTGTGCGTCAGACTGCGCGACGCCGATCGCCACCGCGATGTCGCCAAGGAATGGACGATCGATCGGATCGGCTGGAAAAGAGAGAACGTCTGTTGGTTTGTCCTTGCCGCGCCAATCGCGGTTGAGGGTTTGAATTTCAGCGTCACTGGTCAGCAATACACTTACCTCGCCAGTGGCGGCGCCTTGATGTGCGCCAGCGTTCAAGGCATTTTGGCAGATGGTGTTTATGTCGGTGATCGCTTGTGACCAAGCTGATTCAGCGATTCGCAATTCGAGTTCAATCACTGCGTTTGCGCTCCGCATCCTTGTCATAAGCTTTGATGATCCGGCTGACCAATGCGTGTCGACGCACATCGCGCGCCGTGAATGTGACGCGCCCGACACCTTCAACGCCATCGAGAATGCGCAAGGCATGCGCGAGACCAGACGGTTGGCTTTTCGGAAGGTCGACCTGTCCCGGGTCGCCGGTGACCACCATGCGGCTATCGCGGCCAAGGCGTGTCAGCACCATCTTCATCTGAGCAACGGTGGCGTTCTGCGCTTCGTCCATAATCACAAAAGCATTCTTCAGGGTACGTCCGCGCATAAATGCGAGTGGCGCCACCTCAATGATCTTCTTTTCGCGCATGCGGCCAGCTTGATCGGCGCCCAGCGTTTCATCAAGGGCGTCCCAAATCGGGCGCAGGTAAGGCTCGACTTTTTCTTCCAGATCGCCTGGTAGGAAACCGAGATTCTCGCCAGCTTCCACGGCCGGCCGAGTGATAATCAGTTTAGACGCAGATTTGTTCTTCAATGCCGCAGCGCCTGCTGCAACGGCTAAGAAGGTTTTCCCCGTCCCCGCCGGGCCAACGCCAAAGATGAGATCATTTTTGGTTCCATTTAGCAGGTCGAGATATTTAGCCTGCATATTGGTTTGTGGCTTGATCGGGACCTTAAGGCCTGTCAGCGTTTGGTAGGCCTGGCTCGGCGTGCGGGCCTGTTCTAGCGCGCCTTCGAGGGCGGGAATGCCGGCATTTGGATTTTGCGATAAAACGGCCTCAAACGCGGTCAGCGCGAGTTCAGCCGTTGCGATTGCCGTGTTCGAACCAACAAGTTTGATGTTGCCGCCTTGGCTTTCCGCTTTCAAATCACCATCCGACAACTCATTCTCTAAGAAGAGCAGGTTCATATGGTTGGGGCCGCAAATGACCGGCAAGAGCGAGGCGTCTTTCGGGGTCCAGATTTGGCTCAAGCGGCCACCTCTTTGCTAGCTTTGGCGCGTTCTCCAGAAAGTGAGTTTAAAGTCGCGCCATCAATCTTCACATCGATAATGCGTCCAGCGAGGTCAGGCGCGCCGTCAAAGTGAACGGCTTGTAGCCAAGGCGAGCGCCCGTGCATCTGCCCGTCTTTGCGACCTTTTCCTGTAACCAGAACCGGGATGGTCTGACCAATCTTTGAGGCATTGAAGCGCGTTTGTTGCTCGCGCAGCAATGCTTGCAGCGCTTGCAGGCGCTCATTCTTCACGTCCTCAGGCACCTGACCAAACATTTCCGCCGCAGGCGTGCCGGGGCGCTCTGAGTATTTAAAGGAATACGCGATCGCATAATCGACCTCTCTGACCAGATCCATCGTGTCTTCGAAGTCTTTGTCACTCTCACCTGGGAAGCCGACAATAAAGTCAGATGCGAGGGCGATATCCGGACGCGCCTCTTTGATGCGCCGCATGATATCGAGATAGTGCTCCCGCGTGTGGCCGCGATTCATCGCCTTCAATATATTGTTCGACCCTGACTGAACCGGCAAATGCAAGAAAGGCATGAGCTCTGGCGTATCCGCATGTGCTGCGATCAGGTCATCATCCATATCGCGGGGATGGCTCGTGGTATAGCGAATGCGATCAAAGCCGCCGATCTTGGCGAGATGTCGCACGAGTTGCGCCAGCGTCCACTCCTCGCCGCCTTCGACCTTCGGGGCGGCGCCATGATAGGCATTGACGTTCTGGCCGAGCAGTTGGACTTCACGCACGCCTTGGCCCGCGAGGTTGCGCGCCTCCAACGTGATGTCGTCCACAGGTCGGGAAAGTTCGGCGCCGCGCGTATAGGGCACCACGCAAAACGTGCAGAACTTATCGCAGCCTTCTTGCACTGAGAGAAAAGCCATCGGTCCATCGGCTTGCCGAGACTTTGGCAAGGCATCGAATTTTTCCAGTGTTTCGAATTCAGTTTCGAGTCGCTCACCGGTTGAGCGATGCACGCGGGCAATCATCTCTGGAAGCTTGTGATAAGCTTGCGGGCCCAGAACCAGATCGACAGCCGGCTGCCGGCGCATGATCTCTGCGCCTTCAGCTTGTGCGACGCACCCGGCCACGGCAATCGTCATGTCGCCGCCTTTGGCCTGTTTCAGCTTTTTGATTTTGCCGAGTTCGGAATAAACTTTTTCGGTCGCTTTCTCGCGAATATGGCAGGTGTTCAGCACGACCAAGTCCGCCCCGTCTGGCTCGTCTACCGGCGCATAGCCAATGGGCGCGAGCACATCTTTCATGCGCTCACTGTCATAGACATTCATCTGGCAGCCATAGGTCTTGATGAAGACCTTTTTGCTGTTCGGTTTTGGGGGCGTAGTGCTCATCGGGCGGCTTATGACTGAAAACCGCCCGAAAAGCCATATCCTGGTTCAGTTTCAGCGATTAAAAGATCGCATATAGCGCTTTCACCGCCACAACCAGAAAGACCGATCCAATCGCGGTCATCATGGCAACATATGTGCCTTCCCGAAGCTTCTCACGATCGAGAATCGGGCCGTTAAATTTATCGCGGCGGAGATCCGCCTGTTTGTGCATGGGAAGTGTGTTCATATCTTTCTCCCTTCGTTGTTGCACTTTGGATGGCCAACATAGTTAACACAGAATTGTGACAAAACAACGAAATCGGATGAAAAATATGATGCTGTACGGATTAAAAATATGTTTGAATCGGATAAATTTTGGATTTGTTGAGAAATTTATTGTGACACTTCAAGCCAGTAGTCATGGACCTCTCAGCGAATTTTCCTTTATGAAAAAAGTCATGACTCGCGTAATCCTATTCAATAAGCCGTTTGACGTTCTGTCACAGTTTACCGATCGCGGCACAGAAGGGTCACCCCGCCGGACTTTGTCAGATTTTATAGACATCCCAAACGTTTACGCCGCGGGTCGCTTGGACCGGGACAGTGAAGGTTTGCTTGTTCTGACCGACAATGGTCGCTTGCAGGCGCAAATCACCAATCCGCGCAATAAAACACCCAAAACCTACTGGGCCCAAGTGGAAGCGATCCCGGACGAGGAGAGCCTCGCGAAGTTGCGGTCTGGAATTGACCTCAAAGACGGGAAAACGGCGCCGGCCAAAGTCGAGCGCATGGACGCCCCTCCGGATTTGTGGCCTCGCACGCCGCCGATACGGGTGCGAAAGTCTATCCCCGATTGTTGGCTCGCGCTGACCATAACCGAAGGCCGCAATCGGCAAGTTCGGCGAATGACCGCAGCTGTCGGCCACCCAACATTGCGCCTGATCCGATATGGTATTGGCAATTGGACGCTACACGGGTTGACGAGCGGCGATTGGCGCGACGCTTAACTGCGCGCCAGCCGCGCCTTCGTCATCCCCGCATGCGGTTTGGCAGTGGCCGGGTCCTCTGGCCAATCGTGCTTCGGATAACGACCGCGCATATCTTTCGCCATATCTCGATATCCCCCTTCCCAGAACCCCGGCAGATCTTGCGTCGTGGCCACCGGCTTACCCCCTGGCGAGAGGATTTGCAGCGTGATCGGCAATCTTCCATCGGCAAGACCGAGATGCCGCGTCGCGCCATACAATTCCTGCGCTTTGCATTCCACCAACGGGGCGCGCTCATCCAGCCAGTCGACCGAGGCTTTTCGCCCCGATGGTAGAGATATCGATAAGGGAGCGTGCTGATCTAAGTCGCGCGGCAAAGGCCAGTCGAGTTGCGCCTTCAAAGCGTCACGCACTTGATTGGGCGTCGGCAGTGCGAAAGTCGAGGTTTGCAAATTCGGACCCAACCAATCCGCGACACGCGATTGCAATTCATCGCCAGTCATTTCGGGCCAGGCATCACCAAACAAACGCCTCAGGGTTTGGGTGCGGGCAATGAAGGCCTGAACCGTTTCATTCAAACCACTTGGTTCAAACCCAGCGTCGCGAAGATGGTTCAGGAATGCCGCATTCGCGGTTTCAGCTGTGGGCTTTGGTAAAGGTTGCTCTGAAAGAATGATGGCGCCTAACGCCTTCACCCGCCGCGCTTTGAACGTGCCGGTTTTGGGATGGAACTCAGCCTCGTCGCGGCTTTCGAGCGCACCAGCCTCCATCGCGGTGGTTTCGGAGAGCGGCGCCGCGAGTGTGATCCGCGCGGCTTTCGCGCCGCCCACCATATCCGCCACGACCAGCCAATCGGACTTTGCCAATCCGGACGTCGCATCAACCTGTCCCGCACGACCGGAGGCGAGCAAGTATTGATCCGAGGTCCCCGGTCGCTTGTGGGCGATCATGTCAGGCCACCCAGACGCTAGGACGTTCGCGGCGGACTCGCTCGGCGCGGCATCACCGCCCCAGCGCTTGGCCTGTCTGCGCAGCTGCTCGGCCCGCGGGCTTCGGTCGCGCTCAAATCGCGCCAAGCGATCGGTGAGGTCCGCGCTCTGACCGCCAATGCCGCGCTCGCTCGCCAGGGCCGCAATCCGGGCGGCCAGCGCTTTCTCGGTCGGGGTCTCTGCGCCAATGATCAAGGCTGCCAGTCGCGGCGCGAGCGGCAATTTGATCATGGCCGCGCCGATCTTGGTGAGCGCGCCTGTTTCATCTAAGGCGCCGAGCGCCGTAAGGTCTTGCTTCGCGGCTTTTAGCCGGCCCGGGGCGGGCGGTGTCAGCCATGTCAGCGCAGCAGGATCCGGTTCGCCCCATTCGGCAAGAGTCAGGCAAAGGCCTGAAAGATCGGCATTGCTGATCTCTGGTTCAGGCGCCGGCGTTAGTCCGCGCGTTTCAGCCTCGTCCCAGAGCCGATAACAGATACCCGGACCAAGCCTACCGGCCCGTCCCCGCCGCTGATCGACATTGGCGCGGGCTGCGCGGACGGTCTGTAGCTCTGTCGAAAATCCGCCTGGCACATAGCGTGGAACGCGCGCAAAGCCGCTATCCACAACGACAGAGACGCCTTCAATTGTCAGCGCGCTTTCAGCGATATCTGTCGCGAGGACGACTTTTCGACTGCCGTCTTTGGGAGGTTTTATTGCAAGGTCCTGGTCACGCGGACTCATGGCGCCAAACAGAGGCGCGACCAAAATATCAGGTGATAGCGTCAAACGTTCCGCTGTCCGGCGGATCTCCCCAGTGCCCGGCAGAAAAGCGAGGACCGAACCCTCGGTTTCGCGAATAGCCCGCTCAATCGCCCGCGCCATTTGGTCTTCTAAGCGATCTTGCGAGCGGCCGAGGTAACGCGTCTCGATCGGAAACTGTCGCCCTTCGCTCTCGATCACAGGCGCATCAAGTTTGCGCGCCATCTCTGCCGTATCGAGCGTGGCGGACATGGCGAGGATCAGAAAGTCGTCGCGCAAGGCTTGCTGTGTTTCCAACGCCAAGGCGAGGCCAAGATCCGCGCTTAAGCTGCGCTCATGGATCTCGTCAAAGATGACCGCGCTAACCCCATTAAGTTCCGGGTCCGCCAGCAGACGCCGGGTAAACAGGCCATCTGTAATCACTTCCACGCGCGTCTCTTTGCTCACGCGCCGGTCAATACGCGTCGAGAGACCAACTCGCTGGCCCAGCTTTTCACCTAATGTCTGCGCCATACGGGTTGCGGCCAAGCGCGCCGCAATACGCCGCGGTTCCAGCATCACGATCTTGCCGGGCAGGGCGTCGAACCCATCGATCAGACCTGCAAGGGCAAGGGGGACGCGGGTGGTTTTCCCGGCGCCAGGCGGCGCCCCTAAGATTAACCGCTGGCTTACTCGCAATTTCGTCGCAATGTCCGGTAAAAGCGGTTCGATTGGCAGATCGGTCATAAAAACAGTCATGTCGTCAGTCTTTAGGTTTCGCAATCTCTCGATTTCCACTAAAGGCAGCGCTCATCAGAATGGTGGAGGTCCGAACCGTGACTCAAAATCCTGAATTCTCAATCTGTGTGCCGATGCACAATGAATCCGGAAACGCAGAACAATTGATTGACGAGATCGCCGCGGCGCTGGCCGGACGGGCCTATGAGATGGTCATTACCGACGATGCTTCGACGGATGACACGCGGGCGGTCTTGGCAGGGCTGAAGGCCAAATACCCCGAATTGCGGGTCATTGCGCATCGTCAAAATGCAGGCCAGTCCCGCGCGTTGCGGACGGCGATCCAGCATGCGCGCGCGCCTATAGTTGGGACACTAGACGGTGATGGACAGAACGATCCAGCGGACCTTCCGGCGCTTTATCGCAGTCTCACTCGCGCCGACGCGCCGGAAGGCCTGACCATGGTCATGGGGCGCCGCGCGAGCCGAAAAGACACAGCTTGGAAGCGGTTCGGGTCGCGGTTTGCCAACTCAATTCGCAAACGTTTGCTCCGCGATGATTGCGACGATAGCGGCTGTGGCATCAAAGTGATGAAGCGCGATGCGTTTTTGCAGCTGCCTTACTTCGATCATATGCATCGTTACATGCCGGCCTTAATGAATGCGGAAGGCCACGCAGTTGAGTTTCTCAACGTTAATCACCGAGAACGCGGGGCAGGACAATCAAAATATACCAATTTTGGCCGCCTCGGAGACGCCTTGTCCGATCTGCGCGGCGTGATGTGGCTGATCCGCCGGCGTCGCAATCCGGGTGGGTCTGACGAGCTCTAAGCCTCGATCTTTGCCCGGATAAAGGCAGCGCGGTCTGCGACGCTGACTTTCGGAACATGCGTGAAGCGATATCCGGCGCGCTCATAGGCTGTGCGGGTGAGGGCACCGAAAGCCGTTGCACCTCGGAAGGTCAACGTGCGCTCATTGTCATTGCGGTAAATCTCTTCCCAGGGCGGTAGAAAGAATACGTGTCCGCCATAGCGACGTCGCGACATTGCATCGAGCACACGCTTATCGGGCAAGCCATAATAACTGCAAAAGGCGAGGAGATCCGGCAGTCCGCGATCGAACACGGTTCGCCCGCGCGCCTGATCATAGTCTGACTTTGCCATTTCAAGCATTCGATCGACAAATGCCGATGGATTTTGATCGCCCGTCGCGGTGCCGCCGCTGCGACGTTCTTCCGCCAAAACCCGTCTCGCGACTTCCGGGACGGCTGCGTAAGATGTCGATAAAGCCTCAATCAGCGATGTTTTTCCAGACCCGGGCGGGCCAGTCAGAACAAAAAAAGGGGGAGGACTTGGGCGCATAACGTTCATGCTCACTTTGCATTAAGCTGTATTGCGGTTAACTGGGAGGGTGAGGAGGCAGTCAATTGGGATCTGTCTCAGGCCTAGAGTCATGGATCGTCCGCCAGAACGGCTTGAATCCGCGTAGAGAGGGGAATTCAATGCGAATCTTATTGAGCGCATTTCCGCTATTTGTCATCCCGGTTGGGATCTATTGTTTGATCGCCCTGACCACATCGGGTGATCCGGTCACGATGACCCATGGGGCTACGATTTTGAGTGAGAAAGCCTCTCCTTTGATAGGCGTACTGGGCCAGAAATTCTTTGCCATTCCAATGATTGGTGGCGACATTGAGTGGGTCCTGACGAAAGGCGACGCCTTGTTGTTGCTGTCGATCGCCATTCTGTTCATGGAAATCTTGAAATCGACCAGCACCGGCACCGCGACGATCATGAATCATGCCTTGTCGATGATTGTCTTTATCGTGTGTTTGATGCTGTTTCTGCTGCATCCAAACTTCGCGACCTCTGTTTTCTTCATCCTGACCGTGATGGCTTTGCTCGATGTTCTAGCGGGTGTTGTGGTCACGATTGTGGCGGCGCGGCGTGACTTTGGCGTCAGCGAAGGGTTCGTTGGATAGAATTAGCGCAAGCCAACCGCTATCTGCAAAAACTTCCCAACGGGCGCTTCACAGCGCCCGTTTCTGTTCTAGGGTGACCGCTCCTAAGGAATGAGAGCAGTGCCGGGGAGGCATTATGGAAGCGTTTGAGAATTTTATCGGCCTGTTGAGCGGTCTCATATGGGGCGGGGCTTGGGGCGATACGCGCATAGTCCCGATCATGGGGCCAATTGCCTGGGTCCTCCTTGGCGCTGGCCTATTCTTTATGATCCGCCTTGGCGGGCGACCCCTGCGACGGCTCTTCCCAGCGCTTGGCGAAGTTTGGGCGGGCCGCAAAGGCAATGGCGACCCTAACCAAATTACCCCATGGCAAGCGCTATCGACCGCGCTGTCTGGGCAAGTTGGAACGGGTAACCTTGCAGGCGTTGCGACCGCGATCACATTGGGTGGTCCCGGTGCGATTTTCTGGATGTGGGTAACCGCTTTCTTCGGCATGGCACTGGCTTTTGCCGAAAGTTCTTTGGCGATTAAGTATCGCGAAAAAGACGAATATGGCCGCATCAATGGCGGACCAATGTACTATATCAAAAACGGCCTGGGCAAAAAGTGGGTCTGGCTCGGCGTTCTTTTCTGCATCGGGACGATCATGTCTGCCATGGTTACGGGTGGGATGACGCAGTCCAACTCGATCACGCAAACTGTGGTTCGCAGTACCAGTGAAATCGGATTTGGTGTGCCGGATTGGGGCGTGGGCGTCTTCATTGCGGCGCTCACCTTCGCTGTGGTCATCGGGGGCATCAAATCGATTGGTTCTGTGGCCGGTAAGGTCGTGCCATTCATGGCTGCAGCTTACGTTCTATGTGCCGCCATCGTTTTGGTGATTAATCACGCAGAGATCCCGAATGCATTTGCGATGATCATTAGATCGGCTTTCGGTTTACAAGAAGCTGCGGGCGGGCTCGCAGGATACGCGGTGCTTTCGGCCATCCGGTTCGGGATCGCACGCGGCTTGTTCTCGAACGAGGCCGGACAAGGCTCAGCCCCGATCGCCCACGCCGCCGCGCAAACTAAGAATCCTGTCGTGCAGGGCGAGATCGCGATGATCGGTGTTTTCATCGATACATTGGTGATCTGCACGATGACCGCCTTGGTCATTTTAACAACGACAGGAACCTGGGACACCGCCGCCAATTTGGTTGAGAGTATCGGTCCAACCACACAATACATTTGGCAGGCTGAAGGATTGGAAGCGTCCGGCATTACCAATGCGGCTTATGCGGCGGCGATACCGGGCGGTGGTTGGATTGTCACCATTGCGCTGACCTTATTTGCCTTCACGACCATTATTGGCTGGACCTATTATGCGGAACAGGCGGTGACCTATTTGGTTGGCGAATGGGCGACGATGCCTATTCGTGTGATCTGGGTCGGCGTGATCTTTATTGGGGCGATCATGGAAGTGCATTTCGTCTGGATCTTCGGCGATCTTGCCAATGCATCTATGGCGTTCCCGAATTTGATCGCCATCCTTGCGCTTTCGGGTGTGGTGGTCGCGATGCATAAAAAGAATGGTGATCCCGATACCGAAGACGGCAACTCAATCATGCTTGGGTCCGACGGGGAACCTTATAAGGAACCGGTACCCGCCGAATAGTTTGGGCCATTTTTGTTTTGAAACGGGCGCTCCAAAGGGCGCCCGTTTTCGTTTGCCGTTAAGGTCTGCGCATTAGACAGGCGGCATGTCTGATACGGCCCGAATTGAAGCCTTTCTTGAAATGATGTCCGCTGAACGCGGGGCGTCTCCCAACACGCTCGACGCCTATGGTCGCGATTTGCTCGACGCGTCGGGCTATCTTGGCGGAGATTTGATTGGGGCGCATGCCGCCGATCTCTCCGACTGGCTGCAAAGCTTGGCGAAGGATGGACTGGCCGCGTCGACCCAAGCGCGTAAGCTATCGTCCCTAAAGCGCTTCTATCGTTTCTTGTTCGAAGAGCGCGATCGCAAAGATGATCCAACGTCAAAGCTCGATGCCCCGAAAGTCACGCGGGATGTGCCTGATGTTTTGAGTCGGGAAGAGGTCGATGAGCTGCTGCAAGCTTGTATCGAGGATACACGGCTAACGTGCCTATTAGAGTTGCTTTACGGCGCCGGCCTTCGCGTCAGTGAATTGGTCAGCCTGCGGCTCGGAGATCTTCCCCGCCGTCGTCTCGGCCGTTGGGAAACGCGCGACATGATTATTCGCGGCAAAGGCGGCAAAGAGCGCTTATGCCCCCTGGGCGCGCCGGCGCTTTTGGCATTGCGCAATTGGCTTGAAGACCGCGACGATGAAAAGTACGGCACTGGCAGCGGCGCCTTTGTGTTTCCGTCGCGCGGCAAGTCGGGGCATTTAACCCGTCGCCGGCTCGCACAGCTGCTGGAGCAGCTCTCCTTAAAGGTTGGCATCCTCCCCACCCGGGTTCATCCGCATGCATTGCGCCACGCTTATGCGACGCATCTCCTCCAAGGCGGGGCAGATTTGCGCAGTGTGCAGACCCTGCTCGGACATTCCGATATCGCGACCACTCAGATCTATACACACGTGCTGACGGACGAATTGGCGGAGCTGCTCGAAACGGCGCACCCTCTGGCCCAATAAAATTTCGGCCAAGTCTCATCCAAGGTCACAGCTTACCCGTATACGGGGTGAGAAAACCTTGGAGCACACGTCATGAAAGTCTTGTTTTTAGCCGCAGGCCTGATCCCACTTAGCACTGTGGCCGCCCACGCCTCTGAGGTCCCAGCTGTGACGATCGACATGTTCGAATCCTTGGCGGGCGATGATTGGTCCGGCAGCCTGACATATCTCAATTATCAAGCGCCGTTTGAAGACGTGACGATCCCGGCCAATATCGAAATTTCGCTGCTCAATTCGGGGCTCAAGCTGGACTACAAATACCCAAATGAGCCGCATGCCAATTCGTCCGCGGTCGCCTCGATCAGTGAGAATGGCACGGTGTTCATGAATGAACCGGTCATCGCCAACACACTCACTGACGATGACGTTCGTGAGATTAAAACGGGTTTTGCTTGCGAAGATATGGGGCGATCCGCACAGTGCGAAATGACCTATATGTTCTCTTCGAGCACGCTCCAGATTACGAAAATGGTGACCTATGACGGCGAAATCGAAGCCTTTCGCCGTAACGCGTACACGTTTCAGCGATAGTGCCGCGAAGTCGCCATTGCCAGGTCAGCCATGATCGCTAGGTTGCGCCGCGAATGGGAGACGATGCCATGAGCCAGAAAGCGCCGCGCCAATTTTTCAAACCACTCGCTGCGGGTGCGCCAGACCCAATGCGCGAGCTGCCGGTCCGGGTCGAGCGGATGATTCAATTCGTGCCGCCACATCTCGACAAAGTCCGCGCTAAAGTGCCCGGCATGGCAGACACATGCGATGTTGTGCTTGGCAATCTCGAAGACGCTATTCCGGCGGATGCCAAAGAGGCCGCGCGCGCCGGCGTCATCGAAATGGCGGGCATGCTGGATTGGCAAGCCAAGGGCACCGGGCTTTGGAGCCGCGTAAATTGTCTCAATTCGCCGTGGTTTTTGGATGATGTCACAGAATTGGTGACCAAAGCCGGACATCAAATCGACGTCTTGATGATCCCCAAAGTCGAAGGTCCTTGGGACATTCACTATGTCGATCAATTGGTGGCGCAGTTAGAGGCCAAAGCCGGTCTCGCACGCCCCATCCTATTGCACGCTATTCTTGAAACGGCGGAAGGTGTGGCGCGCGTAGAAGATATCGCGCTGGCTTCGCCGCGCATGCAAGGAATCTCGCTTGGACCTGCCGACCTTGCGGCCTCCCGTAAAATGAAGACCACGCGGGTCGGTGGTGGTCACCCTTTTTATCGCGTGATCGAAGATCCAAGAGATGATGGCAGCCCGCGCGCTTCGGCGCAGCAGGACCCATGGCACTATACGCTTGGCAAAATGGTCGATGCGTGCGGCATGGCTGGGATCAAACCATTCTATGGCCCATTCGGGGACATCGCGGATTTGGACGCGTGCGAACAGCAATTCCGCAATGCCTTTTTGATGGGGTGTGTCGGCACGTGGACGCTTCACCCGAGCCAGATAGACGTGGCGAAAAAAGTGTTCAGCCCAGATCCTGATGAAGTCGCCTTCGCGCGCCGCGTGCTTGAGGCCATTCCAGATGGCGCGGGTGTCGCCATGCTCGATGGAAAAATGCAGGATGATGCGACCTGGAAACAGGCCAAGGTTATCGTCGATCTCGCAGATCAAATTGCGGCGAAAGACGGCGCGTAACGCGCCTTTGAACCGTAAGCAGAAATCTGAAAGCTTGCCCGCTTTCATTAATGTCCTGATCACACGGATCATGCCATACTGGCACGATGCGTGTCAGACACCTTGCTTCAGCTACGGCAATGATTGCTTGTTTGAGCTTCGGCGCGGCGACCTTGCCGGCGCTCGGACAAAGCGATGTATCGCGCGCTGAATTGGAAGCGCTGGAAGCTGAGCGCCAGGATGCCTTGCGCCAACTTGAAGCCATTGAACAAGCGGGCAGCATCGTCTCCAATGATCTCGAAGCCTTGGAACGTGACCTCATCGCAGCGGCGATGGAAAGCCAGCGCCGCGAAGAACAAGCGACCTCAGCCGAGCTAAAATTGGTGTCTTTACGCTCACGTTTGAACACGGCGCGATCAGATTTGGTTGAAGGTGAGGAGACTCTCGAAGGTTTGATGGCCTCGTTAGCTTTGTCAGGACGCCATCGACCGCCAGCCTTGCTCACCCAGCCTCAGGATGCAAATCAGGCCATCCGGGCCGCTATTTTGATGGGTGAAGTTGCGCCGCAGGTGAAAGAGAAGACCACGCTTTTGAGCAGCGAGATCACCAAGCTGCGGCGTCTGGAACGCGAAGTCTTGCGCGAGCAAAAAGTCCTTGCTGCTGCTGATGCCGCGCTTGCGCTCAAGCAGGAAGAAATTACCCAAATGACGGCAGCGAAGCGCTCGGCCTTTGAAGATGTGAATGCCGACGCTGCGCTCCTCCGCCAACGCGCAGAGGCATTGGGCGATAAAGCCAATTCCATCCGCGAATTGATCGCCGCCCTCGAAGCAGCTGCGCCGGGTGCGCCGCGATTAAAGCCGCGACTAACGTATGCCGAGCAATCGAAGCCGCGCCCAACAGCACGCGCCTCGCGGCCGCGGCCGACGGTATCCCAACCTCTCGGAGTCCTAGCGACTCCGGCGATGGGCCGGATGGTGCGTGCGTGGGGCGATCGCATGCCCGGTGGTGCAAAATCGGAAAGCGTTGCCTTTGCAACGCGCAGCGGTGCTCAAGTTTCTGCCCCAATTAGCGGCACTGTAGAGTTTTCAGGCCCATTTAGGAGCTACGGACAGTTACTCATCCTCTCGACAAGCGATGGTTACCATGTTCTTCTATGGGGAATGTCATCGAGTTACGTCTCTGTGGGGCAATCTGTCCAGCAAGGCGAACCGGTGGCGAAAATGGCGGACAGGGCCAGCGGTGAACCGGAACTCTATATGGAGGTCCGAAAAGGCGGCGAACCCATGGATCCTGCCAAATGGATGAAACGCGGCTAATGCCACAACAAGGAGACGGACAATGAGAGCTATGCTGACAGGGGCTGCGTTGGGAGTGGTTTTAGGCGCCACGGCGGTCGGAGTATCAGCAGTCGCTTGGCCGGACTCTGAATATAATAGCCCACGATATGAAGCCGCCTTCGAACAGCTCTCTTTGTTCACCGAAGTGATGGCACGCGCCAAAGCGGATTATGTCGAAGAGATTGACGAGGTCGCCGCCTTGGAAGCTGCCATTGATGGCATGCTCGGCTCGCTTGATCCGCACTCTGGTTACATGTCTCCAGAACAGTTCGAAGCGTTACAAGTCACCACGTCCGGCGAATATGGCGGTCTTGGCATCGAAGTGACGATGGAAGACGGCTTCGTCAAAGTTGTGACCCCCATGGACGATACCCCCGCCAGCCGCGCAGGCCTGGAGCCGGGAGACCTCCTCACACATATCAATTCTAAAGCGATTGTTGGCCTCAGCTTAGACGACGCGGTCCGCGATATGCGCGGCGAGCCGGGTACGGAATTAGACGTCACCGTCTATCGAGAGGGCCAGGACCCCTTTGATGTAACGCTCGTGCGCGAAGTGATCGAACCAAAATATGTCGAGTTCGAAGATAAAGGCGATGGCATCGCGTATATTCGCATCGCGACCTTTAATAATAAAAAGACGACGACCAAGCTGATTGAAGCGTTTGACGAAATCCGCGACGAAATTGGACGGCGCCCGAACGGGTTGATCCTGGATCTACGCAATAATGGCGGGGGCTTGTTGGATGAAGCTGTTTCCGTCAGCGATCAGTTCCTGTCCGGGGGCGAAGTCGTTTCGACCATTGGGCGCCGGCCCGGCGATGTCATGCGGTCAAATGCCCAACGCGGCGAAGTGTTTAAGAACGTTCCGGTTGTTGTCTTGATCAATAACGGATCGGCCTCAGCGTCCGAGATTGTTGCAGGCGCCCTGCAAGACCGCGATCGCGCGACCGTCATTGGTATGACCAGCTTCGGCAAAGGCTCCGTGCAAACTGTCATGCCGCTTGGGGCAGAGCGAGGCGCAATCCGGTTGACAACAGCGCGCTATTACACGCCGTCTGGTCGCTCAATTCAGGCCACAGGTATCGTGCCGGACATTGAAGTTTCCAATCGCCGTGTTAGCGAAGAGGATCTCGCCAAGATCCGCCGTTATTCTGAAGCTGATTTGCCAAACGCACTGGACAATGAAGATGGCACGGCCCGCAATCTTCCGCATATTCCAGACGACATGCCACCCGTCGATTATGAAGGCGACTATCAGCTTGAAAAGGCGATCGAATTTCTCAAAGCAGGTGGTATGGTCGCCAGCACGGAGACACGCGCCGGCTGATCTCCGACGTTTGATCCAGGCTTCCACAAGTTAATTCGCGCTTTGTGACTTAAACTTTACTGCAAATTGCGCCAAAGGTTAATTTCGGTTTGCTGCTTCTTAACCAATAGAAGGGCAAATTGGGGACTGGTCTAAACAAGTGTTTTCAGGGGTTTCGATGTCTGCTCGCTCAGCGCGTGATATTTCTCCGTTTCGCAGTGGTTTGGTGCATGGGTTCTTGGGGGCATTTACCCTGACCTGCGCGCTTGGCGCCGCGGGTGCGACCATTCATGTCCTCGGCACACCCGATGCAGCAAGCCCATCTGTGCGAATGGCGCTCTTCGAAGATAACCCGAATGAAGCGCCGCAGCTCAATCCGCGTTTGCCAGGATATCAGGAAGCGATAGGCTTCGCTGATGCGCCGGCTGCCAGCAATGCAACCCGTTCAACGAACGAACCGGATCTTGGTGTTGAATATGGCGATGCGGTCACCGTGCAGGCGGTTAGGCGCGAGCCCGCTGAACGCCGCGGTATTCGAATCAATGGCGAGACCGTGTATCCGGGGCAAACATTCAGCCAAGTGGTTCAAGGGGCATCGACATCGGCTGTTGTCGCGGTTGAAAATCCGGGGCCGCAAGACGTCGTAGCGGCAATTGTCGCTGAGAATTCACTATTCTCGCGCAATGCGCGTCCATTTGAAAACCCGGAGGGCAAACCGACCGTCTCGATTATCGTCGGTGGCCTTGGCATCAATGCCACACGCACCCGTGCAGCCATCAATGAGCTCCCACCGGAAGTGACCTTGGCATTCGCCCCGACCGCAGACAATTTAGGCCGTTGGGTCCGGGATGCGCGTTTGGCGGGACATGAAGTCCTGATCGAACTACCAATGGAGCCATATGATTATGGTCGCCAACGTCCGCATCCGCAAATCATGCAAACGGGCGTGTCTGCAGATACCAATAAACAAAGACTGAACCGGCTTTTGGCGCGCACGCCTGGATATTTCGGCGTGATGAACCATCGCGGCGATAAGTTTGCGACGGATCGCGCAGCGATGCAGCCCATATTGAACGAACTACAGGCAAAAGGCCTGGGCTTTTTCGAGAATGGACGCTTGGTTCGCTCTGAATTTACAGCTGGGGCACAAGAGGCTGGTCTGCCATTCGGAAAAGCCAATTCGTGGATTGATGAAACGCCAGGCGCAGATGAGATCTCGCAACAGCTCCTCATGCTCGAAACCGCGGCGCTGGAACGCGGCGCCGCGCTGGGAACCGGTATGTCGTTTCCTGTGACGCTCGACATCCTCAAAGACTGGCTTCCAACCTTGGACGCAAAGGGTGTCGCCTTAGCGCCCGCCTCATATTATGCGCGCCGGTCTAGTCCGACTGGCCAGGTGCGTCAGGCTAGTTTAGACCCGCAGGGGTGAGCAAAAAGACCCGCGATCCTGCGTTATATCGCGCCAATGTTGGGCTCGCCTTGTTTTCCAAGGCCGGGCACGTGTTTGTTGGCCGACGTGTGAATGGGCGCGGCGCTTTTCAATGGCAAATGCCGCAAGGCGGCGTCGATGCGGGGGAATCGCCGGCCGAAGCCGCGCTTCGTGAAATGGACGAAGAGATTGGGGTCGCCGCGAAACTTGTCGACGTGCTCGAAGAGACCGAAGATTGGTTGTATTACGATTTCCCACCAGACCTCTTGCGGCGAATGGGCGGGCCATATCTTGGCCAACGCCAAAAGTGGTTTGCGCTGCGGTTTAAAGGGTCAGATAGTGATGTTCGCTTGGATAAGCACACGCCAGAGTTCGATGCCTGGCGCTGGGCGAAGTTAGAAGAGGTGCCAGACCTCATCGTACCCTTCAAGCGACCCGTCTATGAAGACGTCGCGCAGCGGTTTTTGCGGTGGTCCGACCCCGTTTAGGCGTGAAAATCGCTTCCCAATTGCGTTGATCTGACCCTATGCTGGGATCAGAAAAATCAACTGGGAGGGCCTATCACGATGGCAAAATCGCTGCTCATGATTCACGGCGTTGGCTGCGGTGGAGACGTCTGGAACCGGATGAAGCGCGACTTTGCGATGGCCGGCTGGAATTGCGAAACGCCGACTCTCTTTCCAGAGCTACGAACGCCCGTTGATCCGCCAAAAGAACTCGCTGACCTCACACTTCAAAACTATGTCGACGCGGCCTCAGAACACGCCAAAGCCCTGGCGTCGAAAGACGGCGAACCTCCTGTCATGATCGGACATTCCATGGGGGGAATGATCGCACAAAAACTCACAGAAGCGGGTTTAGTTCGGGCCGGGATATTCCTGACACCAGCGCAGCCAGCGGGATGTACCGTTACAGACTTACGCGTCGTGCGCACGTTTTGGAAGATCGTCAAGGTGGGGCAAAAGAATGTGCCAGGCGGTGCATTCAAAGTCGGCCCAAACGGGTTTCGCTGGGGCGTCTTAAACGCTGTGCCGAAGGACCGTCACGCCGCCATCTATGATCAAGCGCTGTTTGATAGCGGGCGGGTCTATCATGACCTGGCAAATCCAGACGAAATTGATGAAAAGCAGATCAAAGTCCCGACTTTGACCATCGGGGCAAAAAAGGATCGGGCCACCGTAATAAAAGCTGTACGCAAAGTGGCAGAGAAATATGCCAATGCCGCCCATCCCGGCGACTATATCGAGTACGGTCGCCACGGACATTGGATTGTCGATGAACCCGGAACCGAACAGGTCACGGGTGACATTCTCGAATGGCTCGATCGCAACGCTTAGTCGAGCGCGCCGATATAAGGCAGTCCGCGATAGAGGCCCGCATCGTCCATCCCGTATCCGACGAGATAACGCCCTGGCGCATCAAAGGCGTGAAAATCAACATTCTCGTCGCCTTCTGGGGCCCATGGCTTTCGGGCGAGGGCGCAGGTGATGACTTCACGGGCGCCTTTGGCCAGCAAATGTGAGCGGGCAAATGCCAGGGTGCGACCCGTGTCAAACACGTCATCAATGATCAGTACACCACGCCCTTTAACCTCGCGCGCAATGTCGGCGCGAACGACGACGCGGCCGGAGCTTTTGCGGGCATCGCGATAGCTTTCCAGCCAAAGCGCATCGAGCACCGGGTGAACACCTAAGCGCGCCAACGCTTTCATCAAATCACTCGTGAACGGCGTCGCCCCCACCAGGATGTTAATTGCGCTCCATTCGCCGGTCAGGCTTGGGGCAAGGCGTTTGGCGAGGTCATCAATCCGGGCCATCAAGTCCGGCTCAGACAGTACCACATCAAATTCGGGAAGACTCATGAGTATTAAGATCCGTTCGCAGCGAGTGCGGTATCGGCTGGAACCAGATCAAGTTCAAGTTCAAATGACTCAAACGGGGGATTTTCAACACGTGCGGAGAAAATCGCTGTGGCGCCGTCAGGAATGGATGATGGTGTAATCGGAGCGAAAGCTTCGGCCACCTTAACACCCTGATCATCAAGCAAAATAACGCGAACCAAAGGAGCGCTCTTGGTTCGACCAGACCGATTTTCGACGGCGCCGCGGACTTCAAGGATGGGCGTTGTGCCATCGAAATAGCGCTCAGCTTCGGTTTCCAGAAACTCCAACCCGAATCGATTCACAGGCAATCCGATCGCAGCATAAGTCGATGCCGATTCGGGCCATCGTTTAACGACCTCGCCGCGCATCGCGACCAATCCGACCACAAAGACAATGAAGACCACTGCGGTTGTGGTCCATGCGCTCATCGCCGCGGCGCGGCTCTTCCGGCGGCGACGTTCTTGGACTTTTAGACGATACGCTTCGTGCGCGCCAAGCGGGTTGGCATCCTTATTGGCGCCTTCCGGACCGACAAACCATGAATGACCACACGCAGCGCATTTCACCGTCCGCCCGCTTTCGCCGATGGTCGAGTCTTCTGCGAAGTATTGCGTGTCGCACTCTGGGCACGTGAGGATCATGGCTTGGACATTCGCTCATTTTTTAGGAATAGTCGATATGCCGGACATCCTATTGCTGAAGGATTTACATGTCGCGATTCCGACCAGATTTGAGCGACGAGCCCGCGGTTCGATTAGACGGCGTAAGCCTGACTTATGATCGAACGGGCGAAGTCTTGAGCGAAATCGACATGGTGCTGCGCCAGGGCAGTTTCACGTTTCTCACTGGCCCGTCTGGAGCTGGCAAGTCGTCTTTGTTGAAACTCATGTACCTCGCGCACGCCCCGACGCGCGGCAATATCCGGCTGTTTGGACGGCAAACCTTTGAATTGAAACGCAAACAGTTGGCGGCGATCCGGCGCCGCATTGGTGTTGTATTTCAAGAGTTTCGCTTGCTCGATCATCTTAGCGCGTTTGAGAATGTTGCATTGCCGCTTCGGGTCGCGGGGCAGAAATCTGATGCCTATAGCAATGAAGTCATCGATCTTTTGCGTTGGGTGGGACTGGGTGAGCGCGTCGATGCGCCAATCCCATCACTTTCAGGCGGTGAGCAACAGCGTGTCGCCATCGCGCGCGCGCTGATAAATAAACCAGACCTTTTGATCGCAGACGAGCCGACGGGCAATGTCGATCCAGATATGGGGCGCAAGATCATGCGTCTGTTCGCGGAGCTTAACAAAAGGGTTGGGACCACCATTCTGATTGCAACACACGACCTCGAACTCATACGCGAGTTCGATTCTCCGGTATTGCGATTGTCTAATGGCTTATTGGTCCGCGATGTTGAGTATGGGAGCGCGCCATGAACCGCCGCGAAGCCCCGCTTTTGCCCTCCAGCGATGCGCGCGAAGCCGCGCTGTTCTTCGTGATTGGCGCACTTTGTTTTCTGGCGGCACTGGCGGCTTTGACCACGCGCGGCACTTATAAGGCGGCCGAGGCTTGGGGTGCGCAAATTGAAGGCGATATTACGGTCATTATGCGCGACACTGACCGACGCACAGCCGAAGACGCTGCATCCAGCGTAAATGAACTGGCCTCGGTGTTCGACGCTCGCATTCTATCGCGCGAAGAGGTCGAAACGCTTCTTGAACCTAGCCTTGGACCAGGCGGGATGCCTGAGGGCCTTCCCGTGCCAATGCTCATGGTGGTCCAGGCGGATGCCGAGGTTGGCGATCCGAGCTCTGCCATCGAGGCCATTTTGAATGAAGCCGGGATAGATGGGGATGTCGCGGGGAATGCAGGCTATGCCGACAATGTCCGCGGCGCGCTTGGTGTTTTAAGGCTGGTGGCGCTTTGTATTGTCGCCTTGCTGTCGGCGACCGCGATCGCTGTCATTGCCTTTGCCACGCATGCCGCCCTCTTAGCCCGGCGCGACATTGTTGATGTCTTACATCTTTCGGGCGCTGAAGATCGATACATTGCCGGCCTTTTCGAGCGCCGATTCTGGGTGCTCGCCTTACAAGCCGGAATGGGCGGCGCGATCGCCGCATTGATGATCACAGCGCTGATTGTTTTTACCGGCGGCGGCTCCAATACAGTGGAAACGCAGCTCCTCCCGCGACTCAGCCTGGACTTTTGGGATATTGTTATCCTCTTAGTGACGCCAGTTGCTGCGGGGCTCGCGGCGCGCATTGCAGCGCGCGCAACGGTGCTCGCGTCGTTGAAGGATACTTTGTGAACGCCATCCGATCTGTAATTTTTGTGATTTGGCTGTACGGCTGGATGGCGATTTTGGGGATTCTCGCCTTACCGACGCTGCTATTGCCACGCGCATTCATCCTTTGGTTTATCCGCCTCTATGCGCGGTTTGTAGTATTTGGATTGCGGATCATTTGCGGCATTCGTGTCGAGTTTCGCGGACGAGAGCATGTTCCGGGTGGACCGGTTCTGATCGCTGGGAAACATCAAGCCATGCTGGATGTCTTTCTCCCATTTCTTGTGTTCGATGATCCGGTGCTCGTGATGAAGCGAGAACTGCTGTGGTATCCCGCGCTTGGTTGGTACGCGTTGAAGCTGCGCATGCTGGCGATTGATCGAGATGGCGGCGCTAAGACGATGCGCAAAATGCTCGATGCCGCAAATCAAAGGGTCAAAGGCGAAAATCGGCAAATGCTGATCTATCCAGAAGGAACGCGATTGCTGCCCGGGGCGGAACCGTCCTACAAACCGGCGGGTATTCGAGCATTCTACAAAAGTTTGGGAGTACCCTTGGTGCCGTTTGCAACCAATTCGGGACTTTGCTGGCCCGCTCATGGCTTGATCCGTCGGCCGGGACTTATTGTGTACGAAGTCCTGCCGCCTTTGCCTGGCGATTTGCCACCGAAAGCTATGGTTGGCGAGCTTAAAGCCCATCTCGAAGCGGCGAGTGATCGATTGTTGGTGGAGGGCTTAGCAGTCCAAGGGCGCACGCGTGCTGATCTAGAATGACGGCGCCAAGTGGGTCTGTCTTGCGCCAGGCTTGCGATGTACTCGCTGCGCGCGACGATGCTCTGGCAAAAGCCTATCAGGTGGTTGATCTTCCAAACTGGCGTGCGACCGAGGCTAGCTATCAGTCCCTAGCGCGCATTGTTGTGTATCAATTGATATCGACAAAAGCGGCGGATGCGATTTGGGCCCGTATTTGCGCACGATACAAAAGTATGACCCCACGCGCGGTTCTCGATGATGATGAGCAAGCCTTACTCGGATGTGGCTTATCGCGGCCCAAGCTTGGCCATTTGCGGGCCATCGCCGAAGCCGTCGAAAGCGGAGTGTTGAATTTGGCTCAGCTCGCCGCGATGGAAATCGAAGACGCACGGCAATCCCTCCTGGCTGTGCGTGGGATTGGCCCATGGACAGCAGACACCTTCCTCATGAACGCCGTTGGGCACTTAGATGCCTTCCCGCATGGCGATGTTGGGCTGATGGAATCCTATAAAAGACTGACGGATGCACCAGAGCGATTGGCCTCAAAGGCCTTCTCACAAAGGGCAGAGAACTGGCGTCCCTATCGCGCCGTTGCCGCCCATTTGCTATATGACTGGCTGCATTTTGATCGGGCGCAAAAACGCTAACAAAGGTCCTCAGTACCCAGATCAACTCTCTTGTTTTGAACTGGACAGTTAATTCCAGTGTCATACGATCGACACAGCGAATCAGTATTTCTGCGCGCAAATCGAGAAGGAGTGCCTGCTTTCAAGACGAAAGTTCGACATTTGAAGACCCGCATGACAGAGTTAGCTCGTCATGGCTGAGGTCCTTTCCACCCCACCGAATGGTCGGCCCGCGCTGGTTCTAAACGCTGATTACCGGCCTCTCTCTTATTATCCATTGTCACTCTGGCCATGGCAGGATGTCGTCAAAGCGGTTTTCTTGGATCGCGTCGATATCATCGCTGAGTATGATCATTATGTGCGCAGCCCGAGTTTTGAGATGCGATTGCCGTCTGTGATTGCTCTGCGCGAATTCGTTCGCCAGGATCGAGTGCCAGCATTTACGCGTTTCAACGTGTTCTTGCGCGATGGGTTCAAGTGCGTCTATTGCGGCTCGCCGCACGATCTGACCTTTGATCACGTTATTCCGCGCTCCAAAGGCGGTCGGACGACTTGGGAAAACATCGTCGCGGCCTGCTCACCTTGTAATCTTAAAAAAGGTGGGCGGATGCCAAACGATTGCGGCATGCATCCGCAGCGCAAACCCGTGCGACCCAGCAATTATTTCCTTCAGGAAATGGGCCGCAAATTCCCGCCCAACCATCTACACGAGACGTGGATGGACTATCTCTACTGGGATGTTGAGCTGAACAGCTAACCCTTACGGCTTGTTAATGCTGCCCGTCTTTGCCATGGTTCTTGGCGGAGAGGGATGAGCTATGTGGCAGATCTTACGATCACTGTCAGATACGTTTGGTGTTGGCTTTTTGGCGATGCAGCTGGTCAAACTGATCGGCACGTTCGTTGCGTTGGTCGGACCCCTGAAGTTTATCTCTGGCTTGTTTGCAGGACTCTTCCCCGCAATTGCGACATTTCTGGACAATATTTTTGGCTGGAACATCAACGGATTGGACGTGATGGCTGTGAGTATCGCAGCCTCCGGAACGCTGATCGTCGCCTCATCGGTCGCGACCCAAGGCGCGATGTCGACCAAGTATTTTTGGCGGTTTCTGCTGATCCCATATGCGCTCATCGTGATCACCATCTCGATTATGGTGCAAATCGCGACGCCTGTGGCCGAGCTGATAAGCTTTGGCGAGACGTGTCAGACAGATGCGGTGGAAACGGCGACATTCTATGGCAGCACGTGCGTCGAGATGGCGCCGCAGCTGCGCATGTTTGATGGCGATGTGTCATTCGCCGAGGTGGATGGCGCGGTGCCCCCGGCTGCGGATGGTTTAGGGTTTTGGTTGGTGATCGCCTATTTGATGGGCCTATTGCCGCTCATCGCCGTGGGGATCTTTTTCTTCAAGCGCCTGTCTGTGAACAAGTTGCTGAAACGCGTAGTGATTGCGGTTGGGTCGGCATTGGGGCTGGTCGCTGCGTCCGCCGCCTTTGCAGCGGTCTTTGGCAGTTAAGCTTCGCCCCGACTGCGCAACCAGAGTAGCAATAATGGGATCCAAATCAGCGACAGTGTGATGATGCCTTTGATCGCTTGATATCCAACCCACCACCAAAAGAAGCGCTTCTTATTCGCATTTAGCCAACGGATACCGCCTCGCAAACGCGAGATCGGGCCACCGCCCACACTTTTTTCAGGGGTAGGATCAGTCGACATTTGGCGCGCGCTTCCCGGCGCTACGCAGCAATTTCTCGAGCTTCGGGTGCAAGTCCGCATTGGCTGACAGGATAGAGCCTGTGCTGAGTGGGTCGCCGCCATTGATTTCAGTTGTCGCGCCGCCGGCCTCGCGTACGAGGATCATGCCTGCAGCTATGTCCCACGGGCTAAGGCCGCTTTCCCAGAACCCGTCAAAACGGCCGGCTGCCACCCAGGCAAGATCCAAGGCAGCAGACCCATATCGGCGAATGCCCGCAACGGTGCGGGTCATCATGCTGATTTCATGCGTGAATCGGGTGTGAAGTTCTTCGGCTTTACCAATCCAAGGCGTGCCGGTGGCAATCACGGCTTCGTCCAAATTCTTGCGGCCGCCAACGCGCAGCTTGCGTTGCCCGAGCCATGCACCCCGGCCGGTTTCAGCCCAGAAAATCTCATTCTTCGCGACGTCATAGACGACACCAGAAAAAAGCTGCCCCTCACGCTCTAGCGCAATCGATACGGCATAGTGCGGTTGGCCATGTAAGAAATTCAGCGTGCCATCGAGCGGGTCGACAATGAACTTGTTGGTCTTGTCTGTGCCTTCAACAATTCCGCGCTCTTCCATCACGAAGCCATAGCCAGGCCGTGCTTTGGTCAAATGCTCATAAATTATGTCTTCGGCGCGGTGGTCCGCGTTGGAGACAAAATCAGCAGGCCCTTTTTTCGAGACCTGTAAGAATTCAACTTCGCCAAAGTCGCGTGCCAAAGAGCGCCCGGCCTTGCGGGCCGCTTCGATGATCACATTTCCAAGCGCGGAAGGTTTAGACATGGATTGACGACCCTTTAGTCGGCGCGGCGCAAATAGGTGCGGTCTTCAGTTTGAACGACGATGCGTTCACCGACGCCGATGAAGGGTGGCACCGTCACTCGAACACCATTGTCACAGGTTGCCGGTTTGAAGCTGTTGGCTGCGGTTTGACCTTTAACCACAGGCTCGGTCTCTTCGACAGTGAGAGTCACTTGCTGCGGCAGCGCGACGCCAATGGGGGTCTCGCCATAGAATTCAATTTCAACGGTCATACCGTCTTGCAAGAAATCGCCATCCTCGCCGACAAAGTCTTTTTGAAGCTCGATCTGCTCAAACGATTCCTGATCCATGAAGGCGTAGGCTTCACCGGCATCATACAGGAACTGAAAGTCTTTCTGCTCAAGGCGCACACGCTCAACGGTTTCGTTGGCCCGGAAGCGTTCATTGGCCTTTGAGCCGTTAAACAAGTTGCGCATCTCAACCTGATTGAAGGCGCCGCCTTTGCCGGGCTTCACGTGATTGCATTTCATCGCGCGCCAGACGCTGCCATTATACTCAATCACCATATTGGGTTTGATTTCGTTGCCGTTAATCTTGGCCATGTGACGTCCTCATCAGTAGAGCGCGCGGCGTAGCCGTGACGGGCGGTTTGGTCAAGTTTTGTGGACAGACCGGGGCGCTTGCGGTTTTATAGGGGAACAATTCAAAAGGAGGGCGGCGCATGGGCATTCTGTCTGATTATCTAAGCTTCGAAAAACCAATGGGCGCAACTTTGGTGCGGATCTTGTTCTGGCTCGGGATTATTGGGATCCTGTGGCACGCGGTACGGCAATTCTGGTTCTGGTTGACGTTCTTGGATAATGATTGGGATCGAGCACTTTGGGGGATGATCACAACCCCGTTTAAGGCGATTGTCGCTTTGCTTATTTTGCGCGTCGTGGCCGAGTTTGTCCTGGCGCAATTCCGAATGGATAAATCGCTGCATGATCAGGTGACCGGCCGCGCTGCGCCGCCGCCAAAAGCGGAGTAGAACGAAAGCGCGGACAAGGAGCACCAAACCCCGCCGACGCCAGCGCAAGCTGGGGTCTAAGGACAGAAATTTCATCTGAGCTCACAGGTGCATTCATGCCATGGACTCCAGCTTGCGCTGGCGTCGACGGAAAATGGGGCGAACTTAGGGGTGCTTCAAACGATCAATCAATTAAATCTCAGACCCTGAGATCGCTTCATCGATCACTCTATTGAACATTGCCACGGCCGCAGCTGGTCCATCGTTGTGATCCCAAACCCCACTGGACACGGCGAGAAAATCGGCGCCGGCTGAGACTAGCGGGCCTGCATTGTCGACCGTGATGCCGCCAATCGCGACGCAAGGGAGTGTAAGAAACACCTGGCACCAGGTCAGTACATCTGGTTCGGCGCGCGTTGTGCTCGCCTTGGTCGCGGTCGGAAAGAACGCGCCAAAGGCGACATAGTCGGCACCAGCTTCGCCGACAATCATCGCTTGATGGCGCGAGTCTTTACAAGTTGCGCCAATAATCACGTCTGGCCCGACGATATCGCGCGCCTCAGCGATGTCCATATCATCCATACCAAGATGGACGCCATCGGCATCCAAAGCGCGGGCGAGTTGCGGGCTGTCATTGATGATTAGCGCGATATGCTCAGCTTGGCAGATACGCTTGACCGCTTGGGCCACTTCACGCGTCTTGGCGGTATCGATCTCATCGCCATTTTTCACTCGGATTTGCAGGCTGGCAATGTCACCGCCTTGGATTGCGGCGCGAAACAGATCCACAAAAGCCGGTACATCCTCAATTTGAGGCGGTGTGATCAGATAAAGGCGTGGGCGTTCGCGTTGAGGTTCAGACATGATGGGACGGTTTGCGCCGATCAGGCCGGTTTCGTCAAGATTTAGGCCAAGATCCGAGCAGCCAATTGGTCAGCATCCTGGCGCTCGGCCCCCAAATCAACGCGGCGAACCAAGCGACAGGGTAGGCGAGAGACCAGGCAATCAGCCAGCGCTTAGCAAGCCCGCCATCCGCCCCTGTATTCACTAGGGTGACGATAAGCGCGACGAGCGCGCTCATCCCACCGGAGAGTAAACCGGTATGCACGAGCCGCCAGAGCAGAGACTTTTGTTCCATCCGCCCATTAGGGCAGTGAGATTGCTGTGCGTCAATCTTCGGGTCTGCGAGCCGGAAAATGAAAAAGGCGACCCAACGGGCCGCCTTTCGCACAAAGAAAATGTCTCAGCTTAGCCTGCGCAAGACGCATCATAGATGCTGTCAATCGTGCCGGCCAACATGGTATCGAAATCCGTATCGGATTGACCTGCAGACAGACCCTCGGTCAGCGCGCGAGAGAAGCTCGCAATCATGCCAGTATTTTCACAGAGTTTGCGGTTGGCATCCTCGCGGCTATAGCCGCCTGATAGCGCCACGACGCGCATGACACGTGGGTGATCAACCAGCGTTTTGTATTGATTGGCTTTTTCTGGTAAGGATAGTTTCAGCATGACCTGCTTGTCGGCTGGAACAGTCTCAAGCTGCTTGGTGATTTCGGCAAGCAGGATGTCTTCCGCCTCCGCTTTGTCCGCGATCGTGATGTTCACTTCTGGCTCAATGATCGGCACCAAGCCATGCGACAGAATTTGTAGCCCGACTTGGAATTGCTGCGCCACATTCGCGGCGATGCCGGCTTGGTTCGCAGCATGAACGACTGAGCGCATTTTGGTGCCAAAAATACCTTTGGTAACCGCGCGCTCGAGCAGCGCATCCAGCTCTGGCATCGGGTTCATAAGTTGAACGCCGTTCTCTTCTGGGGCAAGGCCCTTGTCCACTTTCAGGAAGGGGACGACGCCGCGATTTTCCCAAAGATATTGCGCCGTTGGGACACCATCAATCTCACCATCCATGGTGCGTTCGAACAAGATCGCGCCCATGACTTTTTCGCCAGTAAAGGCGGGTGATTTCACGATGCGGGCGCGCATGTCGTGGATCAGGCCAAACATTTCCTCATCACTCGACCAGGCATCGTCTTCGATACCGTATAGTTTGAGTGCTTTAGGCGTCGATCCCCCCGACTGGTCCAAAGCTGCGACAAAGCCGGCTTTTTCGGCGGCCTGCTGAGTCATTTGTGAATCTACCATCTTAAAGGTCCCTCTCAAGATAGAAAAAAGGCTGAACGCGTTTTGCGATCAGCCTGGTGGTGAATGTTAATTGTGATCCTGACACCGCTGTCTTTTCGGTGGCCTCTGCTTCCGCGAACTCGTTTGGCCAGCGGAAGGAGAATGAATTGGTCATTTTTGGCCTTTTAGCGCCTCGACACCGGGAAGGGGTTTGCCTTCCATCCATTCAAGAAACGCGCCACCCGCGGTGGAGATATGGGTGAAATCTTGTGCCACATTGGCGTGATTTAAAGCCGCGACCGTGTCGCCGCCACCGGCAACCGCAACCAGGGCGCCTGATTTGCAGCGCGTGCCCGCCGCTTGAGCAGCCTGAACCGTCGCTTTGTCAAATGGGGTCAGCTCGAACGCGCCGAGGGGACCGTTCCACACAAGCGTGTTGGCGACATCGAGGGCCGAAGCCAGGATGGCGACCGTTTGCGGTCCAGCATCAAGGATCATCTCATTGTCCGCCACCTCGTCGAGGCCGCAGACGCGGTGTTCGGCGTTCGCGGCGAAGTCTTTGGCGACGACGACATCCATTGGCAGAAGGATATCGCAGCCCGCTGCCTTGGCATTGGCTTCGATTGCTTTGGCGGTATCGGTCAGATCATGTTCGCAGAGCGACTTGCCCATGCTGTAGCCACGCGCGGCGAGGAAAGTGTTGGCCATGCCGCCGCCAATCGCCAAAGCGTCGACCTTTGAGACGAGGTTTTTCAAGAGATCGATTTTTGAGCTGACTTTCGCACCGCCAACCACGGCAAGGACGGGTTTGTTCGGATTGCCGAGCGCGGCGTCGAGCGCCTTGAGTTCGGCTTCCATCAGCAGACCCGCACAGGCCGGGAGAAGCTTTGCAATCCCTTCCGTCGATGCATGCGCGCGATGTGCGGCCGAGAAGGCGTCGTTGCAATAGACATCCCCGAGCGAAGCCAAAAAGCCGGCCATTTGCGGATCATTGGCTTCTTCCATTGGCGTGAAGCGCGTATTCTCCACCAAAATAACGGCATCGGCCGGTGCGGCATCTATCGCAGCCCGATCGGGGCGTTCGACGAAGGTGACAGTTTTGCCGAGCGCCGCCTCCAAAGAAGGCACGGTCACTCGCAAGGACATGTCTGGATTGGGTTGCCCTTTCGGGCGGCCGAAATGGGCGAGCAAGACAGGCTTGCCGCCCTTTTCGAGGATTTTCAGAATGGTAGGCGCGACTTTGTCGATCCGAGTCGTATCGGTCACTTTGCCGGCTTCAACGGGAACGTTGATGTCGATCCGCGTGACCACGACCTTCCCGGCGAGGTCCATATCGTCGAGGGTATTAAAGTCGGCCATCTGTTATTCGTCCGCTTAGAGGAATTTCGACATGTGAAGGGCGGTGTCGCTCATACGTGTCGCGAAGCCCCACTCATTGTCATACCAACTCAGCACGCGGACCAATTTGCCATCCGTAACGTTCGTGCCGTCCGCTGCGAAGGTTGAGCTGTGCGGATCATGATTGAAGTCTGCAGAGACCAGCGGCAGTTCGGAATACCCGAGGACGCCTTTCATCGGGCCTTCTGATGCTGCTTTGATGGCGGCGTTGACGTCTTCGACGCTGGTTTCTTTCGCCGCGTCGAATACAAGATCGATCATCGATACGTTGGGTGTTGGAACGCGAACCGCAGAGCCGTTCAGCTTACCGGCGAGTTCTGGCAGGACGAGGCCGACAGCTTTTGCTGCGCCAGTAGACGTCGGGATCATGGAGCTTGCCGCAGCACGGGCCCGATAAAGATCTTTATGCATCCGGTCGAGGGTGGGTTGGTCGCCGGTATAAGCGTGAACGGTGGTCATATAGCCGCGCTCAATGCCGACCGTGTCATTCAGGACTTTCGCGACGGGCGACAAGCAGTTTGTTGTGCAAGAGGCATTGGAAACAACCAGGTCGTCGGCGCCGAGCGTTTCGTGGTTCACGCCGTATACAATGGTTTTGTCAGCGCCGCTCGCTGGGGCGGACACCAGGACGCGCTTAGCGCCGGCTTCGAGATGCGCAGCGGCTTTTTCTTTGGCGGTGAAGATACCGGTACACTCAAACGCGATGTCGACGCCCATGTCGCCATGTGGCAGCTCCGCGGGGTTGCGGATCGCTGTGCATTTAAAAGCGCGGTCACCGACGCGGATCATATCGCCGTCGACCACAACGTCTTCGTTCAGTTTGCCGTGAACGGTGTCATATTGCAGCAAGTGTGCATTTGTTTCGACGGGCCCCAGATCGTTGATCGCGACGACTTCGATGTCCTTGCGATCATGTTCGATGATAGAGCGTAGGACCAGGCGACCGATGCGGCCAAACCCATTAATTGCGACGCGAACAGCCATGTAAAACCTCTTTTGCCAAGATATTGATTTCGTGGCGTCTTTAGACGCAAGTTTAAGGCCAGTCCAGCGCGTTAAAGACGCACACCATAACTGATTACGCTGTCAGTTTAGAGCCGCTACACGTCTGAGGAGATTCCCTCTTCAATCAGGCTTTCCGCTAGGAGAAATCTTGCAGAAATTTGAAGGTGTTAATCCTTCTTCTTCTCATCGTCTGGCAGGTTCATCCAATCGGTAAATTGCTCCCAATCGATCCACGTCTTTTTCTTACGGCGCAGTTTTTGCCAAAACCGTCTGCGTTCAGGGGTAGGGAGTGGCTGCAAGTTCTCTAAGAAAGCCAGCGCCACTGATCGCCAACTATAGCCTTCGGCATATGTGCGGCAGGTCTCTCGCTTCAGATCGAGGCAGGCAATGGCGCCCGCCGCGAGGTCTCCTCCTACGGCCGTGATCGTGCCTGCATCGGACCCTGGAATGACATCTTTCGGCCCCGTCGCTTCATAGGCAGCGACGGGCGTTCCCGATGCCATGGCCTCGAAGACCACCAGGCCAAACGTATCGGTGAGGCTCGGAAAGACGAACACATCGGCGCTTGCATAGTAATTGGCGAGGTCTTCGCCGAAGCGTGCGCCGAGAAAGTGGACATCGGGGTACTTCTTTTTTAGCGACTCCAATGCCGGGCCATCACCGACCACGACTTTCGAGCCAGGCAGGTCGAGCTCTACAAAGGCTTCGATGTTCTTTTCAACAGCGACCCGGCCCACGTTTAAAAAGATCGGCCGAGGCAAGCCTGCAAATGGATCATTACCCGCACCGGCTTCGATGCGCCGGCTGGGGTGAAAGAGCTCTGTATCGACGCCGCGTGTCCACGCGACAAGGTTGATGAACCGCTTGGCTTCAAGCTCTTCGACCATGCTCGGCGTTGGCACCATGACCTTGCCCGAATATTTATGGAACCAGCGGACAAAGCTGTAGCCCGCTGCGGTCGGAACCGGCATGCGCGCAGAGACATATTCAGGGAAGCGTGTGTGATAGGCCGTTGAAAAGGGATGTTTGATCTTCAAGCACATTTTCCGCCCGGCCATGCCGAGCGTGCCTTCGGTTACGATGTGCACGGCGTCGGGTTCGAACGCCTCGAACCGCTCTTTGATTTTCCGCTCTGCAAAAAGCGCAAGCTTGATCTCAGGATAGGTGGGAAGTGGCATTGTGTTAAAGCCAGCCCCCGGATGGATCACTTCAAACTCGTGACCTTCGGCTTCAAGCTCTGCGATCACGCGCTGCATGGTGCGGACAACGCCATTTACCTGGGGTTCCCAGGCATCTGTCACGATCATGATGCGCATAAAAGGCTCCTCATCGCCCCCAAAAGCGATGGATATTTCCTAGAGTTCGCGGCAAGTGGCGTAAAGCGGCGGGATCATTGCAACTGCGAAACGCCTATGATCCGTCGGCTTCGCAAGCGACATAGTTGAAGTGACCTTGCCTCGTATCATCGATCAATGAAATCACCGCTTTCAGCGCATCCCCCTCTCGGATGTAAGTAATTTTTTGCGGGTAATCGTGATCCGGATTGGCGAAGGTGACATCCTTCTCGGTGAGCGAAACGGCGGGGAACCCAGACGGACCTGCCCCACGTGGATAGGCCTGGAAGGTCGGCATTTCGCCGGGATCAATTCGCATTTGTTCGAAGAAGACGACCTTATCTTCTTTCAGTACGACAGAATATCCAAAATAATAGCCATCTTCCGATTGTGACCAAACCTCACGCGTGCTGCCATCTTCGCTCTGCCAGCAGCCTGTGAGCCAATTGAGGGTTTGAGCCGCGGGCTGACTGGCCGCGCGGGTCAGGGTGCATCCGGCGAGCAAAATCAGGCTTGCGAAAAGAAGAGCTTTTCTCGATCTCATTTCCGACTCCTTTGATCGCACTCAAATTATTCGAGGCTTGGATCGCGGACAAGAGCTAACACATCGTGGATTAGTCCGCCCCGTGCGAAGTGATTCGTTTTGATGCGAGCTCTCCGCAGATGCCTGCGTAAACTGTGAGCCAAAGTTGCATCGCACCTGAGAGACTGTGTTTGTCCCCGTTCCATCGACTTCTGCTTGTGCGGGTGTCAGCGGAAATGGAGCATTTAGGCGAGCGCCATTCCTCACCTACTACATATAGTGTCTCACTCAAATCATGTGGAAATCACTGAGAAAACCACTAGGCGTTGTATCGTCCCCGATTCTATCCGCTTCAGGATCAATTTGTTAAAAAAAACAAGCCATCCGGTAACCTATTTTTTTGCAGCAAAACCAGGGGGCTCGAAGTCCTAATAGGTACGGGCGTGAGGGCTGAGAATTAACCAGCCATTAACCACTTATCCACCACCAAAATGACGTTTTTGAGACGGACCCTGTTGACCTCTCATTAACCTTAGAGGCACAATATGTTGTGTGAGGGCTGATTTGAAACACCGTATGTGGCGGTTTTCTGTTTCATTCCTATATGTGATGGGCCTTTTGCAAGGGGTAAGACGATATGGCAGGCACCAACGAAGCAACACTCGCGAAAGCGGTTAACAAAGAGGCCGCGCAATCCGGCGCACCTTCTTTGCGAGTCGTACCGAGCGTAGAGGTCGATCGCTCGCGTGATTCGCTTTTGACCGAGTTCGGAAAAGTGACGCTGGAAGATCGTTATTTGCTGCCAGGCGAGTCGTACCAAGACATGTTTGCGCGCGTCTCTGAGGCGTTTGCGGACGATGCAGATCACGCCCAACGTCTGTACGACTACATGTCGAAACTCTGGTTCATGCCAGCGACACCCGTGCTGTCGAATGGCGGCGCCGATCGCGGCCTGCCAATCTCTTGCTTCCTGAACCAAGTCGGCGACAGCCTCGACGATATCGTTGGAACCTGGACTGAAAATGTCTGGCTCGCTTCCAATGGCGGCGGCATCGGGACCTATTGGGGCAATGTCCGCTCGATCGGTGAGAAAGTCGGCAATAGCGGCCAGACCAGCGGCATCATTCCGTTCATTCGCGTGATGGACTCGCTGACCCTGGCAATCAGCCAAGGCTCTCTACGTCGTGGTTCCGCGGCATGCTATCTGGATGTCCACCACCCAGAAATCGAAGAATTCCTCGAAGTCCGTAAGCCGTCTGGCGACTTCAACCGTAAGTCTCTGAACCTGCACCATGGCATCAACATCACTGACGCCTTCATGGAAGCGGTGAAGAATGATGAAGAGTTTGATCTTCTGTCGCCGAAATCTGGTGAGCCGCTGCGCAAAGTGAATGCGCGTAAGATCTGGCAGAAGATTCTGGAACTTCGCATCCAAACCGGTGAGCCATACTTGTTGTTCACCGACACGGTGAACAATGCGATGCCGGCGCACCAGCGTCAGCTTGGCCTCAAAGTCACGCAGTCAAACCTGTGTTCGGAAATCACTTTGCCGACCGGCATCGACCATATGGGCGAAGACCGCACGGCGGTATGTTGTCTGTCCTCGATCAATGCTGAGAAGTATTTTGAGTGGAGCAAAGACGAGAACTTCCTCGAAGACGTCTACCGCTTCCTCGACAATGTTCTGCAAGACTTCATCGACCGCGCCCCACCAGAAATGGCCCGCGCCGTCTACTCGGCCAAGCGCGAGCGTTCGGTTGGTCTTGGCCTGATGGGTTTCCATTCTTTCTTGCAGTCTCTGAACCTGCCCATGGAAAGCGCCATGGCGAAGGTTTGGAACGAGAAACTGTTCAAGCACATTCGCCAAGGTGCCGATGCGGCGTCTGTGAAGCTCGCAAAAGAGCGCGGCGCGTGTGAAGATGCGGCCGAAGCGGGCATGATGGCGCGCTTCAGCCACAAAATGGCGGTTGCGCCTACGGCGTCTATCTCAATCATTTGTGGCGGCACGAGTGCTGGCATCGAGCCGATTCCGGCAAACGTCTACACCCACAAGACGCTGTCTGGCTCGTTCACTGTGAAGAATAAGTATCTCGAGAAAATGCTCGACGAGAAGGGCCAAAACACGGATGAGGTCTGGACCTCGATCCTCGAGCATGAGGGATCTGTTCAGCACCTGGACTGCCTAGACGAGCACGAGAAGTCGACCTTCAAAACCGCGTTTGAGATCGATCAACGATGGATCATCGAACATGCCGCCGACCGCACGCCATATATTTGTCAGGCTCAGTCTTTAAACGTCTTCCTGCCGGCAGACATCAATAAGTGGGACCTGCACATGCTGCATTGGACCGCTTGGGAAAAGGGTGTGAAGTCGCTCTATTACTGCCGTTCTAAGTCGGTTCAGCGCGCAAGTTTTGCCGGGGCTGAGGATAAGGAAGCGAGCATGTCCGGAATGGAAGTGCCAAATACAGACTATGATGAGTGCCTCGCTTGCCAGTAGCTTAGTCTACCACCTAATTTGTAAAACCCCGCTTCTGGCGGGGTTTTTTCTTACCCTCGTCTCACGAGGCGCGCCTCAAACATGGTAAACAAAGTATAAAATCTATTTCTGGGTGTGCTGGTCTTGTGACAGTTGGATGAAAAAATGCCCAAAATCGTCAAAACATGAAAAAAAATCTAGCATGTATTAACCAAGGTTCACGAGCCAAGATGGCCCGGAAAGCCTAGGAATGACGGGGTTATTCACAATTACGTGATCCTGAAATGATTAATTAGCTGCGCTTGCCCACGATTCGCCTCATTGAATCGTTCATGTTAGGGTAACGAAACCAGGTCAGCTTCGGGGGAACAAGACGGAGCTGACATGATGAAAGGCGTGGGTTCGATGATTGTTGCAACTGCATCAATGATAGCCGCGATGGCATGTCAGACGTGTGTGCACGCTCAAGAGAACGTGGGCCCTGTGATTGACAATGCCACAATCATTGCTGCCAGCCGATCGCTAGCTGAACGCCCGAGCGCACGCGTAAATTTAATGTACACCGCGTCGTTTACGCAAACAGAGACCACGCGTCATTTCGGATTTCAGGTGCCGACCGATACCGACCTCGATTTTGGGATCGACGCCTCGAACGCCCTGAGCAGCCGTCGCTTATATTCAAGCACAATTATGACCGACGTCGCCGCTGATCGAACCGAGGCGAGCTTGTCTCCTGTTCCGCGGGAACAACGCCGCTTGGTTGCCGAATTTGCCTTTTCTGCCCCGGCAGAGCGCACGGGTCTTGGCTTTGACGTTGGGATCGCCCCACGTGTCGCCATCACGCGCGATGGCCCATTCGCATCTCGCCGTTTCGGGGGTGAAGTGCGGATCGGACAAAATTTCGACAAGCGTGGCGAGGCTGTAAGTTCAGGTTGGTATCTCTTCGCAGGCGCGGATGGCGAAGCTTTGGTCTGGGAACCCGGTGAAGAAACCATTGCCTCGGCAGGAAGCATGGCCCTTCGTGATAAAGTGACTGTTGGCGATATCCAGGCGGGTTTGTCCATTCAGCGCGGTATGGGCCAGCTATCGTTCAGCTACATCCGACGAGAAGTCGAATATCGTGAGCGTAATCTCGGGGCGAGTGAAAATGAGGACTTCGCAGGCGTGAGCTTTACGATTAAGCGCTAAGCGCATGGTCGATCGAATTGCTTTTGTGGCCGCCATTTTGGCGGCTTTTTTTATCCCTAAAGCCGCCGCCGAAACTGGCGCTCCCCCTCCGCTGACGAACGCGCCTGTTGGCGTCTGGTCTCTAACCTCCGAGAATGATCTGTTTGGTGGCACAGACCGCAACTATTCTAATGGATTGCGTTTGGAACGCGTCAGACCGGCCAATCAAGTGACACCAGGATTAAATTGGGTTGCGAACCGAATTCCGATCCTGGATTTGGATCGCACGGAGCTGCGCCAAGGCTTTGCATTATCACATACGATTTTCACGCCCGAGGACATTTCTGCCGAAATTCCTGATCCCACAGATCGCCCTTATGCCGCTTGGCTGTATGGGTCGGCCACAGTAGTGGCCACGACGCGCGTGGGTTTGACACAGACGGTGCAGGACGTGCTGCAAGTCAATCTGGGCGTTGTCGGCCCCTCCGCGGGCGGAGAATTCGTGCAGGAAAACTGGCACGATCTTTTGCAGGCTGTCGAACCGCGTGGATGGGCGTCGCAGCTCAAAGACGAACCTGGTCTCGAAATCACCGCGCAACGCCTTTGGCAGTTTGAGGGGCCCGGATTGCCGTTCAACTTGGAAACAGATTACGCGCTCCATGGCGGCGCAACGATCGGCAATGTGCGAACCTACGGTGCCGTTGGCGGCATGGCGCGGATCGGTTGGGATTTGTCTTCAGATTTTGGCCCCCCGCGCATTCGTCCGGCATTGGCAGGTGCTGGCGTGTTTAAACCCGGCCAGCCTCTTGGGGGCTATTTATTTGCGGGTCTCGAGGGCCGAGCGGTTGCGCGCGATATGTTTTTGGATGGCAATCTCTGGCGCGATAGCGCGCGGGTGTCGGATCGACGCGATTATGGCGCCGACTTGCAGCTCGGGTTTGCCTTGCATCAGGGCGATGTTCAAGTCGCTTTCACCTACGTTCACCGCACTGAAGAGTTTGTTGCTCAGACTGGCCCACAACGTTTTGGGGCAGTCTCTATTTCGATTGCGCGCTAAGCGCGCATCGGTGCTAATATGAACCTGATTCGAAGTTAACAGAGCCTTTCTTGTGGGCAGCCTGTGGAGAAGTGCCGCAGCACAGCAGGACACATCTTGCGTGCAGCTCCAGCTTCAGACACTATATGTGGTGTGATAGAGATTAGGCAGGGGAAAGCCAATGGCCGACGGCATGATGAAACTTCCAGGACTGTTAACACCGTCCAAATCGTACAAACCGTTCCGCTATGCGTGGGCATATGATTTTTGGAAATTGCAGCAGCAAGTGCACTGGCTGCCGGAAGAAGTTCCGCTTGGCGAGGACTGCAAAGACTGGGTCAACAAACTCAATGATAAAGAGCGCAATCTGCTGACGCAGATTTTCCGGTTTTTCACACAGTCTGACGTCGAAGTCGGCGCGAATTATATGGAAAACTATATGCCGCTGTTTAAGCCGGTCGAAGTGCGCATGATGCTCGCATCCTTCTCCAATATGGAAACGGTTCACATTGCCGCGTATGCGCTGTTGCTTGAAACCATCGGCATGCCAGATTCAGAGTTCTCGGCCTTCATGGAATACGAAGAAATGGCGGCCAAGCATGATTATCTGGGCCAGTTCGGCACAGAGACCGAGGAAGACATTCTCACATCTATGGCGGTGTTCGGCGGTTTCACCGAAGGTCTCCAATTGTTCGCATCGTTTGCGATGCTGATGAACTTCCCGCGCTTCAATAAGATGAAAGGGATGGGACAGATCGTATCTTGGTCCGTGCGCGATGAATCGCTGCACTGCGAGGGTATGATGAAGATGTTCCACACGTTCGCGGCTGAAACCGGAGCGCTGACTTCACGTGTAAAGGATCGCATTCGCGATGCGTGTGAGACTGTGGTGAAGCTTGAAGACAAGTTCATCGAGCTGGCTTTTGAGGCTGGCGAAGTCGAGGGCATGACGCCGAAGGATATCCAGCAATACATTCGCTATATCGCCGATTGGCGCATGGGCCAGTTAAAGCTCGATCCGATTTACGGCGTCGAGCAACACCCGATCCCTTGGCTGACAGAAATCTTGAACGGGGTCGAACACGCGAACTTCTTTGAGGCGCGCGCGACCGAATATTCCAAAGGTGCCACCCAAGGTGATTGGCACGGCGATGAAGGCGTCTGGTCAATGTTCGACAAGCGCAAGCCGCAAACGGTTCTTGCTGGGTAACGGACCGCGCTTGAAGTTATTGCGAGGCGTTAGCCAAGTCGCATCATCTCCATTTGTGAATCGACCCCTGACGCGAAAGCGGTCAGGGGTCGATTTCGAATTCGGATGGCTTTTAGAACGCGAAGTTCCAGGCGTGCTAAACCTTCACACCGCCCTTTTCAGCGTCCGCCAGGAATGCGGCCAGTCCCTTATCCGTTAACGGATGTGCTGCGAGACCTTTTAACACGTTTGGTGGGACCGTGGCGACGTCGGCGCCGGCCAAAGCACATTGCTTGACATGATTGGCACCGCGAATGGAGGCCGCCAAAACTTCGGTCTCAAACATGTAATTGTCGTAGATCACCCGGATCTCTTCAATCAGTTCCATGCCGTCTACATTGATGTCGTCGAGGCGCCCAATGAATGGAGAGATATAGGCCGCGCCAGCTTTCGCGGCGAGCAAGGCTTGATTAGCCGAGAAGCAGAGCGTGACATTGACCGCGGTACCCATATTTGCGAGCTCGCGACACGCGCGCAGACCGTCCATGGTGAGTGGTAATTTGACCGCGACGTTTGACGCGATGGCTTGCAATTTCTTGCCTTCGGCGACCATGGCTTCCCATTCTGTCGCGACAACTTCCGCGCTCACATGGCCGTCTGTGAGATCGCAGATTTCGGCGATGACTTCTGCGAAATCTCGGCCCGATTTCATGATTAGAGACGGATTGGTTGTCACCCCATCAATCAGGCCCGTCGCCGCGAGTTCTTTAATGGCGGCGGTGTCTGCGGTATCGACAAAGAACTTCATGATTTCGGCTCCAGAATTGAAAATTGAGTTTATGCGGGCCGCCCGATAGAGGTGTAAGCAAAGCCTCGTTTGGCCATATCTTCAGGCGTATAAATGTTACGCAGGTCGACCACAACGTCGCCCTTAAGCGCGCCCTTGATCCGCTCGAGATCTAGTGCACGGAATTGATCCCATTCGGTCAGTATGACCATGGCGTCCGCATCTTCGACGGCGTCATAGGCATTGTCGGCATAGCCGATGCCGTTGAGCAAGTGCTTGGCTTCTTCCATCGCTTCCGGGTCGAACGCCTTCACGGTTGCGCCGGCTTCGACAAGTGCGGGAACAATATCCAGGCTTGGGGCATCCCGCATGTCATCGGTGTTCTGCTTAAACGCCAAGCCTAAGACACCGATCGTCTTGCCGGAGACGTCGCCGCCCATTGCCGCGATGACTTTTTGTGCCATGGCTTTCTTACGTGATGCGTTCACTTCAACGACAGTATCGACAATGCGCACCGGCGAGTTGTGATCATTGGCAGTCTTGGTTAGCGCCAAAGTGTCTTTCGGGAAGCAGGAGCCACCATAGCCAGGTCCCGCGTTCAAAAACTTCTTGCCGATCCGGCCATCGAGGCCAATCCCGCGAGAGACTTCTTGCACGTTCGCGCCAACCGCTTCGCAAAGGTCTGCCATTTCATTGATGAAGGTGATCTTCACGGCCAAGAACGCGTTGGCGGCATATTTGATCAGTTCTGATGTGCGACGCGCTGTGAACAGAATTGGCGTTTGATTCAAAAAGAGAGGACGATAAAGCTCTTCCATAACTTCACGCGCGCGATCGCTGTCGGTTCCGACAACAACGCGATCTGGAATCTTAAAGTCTTTGATCGCGGCGCCTTCACGCAAAAACTCCGGATTTGAGACCACAGCGAAATCCGCGTCTGGATTAGTCTTGCGAATGATCTCTTCAACCTCATCGCCGGTGCCTACGGGTACGGTCGATTTGGTTACAACGACGGTAAAGCCCGTCATGAGGCCGGCAATCTCTTCAGCGGCGGCATAAACATATGAGAGGTCTGCATGACCGTCCCCGCGGCGAGACGGCGTACCGACTGCAATAAAAACTGCATCCGCATCTGCGATCGCGTCTTTCGCATCTGTGGTAAAGAAGAGCCGCTCGGCTTTGACATTCTTTTCCACAAGATCATCGAGCCCGGGCTCATAGATCGGCATAATGTTTTGATGCAAGCGTTCGATCTTGCTGGCGTCTTTATCCACGCAGGTTATGATGTGACCAAAGTCTGCAAAACACGCCCCGCTTACCAGGCCAACATAGCCTGTCCCGATCATTGCCACACGCATGGAATTACCTCTTTTAAACAGCGTCCCTAAGCTGAGCGCGACAGGTGCAATTTTTGATCCAAAGGGTCAAGCCCAGCACGCAGGAAGATCTAGAATTGGAATACTTTTTTAGGTTGAAACCGACCAGCACGCACCTCGCCGAGAGCGACTGCTTGATCATCGTTCATCGCCAGGGCTATGCGATCGGTGTCTTGCCCTGTCAATTCAGCCCGCCAAGCGTCCACCTGATGCGGCAGCAAAACGATCTCGCGGCCTTGTCGGAGATAAGCAACCTCTGCCGCAGATATTTCGATCACAGGAATATCGTCGATCACGGTTTCGAGCGGTTGCAGATGGCGGAACAATTTGTCTTTGTCTTCCCCACACGCTTCCAGTTCTGCGAGCGGAACCGAGATCGCTTCATCCAAAGCGCCCACGCGTGTTCTTCGCAACTGACTGACATGCCCCTCTGCACCAAGCGCTCGAGCGAGATCGCGCGCCATTGCGCGCACGTAAAACCCTTTTCCAGACACTACGCGTAGCGTGACATGATCCGCGTCTGGGACCGCGGCGATTTCGGCTTCATAGACGGTAACTTGTCTGGACGGGAGGTCGAAAGTCTCGCCATCTCTCGCGAGATCGTAAGCCCGTTCGCCGTCGACTTTAATGGCTGAGTATTTCGGCGGAATTTGCTCGATATCGCCGATGAAACCAGGCAAGGCTGTTTCGATCGCTGCGCGGTCTGGGCGGACATCGGAGGTGGCGATAATCTCGCCTTCTTTGTCCTGGCTGGCGGTCGACGTGCCCCACTCGATCGTAAAGACATATTCTTTGTCGCAATCCATCGCCCATTGTGCAGTTTTGGTCGCCTCTCCGAAGGCAATCGGTAGAATCCCATCCGCGAGGGGGTCGAGCGTTCCGCCATGCCCCGCCTTTTGCGCGTTTAGGAGGCGTTTGAGGATCCCCACGACTTTGGTCGAAGTGATATTGACGGGTTTGTCGACGGCGATCCAGCCATGCACAGGATCGCCTTTGCGTTTTCTTTGTCGGCCCATGCCGATCTCCTTCGTTGCCGCTGCGGATCGGACGCAGACGGATCGAAACTGATAGGATGACTAAGGTCGCGCGGACCTTGCTTAGTCTTTGAACGCGCTGAACACGTCGTCAGCGTTGGGTTCATCCGAACTTGCGCTGGGTTCTGGGGTTGGCTCGGCTGAAAACGGCTCTGCTTGCTCAACAGATTCGGCTGGTGCGAGACCCGGTCCGGCTTCTTGTTCCACCCGTTCGGCTTCCATTTTCTTGCGACGAACCGAGGCTTTCGCAATCACTTCGTCAAGTTCGATTTGTGAACAGAGGCCGAGCGTCACCGGATCTACGGGCTTGATATTTTGACTATTCCAGTGGGTCTTGTCGCGAACGTTTGTGATCGTCGCCTTGGTTGTGCCAATCAGCTTGGAGATTTGTGGATCCGTCACCTCAGGATGGTTACGGATAAACCAAGCAATCGCGTCTGGTTTGTCGCCGCGGCGCGCAACGGGCGTATAGCGCGCGCCTTTGCGCTTTGGTTGCGGGATGTGCGCGATCTTAGATGGCGCTGTTTTTAGACGATAGTCCGGATCTTCTTCGCCTTTTTGGATCTCTTCGCGGGTCAGCTCGCCCCCAGAGATTGGGTCGACGCCGCGCATATTCTCCGCCACATCGCCATCAGCGATGCCTTTGACTTCGAGATGATGCAGACCGCAAAGATCAGCAATTTGGTCGAAGGTGAGGGTCGTATTGTCGATCAACCAAACCGCAGTGGCTTTGGGCATCAGAATGTCAGCCATTGGGAGCTCCTTTATGAGACCGCCAGAAATGCAGCCGCCCGAGACGTCGGTCTCGGGCGGTCAGGGTTTTCGGCGTGAAATTACCTAACGCGTACCTCATAATACGCGATACGACGGAAGGGAAGCCTAAGTCTGCTGTCTCGACAGCAAGATTTTCCCAATATGCCCGCCTTTCGCTAAGTGCGCGTGCGCCGCTTCGGCATCTTCGAAACTGTAAACGGTATCGATAATGGGCTTAATCTCGCCGGACAGCACAGCAGGCCAGAAATCGCGAAGCACGGCGTCGCGTATGCGCGCCTTTTCGGGATTGGGCCGCGCCCGTAGGGTCGTGCCCGTGAGGACCAGACGTTTTAGCATAAGCGGCATTAAGTTTAAGGAGACTTGCGCGCCCTGCAGAAATGCAATGTTGACGATCCGCCCGCCGACTTTTGCTGCCGAGATGTTCTTTTGGACATAATCCCCGCCGACCATGTCGAGGATAACGTCAGCGCCGCCAGCGTTACGTACAAGGCTTTCAAAGTCTTCTTCGCGATAATTGATCGCATGAGTGGCTCCAAGTTGCGAAGCGTACTCACACTTTTCCCGCGTGCCGGCGGTGATCATAATATTCTCGGCGCCCGCATGTTTGAGCATTTGGATGGCCATCGTGCCGATGCCACTGGTGCCGCCATGGACGAGCGCACTTTCGCCGGCTTTGAACTGACAGCGATCGAAAATGTTCGCCCACACGGTCATCATGACTTCTGGTAAGGCGCCCGCTTCGTTGAAGGACATGTCATCCGGAATCGCGAAAATGGAGCCTTGATCGATCGCCGCAAACTCGGCGTATCCGCCGCCAGCGAGGAGCCCGCAGACCCGGTCGCCAATCGCCCACTCTGAGACATCAGATCCGACGTCTACGATCGTTCCAGCGCACTCCAAACCCATGATCTCAGAGGCCCCGGGCGGCGGTGGATACATGCCGCGTCGTTGGACGAGATCAGCGCGATTAAGCCCAGCGGTGACGATTTCAACAAGCACATCATTGGCGCCGCACGCCGGCTTTTCGACCTGTCCTAGCGCCAGCGGTTTATCGTCTTCTGCAATCACCGCCCACATCGTTTCGCCCATTTGACACTCCTGTCTATTTCTGTGTTCCTACCTACATAAAGGTGAGGAAACCGAGTGGGAAAGAGCAAACCATGTTTGAAGACGAGCCAACCCCTGAAAAGAAAGTGGATTTAGAGCGCTTTTCGGTTGAAGACCTTCGCGAACGGATAGATGAATTAAAAGCAGAGATCGCGGCGTGCGAGGCGGAATTGGAGAGAAAACAGTCTCACAAATCTGCAGCCGATGCGCTTTTTGGAGGAAGCGATTAAGATCTTCGAAGGAAGCCACGGGTAAATATCGTACAAAATAAGATCGATTTGGAAGTCGTAAGAGCATGGCCGAACAGCCGAAAAATACCGGTTCAGAAATAACAGATCTGTCCTTCACGGATGGAAAAGTGTTCGAAAAAGTGTTTGTCGATGGCATGGCTCTGGTTGAAGAAACCGCGTCATATCTTGATGGTCCGGGTCGCAAACTTTCGTCATCATTACCGCGCGAAGCGAGCTTAACTTATGCCGCGTGGAGCATGGAGCTCACCACGCGATTAATGCAAGCGGCGTCCTGGCTGGTGATGCAAAAAGCAGTCAAAGACGGCGACATGCATCCTGAGGATGCCATGCAAACGAAGTATCGCATCCATCGCGAAGACCCGGCCTTAGACGCGAGCGCGCAACGCGGTCGAGGTTTACCGGACATTTTCTTGGATTTGGTCGAACGGTCCGAGAATCTCTTCGAGCGGATTTGCCGGCTCGATCAAGCGATTTACGGGGGCGGTGTGGTCGACAGCAATTCTCCTGTTGGGGACCAACTTGCGCAACTGCAGCGTGCCGCTGAGACGGGCGCATTTGATCCGCTCAGGGTATGGGGCAAAGCGCGCTAAGCGCAAGCGGCCCTTTCTCTTTAAAAAAATAATGTGTGACCGAGGGTATTGCCGCGATGGTGACATGCGCATGTCATTCATTTGAGCTAATCGAATGGATAGTGGTCGGTTTTTACTCGACTTCAGAATTTCAAGATAAATCGACACGCCGAAAATACACTAGATCGATAATTATCGCTTACAGAAAGTAAATCATAGGTGAGCGGATATGCGTCTAATATTTGTGAATTTAATTATTTTTATTTTCTGGTCGCACACGGTTGCAGCGCAAGCCCCTGATGCGTCGCAGCCAGGGTTGGATGTCTATGGAAGCGTGCCGTCAGTGCGATCGGCTGCAATCTCCGATGACGGTCAGAAAGTGGCTTTGCTGAAGAACGATGAAGATGGCGAATACGTCCTCGTTCGAGACTTTGCCACGCGCCAGCAATCAGGGTTCCGGATTGAAGGGTTTAAGCCCATCTCTGTCGATTTTATCGGAGATAGGTATGTCATTTTGCGCGCGTCGGCGACCGAGACACTTTTCAATGTGATCGGGAAATTCGAGTTTGGATTTTCATTCATTTATGACACGGAAGCCGAAACGATCGAGCAATTGCTGAGGTCTGTGAAAGGCGTGCTTCCTGGCTCAGATGCGAGTCGGATTATTGGCGTTCTCGAAGAAAGTGGCGAGTTTCTCGTCCCGGCATTGACCTTCCCAGCTATGAATTCAGCTGTGAATTCAGGACGTGCAGGGGTAGGTGGGTTTGGGTCGACGGTCTTCAGAGTAAAGCCAGATACGGGCCGCGTTCGTGTGTTCGAAGGAGATCGGCAAAGTGCCCGGCTGGGGTCTGGAAGCAGAGCAAAGTACCCTTATACGACAGATTGGGTCGTCTCTTCTAGCGGAGCCATCATCGCGCGCGAAGACTATAACCAATACGACAATGTCTATCGCATCTTCACAAAAGCTGGTGGTTCTTGGAAGCGGATCTACTCAAATGATCCGAAAGACTCGCGTTTCGTCGGTGGTGTGCCGTATAATGTCGTCGGCATGACGATGGCAGAAGACGCGGTCCTATTGACCGGAATAAATGCCGCATTTGATGAGACCGTTCTCTATAGCCTTGATTTCGAAGGCAACCTTTCAGAGCCCCTGTTTGAGAAAGAAGGCCGAGACGTCGCTCGGGTCCTGTCCGATGACAATCGCCGCGTATTCGGTGTCGAGTTTTCCGGGCTGAACGCAGAGTATGCGTTCTTCGATCCGGATCTGGAAGCCTCCTTCGGGGAGCTCCAACAAAGAATGGAAGGCTTCCAGCTCGTCATTGTCGATTGGAATGAAGATCTTCGCCGTCTTTTGCTGAAAGTCTCTGGTGGGGGCGAAACCGGAAGCTACTTTATCTTCGATGTTGAGACTGGCAGATTGATCAGCGTCGCCAAGGCGTATGACATACCGACCGCTTGGGTAGGGCAAATGCAGTCGGTCGAATATCGCGCTTCAGATGGCATGATGATCCCATCGATTGTAACTTGGCCGGTCGGCTCAGCAGCAGATCAACTGCCCTTGATCGTGCTTCCTCATGGCGGCCCTCATGCGAATGATGTGCTGAGATTTGATTGGATGGCACAGTATTTTTCGAGTCGGGGCTATCTTGTTTTCCAACCCAATTTCCGAGGATCGAGTGGTTTCGGTCATCAATTTGAAGCCGCTGGGTATGGCGAATGGGGGCAGGCAATGCAGCGCGACATTCATGAAGGCGTGGCTGCGCTCGTCTCACTGGGTTGGGTTGATCCAGACCGCGTTTGCATTGTCGGTGCAAGCTATGGTGGCTATGCCGCTCTGGCGGGAGGGATGACGGCACCCGATATGTACAAATGCGTCGTCGCCATTGCGCCCGTCACCGATCTTCCAGACTTTCTCTCTCATGTTCGCCAACGGACAGGTTCGCGCGGTTACGCATACGAGTATTGGACAACAAGCATCGGTGAGTTGGGGGCTGATGGAGAGATCCTTCGAGCAACGTCCCCCGCGCGAAATGCCGAAGCATTCCAAGCTCCAGTTTTGTTGGTGCATGGGCGAGATGATACGATCGTCCCATTAGCGCAGAGCCGGAAAATGAAATCCGCCCTCGAAGCGGCGGACAGGTCTGTGCAGCTTTTAGAGTTCGCCGGGACAGATCACTGGCTCTCGACGACTGAGATGCGACTTCAAACACTTCAAGCGGTCGCCGATTTTGTTGACACTCATCTTAGCGAAAGCGAATAACCGGCAAAGGTCTACGAACTACCGGCGCAGCGAAATGCGCATCTCGCTCAGCTTTGTCTCTTTGCCGTTTTCATCGACAAACGCTGGGCGCACCTTTTGGCGCGTTTTGGCATGCGTGAATGACATCAATGGCGCCGATCCATCGCTCGCCCATTCATCGCCCCAGAGGTTGAGCCCCATCAAAACCGGGCGCAGAGCTTCACCGGCTTCGGTCAGGATATATTCCGGGCGCGCCCGTTTGCCGTCTTCTTTATAGGCTTTTTTCGTCAGCACACCGTGATCGACCAGCTTCTTTAATCGTCCAGAGAGCACCGTCCTTGGAATGGTCAGCTCTTTTTGAAAGTCATCGAACCGCCGAACGCCAAACAGCGAACCGCGGAGGATAAGCAAAGTCCAGCGATCACCTAAGATCTCAATGGCTTTGGCCAAGTGGCAATGCTCGAGCGGGATGGGGGATTTCTGAGCGCGGGGTATCATGCGGCTTGATTTGGCTGAGTTCGCGCCGCAAATCCAGCCTTAAATTTGGCCTGCGACCATGGCTACATTGCGCCCGAGTGCTCACTCGGTTAGGGGAGGGCCCAGAAACCTCATTTTTTATAGGAGACCGGGATGGCTCGCAAAAAGATCGCCCTTATTGGATCAGGCATGATTGGTGGAACGCTGGCACATGTGGCCGCACGTGAAGAGCTCGGTGACGTCGTTTTGTTCGACATTGCCGAGGGTCTTCCACAAGGCAAAGCTTTGGATCTCGCTGAGTCGACACCGGTCTATAATAGCTCCGTCGCGCTCAAAGGCGCGAACGACTATGCCGACATTGCTGGCGCTGACGTTTGCATCGTCACCGCCGGTGTGCCGCGCAAGCCCGGCATGAGCCGCGACGACCTCCTCGGCATCAACTTGAAAGTCATGAAAGCGGTGGGCGAAGGCATTGCCGCCCACGCGCCAAATGCATTCGTCATCTGTATCACCAACCCACTCGACGCGATGGTGTGGGCGCTGCAGCAATTCTCAGGTCTGCCAACCAATAAGGTTGTCGGCATGGCGGGCGTGCTCGACTCAAGTCGCTTTGCTTACTTCTTGTCTGAAGCGACCGGCGTTTCGGTGGCCGACATCCACGCTTGGACGCTGGCGGGCCACGGCGACTCGATGGTGCCAATGGTGCGTCACTCAACCGTTGGCGGCTTGCCGCTCACCGAGCTCGTCAAACAAGGCTGGATCAGCCAAGAGAAGCTTGATGCGATCGTCGACCGAACCCGCAAAGGCGGCGGCGAGATTGTCGCGCTGCTCAAAACCGGCTCTGCTTACTATGCGCCAGCCGAATCTGCGATTGCGATGGCGAAGTCTTATCTGAAAGACCAGAAGCGCGTTCTGCCGTCCGCCGCTTGGTGTGACGGCCAGTATGGCCTCGCGGGTCTTTATGTCGGTGTGCCAACCTTGATCGGTGCGGATGGCGCCGAGAAGGTTATCGAATTCGATTTTAATGACAGCGAAAAAGAAATGTTCATGGCCTCTGTTGAGGCGGTGAAAGGTCTCGTCGAAGACTGTAAAAAGCTCGAGCCTGCGCTCGCGTAAGCCTACTCCGTATTTTTGAGCAACCCTCTGGTCTTGCGATCGGAGGGTTTTTTCGTATCGGCCGCGCTGATAAACTCGCCATCACACTCACGTGAAGCATCTGTTCAGCGCCGCATCTGCCGCGTAAACACGGCGCATCCGATTTAACAAATAGGAGGGTCGCCCGCATGGTTCGATCTTTTATAGCGGCAACAGCGCTTCTTTTGACAGGCGCGACAGCTCTAGCTGAGGACGATGGCACGACCGCGATGGTTTGCGTCGAAGCTGGAACCACCGCTCCAGAGTTCAGCGCTGTCACGGCCGCTGGCGAAACCGTCGATCTGGCTGGTATTTCTGGCGAGAATGGCGCGGTGGTCGTTTTTAGCCGCTCACTCGATTGGTGCCCGTTCTGCAAAGCCCAGGCGCTGGAGCTCGAGACCGTCAAAGCCGATCTCGAAGCTCAAGGCTGGACCATGAATGTCATCACCTATGACAGCCCAGAGATCTTAACGGCGTTCGCGTCTGAAAACGATCTTTCATACACATTTCTGTCCGATACCAATTCTGCGATGATTGATGCGTTTGGATTGCGGAACACGGACATGAAAGCTGGCAGCCGTTTCGACGGCGTGCCGCACCCTGCGATCATCTACATCAAGGCGGATGGTGAAGTCGCTGGGGTGCAAAAAGAGGAAGGGTTCAGAACCCGTCCTCCAACCGAAGGGATCCCGCAATTGGTGACCCTGATCAATCAGGGTGCGAGCTAGCGCCCGAAATATATACAAAAACGGCATAACAGTTTGCCGTAAATGAGCTCTGTCCGGTTGCGGGCCAAAGATCCATCTGATTGGCATAAGCTAATCACGGAGGCTTCTTTGGCCCGCAATATTCTTCATATCAACGCATCAGCCCGTACCAATGGGTCAATCTCTCGGTCCCTCAGCCAGGCGGTCGTTGACACCATCTCCAGCGCAGACACCGCCGTGGTGACGCGCGATATTGGCACCTCACCCCTGCCGCTGCTGAACGAAACCTGGGTCGGCGCGAATTTCACCCCAGACGACGCCCGAACACCCGAACAACGCGAGGCGCTCGCGCTGTCGGATGCGTTGATTGCTGAGCTTGAAGCCGCAGATACATTGGTGCTCGGCGTCCCGATCTACAATTTTGGTGTCCCGGCCGCCTTCAAAGCTTGGATTGATTTGATCGCGCGGGCGCGTAAGACCTTCAAATACACCGAAAACGGTCCAGTCGGATTGCTGGAGGGCAAGAAAGCCTATCTGGTTGTCGCATCCGGCGGTACGCCCTCTGGCTCAGACATCGATTTTGCCACGCCTTACATTCGCCACGTCCTCGGATTCGTCGGCATTCATGACGTTTCAGTCGTCGCTGCGGACCAGCTGATGAGCACGGGTGACGAAAAAATCGCGGCGGCGCGTCAAACGATTGAAGCCTTTGCCGCCTAGCTGGACGCTGCCGCGAATATGGCTAATCTCTCCCACAAATCTTGGGAGAGATTCACCATGCCAAAGCGCATACTTGCTGCGGGTCTCGCGGCAATAACTCTATGTAGCGCCAGCTGGGCGCAAACCGCCGCAGAGCTCGATCCGGAAACCGAAGCGACGGCTAAAACTCTAATGGATCGCGCGCTCGTCGATGAGGTCGGTCTGAAATTTGTTGAAGACCTCACGACCGAAGTTGGACAACGCCTTGCGGGCTCTGAGGCCGAAGCCAATGCGCGATCGTGGTCGGTGGTTGAGCTGACTGAACTTGGCTTCGACACGGTCCGTGTCGAGCCGTTCGAGATCCCGTTTTGGTCACGCAAGCATGAAGCGGTCGCCGTCCTCGCGCCCAGTCCGCAGCCGCTCGTAGCGACCGCACTGGGTGGTTCGGCGGCCACGCCGGACGGCGGGGTTACGGGCAATGTCGTACGTTTTGAAAGCCTGGCAGAGCTTCAAGAGGCCCCGATTTCACACGTCGATGGCAAGATCGTCTTCATTGATGAGCGTATGATCAAAACTATGGACGGGTCCGGCTATGGCATGGCGGTGCGTAAGCGCAGTCAATGCGCAGAAGCCGCGACCACCAAAGGCGCGAAAGCCTGCCTCATCCGTTCAGTCGGGACGCAGCCGCACCGCATGCCGCATACCGGTATCATGGCGCGCGATGGCGCTGAGGGCGCAGGGCCGGTTGCTGCGATTTCAGGTCCAGATGCTGATCAGTTGACCCGACTATTAGAGCGCGGCGATGTCACCGTATCGGTCGATATCCAAACGGAGATCAAAACCAATGTGCCGTCTGGAAACGTCATCGCGGAACTCACCGGGACGGACTTGGCCGATGAAATCGTTCTGATTGGTTGCCATCTCGACAGTTGGGACCTTGGAACCGGCGCGCTCGATGATGGTGCAGGTTGCGGGATTGTCGTGGGCGCTGCGCGGTTGATCGCCGATTTGCCTGAGCGCCCCCGTCGGACCATTCGCGTTGTTCTGTATGGCGCTGAAGAGGTCGGTCTGTTTGGTGCCGCGGCCTATGCCCGCGCGCATGGCGACAATCTCGATAAACACGTACTTGCCGCAGAAAGCGATTTTGGCGCTGGCCCCGTCTGGCGCTTCCAAACCCGGTTCGGAGAGGCTGCTTTGCCATATGCACGCACGCTCCAAGCCTTGCTGATGCCGCTTGGCGTAACGCCGCACGATAATCGCGCGTCTGGCGGGCCTGACATCGGCATTCTCGCCCGCAGCGGCGTGCCCGTCGTGACGCCTGGCCAAAACGGTATGGACTATTTCGACTACCACCACACGCCTGACGACACATTCGATAAGATCAAGCCGGACGAGTTTCGCCAGAATGTCGCTGTCTATGCGGCGTTCACATATATCGCGGCAGATACGGGTTGGGACTTTCGCAAACAACCTGAGCCGGCTGCGGGTGGAACGGAATGACGCCCGAAGAACAGCTTGTAGAGACCGTCAGTGCGACGATGTCGCGGTTTGGACTCTGCGTCACCGAACCGACATTTGACCCGTGGGTCGTTACCGGTGGTGTGCTTATGGCGCAGCAAGCTGCGGTGATCGCTTTAAGAGCGGCGGGCGATGCGATCCCGGCGCAAGCGGGTGGCACGGAATTACTGTTGCGCGCCGCGTCTAAGGACCGCGTCCCGGCGCCGTTCACACTGCCATTTTCGGCGGCGGCACGACACGCGTTTGATCGGTTGGTCGACGCGCGCAACGCGTTTATGCATCCGCGCGGGGATGCTTGGTTTGTCAGCGCGGAGACATTATCCCGAGGCATGCCCGAGGCGACAAAAGTGGTGCGGCACTTGATTCTCACGCAGCCGATTTTGAATAATCTGGTTTCACCGGCGCAGCAGGAAGAATTGGCCTCGTCGCTGAAGAGCATTGACGTTTTCGCAGAGTTCTTGGTGGCCTGAGCCTATTTCGGCGTGATGCATTGGGACCAAAATTTGTATGCACACCAAATTGTCAGCAAGGTGATACCTCAAATCCACCACTGAAAAGTCGGCCGATAGTATTCAAAATGAAACTTGAAATGCGGGCTCGATTGGCAGCTATGTCAACCATGAGTGATGACAAAACCGCCAGTAGGACGGAATAACTCCAACCCCAATAATCGCTGTACAGGATTGCAGATACCCAATCGTGGCCCAGTCCGTACCAGACTGCCATGAGCAAAATTGAAGCCGATAGCGTGATCGATATCGGCAACAGATGGACCGCGGCTGGACCACGGAACAGGGCCAAGAGGAACGCGAATCCCAATGCAACGCCACTGCTGCCTACGAAGATCTTTAAGTCGCCGCGAAGCTCTTCCATGACATCATCAAATTGCCCCTCAACAAAAGCCTGTATGCGCTCAAGCGCCATACTGTGGCGCAGGATTGAGGATTCATAGAAACTCCGAACCGCCGCGGCGGCTTCATCGCGGCGTTCGCAATCAAGCTTACACGCGGCCGCGAGAATGTCTGCGATGAATTCATCCATACCCGAGTCGAGGCCATCACGGGCTTCATCAATCCTTGATTTAAGGCGGTCTGAAACGCGCCCTGCAAGGTCGGAAATTCGATCAGCTGTTTCCGAGTTGGCGATGGTCGATAAACGCTCATCCACGCTTTTTTCGACTTGAGAGATCGCAAATGATTGAGCGCGCTTATCAAAGTCATCCGGCGCGAGCGAGATGTACAAAAACGCAAGCAAAAAGACGAGCGTACCGACGCCGGACAAAACAAGATTTATTCGTCTCGCGACCGACAGGTTCAATATTGGCTCCGGCAGATTTGCTTCAGCGGGCGTGCTGGATCCCGCATAACACAAAAAACCCCAGACCAAATGGTCCGGGGTTTCTTATTCTCAACGAGTGAGACGCCTTACTCAGACTTCTCTTCTTCCGCCGCAGCTTCTTCAGCCGGAGCCTCTTCGGTAGCCGCTTCAGCTTCAGCTTCGGCCGCAGCCGCCTTGGCCGCTTCTTTCTCAGCCTTAGCCGCTGCTTTGGCTTCTTTTTCAGCTTCCTTGCGCGCGGCTTCTTTTTCAGCTTTCTCTTCTACGCGCTCTTTCGCTTTCGCACCTGGCTCGCCTTTTTGAGGGTTGTTGCCAGCTTTCCAGCCGTAGACTGGGGCTTTTTCGCCTTCGAGCGTGATATTGCTCAGGAAGCGGGCGACGCGATCGGTTGGCTTGGCGCCCTTCTTGATCCAGTCTGCGGCTTTCTGGCCGTCAATCTGGACGCGGCTTTCGCTGTCTTTTGGCAGACGTGGGTCATAGGTGCCGATCTTCTCAATGAAGCGGCCGTCACGCGGCATGCGGCTGTCGGCGACAACCACGCTATAGAAAGGGCGTTTTTTGGACCCGCCGCGGGCGAGTCTGATTTTGAGGGCCATGGTGTTCTCCTAGTGTCTCGGCATCTCAGATGTGCCCAGTGAGATGGCTTGAGCCCTCATCCTGAGCGAAGTCGAAGGACGAGGGCGCGTGGCCTGGACCGTCCTGTGAAACCCGCCTCGTCCTTCGACTTCGCTCAGGATGAGGCTGATCTTTTGGGCGCGTGAGGTCATTTCTCCCCCCGCAATTTTTCGTGGTGACGGATGACTTCCGCCACGATGAAATTCAGAAACTTTTCAGCAAAGACCGGATCGAGATTGCTCTCTTCGGCCAGGGTGCGCAGGCGCTCAATCTGCCGCGCTTCGCGCGCCTTGTCGGCGGGCGGCATATCATTCTCGGCTTTCAGCTTGCCAACGGCCTGAGTGACTTTAAAGCGCTCTGCCAGCGTGTGCAGCAGGATGGCATCGAGATTGTCGATGCTGGCGCGGTATTGGTCGAGTTGGTCGGTTGGGGAGGTCATGATGCGCCATCCTCCAACTTACTCGCGTCGAGTCTGAGTGTTTGTGTAAATTCCACGATAAGCAACTTATTCGATTGCCAAGTCTGGATTCGACTTGAATCACTATTGGACAAAGCTTCTAGTCTAACCGCTAATTCGCTCGTTCGCTCGTCTTGAGATAGCAATCCAACCAAGCGAAATGCGGATTCTTTGATCATTAACTCCCGTTGATTCTCCAGCACCCATTTGTCTTTGGGGTGAGTATTTACCACGGGGGTTCCTATCAACGCCGATAGTTTTGAGTATTCCGAAAAAATACTTTCCGCGAGTGTTCTCAGTTTTTCAGCGCGTCTGGCGTTGAGAAATCCAGACTGTTGTCGGCGGAATCTGAGCTCGGAAACGACCAGCGCCAAGATAGCTGCGAAAGCGGCAACCATTGCGCCCGTGGCACCCCAGTCAATTTTTGAAGCAGGGACGAACGGCCACATGACTATTTCTTACCCCCAGTCAGCCCAGGAATATTCGGCAGGCTGCCCGCGCCCGGCATTCCGCCTGGCATCGCCGCGCCGCCGCCCATTTTGGCGAGGTCCGCCGGAGAGACCCCAGCCTGACCCATCATATTCATCATGCCCTTCATGCCGCCTTTGGACATTTTCTTCATCATGCCGGCCATCTGCTTGTGCATTTTTAGGACGCGATTGACGTCTTGCACGGTGACACCGGCGCCCGCCGCGATCCGCTTGCGACGTGAGGCATTGAGGAGGGCGGGCTTAGCGCGCTCTTTCTTGGTCATGGACGAGATGATCGCAGCTTGGCGCAAGATCACTTTGTCATCCATACCTGAAGCATCGAGCGCTTGTCTGGCTTTCTTAGCGCCCGGCAAGAGGCCCATAATGCCGCCCAGGCCGCCCATTTTCTGCATTTGCTGAAGCTGCTGCGCGAGGTCGTCCAGATCGAACTGCCCCTTGGCCATTTTCTTGGCCATCTTCTCAGCTTTTTCGGCGTCCATCTGGTCGCCGGCTTTTTCCACCAGCGAGACAATGTCGCCTTGGCCGAGGATACGACCGGCCAGGCGCTTGGCGTCAAACGCATCGAGCCCGTCTAGCTTTTCGCCAGTGCCGAGGAATTTGATCGGTAGGCCTGTGACGGCGCGCATGGACAGCGCGGCACCGCCGCGACCGTCACCATCCATCCGGGTCAGAATCAGACCCGTCAATGGCAGACGCTCATGGAAGCGTTTCGCCGTCTCCACCGCGTCCTGACCGGTCAAAGAGTCGGCGACCAGGAGCGTTTCGTTCGGATTAGCGATCTTGGCGATCTCACTCGCCTCAGCCATCATCTGCTCATCGATCGAGGTCCGGCCCGCCGTGTCGAGGAAGACGACATCATGGCCGCCCAGCTTGGCTGCTTGCAGCGCGCGCCGGGCAATCTCAGCTGGGCTCTGGCCCTCAATGATTGGGAGGGAGGAAACATTGTCGCCGCACTGATCGGCGAGGATGGCGAGCTGTTCCATCGCCGCGGGGCGACGTGTGTCGAGTGAGGCGAGGAGGACTTTTTTCTTGTCGCGTGTCGCAAGGCGTTTGGCGAGCTTACCAGTCGTGGTCGTCTTACCCGAGCCTTGCAGACCGGCCATCATGACGACGGCGGGCGGGTTATCAACGCGCAGCCCCGTTTCAGCCGCTTCGCCGCCGAGCAGATCGACTAGGCCATCATGCACGATTTTGACGACTTGCTGACCCGGCTTAACCGAGCGGATGACGTCTTCGCCAACCGCCTTGTCTTTGATCGACGCGATAAAGTCTTTGACGACAGGGAGCGCAACGTCGGCTTCGAGAAGCGCCACTCGAATTTCGCGCAGCGCAGCCGTGACGTCTTTCTCAGTCAGCGCGCCGCGCCCGAGCAATCCGTCAAATACCCCGCTAAGGTGGTCTGTTAGCGCGTCAAACATCGCGTCACTCCTTTTGCCGATCTGTCCACTTGGGACAGATAAGCGCTCAAGCCATCAACACAAAGCAGTAACGCCCCACTGAGCGAGCCTTCGCCGAGTGGGGGACATCGCCGGGCTCCCGCTCTTGGAGCATGTCCCGGTCAACGCGCACGTACTGTCAGTGCGGTGAATGTTGCGCGCGTAAAGCACGGCTGTGGATAAGAATCAAGCCTCAGAGTCGGCCATGATCAGGCTGAGCCGGCGGATCGCCTCTTTGGCCTCGTCGCGCAGCATGGACAGCACCGCAACATCGACCCATTCGCCATCCGCGAACTTCTCATACTCCCGCAGAACGCCTTCCTTCTGCGCGCCGAGGGATTCGATGGCTCTGATGGCGCGGGAGTTGCGGTCTTCGACATACCATTCGATCCGTTTGGCACCCCAGTCGAGCGCGCGTTGGATCAGCAATTGCTGTGTCGCGGCGTAGATGCCTTTACCGCGCAAATATGGCTCGAGCCAAGTGTATCCTAAACGGACCCGCCGGTGCATTTTGTTCGGATACATCAAGGCGGTGACCCCAACGAACCGATCGCGATCATTCGGATCGAGCAGAGCAAAGCCGTAAATCTCGTTCGACTCGCCCTGTTTCAAGACATGATCATAGTAGGCATCAAACCCAGCGCCGCGCTGAATGGCGGGCAGGGAGAGCCACATTGAACTGATCGCATCACTGGCACGCAAAGATTCCCGAAACTGTTCGTTGAGCAGCTCCAAGTGAATGAGGTCGTTTTGTAAGCCAGAGGCGGTGAGGTCCATAATATTAGAATGCCTTTCTCAGCGGTGGAGGCAAGTCAAATCTCGATCTCAAATTGTTTGACTTTGTCGCAAAGCGCGTCGGTCCTGCCGGATAACCTTGTTAAGGGGGGGGGAGGAAGGGCCCGGCAGGACCACGCTGGTCGATGGCAGGAGGGATTGGGGATCGATTGCCATCGAAGCGAATTATGGTCGGCGCAATCCGCGCCTTCCATGTTAATCGAAATGGGATGTCCACGTCAGGGATCAAGACGCGAGAGTGAGGTCCCTCGATCAACTATACGTGACCATAAGGCAGAATTTGATAGTCGTATAATTGATAATTTGACTTGGTTAGATAGATAGAACCTATGCATCTTCCTACGCTCAGACAGCTCGAATTTTTATGTGCCGTGGCCGATCAAGGGTCATTCTCGAAAGCGGCAGAGTCCTGCCATGTCACGCAACCGACGCTTTCCGCTGCGATCAAAGAGATTGAAGGCCTATTGGGGGTTCAGCTGATCGAGCGCGAGTCGCGCGGCGCATCGCTCACATTTGCTGGCGAAGCTGCGGTTGAGCGGGCGCGGACGATCCTTTCTGATACGGCAGATCTTGTGTCCGCTGCGCGTCAAGCGGGCGCGCCATTGACCGGGCCGTTTAAGCTCGGCGCCATTCCAACGATTGCGCCCTTCCTGCTGCCGCGGACCTTGAAAGCCTTGCGCAAAGCGCACCCGGATTTGAAGCTCTATCTCCGCGAAGACCAGACCGAGCGGCTGTTGGATGGCTTGCGTTCGCGGACTTTAGATGCGGCACTGATCGCCTTACCGTGGGAGGCCACTGGCATCGAAACCATGGATCTCGGTGATGATGAGTTTTTGCTCGTCGCGCCCACGGGCCATGGGCTGATCGACCGAGATGAGATCCGTTCCGCGGACCTGGCCGATGAAGACGTTCTGCTTTTGGAAGATGGGCACTGCTTGCGTGATCATGCGCTCTCCGTCTGTCGTCTACCTGCCAGGCGGAGCGGCGCAGATGTGACCGCGACGAGCCTTCCCACGCTGGTTCATATGGTGGCGGGTGGCCTCGGCGTGTCCTTGCTGCCGAAGCTCGCCATCGATGCGGGCGTCACGTCCGGCGCAGATGTGGCGCTGCGTGCGTTTGAAACGCCGATTATCGGTCGGCGGATTGGGATCGCGTGGCGCACTGGTTCTCCGCGCGCTGACGAGGCGCGCATGATCGGTGAGATTGTGAAAACCGCGCTTTAGGTCGTCAGAGGTTTCTCGCGGTCATCGACATGGGCGGAGAGATTGTCCTCAGCACGGAACACCGCCTCGTCCAACTCGCCTTCCCATTTCGCCACGGCGGTCGCCACCGCAGCATCGCCGGTTACGTTGGTCATCGTCCGCATCATGTCGAGCAGCCGGTCGAAGGGTAGAATGAAGCCGATGATCAAAAAAGCTTGTTCTTCTTGAATGCCGACCTGTGCCAAGGCCATTCCCGAGAGGATCAGGCCAGCGCTTGGGATGCCTGCGGCCCCAATGGATACCAAAGTCGCCATGACCGCGACGAGAACATATTGGGTCAAAGTGACTTCGATCCCCATCGCTTGCGCGCCAAATAGGGCGACCATGCCGATATAGATGGCGGTGCCGTCCATATTGATGGTCGCGCCAAGCGGCAGGACGGAGCCCGCGACGGCTTTATCGACGCCGAGATTTTCCTCCGCACACGTGATCGTGACGGGCAGGGTCGCAGACGAACTTGCGGTGGAGTAGGCGACGGCCTGTGCATCGGTAATCCCGCGGAAGAAAGGCATAACCGGCAAGCGTAGAACGCCTTTGATGATGCCGAACCCGTAAGTGAATATGATGTGGAGGAAGCAGGCGAGATAAAGCGCGATTGCGAGGGTTCCGAGGCTCTGCAGTACGCCCAGACCTTTGGTTGCCATAACCGTGGCCATCAGGCCAAAAACGCCGATTGGAGCGGTTTCCATGACGATGATCGTGACTTTCATCATCGCCTCTGAGGCCCCATCGAACCACTTCGCAACCGGCTCAGCCACTTTGCCTGCCATCAAGATACCGACGCCGAAAATGATCGCGAAGAAAATGATCTGCAGAATGTTTCCGCTTGCCAAGGCATCAACGGGATTGGTCGGAACAATGGCCAAGAGACGCTCTACAAATCCGCCCGCGGCATCTGCCGCTTGCGTGACTTCTTGCATCCGGCTCATGTCCGCGCCCGCAAACGTATCTGGCGAAAGACTAGCGCCCGGCTGAAAAATGGTCGCCATGATCAGGCCGAGCGTGACCGCGATGGCTGTGGTCCCGAAATACGTTCCTAAAGTGCGAACACCCAAACTCCCAAGCCGCTTCGGGTCACCCATCGCGATAATGCCTGAAACGAGCGTGAAGAAGACTAAGGGAACGATCAACATCCGGATCAAGCGCAAGAAGAGATCGCCGATCCAGGCGATATAGTCCTCTGCGAAGGCACCGCCGGCTTCCGCGCCCATGCCATAACGCAAGCCCAAGCCGACCGCTAAGCCAACGACCAACGCCAAGATCACGCGTTTCCACAAATCAATCTGGAACCACCAAGACATGCTTGCTCCCCTCTCTTCTGCTTTTCTGAGACGCTAGTCCGCATTGCACAGCTATTCAACGCTCGAGGCTCAGGATATGAGCAGAGTCATGGATTTGCTCGATCGTCTATCAACCGGCTGGAAAGCTTGGTTCATTCTGTTCGCGATTACGCTGACGGCTGCAGCGCCAGGTGTCTTTAACCTGCCGGCCTTGGACCGGGATGAGAGCCGTTTCGCGCAAGCTTCGAAACAATATATCGAGACGGGCGATTATCTGATCATCCGTTATCAAGACGAATATCGAAACAAGAAACCGGCCGGAATTCATTGGCTACAGGCTGGCGCAACGCAGATTTTCGGCGATGAAGATCGGCTGGAGATCTGGACGTATCGAGTACCAAGCTGGATCGGCGCTGCGCTTGCCACAGTCATGACCTTTTGGTGCGGGATAGCCTTGATTGGCAGGCGAGCGGCGTTCTTAGGCGCAGCTTTGTTTGGCGCGACTCTGCTGCTGACTAGCGAGGCACACATTTCGAAGACGGATGGCATGCTGGTATTCCTCACGACTTGGGGGATTGGGGCGCTCGCACGGCTGTATATGGGGCAAGCTGACAATCCGAAACGAATGGCCTTGGTCTTCTGGTTTGCGATGGGCTGCGGGTTGCTGATCAAAGGCCCTGTCACGCCGATGGTCGCGGCCTATGCTGGGCTTGGCGGCTGGGTGTGGGCGAAAGCGGGTGAGAGCAACGGCGGCGATTGGTGGCGCCCGCTGATCTGGTGGCCGGGCCCAGCCTTGGCGGCCGCAATGTTCTTGCCCTGGTTGATCGCCATCCAATTCGCGACGGATGGAACCTTTCTTCAAGGCGCGGTCGGAAAAGATTTGAAGGACAAGTTCGCGGGCGCCTCTGAAGGTCATGCGGGATGGCCGCTCTACCATTTGAGCCATATCCCTGTGTGGTTCTTCCCGGCCGTGCTTCTGCTCATTCCTGGAATCACACTCGCTTGGAAACATTTGCGTGGGCGCACCGAAAACGCCCGTCGGCGTGGTACGGACGCGATGTTTGTGCTGATCGGGCTGGGCGCTGTGACGGCGCTCGCGACGTGGATTTTGCCGGGCGAGCTCGGCAATGGTGCCCCGTCCGCGTATGCTGGCTTGATCATTCTCGGCTTTTGGGGGTTGAGCACCCGGCGCGAATGGCACAATCGTTGGCCGCTCTCCGAAACCATCCCGATCACAGATGAGACCAAAGCCATCCGCTTTTTGGTCGCGTGGGCCTTGCTCACGACGATCTTCTTCGAACTTATGCCAACCCGCCTCAGTCATTACATCTTACCTGCCTATCCTGCTTTTAGCCTGATCTGCGGGTGGGTCGGATTGAAATTAATGGACGGTACCAAACTTCCCGTTTCGAAGGGGGTGAGCTTCGCGGTCTTTGTGATCGGCGGGGCAGCATTGCTGTTCATCAGTTCGCCTTTCGCGGCGCGCCTGGTCAAAACCGAAGCTGCGGGTGATTTCAAAACCGTTGAGTCCAGCGTCGTCATTGAACAATGGGCGTCTTACGTGAATTTCCCAATGTGGCTCTGGTGGCTAGGGGCGTTCGCATTCGCGGTCTCCATCCTCAGCTTTCTCATGCGCAAGATCGGCGTTTCCGCAGCGATGGGGATTCTGGTGAGCCTGTTTCTTGGGTGGCATGCGCGGACCTATGTGTTGCCCACGCAGCTTTGGGCGCAACCGACCGAGAGTGCACGCCTAGCGCTGCAAGGGGTCTGCGGTGTTCCGAGCGAAACCTGCGAGGACGGACGTGACAGCCCCGAGCGCGTTCTAGCGGTCGGTTACTCGGAACCGTCTTATGTGATGACGCTTGGCACGCAGAACTTGCATCCACCGGAAACGCCGTTGAGTTTGCCAGCCGATGATGCGGCCTATCCCGTGGTCTACCTGATCAATCTCGAAGGCCGGGGCACGCCGGCGAGCCGCTGTGCGGCTCTTGGGGATGCGTGTATCCCGGCCTCTCCGGAGATTCGCGATAATCTGCTCTCGCAGGCCTCTGATGCGTCTCTATGTGTGACGGAGTCTGATCCGGTTTATGCGCTGAACTACTCGAACGGCGATCCGGTTCATTTCGTGGCGTATCGCTTTGAGACGGGCTGCTAGCGTTGGCACATTCTGTCGCGCGTCAATTCTGTCTCTAACTCCGTAGAATATGGGTTCTTACTTAGTCGGTGACCGTTCAGGAGACCCGACATGGACTATGCCCATCCCCATCGCAAACCCGCAAACATTCGCGATCATATCGCGTTTGCGTTTGTGAAAGTCCTTCGGTTCTTTGCGGATCTCTTCTTCCGCAGGCGATACGGTCACCGGGCCGTCGTTCTCGAAACCGTCGCTGCGGTTCCAGGCATGGTCGCCGGATTGCTCCAACACTTGCGCGCGATCCGGCGGATGCGAGACGATCAAGGCTGGATCAAAGAGCTTCTCGACGAAGCAGAGAATGAGCGCATGCACTTGATGACTTTCATTCAGGTCGCTCAGCCGAGCCTGTTTGAACGCGGCTTGATCATGATTGCGCAAGCGATTTTCTACAATTTCTATTTCTTCCTCTATTTGTTCGCCCCCAAGACGGCGCACCGTGTCGTTGGATATTTCGAAGAGGAAGCGGTGATCAGCTATACGCATTATCTGCGAGAGATTGACGAAGGCCGTCTCGAGAATGGGCCTGCGCCTGAAATCGCCATCGAGTATTGGGAATTAGCACCAAATGCGCGGTTACGAGATGTGGTGATTGTCGTTCGCGAAGACGAGGCTGGCCACCGTGATCGCAATCACTATTTCGCGGACGCCCTGATCGCTGGCGACGAACCGAGTGTGGAGCAGCCTGCTTAAACCTTGCGTAAGATGTACCCCACGCGTGGGAAGTGAACGTGCAGATTGTCGGCCCGCTCATCTTGGCGGGCGATGATCACCCGTTCGGCATTGGCGATGACGAGATCGCCTTCAACCCAATCTTGCGCGTAGTCGTCCGGTGCGATGGCGACCCGTGCGCCGGGTTCGATATCGCGCAAATCTTCAGCTGTTGAAGCAGGTTTCAAACGCGGGGCGGCTTTGTGCGCAATGTCGATCGCGTCTTGCGCACTGATCTCTTCCGGCGCTTGGCCCTTGAACTCTCTGAGGCGGCGATACCAATCGCGCGTCAGCGGCGCATCCTTGAAACAGGTTTCGAGGAAATCAGGGATCGTGTTTTCGACGAACCATGGGTTCATGAAGGCGTGGACGTCGACGAGACCAGGTTTTGTGCCGACCAACCAATCGCCCGTCCCGGCATGGCGTCCACCGTCTAGGCGCTCCTCAATCCACATGAGCTGAGTGCGCCATTGATCGCGCATGGCGGGCGCTGCCGCTTTCATCGCAGCGGTGTCGAAATTACGGCCAGACATTTTGGTCCGGTCGTCGATAAATTCTCGCGGCATGTGGTCGCCAATCGTCCCGAAAATGACGCCAACACTGGTCTGAAACCATTTTCCGTCCGTCCAGGCCGCAACCATTTTGTTGAGGCCTTCATGCCCCGGCAAGTTGAGAGCTGGAAGTTGGAACCGTTTCTCGAGTTCGATCAGCATTAAGGACGTATCGCAGAAAATATCCGCGCCGATTTGCATCACTGGTGTCCGGCGATAGCCGCCGGTTAAGGGCATCAAATCCGGCTTCGGCATAATCACGGGGATGTCCACGGCCGCCCAGCCGAGATTCTTCATACGGAGGGCGAGCCTGATCTTCTCAGAATATGGCGAGCCGTCATAATGATGAAGAATGATGCTTTGGGCGTTTGCCATATAATTTGCCTCCCCAGGCTTTTGCGTCGAGACTAACCGCGTTCGCGGGGGGTTTCCAAGTCCCGATTGTTGCCTAAAACGAAAGAAACTCAAAGTTTGGGAGATGATCCAGGATGTTGGACACAAAGACGATGCCACATGTGGCGGATATTGCGCGCGTACAAAGTGAATTGCGTCCAAACGAAGTTGCGTTTTGGTTCGAAGGTGAAGAAACCACATTTGCCGAGCTGAACAGCCGCGCCAATCAAGTGGCAAATGGACTACTCCAGCTCGGTGTCACCGCGGATCAACGAGTTGGCTATTTGGCGAAGAATACCGCCGTCTATTACGAGATGCTCTATGGCTGCGCTAAAGCCCGGGCGGTGATGAATGGTGTGAACACGCGGCTGGCGGCGCCTGAAGTTCAGTTCATTCTGTCCGATGCTCAGATCCGCGTCCTGTTTGTCGGTCCTGAATGGTTCGGCATGATCGAGGATATCAAAGACGAATGTCCGCATCTCGAGCACATCATCACCATTGGCGGGGCGCATGGGTCTTGGCCCGAATATACCGCTTGGCGCGCGGCTCAGGACGCGTCGCCGCCCAATATCACGACGCAGGATGATGATGACGTCATCCAGCTCTATACCTCTGGCACCACCGGTTTGCCTAAGGGCGTTATGCTGACCAATGCCAATTATCGCGCCTTCTTAGAACAGGCCAGCCGCTTGGATTGGGCGAGCTATGATGCTGGCGACACGGTGATGAACGCCATGCCGCTCTTCCACGTGGCCGGAGTCAATGCCGGGATGGTGGCGACGGCTCAGGGCGCGCGCTCAGTTGTGTTGCCGGAGATTAATCCGGCGCAAATTCTTGACCTGATTGAGACGCAAAAGATCAACCACGCTTTCTGGGTCCCGGCGGTGATTTTGATGCTGTCTCAGATGCCAGATTTCCGCGATCGAGATTATACCTCTCTGCAACAAGTTTTCTACGGCGCCTCGCCGATCACTGAGGACCTCCTGACCACTGCGGTTGAGGTCATGGGCGCTCGGTTCACGCAGCTCTATGGCCTGACCGAGACGGTCGGCGGCGGCACCTACCTCCCCCCAGAAGCCCACGAGCCGAGCTGGGGCAAGCTGCGCTCTTGCGGGGTGCCGTATCCGTCGACGATTATTCGCTGCGTCGATGGCGACGGAAACCCCGTTCCAACTGGCGAAGTCGGCGAGATTGTCATCCAATCCGGCTTCGTCATGAAGGGCTATTGGAACCGTCCAGAAGCCACGGAAGACGCGATCCGCAATGGCTTTTTCCATACCGGGGATGCCGGCTATTTCGACGAGGATGGCTTCCTGTTTATCCATGACCGGGTCAAAGACATGATCGTCTCTGGCGGCGAAAATGTGTACCCGGCCGAAGTCGAGAATGCGATCTTCGGCCATCCGGATATTGCCGACGTCGCCGTCATCGGGATCCCCGATGAAAAATGGGGCGAAGCCGTTAAGGCCATCATCGTGCCCAAAGACGCGGCGACGCCGAGCGAAGAGAGCGTCATCGCTTGGGCGAAGGCGCGGATTGCCGGGTATAAATGCCCGAAATCCGTTGACGTCATCGATGCGCTCCCCAGAAACCCCTCAGGCAAGATTTTACGCAAAGATCTCCGCGAGCCTTATTGGGAGGGTCAGGAGCGCCGCGTGGGAGGATGACCCATGTCTGATGACGCGCATGGCGTGCACGATTTCGTTTACGACAAACGCAATGATGACATTCTCGTCTCCATCAATGGCGACCTGAAACACCGCGACGAGGCCACCGTCTCGGTCTTTGAGAGCGGCTACATTCTCGGCGACGGCGTCTGGGAGGGCCTGCGCGTCCATAAAGGCGGCGTCGCTTTCCTGGGTCAGCACTTGAAGCGCCTCTATGCCGGCGCCAAGACCATCGACATGGACATTGGCCTCACCCCCGAGGCGTTGACACAGCAGCTCTTCGCCTGCCTCAAAGCGCAAGACATGACCGAAGGCGTCCACATCCGCCTCATGGTCACCCGCGGCATCAAGAAGACGCCTTATCAAGGCCCGCGCTTTACCATCACGCCGCCGACCATTGTCATCGTCCCCGAATATAAATCGCCGGTCCCAGAAATCCGTGCCAAAGGCGTCTCGCTGTTCACCGCCCATGTCCGCCGCACCGGCCCGGCCGAGCAGGACCAAAAGCTCAATTCCCATTCCAAGCTCAATTGTATCCTGGCCTGCATCCAGGCGGATAAAGCCGGCGCCGATGAAGCCCTTATGCTCGACCCAGACGGCTTTGTCGCGACCTGCAACTCGACCCATTTCTTCATCGTCCGCGATGGCGAGGTGTGGACCTCGCCGCCAGAATACTGCCTCGGCGGGATCACTCGAGGCAACATTATCCAAACCTGCCGCGACCATGGCATTCCGGTGTTTGAGAAACGCTGAATACGGGAATCTATTCACCAAAACCAGATGCAACTTTTAACA
>JBCBBY010000013.1:0-64032 GCA_038531195.1 Pseudomonadota bacterium
CATGGCGATGACGACACCGTCGTCCCTTATGATCAGAGCACGTCGATGAAACGCGCCCTTGAACGAGAAGGTAAGACTGTCGAACTCGTCAAACTCACAGGCGAAGACCACTGGTTATCGGTCGCGGATACGCGCCTGCAAGCCTTGCGGGAAATGGATCGCTTCATAGCGGAGCACATGCCGATCGCGGAGTGAAAAAATAGCCGCCCCCAAAGGGCGGCTATTTTTTATCTTGGACAGAGACGACGGACGTTACTTCTTCATTCGCCCAGCAACCTGCTTACGGAACTTATCGGTGTAAGGCGGGCGCATCATAGCCAGGATCTCGTTGCCTGTTTGCGTGTAGATCGCTTTCTTGTGGCTAAACTCATAAAAGCCATCGCGGCCATGATAGGAGCCCATACCCGACGGCCCTACGCCGCCGAATGGCAGATCCTCTTGCGCCACGTGGAAGATGACATCGTTAACCGTCACCCCGCCTGAAGTCGTATTGTTGAGCACCATATCGCGTTCAGTCGCATCATCGCCAAAATAGTAAAGACCCAGCGGTCGCGGGTGATCATTGATATAGGCCACCGCGTCTGTTGTCTCTTTATAAGACTTAAGCGGCAAAATGGGACCGAAGATCTCGTCTTGCATGACCTTCATATCATCGGTTGGATTGAGCACGATCTGCGGCGCCATTTTGTGATGCGGCTGCTGGCTAAAATTCTCATTCTGGGGATTGATCTCGACGATCTCTGCGCCCTTTTCGCGCGCATCATCCAGATATGAGTTCAAGCGATCATAATGACGTTGATTGACCACCGACGTGTAGTCATCATTATCTTTGAGCCCATCCGGGAACATGGTCGCTACGGCAGATTGGGCTGCGCCCACAAAGTCCTTGGTCTTCTCTTCGGGCACAAACGCGTAATCGGGCGCCAGGCAGATTTGTCCAGCATTCAGGGTTTTTCCTGCCATAATCCGATTGGCAGCTTTGTTGAGGTCAGCAGACTTTCCAAGGACAACAGGTGACTTGCCGCCGAGCTCAAGCGTGAGCGGCACAAGATTATCAGCCGCTGCACGCATCACGTGCCGTGCAACAGACGTCGCACCGGTGAAAATGATGTGATCGAACGCAAGTTGCGTAAACGCCGCGCCGACATCGGGTCCGCCAGTCACCACCGCGACTTCTTCGTCCGTGTAGTATTTGGCCACTAGTTCGGCCATCAAGTCGCTCGTTTTCTCCGTGAACTCTGACGGTTTGATCATAATGCGATTGCCAGCGGCAAACGCATTTGCCATCGGCGCAAATGTTAGGTTCACCGGGAAATTCCACGGGCTAATCACGCCAATCACACCTTTTGGCTGGAACTGAATGTGTGCTTTCGAGCCCATGAGATTGAGGGGGAAATCGACCTTACGTTTCTCTGGTCGCATCCATTTGCGCAGGTGCTTACGCGAATGTTTCAACGCGCCGATCGACCCGGCAATATCTGTAAAATTCGATTGGTCGATTGACCGATGTCCAAAATCTTCTGCCATCGCCTTAGACAAGGCGTCGCTATGCGTCACCAACAGATCGATCGATTTATCGATCCAGGCCTCGCGTTGCTCTGCTGAAGGGATGCCGTCGCGAATATTCGCGGCTTTTTGCTTCGCCAAAATGGCATTCATGCCATCTGCTGATTGTCCATCCAATGCCATATAATCCTCCGCTGGCGTTTTGTTATATTCTCCCACGATACCTTAGATCGCGAATACAACAAAACTGTCCAGCTTACCCTCACGTAACGCTTTCAAAGACCGAGTTCCGGGATAGATTGGCAAAAAACAGGAGGCAGGGATGTCCTTTACGAAGATCGCATATAGCGTCGAAGATGATATCGCGACCATCGCGTTTAATGATCCGCAAACATTGAACGCCGCGGGCATGGACACCGTCGAAGAGCTTTTGTTGGCTCTTGAGCAAGCTGGCGATGATGCGCGCTGCACGATCATTACGGGTAACGGACGGGGGTTTTGCTCCGGCGCGAACCTAACCAGCAATCCTGGCGAACGGCCAAAAGGCAAACCGGATGCCGGTAAAGCGCTCGACACCCACTATAACCCATTCATCAAAGCGATGCGGACGCACACTCATCCGATCATCACCGCGGTCAATGGGGCAGCGGCCGGAGTCGGCTGTTCGATCGCTCTGATGGGTGATTTCATCATCTGCGCAGAGAGCGGCTATTTCTTACAAGCCTTCCGCCGCATCGGACTGGTGCCGGATGGCGGATCGACCTTCTTATTGCCGCATATGGTCGGCCGCGCACGCGCGATGGAAATGACACTATTTGGCGATAAAGTGCATTCAGACCAGGCGCTGGAATGGGGCATGGTCAATCGGGTTGTGCCTGATGACAAGCTCATGGACGAAGCGAAAACGTACGCTAAACGCCTCGCGGATGGTCCGACCCAAGCACTCGCACTGATTAGAGATCTTGTTTGGCAAGCGGAAGACAATGACTTTGACAGTCAGCTCCAAGCTGAGCGGTTTGCACAACGCACAGCGGGCCGCCAACCGGATTTCCGAGAGGGCGTGAAAGCCTTCTTAGAAAAACGGCCAGCGAACTTTCGGCAGAGTTAAGTCGACAGCTTAAAACGTCATCCTGCGCGGCGACTTCACTTTCGCGCGTCGGGCTTGGATGGCAACGTCGAGAGCTTTACGGCCCCAGGCAGATGCCGCATCGCGATTGTCGAGGGCGTCGACGGGCAGCGAGACATAGCTCATTTGAATGGTTTTGCCGGTATTCGGGTTGGTCCATTCAAAGACTTCGCCGCCTTCGGATCTCAGACTTTCGCCTAAAGCATCGTCTGATTTGACATAGACGCGGTCTTTATCGATGAGCGCGAACATGTCTTCGCCAGAGTAGACCCCGGCCCCATCAAACATCTTTCGGATGCGGATGCGCCCAAGGTTGGCGAATAGGTCTTCTACATAGGTGTGGAACGGATTGTCCAATTTCGTCATTCATATCCTCCGGTGAATGTCCCCTATCTGTCTACCGGACTTGAGTGTCGGCGCGTTTATCGGGACTTACGCTACGGAATTTGGGATTTTTTTGCGGTTTGGCAACCCTGACAGCGCTGGCATGCACGCTAAAAAGTTCGTATTCTCTTTTAAGGGCATGAAATGCCCCCGATTATTCTCTCGGAAGGAGAAAAAAACCGCCCGCTTTCGCGGACGGTTTCGTTCGGATCAGACTACGCGTCAGATGAGTCTGAACGATTATCTGACAATTTCACCAAATTGGTGAGCAGACCATCCAGACCGTGACCTGGTGCCGATGTGCTGACATCCAACCGACCGACTTTCTCGGTCAGTTTTTCCAGCGTTTCGAGCTCTTTCATCCGCAGCAGCAATGGATTGTTCTCCATCAGACGTGCTGTGTTCAGCAAAGAGCGGGTCGCCGCGGTTTCCTCACGCCGGCGGATCAGGTTCGCCTGCGCTTGTTTTTCCGCCTCAACGACGCGGTTCAGAATTTCGCGCATCTCGCCAGGCAAGATGACGTCCTTCAAACCAACCGAAGCAATCTCGACACCGAAATCTGCAAAAGCGCCCATAGACTGGACCGCTTTGGTCAACTCAGTATCGATCTCGCCGCGCGCATTGAGCAGCTCATCCAAAGTCCGGTTGGCAACCGCATCGCGGATCGCGAACTGGATGTGGCGGTAGATCTGTTCGTTCAGATCTTTCGCCTCACCGGCTTTCACCGGATCGGTGATCTGCCAGAACGCGGTCAGCGTCACCCGGATGGAGACACGGTCTTGGGTCAGGATTTCCTGAGCCGTGACTTCAGTCGCCTGACGCCGTAAGTCGAGCGTGACGAGATTGACCTCGCGCACCGCCGACCAATAAGCGTGGACACCGGGCTTTAGCCGCTCCAGCAAGTCTCCATCCACATAGACAAGACCTTCAAAGCCGCTGGCCACAATAATCCGCGTAATAAAACGCGGCGATACCATCGCCATCGCGTTGAGCGCGTTCCGCTCAAGTTTCGGCGCCTCGGACACATCGAGATACTCGATCGCGATGTCCCGGAAACCTTTCCACAAGGCGATCTCGCCGTTCGGTTCAACGACATATTTCACTTTGCCGTCGAGCCGGACAATACCGACTTGATGCTCACTCGGACGGACGATCTCGAAGTGCTCGGCGCAGAGCGCTGGATCATTGGCCTCAAGGGCGCGGACCCAGTCCTCTTTGTCCAAGGGACGCGAGACGTCGAATGTGCGCAGCTCCGTACGCGGACCGACCGCCGCATAACGATGGCGGCCCGGCAGGAGGATGCGCGCAACCTGTCCGTCACGCAGCAAGACGCCGCGTGAGGTGCTGTTGATCGTAATGGACCGATAAAGGGGCCACATTATTCAATCCTCCAAAAGGAAGGTCATGCAAAACCATGACACGTCTCCCCGACCCATTTCGGGGACGCGCGCTGTAGCGGGCGATGGTTGTGATTGCAAGTAAAAAAAGACAAAGCGATCTAGAAAAAATAGCTGGAGTATTTGAACATCGTATCGATCATGCACGGAGCACGCTTAAGATAAGCGTCGGTGTCACGTATACCATTTGCGCTCTAACTTAGTATTCAGAAATATTTGGTGGTGCAAAAGCAAGACGAATGGACACTGAACGGCAATGTGGACTATGATCAATTTACGATGGTTTCTGAGGCTGAGTTAAACTCAATAGATCGCTTTTCTAAAGATCGCGAGAAAACGCTGGATCCCGGTGAACCAGAATGGTTCCGGTCTTCGCGGGGAGATTACCAAGCCAAATGGCCTATTATTGAAAGCGATGGCGTTAGTCGCGCACACCTTCGTTTTAGGGTTTCATCGAGAGATCCGGAGTTTCCTTCGATCGGCGTAATTTACCGAAAGGCAATGGTAGGGCGGTTAGATCGGGCGAGAGACAGTGTTTGCCATCCCAACCCCACCACGGCGGCGCAATTTGGGTTACCTGCTGTCGTGTGTGGTACTCATATCCATCGATGGTCAGATAATCGGAGATTTGTCGAAATGAGCGATAGCTTTGAACTACCCGCCAGATCACCCGTCGAGGACAAGTTGGATCGTTTGGATCAAATGTTTAAATGGTATGCAGATGAAATTGGGCTTATATTAACGAACGAACAAAGGAGTTTTCGTGAACCACCGCGAGAACTATTCGCTATTTAGATGATAGATTGCAGTTTGATCAGGAACGCGACCGGTTCTTTCGACTCATGTGTCGAAACGGATCAAGGCTTGAGAGTATCTACGGATTGCTTGTATCCGTCTTTTAGTCGCGTGTTTGTGTACATCGTGAAGCGGGGCGACTCTTTTTTGGTGCACGATGGCGGCGAGGCCGCGTCTTGCGTCTGGGAACACGGTCGCGAGCACTCTCGTTCGAAAAAACTCTGGGAACGCACAGCATCTCGTTTTGACTGCGCGACGGAGAATTTTGTGTTTAGAGCGACCGCGCCGAACGAAGAATGGCTAATGGCAGCCATCCTCTCTGTCGCCAACGCGGCTGCGAACGCTGCTAACTCAATGATAGAGAAAGATCACGCGCTGACGGAAATCACGCTCGTTGAACGAATTGCGACAGCCTTAGAAAAAAACCCGGCGAAACCTACCTTTGATCGGCGAGTTCCCGTGGTGGGAAAAAGCGGCAGGGCATATGAGTTCGATTTCGCGTTGAGGCGCTCCGGAGTAATATCCACGTTGATTGACTCGGTAAGTCCACATCATACCTCGATTGCGGCGAAATATGTCGCTTTCGATGATACGGAGAGACGTCCTACGCTTGAGAAATTTGCCGTTTACGAGCGAGAACTGGAAAAGGAAAACAAGGTACTTATGCAAAATGTTGCAGACCTGATTCCCATTGAACAAGTAGAGTCAGATTTCGGCGCGGCATTTCTAAATTTATAGGTCCACTCAGGACATTTCCGACTATCGGATACAAAAAGAGATGACCGGGCATTCCTCACCAAAATTCTGGCGGGCCGTCTGATCCTGCAAGGCGGGCGAAGAGCGGGTTGAGCCTGTGCACTTGGCGCCGAAGCGCGGCGTGGACAGGTCCTCCAATGTCTCTCCGGCCACCCTGATCGTCAGGGGCACTCGGCCGAATTTTGGCTGCCGGTGTTGCTGCCGCCCGAAGGCTTTAGCGCGACCCGCGGAGGGATGCCCGGCATCCCCGGTATTAAGTGCCCCCGAGGGGGCGTTCGATTTGTGGTGGGAGTCGAACCCACGACACTCTGATTAAAAGTCAGATGCTCTACCCAATGAGCTACACAATGGTCTAACTTGGCAAGTCAGTGGCGTAATAGGCCAGTTGTGGTGAAACATGCCCGACAGGCATACGGTATCGCAGCGCGACCCGCACCGCCCGGGACCCTTAAAGCCCGGCCGACGAGAAATGCTTCGGGCGGGCGTAAAGCCTAAAACGCGTTACCAGTCAATCGCTGCGTAGACCAATTGTTGAAATTGTGGGCGGATCGGGTAGCAGCCGGTGGGGATCATTTGCGTCGCTTGGATCGCGATTAGCTCTTCAACCGGATCGATCCAGAAGAAGGTATTGGCCAGCCCGCCCCAGCTAAACGTGCCGAGCGATCCGGGTGTTAGCGTCTCTGCGACATCAACCAAAGTCGAACCGCCAAGGCCGAAGCCATTGCCTTCCATCCGGGCTTCAGAGAAGGTCTGGTCGCCCATTTCTTTTATCGTCTTACCGCCGGGCAGATGGTTCATCCGCATAAATTCTACGGTCTTGGGGCTGAGGAGCCGCGCGCCTTCGAGGCTACCGCCTTGCAAGAGCATCAAACAGAAACGGTGATAATCGCGCAGCGTCGAGACCAGACCGCCGCCTGCATTGAGCAGCTTGGGCTGGGTTTGATAGGCTTTGCTGTCTTTGCCCGCACCGTCGCTGAGCGTGACTTCGCCATTGATTGGGTTCTTAGCATAGCAGGCCATCAAGCGATCGATCTTGCTCTCCGGCACATAGAAGTCCGTATCGACCATGCCGAGAGGTTCGAAAATCCGCTCGCGGAAAAAGACGTCGAGCGACATCCCGCTCGCGACTTCGACGACGCGGCCGAGAATATCGGTCGAATGGCCGTAATTCCAGCGCTCACCAGGCGAAAAGACCAGCGGCAGTTTGGCGATGCGGGCACACATCTCGCCGAGCGTTTCGCCATCACCTTCCCCGAGATTGCCAATCTTCGCATTACGATAGAGCGCATCGACTTCGTGTTGGAATAGGAAGCCGTAGGTCACGCCAGTTGTGTGCGTGAAGGCATCGCGCACGGTCATCGCGCGATCAGGCTTACGGGTTTTATAGTCTTTCAGATCGCCGCCATCCCAAACCTCAGTCTCCGCGAATTCTGGAATGTAACGCGAAATTTCATGGTCGAGGCGGATGACCCCTTCATCATGCAGCATCATCGCCGCCACAGATGTGATCGGCTTGGTCATCGAATAGATGCGGAAAATTGTGTCCGGTCCGATCGGCGACCCGCCTTCGAGATGCGTATTACCGCTATAGGCTTCGTGTACGATCTGGCCATTGCGCGACACCATAGTGGCCATGCAGGGTAATTTGCCGTCGGCGACATACGCCTTGTTGAAATAGTCGGGAATAAAATTCAGACGCTCAGCATTGAGGCCAACATCTTCAGGGGCGAAGTCGTGTTCGGTATCTGCCATTAAATCTCTCCGCGTTTCGCTGCGCGGCTCAGCTCGCGGGCGATAATGATTTGCTGGATTTGCGTCGTGCCTTCATAGAGGCGGAAGATGCGCGCGTCACGGAAGAAGCGTTCAACCCCATAATCGGCGACATACCCCGCCCCGCCAAACACTTGCACCGCCCGGTCGGCGACGCGGCCCACCGCTTCAGACGCAAACATCTTACAGCAAGAGGCCAGCATGGTGACCGGCTCGCCCGCGTCGCGTTTTTTCGCGGCGTCGAGAATCATGCAGCGTGCAGCGTAGGCTTCGGCTTGGCTGTCGGCGATCATCGCCTGGATCAGTTGGTGCTGCATGATCGGCTTGCCGAACTGCTCGCGTTCCATGGCATAGGTCACCATCTCGCTGATCAGGCGATCCATCATGCCCGTACAGACTGACGAAATATGCAGGCGGCCTTTGTCGAGCACGCTCATCGCAACTTTGAAACCTTCGCCCTCTCCTGCCACCATCATCTCAGCTGGTACACGCGCATTGTCGAAATTGACGTCGCAAATATGCGCGCCTTGTTGGCCCATTTTCTTTTCAGGCTTGCCGACGCTGAGGCCCGGTGTGTCGCGCGGAACAATGAAGGCTGAAACACCCTTCGCGCCGGGTTCATCCGGATTGGTACGCGCCATCACCGTGAAGAGGTCAGCGACATTCGCATTGGTGATGTAGCGCTTGCCGCCATTCAAGACATAAGCGTCGCCATCTTTGGTCGCTTTGGTGCGCAAACCGCCTGCATCAGATCCAGCTTCTGGTTCCGTCAGCGCAAAGCTGGTGACGATATCACCGCTCGCGATTTTCGGCAGATAAGTCTCTTTTTGCTGCTCAGTCCCAAATAGAACCAAGGCTTGGGAGCCGATGCCAATATTCGTACCTGCGGCTGACCGGAAGGCCGGAGACGTCCAGCCAAGTTCGAATCCGACCAAACATTCGGTCTCCATATCCAGCCCAAGCCCGCCATAGGCTTCCGGCACGGCCAGGCCGAATAGGCCAAGCTCTTTCATCTCTTGGACGAGCTCATCCGGAACCAAATCATCTTCAGCCACTTGCGCTTCTGCGGGGACGCATCGCTCGCGCACAAACCGCCGCACCTGGTCAATCAACGCTGCGCGAATTTCAGGATCAAAAGCCATGATGATACCTCCTGGCGATTACATTAGGCGCTGTAACGAATGAAGTCGAACCGTGACGCCGAGGCAGCTAGATTTGAAGCTGCAAGATGCTAAAGCGTTTCCATGTCAGAGCCGTGCGCAGCAGATATTTACGACCCGAACTTCGTGAAGGAGGTCTTCGACCGATGTTCCGGAAAATACATCTGGTTTAGCACAGTTTGTTCACTCGGATTCACGCAAGTTTGGCGGAATGACTGCGTCAAAAATCTAGGCGGAGCCGATCATCTTACGGGGCGAGGCTATGATCTCATGTCGGGGACGGGAGAAATCTGGCCACACCTTCTGAAACGCCAGCCAAATATCGATAAGATCACTGCGATCGACATCTCTGATGGTATGCACACGCGCGCCATGACACGCCTACATAAGATGCGCGCGCACAAAATTGAGTTCATCGCCGACAACGTACTCGAAACACAGCTGGCGCCCGAAAGTGCGGATTTCGTCGTATCCACGTTCGGGTTGAAGACGTTTAGCGTCGAGCAATTAGAATCCCTCGCAGACTTAGTCGAGCGTGTTTTAAAACCAGGGGGCTCTTTTTCATTGATAGAAGCCTCTGACCCCAAGGGATGGTGGTTACGTCCCCTCTACTTGTTTCATCTCAAAACCGTGCTCCCACTGATCGAGCGGGTATTCCTGCAGGGTGCCCAGGATTTTTCGATGATTGGCACGTACTCAACCAATTTTGGCGATGCATCTGCTTTTGCTGAAATGCTGCGCATCCGCGGCTTGAATACGGTTTTCAAGAAACATTTTTTTGGTTGCGCGACGAGCGTGTCAGGGACGAAACCTCTCGCAACGTGAGTGGTGGACTTAGTTTCTCAGGATGCGAATGAAGCGGCCAAGGAGAATAAAAAATGCAGGCTGAAACAGTAACAGAAGGTGAATTCAAAGGCTGGTCGACATGGCCAAATGAACCCTTCGAGCATGACGCCGCCGGCCCGTTTTATCTGCGCGAAGAAGAAGACGGCAATATGGTCGCCGCGTTCCGTGCCCAGCACAAACATATGAATGCCGGTGGGGTTGTGCATGGCGGAGCGCTCATGACATTTGCCGATTTCGCTCTCTTCGCGCTGGCACACTCTGGTGACGATGAGGGATATGGGGTCACCGTCGCATTCACCTCGGAATTCTTATCCGGGGCCAAAAAGGGCGAATTTATCGAAGCGCGCGGCGAAGTCATGGGCGGTGGGCGTTCGATCACTTTTGTGCGCGGCGTCATTACGGCCGATGATCGCCCCGTTTTGAACTTCTCTGGCACAATCAAGAAGCGGCACAAGCCCGCCACACCCTAAAAAGAAAGCCCCGACGCTTGGTCGGGGCGATCTAATCTGTGCTTAGGCCTCAACTTCGAATGTCAGGCCGGCATTGTCTTTGAGACGTTTGACCAAATGGCCACCCATTGCAGGTGCTGGCGTCAACACGCCGCCGCCCGTGCCGGTATCGTCTTTGACCAGACAAATGGCACTTTCTGCGAGCATTTTCGATGTTGAGCCATAGCCTGGATCTTTGTCGCCGGTAACACCTGCAACGATGACGCTGCCATCCGCTGCGGTCCCGTAAAACATGACGTCGTAGAAACCTGCCTCGCGTTCTTCTTTGCTCGGTCCTTCGCCAGGCTTCGGGCCATCGTCACCGCCCATCAAGTCCATGCTGGCGACCGCTTCAGCCATCGCTTTACCTTCGTCGCCTGGTCCGGTGAGCATCATCTCATCATAGACAAAGTCCTCGCCATAGGCGTGCCCCATTAGCGCATTGGAGCGGTGAACGTTCTTGGTGTTTATAGACGCCATGATAAAAGGCGCAGACCAGCTGCCAATGTCGGCATCTTCGACTGGTGCCATGCCATGTGGTTGTTCTGGCCCTTGGAACCCGTCGCTCAAGCTGAATGGGTTTTGCAGAACTGCGATCAGCGATGGATCCTTCCCAACGGAGGCCATCGTGGCTTTGAAGCTCGCCGCGGTGCCGCCCGAGAAGGTGCCTTGCATCTTGCGGACACGGCCTTTGATGCGGGGCACGGGCGCGCCGAAGCGCTCTTTTGCAGCTTCTTGCGTGAACCAAACACCGAGATCGAATGGGATCGAGTCGAAGCCGCACGAAAAGACAATCCGCGCGCCACTCGCTTTTGCTGCGGCGTCATACTTATCGATCATTTGATGCATCCAAGCGGGCTCGCCGCATAGATCGACATAATCGGTCCCCGCCTCGGCGCAGGCCGCGACGAGCGGTTCGCCATAAAGCTGATATGGACCGACCGTGGTGCAGACGCATCCGGCCCGATCGGCCATGGACTTCAGGCTGGCGGGGTCATTGGCGTCCGCAACCACGAAGGGCGTCTCTGCCGGCGCGCCAATCTCATCACGTACCGCGGCGAGCTTTTCAGCGCTGCGTCCGGCCATCGCCCATTTCAGGTCGCCGCCGACCCCATAGGTCTTAGCGAGATATTCAGCGACCAAGCGGCCGGTATAGCCCGTTGATCCGTAAACGATGACGTCAAATTCGCGGCCCGTTGCCATGGCATCCTCCAAACAAGTGTTATGCGATCTAAGTGGCGCAGACGGCGGACCAAGGCAAATGCTCTCGCAGCGTCAGCACTGCGAGAGCTTTGAGGCTACGCTACCAGAACAACACATAGAGGCCGATCAGAATCGCGACAGCGACGCCGGAAGCGACTTTGAACGTGGTTGTCGTTTGGAAGCTGATATCGCTCAAGTCGACCGGTTGATGCTCTTCTGGTGGCGACGTCAGCAAAGACACCACGACACCGGTCAGAACACAGATCAAGAAGATGAACCAAATCCGCACGACGAAGGGCATATTCGTAACGTTGAAGTCGGCCAGTCCAAGGATCGGGTTAAAGATCGGTCCGAGGATCGCTGCGACGCCGCCTCCGTCTGACCCTGAGGCTGTGAAGAAAAGGAGAGACAGAACGACGGAAGAGATCAGCAAGGCGAACGCGCCCGCCGTATTGGTCCGCTTCCAGAAGAAGCCGAGCACAAACACGGCCACAATGCCAGGCGCGACAAAGCCGGTATATTCCTGAATGGTTTGGAAGATACTCGTACCACCGCCTAACAGTGGGATGGCCAAGAAGAGCGCGATCACCATGGCCGTGGCCGCGGTGATCCGTCCGATCAGAACATAATGCGTTTCAGCGCGGTCCTTGGCGACATAATCACGATAAATGTCCATCGTGAATATGGTCGAGATCGAGTTGATCATGGACGCCAGCGACGACACGATTGCTGCCACCAGAGCCGCAAAGATCAGGCCACGAATGCCAACCGGCATCAATGCCATCAACGCGCCATAAGTGCTGTCAGGCTTAGCAGAAAGCGCTTCTTCGCTCAGCCCCTGCAAGCCATTCTGCGCGAGCCACAAAGCCGCGATGCCTGGTATGACAACAATCAATGGGATCAGGAATTTTAAGAGGGCGGCAAAGGCGAGACCCTTCTGCGCTTCGGCTAGGCTCTCGGCGCCGAGCGCCCGCTGAATGATGTATTGATTGAAGCCCCAATACGAGAAGTGGAGCACCCACAGACCGCCGAGGAGCGTCCAGATGCCTGGCAAATTACCATAGCTTGGGTGGTCTCGATCGAGGATCATTTCGAAATGCCCTGGTAGTTCACCCATCAAAGTAGACAAACCGCCCATGGCCCCGCGCTCGCCGCCAACCATGCCGAGGACAAGAATGGTGATCGCAAAACCCCCGAGGATCAGGATCACGACCTGAATGATGTCGGTTAGCGCAACCGCTTTCAAGCCGCCGTAAAGGGAGTAAAGCAAGGCAAAGGCGGCCAGCATGGCCATGCCGGTAAACACCCCGAGGCCCGTAACGGCTTGGATGGCGAGCGCACCGCCGTAGAGCACCGTGGTCAGGTTCACTGCGGTAAACAGGAAGATCCAGAACACGGCCATAATCGTCTTCACACTTGGCCCGAACCGGGTCTCAAGGAATTGCGGCATCGTATAAATGCCCCGTTTCAGGAAGATCGGAAGGAAGAATGCCGCAACGATAATCAGAACCAAGGCCGCTTGCCATTCATAGGCGGCAATCGCCAAACCGACGACAAAGCCTTGCCCCGACTGTCCGATAATCTGTTCAGCCGAGATATTGGCCGCAATCAAAGACGCGCCGATCGCCCACCAAGGCAGCGCTTTGCCCGCGAGGAAGTAATCCTCGGTGTCTTTCGTGGCGCCCGCTGGCTCGCGGGACACAAATATTGCGATGGCGAACAAGGCGACCGCATATAGGCCGACAATCACCAGATCTATGGTGTCCAATGACATGATAATTTTCCTCCCTGAACAGAGACTTTGCCTGTCCTTTTCTTAGCCCTACGCGACACGTGACAGCGATGTCAACTCGCCTCACCTCTCACGTGCAGTTGGGATTAGTCTTGGTCGGACTCTGGTTCAGGCGGCAAGAGCTGAGCTGCAAGTCGCGAGAGCGCTTGGCCCTGATCCGTCTCGGGTGAGAACGTCTCGTGGGCACGAGCAAGATCCCGCCGGGCTTGATCGACATCGCTCATAACCGCACGCGCCCGGATCAACCGCATCCAGCCCTCGAAATCGGTTGGGTCTTGCTCTAAGCGAACGGCCAATCCTTCGACCATATTTTCGATCATCGCGGCCTGCTCATCCGGGGTCATCGCTTCAATCCGAGCACGGGCTTCCGGATCGATGGCCGGGGCAACGGGGCGTGATTGCAGGATCTCAAGCACACGGTCGCGTTCTGCAACTAAGGCGCTATCGCCGCCTGATCGCGCAATGGCTATCTCATAGGTTTCCAATGCGGCCTCGGCATCACCGAGCCGCAAGTAGGATCGGGCCAGTAAGACGAAACCCTCAACAGGTGGATTTGGATCAGCATCGAGGCGAGCTTTCAACTCGACGACAAGCGCATCGAGTGTGTCCGGCAGCTGCGCGGCCTGCTCGGCTTGGTATTCAGCAAACGTGATCGGTTCAAAACTGGGATTGCCGATCTGTGCATAGAGGCCAACGCCGCCGAGAAGGAGTACTGCGGGAACAATGAACAAAGCCATAGATTTTGCTGTGGCCGGCCCCTCCGAGGGCTCCACCGCTTCGATGAGAGCGAGAATGCGACGGTCAAGGGCGTCGCGCGCCTCATGCGCCGCGTGTTCGCTTAGTCGACCTTCCTTTTCGTCTAAATCGACTGTCGCGCGCTGCTTCCGGGCTTCATCGAGGGCGCTCTCTGCGACGTCATCCGACGGACCGAGAAAGGGCTGCAAGAGATAGGCGCCCGCAACGACAACGAGCAGAATGAGAACCAGCCAAATCACGCTGACGCATCCTTCTCGCTCAGCGCCGCAGCCACGCGTGCGCGATCTTCATCACTGAGCGGGACCTGTTCGGAAGGTCCGTCCTGGCGCAATCGAAAGACGAACCACACCCCTCCGAGCAGCACGAGCAAAAGGGGTCCGGTCCAAAGCAGGATGGTGTTCATCTGCAGCGGCGGCGACATAAGAACGTAGTCGCCATAGAGATTGCGCAGATATTCACGCGCCTCATCATCTGTATCCCCAGCCTCAACCCGTTTACGTACGAGGCGACGCATATCCTCAGCTAAGGGAGCGTTCGAGTCATAGATGGATTGGTTCTGACACACCACGCAGCGCAGCGTTTTTGAGATGGCCTCGGTGCGCTCGTCGACGTCTTCAACGATCGACGCAGGCTGGGCTTCATCTTGCGCTTGGGCGCCCCATGCTGACAATAAGAGCGCTGCCAAGATATAGATGAAAAGGCGTCTCACGATCCGGCCTCAGCTTCCGCAGCGATGGCATCAATCACAGGTCGCACCGTATCGCGCCAAACCTCCGCTGTGATCGGACCGATCTGCTTGAAACGGATCTGCCCGCTTGGGTCGATGACAAACGTCTCTGGTGCGCCCGTTACACCCATTTCGATCACCAAATCGCTCTCGGCATCAAAGATGATGCTGTCATACGGATCGCCATGACGTGCCAACCAAGTCAGCGCATCTTGCCGTTTGTCCCGCCAGTTGACGCCGACAATTTTCACGCGGTCCGCTTCAGCGAGCTGCATCAGGGTCGGATGTTCCTGAAGGCACGCGACGCACCAAGATCCGAAAACGTTGACCAGCGTCGTCTCGCCGATCAAATCAGCCTCCGTTAGGACAACGTCCTCTTCCCGTAATTCCGGCAACTCGAAGGTGGGCATATCGCGATCAATCATCTCGGTCGGGATCACACTCGGATCGCGGGTCAGACCTATTGCGAGAAAGACCACCACGACCAAAAATACGCCCACCGGCATGAGTCGGCTCAATCGCATCGCCCTACTCCGCCGCCACAGGTTGCGTCGCGGCGCTTGCGACTCGCCGCTTGGCGAAGGCGTGCCGGCGATCAGCAACTGAGGCAAAGCCGCCCAGCGCCATCATCAAAGCGCCAATCCAAATCCAAATCACGAGGGGATGGTAATAAACACTGACCACCCATCCCTCTTCCGGATTGCCCTCGCCTTTGGCCGCATAAAGGATCCGCATTGCGCCAACCTCCATCGCGCCTTCGGTCGTATTGTTGCGCTCCACTGGATACATGCGTTGCTCTGGATTGAGGACAGCGATGCGGCGATCCTTGCGTGTGATAACCACTTGGCCGGTCTCAGAGATAAAGTTCGGCCCTTGCGCGCGAGACACATTTTCAAGCGTGAAATCATATCCAGCGACGGAGATCCGCTCGCCAAGCTTCAAGCGATCCACCGCTTCATCCGACCAGACACCCATCGCGACAACGCCCATGGTGCATATGGCCAGACCAAGATGCGCGAGCGCAAATCCATGCGTTGCCCCCGGCAGCAAAGCAAAGCGTTGAAACAGATTGCCCAGCGTACTCTTCTGCTCGCCAATGCGGAGCTTGCGGGCATAGTTCGCCGCCGTTCCGATACACAACCAAACGACCAGTCCCATTCCGATTGCGCCAAAAACTGTCTTGCCGAAGACCATCACGGCCGCCGTCAAGATCGCCGCGGCGACGCCCATAATGATAAGCGTCTTTTGAATCCGTCGCCAGCTATCGCGTCGCCATTTGATCAAGGGGGCAACGGCCATGAACACGATCAGTACCGCCATGATGGGTCCAAACGTCCGCTCAAAATATGGCGGACCAACGGTGATTTTGTCCCCGGTCATGGCATCGATCACGAGGGGGTAGAACGTTCCGAGAAAGACCGTTGCCGTTGAAACCACGAGCAGGACATTGTTGAGCACCAAACCGGCTTCACGGCTCTCGAGTTCAAAGTTGGCGCCATGCGCGATCTTACCGGAACGTAGCGCATAGAGCGCCAAAGCGCCGCCGGTTGCGATTATGAGCAGCGCGAGGATAAACACGCCGCGGTCTGGATCGACCGCGAACGCATGCACGCTGGTCAGCACGCCGGAGCGCACGATGAAGGTTCCCACCAAGCTCAGCGAGAATGTCGTAATCGCCAGTAATAGCGTCCAGCGAATGAAACTTCCGCGCGCTTGTGCCACCAAGGTCGAATGTAGCAAAGCCGTTCCCGCGAGCCATGGCATGAAGCTGACATTCTCAACCGGATCCCAGAACCACCAGCCGCCCCAACCAAGCTCATAATAGGCCCAGACACTGCCAAGCATGATGCCGATGGTGAGAAAGCTCCAAGCCAGCAAAACCCATGGCCGCACCCAGCGCGCCCACATCGCATCCACTCGGCCTTCGATCAGCGCCGCGACGGCAAAAGAGAACGCGACGGAGAAGCCAACATATCCGAGGTATAAGAATGGCGGATGCAGCGCCAATCCTGGGTCTTGCAGCAAAGGGTTAAGCCCGACGCCGTTCTCCGGAATCGGCGAAAGGCGCTCAAATGGATTGGAGGTTAAGATCAGGAAAGCGAGAAAACCAGTTGTGGTGAAGCCTTGGATCGCAACCGCCCGCGCCCGCAAGCCTGATGGCAAAGTCTTGCCGAACCAGACCATGGCCGCGCCGAATAGCGCCATCACCATGACCCATAGCAGCATCGATCCTTCGTGATTGCCCCAAGTGCCGCTGAATTTGTAAATCATCGGCTTGGTCGTGTGCGAGTTGGTGGCGACCAGCTTGACGCTGAAATCAGAAGTCATGAAGGCCTGGGCGAGCAGAGCGAATGCGCCGATGCAGAGCACGGCCTGTAACACCGCCGCCCGATCCGCAAAGGCCATTGCATGGCGATCATTTCGATGTGCGCCTTGCAAGCCTAACCATCCTTGAAGAGCGCTGATGAGGAGCGCCAGGATGAGGGCAATTTGACCAATTTCCGCGAGCATAATCCCTCGTGAACAAAAAGGCGGCCCACAGCGGTCCGCCTTTCTAAACTCTATATGTCAGAGCCGAGGGTGCAAACCAATGCTTCTTCTAGCCGCAGCTTGTATTGGGCATCCAGCATTTCGTCCAAGTCGCGCCAATATCGGCGCTCGCACGCTGGACAAAATCCCATCTACAATAAGAGACTCACTTATTCCTCATCCAACGACCGTATCATTTGTAACAATCGGGTCCGTAATTGGTCCGCCCGTATTGTCTGAAACGTTGCGGTTCGTTCCCATAAATAGAATGACTTCGAAAAAGCTTCGTGCTCGCAAATCACCGCCATGGGTTGATTTATCACGAGTTTGCGAAGTTGAACGCCATCGATTGATGGTAAAGACTCGAGTTCGCCAAATTCAACAAAGGGGTGGTTTTCGATGTGATTGGTAAATGGACGCGCTTCCAACCAATCAAGTGTCGATTGCGTTTGCTCCAATTGCCTTTGAAACTCTTTCAGCTCTTCTCTTTCTGACTCCAAAAGTAGCGAAAGAAAGTTGTCATTTCCTGTCATGGCTGTGAGGGCTGTTTTGCGCAATCGCAAAGTCAGGGTACCGCGAATCAATTGAGCCCCATCGATGACGGCCTGCTTTGCGCTCTCACTTTCCTGACAAGACCTTAGCGCAGCGATCCCGGTACGCACCTGAGCCAGGCGCGCGTCAACATCAATCAGGTATTGCTCCGTCGTTTCAAGATTAGCTCGAGTCTCGGCCAGCACGCGATTTTGTGCTGCGTAGAATGATTGCCGCGTTTGGCGGTCATCATTCCAGTTCCCGAGTTGGATGCCGATAAAAACACCAGCCACCACAATCACGAAGTCTAAGAGTACGGCCGCCCAGTCTCGCGCCTTAAAATGTTTAGCTACGCGGCGAGGTAACACATCGATGCTCCCATTCTTCGTTTGTTCATAGCGAACGCCTAGTGCCTGCTTTAGAGTTGATTAGACCGTCAACCGATCAAGGGGAAGCCGCGGTCTTGAAACGGAAGTTCGCGTCCACGTCACTCAAGCGCCATCTAACCGAGTTCATGACGCCCAGTGCTAACGTTCGAGATAGCGTGGGAACTCCCGACATTGCAATCGAGTCATCTAGGCGAAACCGTCTGGACACCAGCAGTCGCGTCGAGCACGTGTAGACCTGACAAGCGGAGTGCACATCGTTGACCATTTTATCAAAGCATTGGAGTGCGACCATCGTCGCTGTATCTCTCGTCGCAAACGGCTCAGCCATCGCCGATGAATCGAAAACAACTGTCTGTGTCGAGAATCGAGACGCCCTTCTCGCGCTGGATGCGAAAACGTTTGATCGAACCATTGGTGAAGGCTGGCGGACTGTTGCGGCGAAAGAAGGATGCCAGTTGGCAGCAGCGGACTTAATCGCAGAGTATCGGGAGACGAAGTTACCCTCGGAGGACTTGAGGAGTGGTTCGTCCTTGATCTGGCATGAAGGACAAGCGCGCGCAATGGGCGGTCAAACAGAAGCCGCCATTATAATATTGGCGCAAGCTCGGCGTTCAAAAATAGACAATAGCGCGGACACAGCTTGGAATCTCTACGTGGACGCAACCATCGCGTTTTTGAAACAAGATCGGATGGCCCTTGATCAAACGTACGCAGAATTATCAGCACTTCCCGAGCCTGACTTTTGGGCTGCCGCAGTTGAGAATACAAAGGCAAAATATGGCTTCACACCTGTCTGGCCCAACAACATAAATGTCGTTGAAGCGTTTCAACGTTGCTTCGAAAAACCTTATTCTGAGGCCTATTCCAGATGCAATGAGGGACTAGGTTCTGATCAAGAGTGATGGGGTTTGAGTGGCCCAAACCATCCGCGTCAGGCCGCCCGCCATATAGGCGGTAGGCCCACAGACGATCTCTCATCATGCTCGCAGGAGAAAAGTTGAGCTACTCCGCAGCGACCCGATCCGCCTGCTCGTTCAGAACATGCAGCGGGGGCTGGCTCGCCCAGTCAGCAATTTGCTCGAGGTCATAGTGGCGACAAGCTTCCATCAGCATGCGAACTTCCGTCCACATATCGCCATCGACGACCGGCATGAACAAGTCAGCAATATTGTCGATGCCGAGATAGGTGCGCACGCCCGCATTTTTGAGTTTCACAAACGGCCCGATCGAATTGTGCAACGGTCCCTGCATCGGCAACTGCTTCATTGACAGCGCCGCAGATGGGCAGATTACGATGCCGACATCGGCTTTTTTACAAAGCTCAACGATACGATCCTGCTCGCTCTCATCCTTGGCTGAAACAGAGATCGAGTGAATGCCATAAACCCGGCCTTGCATGCCGTGCTCCATGGTCTTCAAGCAGAGCAATTCGGTCTCGTGCTGGAACGGGTTGTTTTCCTGGTCGACATGCACTTCGACCATTTTGTTGAGCTCTTTTGCTGTCTCCATGACGATGTCGAGATGCTTCTCTTCCTGGGGGCGATCGCGAGATGGCAGGCCGCCGCAGAAATCAGCAAGCTTACAGGCTTCGATATATTGCTTGCGCGAGGCTTCATCGAGGACGCCTTCAAGCGGTTGCACCCCGATTTCAAAGCGGATTTTGTCTTTGAAACGCTCTTTGACTTCAACCGCGGCATGGATCGGTTTTAGGCCGATAATGCTGTCGGCATCGACCATGGTCCGGCAATATTGTGAACCTTGATCGACCACGGTCTGAAGGGCGCGCGAGATGCGCTCGACCAGATCCTCATGCGTGTAATTCTCTTTCAAGTGGCGGTAGAGTTCCCACTTCTTCTCCATATCCGCAAAGCCGAGCGCGAGATTCTCTGGTGAGATCAGATAGGCTTTGTCGAAATGGCCGTGATGGTTCGAAAAGCCGCCGCGTTCGCGGACCAGCTCTAGGAACCGTGTGCGCAGATCCCAAGGGCGATCGGCATTGTCGATCTTATAGCTATAAGTCCCTTTTTCGAGGTCAGAGAGGACGAGCTCGATGGTTTCTTTTGCGACGGCGCGGTCGGTATAAAGCGGGATCCCATGCTTGACTGAGAGCGAGCGGATGCTGGCCGCGTCAGACGCTTCATCATACGTCGTGTCGCCCGTTAAAATATTGACGACAAAGTCAACTTTGCCGTCTTGAATCAGTGTCTTGATATTTGGCTCTTCGTCGCTGGAGATCTTTCGGGCTGCGATCGACTCGATGTCATGCTCAGCGAGGAAGCGATGTGTCCCCGGGGTGGCATAGAGACCGACCCCAATGTCTGCCATTTTGCGGCACGACTCGAGCAGGAATTGCTTATCCTCCATCGCCCCGGCGCTAATCAACAAAGAGCGTTGTTGCCCCCGCGCTAGCATTTTTAAGTTGAACCCGATCAGGTCGATCTTCGAGTGTGTGTCCAGCGCAGCCATGGGTGATCCTCTCCTGTTTTCGTATTCGCCAGCGCCGCCGAGCGGGCAAACGGCCTGAACATGGTTTGATTCCGCGTTCAGTCAATCGCCGATCGAAAGAATTGCTGTGTATCGTGCAAACAAACTGGCGGAGGCAAACCATTGCAAACGCAACAAAGCAAGCCCCCACCTGTGCGAGGGCCTGCAATATTGCGCAATTGTGATCGCCATCAGGCTTTGGCTGGGAGCACTTTTGGATTGCGAAGGACCGCCGCGCTGATCAAGGACACCACCAAGCCGACCGGAAAGATCTCTATGAACGTGATCGGGACCCGGAACATAATGTTGGAATAGCTGGCCATCATGGCCTCCAATTCGGCAACTTTGGTTTCGAGCGCCTCACCAGAAAGCCCTTTTGCTTCATAACTGGCAATCGCGCTCTCTTTGTATTGATCGACGAACGCAAAATCCGTCAGGGTGAGACTGACTTCCCAAGAAAGAACGTAAAACAGTGCTGCAACGGCCGAGATCCCGATACCGAGGCCAAGCGCCGGCAAAAATTTGATCACGCCGCCAAGGTCCTTGTCGCGATATCGTTTGATGCCAACGAAGATCAGCGACAAGACGATGACCATCGTCAAATAGCCCTGCAGCTGAGAGCCGACCCCGGCGCCGAACACCATTCCGGCAACCATAATGGCGATGATAACGACCCCAGAAATGGCGCCATAAACGAGCATGATCCGTAACATATCTGTCCTCCATTCGGTTCAAATCATGCGCTTAGGCTTGTTCCAAACCGCCCCTTAAACCATCGCCCAAACGGGTGATTTTCGTGAATGACCCGAAACTCGCCCTAAGGAATGAGTTGTAAATCCTTGGCTTTTTGCACCGCTTGAACGCGCTGCTTGACCTCCAGTTTTTCGTAGAGCCGGGACACATGCGTCTTCACCGTGTTCGGCGAAACATGCAGGGTCTCGGCGATTTCCTTATTTGATCGACCGCTTGCCATTTGCTCGAGGACGGTGTGTTCACGGTTGGTAATACCGAGCGCTTTTAGAGCGGCTTCGTTCAGCTCAAATTGGGCGGTTTTAGGGGCGCTCGTCAGCGCGCGGCCGAGCCAGATCCCGAGCGCTGTAAACCCTATCCCGATAAGCAGGATGTAGATCTCGACAGTGAAGACTCTCGCCAGATACTGATACTCAACCCACTGCACCACAAAGGCCGCAGCTGCGAGCGCCAATGCATAAAGAAGGATGGACCGTTTCACACTCAAAATCATGCCGATGACACACGGCGTTGGCCAGTCCAAATTTCACCACACTTTTCGTTCGAATTCGCCCAATAGGAGAGTCTCCGCGGCTCGGAATCGCGCCAAATTAGAACGTCCACCGGTGAATTCCCGAATTTGGCTAAAAATTGGACACCAAACAGGCAATGAATTTTCTGGATCTTAGGAGATTTTCTTTAATAAAAACAGATCCATAAATTATTAGCTCGCACCTAACACATAAAAGTGGTTCAACCATTGCATCCGTAACAAAGATGAAATGCGGTGACCCCTCGCATTTTTGCCCCAGTCGAGTGTATAACAATCGCCATGAGTGACGTAAAAGATCTTCCAAAAACCAAGCCTTCTGACGCGATCGCGCGGCTCAAAGAGGCACAAGGTGCATCCAGCTGGCTCGCTTGGGGCGCTCTAGGTCTCGCCTTCTTATGGTGGGTTGCCGCCTTTGTCGGATCGGTGACCATGATCGGCACTGAGGCGCTCGGACAGATGCAGCCCGCGCTGATCATCGCTGGTTTGATTGCAATTATTCTTCCGGGTTTGATGTTGGTGCTCGCCGGCATGATGGCCCGCGAGCAAGCGCGAGCGACCGCTGCAAACGCGGTCGTGCTCGAAGCGGCTGCGCGGTTGCTCTTGCCGTCTGAAACGCTCGCAGGTGAGACGCGCGCTTTCGCAGACGAGATGTCGAAAGCGAGCGCTGAAGTTGATAGATCCATGGGGCATGCCATTTCTGCGATGAAAGCTATGGCGGGCGAGATTGGCGACGAACGCCAGCGCTTGGAGTCGGTGACCTATGCGAGCGCGGATAATGCCCGCGACCTGGCCACCCGTCTCGGCAATGAACGCAGCGGCTTGGAACAGCTTGCGAAAGATCTTCGGGAGCAGACCGACATGCTCAACCAAGCAATCCCCGAGCAAGCTAATTTGATGGTCGAGTCTGCAAAAGCAGCCGCAACTGAGGTCGCTGCCGCAGAAGATGCGTTGCAAGGGCGCTTGGAGACCCTCGATCAGACGGGTCGCAGCCTGGCGAAGAAAATTTCCGCGATGGACACGCTGGCTGAAGAGGCCGGTCAACGCAACGAAACCCTCCTCTTCGCGATCGCGCGGATGGAAGAAAAACTCGAACAGTCGCGTAAGACCGTTGAATCCGCCTCGCGCGCAGGTGAACTCGCGGCCGCTGCGGCTGGCACCACCGGCGATCGCTTGATGGAATCCGTGAAGGTCGCCCTGGATGGCGCCAAAGAAGCCAGCAGCCAAATCCAAAACCAAACCTTCGAAGCGTCTGAGTCGGCGGCGCGCGCGCTTGCCGAACTGAAAGAAGCTGGCCAACAGGCCGCCGCGGCTGTCCGCGCGGCGGGAATGGCGGCGCGTGCAGAAATGGACATCGCGGAACGTCGGGCCAACGTGACGACGCAGGCGCTTCGGAAAAAACCGCGAACAATTGAGCGCACGATGACTGAGTCGTCGGCACCCGAGCCCGTACGTCCGGCACCTCCCGAAGTAGAGCCGAAAGTCGCCTCTGAAGCGATCATCCCGCCCGCGCCAGAAGCTAGACCAGACCCCATTCCAGCGCCCGCTACAAAGCCGCAGCCCGAGCGCACCATCGCTCAATCGCCATCTCAAGCGGTGGAAGATGATTTGTTCGAAGCCGGCGCCGACCGCATGGCCGATGCCATGCTCGATGATGTCAAAGCGGATTCCGTCGAAGCTATTCGGTCGCCGAACGGGCATTCTAATGGCTCAAACGGCGAGACACATTATGGCAATGGCGGTAACGGACACACATCCCGTCCACCTCTGTTTGATCTCAGCGAAATGAGCGATGATGAAGTCATCGATGCCGTCGCTGAGCCTGCGCCGCGCTTTGAGCCGGAAGACGAAGTTGAAATCGTTCAACCCAGACCGCGAGGCGACTCATTAAGCGATATCATCGCGGATATGGAACGCGACGAGCGCACCACGCTATCGCGGGAAGAAACAGCTGAGGCTTTGCTCCATCAGCTCAAAGACTCCGGCATTCAATTGACGGATGTTTTCCGCCCCAAGGACAAGAAGAAAATCGCTCACGCAGCGCGCAAAGGCGACGACTCACGCCGGACTGCGACCAGCCAACAAGTGGGCCGTCAAGTCGAACGCGTACGCCAGAGACTGCGCGGGAATTTAGAGATGATGACGTTGGCCCGAGACTTCTTGGCGCTCGAAGAATCGGATGCCTTGAACGCGCTCGAAAACACGCACGCTTCGAATAAGAATGCGAGCGCCCGCTTAGCGACCTATCTCCTATTGGACGCAGCGGTCACGTAAACGCTGCGCCCGTTTGGAAGACTAGGGCTTAGTCACCAATCCACTTAAATCCAGGCTCCTCCCACCATGGGAAGAAGCTTGGCATACCGTCTGAAACTTTGACGGGATAAACGGGTTTGCGTTTCTCTAGAAAGCTCATCACGCCTTCGCGGGCATCTTCCGTCTGACCGCGGGAATAGATCGCGGCGCTGTCGACAATATGCGCGTCCATGGGATGGCTAGCGCCGAGCATGCGCCACATCATGTGACGCGTCAGTGTCGTCGAGACGGCGGCGGTATTGTCAGCAATCTCATTCGCCATGGCCCGAGCGACATCCATCAGCTCTGCTTGCGGGTGAACCGAATGCACCAAGCCGCCTTTCAGCGCCTCTTCTGCTGGGAAAACCCGTCCTGAATAGCACCATTCCAGCGCCTGCTGGATGCCAACCAAGCGCGGCAAGAACCAGCTTGAGGCGGCCTCTGGATTGATACCTCGTCGATTAAAGACGAAGCCAAACCGCGCATTGTCCGACGCGATCCGAATATCCATTGGCAATTGCATGGTGACACCCACGCCCACGGCCGCACCATTGATCGCACCAATGACTGGCTTCAGACTGTCAAAGATACGCAGCGTCAGACGTCCGCCTCCGTCACGCTGGATGTCGACTTTCTCGGTGCGCCCGACTTCGCCAGAATCCGCGCGGGCTTCATAATCGAATGTCTTGGCGCCTTCCGACAGATCGGCTCCCGCACAGAAAGCGCGATCACCTGAACCTGTCATAATCACCGCGCGAATATCGTCATTCGCATCGGTCTTATCGAAAGCATCGATAATCTCGAACATCATCTTGCCCGTAAAGGCGTTCATCTTATCGGGACGGTGCAGCGTCAGGATCGCGATCGCCCCTTCTTGTTCTAGTTTTATAGTCTCGTAATCGCCGAGGCTGCTCATCGGGCTCTCCTATTGAAATTTGGCGACAGGAAGCTGTTTCTCGCCTGTTGCGTCAAGCGTGACGCAGCGTTGCCCCTTCCCATTCGTGACGCATGTGTCATTTTCTTCGAAATGCGCGGGTACAGCGCTAGATTGAGAGGATACGAATATGGCCGAATATGACTACATTATTGTCGGCGCGGGCAGCGCTGGCTGCGTGCTCGCCAACCGCCTAACAGAAGATGGGAAGTCCTCCGTTTTACTGCTGGAGGCCGGCGGCAAAGACACGTCGCTGATGATCCATATTCCGGTCGGATATGCGCAAACGCTCAAAGACCCGAAAGTAAACTGGCTCTACGAAACTGAGCCAGATCCCGGGACCCATGACCGCGTCCACACTTGGCCGCGCGGCAAAGTTTTGGGCGGATCATCATCGATCAATGGACTGCTCTACATTCGCGGCCAACGGCAGGATTATGATGGCTGGGCTCAGCTTGGATTGCGGGGATGGTCATATGATGACTTGCACCCCTATTTCATACGCAGCCAGCACCAAGAACGCGATGATATGGACGGCCACGGCAAAGGCGGCCCGTTGAACATTTCCGACGTTACAGAGAAACACCCCGTCTCTGACGCCGTGATTGAAGCGGGCCAAAAGCTCGGTCTCCCACACCGCGATGTGAACGGCGAAGATCAAGAAGGTATCGCCTACTATCAGCTGACGGTCAAAAATGGCCGACGCTGGAGCGCGGCGGTCGCATACTTAAATCCGGCCAAAAAGCGCCCGAACCTCACCATCGAAACAAAAGCTTTAGCGGCGCGCGTCTTGTTTGAAGGCAAACGCGCGACCGGCATCGAGTACACACAGAATGGGCGCACGGTGACGGCCAAAGCTCGTGGCGAAGTCATCCTCTCTGGCGGCGCTATTAACAGCCCCCAATTGCTGGAGCTGTCAGGCATTGGCGATCCAGACTTGCTACGAGCCAAAGGCATCGAGACCGTCTCCGCATTGCCAGGAGTTGGCGAAAACCTGCAAGATCACTTCGTTTTGGGGGCGCGCTTTCGCATGAAGCCCGGCACGCCGTCTGTGAACCAGCAGTCTCGAGGTCTCGCGATGATCGGTGAGGTCTTCAAATATCTCACCCAGCGCAAAGGCTTGCTGACGCTCTCGGCGGCGCATATCGCCGCCTTCATCAAAACGCGGCCGGAACTCGCGACGCCCGACGTGCAATACCACATCTTACCGGCGACAATGGATATGCAGAAGATGACCGAGTCCGGCGATATGGAGCTGGAAAAGCAACCCGGCATCACCATCGCGCCGTGCCAGCTGCGCCCTGAAAGCCGGGGCAGCGTGCACATTAAGTCCAACCGGCACGACACCCATCCCGCTATCCGACCGAACTATCTCGCGGATCCTTTAGATCAACAAACGGCGATTGCGGGCCTCCGCTGGGCACGCGATCTGGCGAATGAAGAGCCGCTCGCACAATACATTGAGCATGAACTTGAGCCCGGCAAAGACACGCAAAGCGATGAGGACTTGCTAAACTATGCCCGCGAAACCGGCGGGACGATCTATCATCCTGTCGGCACCTGCAAAATGGGCCCAGACGGCGATAAGATGGCCGTCGTTGACGATCAATTGCGCGTCCGCGGCGTCGAAGGTCTCCGCGTCGTGGATGCGTCCGTCATGCCGCGCCTGGTCAGCGGCAATACAAATGCGCCGACCATTGCGATTGCCGAAAAAGCGAGCGATATGATCCGGGCGGCCGCCAAAGAAAGTGTCACTGCGTAACCGATGCCTGCCGGAATACCCATTGAAGCGCTCTTCGCGCCTGTATTCATCCTGTCCGTGATCATTGAGTGGTGGTCCGTCAAGACAGGGCGCGCGTCCGGGCGTTATGAGACGGCAGATGCCATCACGAGTATGACCATGGGGCTCGGTAATGCAATTATCGGCACCCTGACCGGGGTCGCAGCCCTGTGGATCATGATGCTGGTCTGGCCCTATCGCGTCTTCACCATGCCGCAGACCTGGTGGAGTTTTGCGCTGGTCTTCGTGCTTTATGACTTTGTCTATTATTGGAAACACCGCTGGGCGCATCGCGTGCGCTGGTTCTGGATGGAGCATGTCACGCATCATTCGAGCAAGCATTACAATCTGACGACGGCCTTGCGCCAACCCTGGTTCGGCCCGTTCACCGGCTTGATCGCGGTCGGTTGGGTTTTGGTGCTGCTTGGGTTCCACCCCGCTTTCATTGGCATCGCAGGCGGGATCAATCTGGTCTATCAATTCTGGATCCACACCGAAGCCATCGACAAATGCCCACGCTGGTTTGAAGCCATCTTCAACACGCCGAGCCATCACCGCGTCCATCACGCCACCAATCCGCGTTATTTGGATGCGAACTATGCTGGCGTCTTTATCATCTGGGATAAGATGTTTGGCTCGTTCATCCCCGAACAGTCCGAGGACCGTCCAGACTATGGCACGGTCAAACCTTTGAACTCTTACAATCCTCTGGTCGTCGCTTATCACGAATTCGCCGCGCTGTTGCGAGAGTGTTGGTCCGACGGCGCCCGCCCCCTCACCTGGCTCAAGCGCGCGGCCAATGCGCCGGGTTGGAGCCCTGATGGAGATCACAATCGCACAGAGGAAATTCGGGCAAAATGGATGGCGGAGCGACGATGAGCCGAGTGGCCTGGAACGCGGTGGGTAGAAAGCTTCTGAACATCTTTAACACGCCCCACATCGGCCTCCATGTGAAAGACGTAAAGCGCCCTGATTAGGACTCTTGGTGTCAGAATAATAAAGAACTTTTAAGTCGCAAGAATCGGGTGGCTCTAAATTGAGAGTTGCTCAAGAAAGTCCTCCATCAACGAGGATACTTATACGATGAATTTTCAAATTTCTGCTTTATCAGAACGTCTATTTTCACACTTTTACGGCGCGACGGAAGAACAGCTGCGTAAAGCGGGGGCCCAGAGAGTAATAGCCGACTCAGAACCCGGCTTTCCTTGCCGGATCAGCATGCGAGATGCCAAAATAGGTGAATCTCTCATCCTATTGAATTTTACACATCTTGATGAAAACACGCCCTATTGTGCGTCGCACGCGATTTTCGTCATCGAAGGAGCCAAAGAGCAGACTTTCCCTAAAAACACTGTGCCGGAAGTATTGCGATCGCGTCTTTTGTCACTTCGAGCGTTTGACGAAAACTATTGTATGATCGCTGCGGAAGTCTGCGCCGGTGCGGACCTGGAACAAACAATCACCAAAATCGCGGCTGATCCAGGCGTTGCTTTCTTACACGTGCACAATGCCGCCCCAGGTTGCTACGCTGCTCGGATTGATTTGCTCGACAATGAAGAGACTTGATCTCGTCCCACGTCGACCGCTACCCCCGCTCACACCCCAAAGCGAGCCACCCATCAAACCTCCGGCAAAACATGCGCCTGCTTCACCCGGCCGTAAGCAAAGCTCGTATCGATACTCGCGACTCCCGGCACGCGCTGTAAATCGCGGCGGACGAATTGCTCATAATCATCCAAGTCCGCCGCGATCACGCGCAGCATATAGTCAGACCGCCCCGTCATTAGCCAACAATCCATCACTTTCGGCATGTGCGTGATGGCGCGTTCGAACGCTTGAACTGTATCGTCGCTATGGCGCTCGAGCTTGATCCGAATGAACACTGTGATGGGGAGCCCCCAAGCTTTCTGATCAACCAATGCGGTATAGCCGGTAATCACACCGCGTTCTTCCATCAGCCTAACCCGCCGCAGACACGGGCTCGGCGACAGGCTGACGCGCTCCGATAGGTCCTGATTGGTCAGACGGCCATCAGACTGGAGTTCCGCCAAAATCTGGCGATCTTTGCTATCCATTCGAGCCTCATTAGCAGAATCTGCCAATATATAAGCCTGAAACCACCAACTTCGCAAACTCCTGCGGGCTAAATTGAATTATTCTCTATGTATGGAGGCGCTTCATGCAGGATGACGAAACCCAAGGCTTTTCAACGCGGGCCATTCATCACGGCTACGATCCAAGCACCGCTGAAGGCGCCCTTACCCCACCCTTACATTTGACATCGACCTTTGCTTTCGAGACGGCCGAAGATGGCGGCGCGCGCTTTGCGGGTGAAGCCCCGGGTCACATCTATACCCGGATCTCGAACCCCACGACCGAACTGCTTGAGCAACGCATGGCATCGCTTGAAGGCGGTGAGGCGGCGGTTGCCATGGCCTCTGGCATGGGCGCCATCACATCCGTACTATGGACTTTCCTCCGCGCGGGCGATGAGCTTATCACAGACAAGACGCTGTATGGCTGCACTTTCTCTTTCTTCCAACATGGCCTGAGCCGTTTCGGCATCACCGTCACGCACGTGGACTTGACCAATCCCCTCGCTTTGGAAACGGCGATCTCTTCTAAAACCAAGATTGTCTATTTCGAGACACCTGCAAATCCCAACATGCGCTTGGTCAATATCGCCGCAATAAGTCAGATCGCGAAACGCCACGGCGCCAAAACGATTGTCGACAATACTTACGCAACCCCGGTCCAAACACGGCCCATGGAACATGGCGCGGATATTGTGATTCATTCGGCCACGAAGTATCTCGGCGGACACGGCGACCTGGTGGCTGGCATCGCCATTGGATCAGCCGCCGATATGGCAGAGGTGCGAATGGTTGGCGTCAAAGATATGACGGGCGCTGTGATCGCGCCATTCAACGCCATGCTCATTCTGCGTGGATTGAAAACGCTTTCACTCCGCGTCGAACGCCACGCGGCCAGCGCGCTTAAGGTTGCGACCATGCTGGAAGAGCACTCTGCTATTCGCGGGGTGTACTATCCCGGTCTTGCGAGCTTCGGTCAGCATACTTTGGCGCGCAAGCAAATGGACGGATTTGGCGGCATGATCGCGTTCGAGTTGAAAGGGGGCTATGCCTCTGGGATCGAGATGATGAACCGGCTGCGCCTAATCCGCCGCGCCGTCAGCCTTGGCGACGCCGAAACCTTGATCCAGCATCCGGCCAGTATGACCCATTCGACCTATACGCGCGAAGAGCGTGAAGCGCATGGCATTAGCGAAGGCCTCGTGCGGTTGTCGGTCGGTCTGGAAGATGTCTCTGATCTGATCGAGGACCTGCATCAAGCGCTCGGCACAAACCAGTTCGCGGCAGCATAACCCCCTACAACATTAGGGCTCCATACAACCTTACCTGGGGTCTTGCATTTAGATATATCGAAACACATATTTAGATATATCTAAAATAGGAGACTCAAATGTACTACACTCACCGCATGCGCAAAGCGGCCACCGCTTACCGCAAAATGCACCGACGCGCCGCCGGCGCGGGTCGACGTCGTCCATTGGACCATGGCGACTTGAAATTACTCATTCTCTCACTGATCGCGGAACAGCCGCGTCACGGCTATGATCTAATCTCGGAAATCGAAGCCCGAACAGGTGGCACCTATAAACCGAGCCCCGGTGTGATGTATCCGGCGCTCTCCATCATCCAAGATATGGGGCTCGCCAAAGCCAAAAAGGAGGATGGCAAAAACGTTTTCTACATCACCGAAGCTGGCGAAGCCGAGCTTGAAGAGAAGGCTGAGACACTCGCAAAGATCACCGCGCGTCTCGAAACGCTGTCACAGCCTGATGTCGATCTTGATCCGCGTGATGTCCGCGCCGCCAGTCGCCGTCTCCGCCACACGCTTTTCAAAACTGTGACTGAGTCTTGGCCTGACACATCAAATTACGAAGAGATCGTCGCCATTCTCAATCAGGCGCGTGAGGACATTGTCGCGCTTTAGAAGAAAAAGACGAATTAGCAGAGGGTTGGTCGCTCAAAGCTTTTCGAACACGACACTCAAATTGTTCGCAGGCATTTGCTGAGCGGCGCAGAGTTGAAGGCCAGCCATTTCGGCCAATGGCAAAATCTCTATGTCTAAGTCGCGTACGCCCCAGCGTGAGTCTCGGCGCTTAAGGTCTTCACTGAACCGCGCATTCGAAGGCGCAATTTCGCCGGATCGCGCGAAAGGCCCATAGAGCATCAATCGTCCGCCGGGTCGTAACAGCCGACCGGCACCCGAGAGGAGCCCTTGTGCAGCCTCGAACGGTGCGATGTGGATCATGTTGGCGCAGAAGAAACCATCCCAAGGCGCATCGGTCTCAGCTGCGCCCCAGTGCGCCTCTGTCGTATCCAGCGTCAAAGGACCATTTAGTCGGCCATATGCGGCATGGGCGCGCCATGCGGACTGACTGGCCCGACTATCAGGATCGATATCTGAATACGTCCAGCTTAAGTCTGTCGCCTGTTCAGTGATATGTGCACCGTGCTCCCCGGTCCCGGATGCGATCTCAAGCACCCGGCCTTCAACCGGCATCAACGCCAAAAAGGCCTCGCGCACGACATCTTTGTTACGCCCGATTGAGGGCGAAAATCGGCGCCCATCCGTCTCCATCTCCCGCTTTTCAAGCGCGAGCGGCTGACCAGATTGGGCTTTTTGATAGGAAGCATTCTCATCGGACATGACGCCGACTTAAAAGACTTATCGCACTCGCGAAAGCCTAATCTCGCCATGTCCGATCAAAAGCGACTATCCGCGCGGCTGAAACCGTTCGCGCAATTCCGGCTTCAAGATCTTTCCGTTGGCATTGCGCGGCAGCGGATCATCTTGGAATTGGATCTCAACCGGCACCTTAAAGGCAGCAAGTTGATTGCGAACATGCGCGCGCAGTTCGTCTTCGCTCACTTCCATACCTGGCTTAAGCTGCACCACCGCACCGACTTCTTGACCGAGCACTTTATGCGGAATGCCCACCACAGACGCGTCCATCACGGATGGATGATCGTAAAGGGCACTTTCGACTTCGATACAGTAGATGTTCTCACCGCCGCGGATCAGCATGTCCTTCGCCCGGTCGACAAGATATAAGAACCCTTCATCATCCAAGCGCGCCAGGTCGCCAGTGACGACCCAACCATCGACGAACGTCTCGGCCGTCGCCTGCGGCTTGTTCCAATAGGCTTTGCAATTCATTGGCCCTTTGGCCCAAAGCTCGCCTACTTCGCCTGCGGGCAGCACGTTACCGTCTGGATCGACAATTTTGTACTCGACCGCTCCGGGGGGCGCCCCTGCACTATCTGGCCGATTGACATAGTCTTCGCCAAGATTGACCGAAGAGGTCGCACAGGTTTCCGTCATGCCCCAGCCATTGCCAGGGGCGGCTTCTGGGAAGCGCTTCTTGATCGTCGTCACCAGTTCTGGCGCAGATGGCGCGCCGCCATATGAGACAGCTTTAATGCTGGAGAGATCATACTTGTCGCGATCAGGATGCTCGAGCAGTTGCCATGCGATCGCCGGGACACCGCCCACTGCATTGATCGTCTCACGTTCAATGATCGGCAAGGCTTCACCCGCATCCCACTTGTACATCGAGACAATCTTGTTGCCTTGCAACATGCTTGGGATCAGGACCGCAAACGCGCCGGTGGCATGGAAGAATGGGATCGCGAGGAGTGTTGCGCTTTGCTCATTTGGATCGGGCTCTGGAGGTTCCTCGCCGCGGCGGAGCAACATGCGCAGCTGACACGTCAGCGAATTCAGCATGTTCGCAATGATCGCACGATGTGTTGCCAGTGCGCCTTTCGGGCGACCGGTTGTCCCAGACGTATACATGATCGTGGCATCATCATCGGTATCGAGCTGTGCTTCGGGTAAGCCGATGCGGTCGAGATCGCTCCAACTATTAGCTGGCCCAATCATCGCTTCCATGGAGTGAACATTATCACCGCTCAGGTCAGCGCTGGCGCGGGCCACGATGATATTTTCCAAGTCTGGCAGATTGCCTAAATGGTCTCCTAGACGCGCGAGAATCTGCGCATCCACCACGGCGACCTTCGCGCCTGAATCTTTCAGTCCATATTCAAGCTCATCGCCGGTCCACCAAGAGTTCATCGGCGTCGCGATGGCCCCGATCGATAGCGCCGCAAAGAATGGTACGGGCCATTGCGGGAAATTCCGCATGATGACAGCAACCCGGTCACCCTTTTCGACCCCAAACTCTTCCCGCAGGACTTTGGCGAAATGCTCGACAGCGCGGGTAAACGCAGCATAAGTCACCCGCTCATCTTCGTAGACCAGGAAATCGCGTGCCCCGAATTGCGGCTCTGCCAATTCTAGAATGGTGCGGATGGTTGGGGGGGCGTTGACATAGACTTTCATTGGGACGCCGCCGACCACGCCGTCGCCGAGTTTTAAGGGGGTGTCAGATGCGGCAAGCGCGGCATTGGCTTGCGCAATCGAGATCACAGGCCAACCGTCTGGCAAAGCTGCTGCGGCCATAAATATCCTCCGGGGTTTTTGTTCTTATCCCGATGGATATGCGTCATGCGTGCCCCCTACGGAAGGGGCGACGCGGCGGCAGGTCTGAAATTGTTCTGTTTCTACTCTTCGAACGAAAGCCAAGCGTCGGTTGGGATGTCCATACCGTCATAGAATTGGTGGTACGCATCGAGCGCGAGAACCAATGGGACTTCTTGGTCCATCACAATGCTAGGAATTGCTGGCAGATCGACCGCTAAATCCATAGAGACCGTTTCAGCGAACGCATCGACTTCGGCAAAGACATCAATCTGGGGGTCCGGCTCGGGATTCATCATAAACACACCCATAAAGGCGAGAATACCGGCGATAAAAACGGTCAAAAAAGACTGCATATGAGGGACCACTCCCAACTAATCTACACTGCCCCCACGAGCAAACTGTATGCCAGGTAAATTAACATGGCGAGTTACATTTTGCAGAACTCGTTCATTTTTTGTCAATCTTTTGGATTTGCGCCGTGTGGATCCCACGCCGTCATTGGGAACCGCGTGGGATAGAGGCGTCTTTGGTGGTCCAGGTTCGACACGTTTGGACTATTTCCCAAAGTCGCAGAAGCGCACTGTGCGGTCGGTTCCATCCGGTTCAGTGAGACTGTAGCTCGGCCCTGTCAGCTCTGCGGAGTCACACAGATAGCCAATCTGATACATATCTAGAATATAAGCATTGTCCGGCGTTAGCGCATTGTCGAACATGATGTCCGCCGCTTCTTGGTGCTCACCCAGGCGGAAGCGAATTTGAAACTCTTTCGTCGGCGCCAACCCGCCAGCTTCCAGTAGGCCGTTCAAGCTGGTGGCTTCGCCGCGTGCGAAATCGAGCATCTGCGAGGCTTCAGTGGCGCGCGCGTGCGTAGGGTAGGAATTGATCAGCTCCTCGAGGGCGCCAATGCCGCCCCAGACTTGATTGCCTTCGCCCATCTTCAACTCCGCCATGCGGAACAAGGCCTCTCCTTTCTCGTCAGCCGTGGCGTCTTGCATTCCGATCAGTTGCTCTAGCCGCAAAATCGCGGCTTGTTCATTGCCCGCATCGACCAATTGATCGACAGTTCCCATCGCGAGCTCGAAGGCGCTCGGCTCAATCGCAACTGGCGGCGCGTCTGCGATCACCGGCTCCGTTTCAACAGCGGTCGAAGCGCACGCCGTAGCGAGCACAAGCAAAGAGGCAGTCATCAATACGCGCATAGCGAAATCCTTTTTATGTCGATAGACTATTGCTCCTGTCCCGCAGTGGCGAGACTAAGGCAGAATTCAGGAGAGGCTTGGGTCTTCGCACCAAACGGCTTCGACCGTGTCTTCGCGGGGCTCGCCATAGACCTGTACTGGCTGGGCACCTGGCACTGCAGATTGCTCACAGACAAAACCCGCTTCGCGGAGCAAATAGAGCTGGGCGGGGTTCGGCGTCAGACCAGCATCTTTGTAACGCCCTGCCGCCACCTCTAGGTCGCCCATCAGCACTTTATCATCAAACCAATCCGACAGGTTCTGCAGCTGCGCCAAGCGTCGCTGGGCTGCACTGATATCAGCTTGTGCAAAGAGAACCCGTCGCTTCGATGTTGCGGCGCGCGGGTCTTCCGGTTGAAGCACCGCAAACTGATCAAAGTCTTCGACCGCCTGCGGTAAGTTGAACCGATGATCCAGTCTTTGTTCGGCGCGCAGGAACAAGACCTCGGCGCGTTGTAACTCTGTCAGGTCTGTGCGGGCCAATAACCGCTCGAAACCAACCTCCGCGGCGGCAATGCTCGGATTGCTGTCGAGCTGTGTGATCTCCGCATCAAACACGGCTGCATCCATCGTCGGCGGGACCGTCTCGCAAGCCGCGAGCACCGCAAACGCGATTCCTATCAACCATTGGCGTGGCATAAACCCTCCTACTCTACACCCAGGACTGGGAGGGGAGGCTTGGCAGTCGACTAAGGCCGAAAAGCGGCGAAGACTGTTACAGATGCATTAAGCGCGGACGAAGGTCTCGATCTCGCCAACATCGCCGCGGCCTAAAGCTTCAATCGCACACGCCGCAATGTGCCGCGCATTCAAGCCGGCTTCGTCATACATCAGGTCTGGTTTGTCCTGATCTTGGAAAATGTCTGGCAAATGCAGTGTGCGGATCTTGAGACCACTGTCCAACGCCCCAACCGAAGCCAGGTGCTGCAAGACAAATGCGCCGAAGCCGCCACGTGCGCCTTCTTCGATCGTAATTAGGACTTCGTGTTCTCGCGCCAAACGCTCGGTGAGCTCTGCATCGAGCGGTTTCGCGAACCGGGCGTCAGCGACCGTGCAAGACAGGCCTTGTGCGGCGAGCATCTCAGCCGCCTTCATCGTTTCTTGTAAACGCGCGCCATAAGACAAGATCGCAATCGATGTGCCTTCGCGCACGATACGGCCTTTGCCGATCTCAAGCGGGGTAAGAGTTTCCGGCATCGCGACGCCAAACCCTTCGCCGCGTGGATATCGGAACGCCGATGGGCGATCATCGATCTCATTCGCGGTGGCCACCATCAGGGCGAGTTCGGCTTCGTCCGCCGCCGCCATGCAGACCATGCCAGGTAAGGCGCCCAGATAGCCAATGTCGAAGCTACCGGCATGCGTCGGTCCGTCCGCACCCACGAGCCCAGCTCTATCGATTGCAAACCGCACAGGCAGGCTCTGGATCGCAACATCGTGGACGACTTGGTCATACCCGCGCTGGAGGAAGGTCGAATAGATAGCCGCATATGGCTTCATGCCATCAGCCGCCATGCCCGCAGCCATCGTCACAGCATGCTGCTCAGCAATGCCAACGTCGAAGGCGCGCTTTGGATAAGCTTTCTGGAACAGGTTCACGCCGGTGCCAGATGGCATCGCCGCTGTGATCGCGCAAATTTTGTCATCGGTTTCGGCGAGTTTCACCAATGTATTGCCGAACACGTCTTGGAATTTTGGTGCTTGCGCTTGGCTCTTTTGCTGTTCGCCGGTCACGACATTGAATTTCGAGACGCCGTGATATTTATCAGCGCTGTTCTCCGCCGGGGCGTAGCCATGGCCTTTTTGAGTGACCACGTGCACCAAGACGGGTCGCTGCATCTGCTTCACGTTTTCCAGAACCGGCAGCAAGACATCTAAATCGTGCCCGTCGATCGGACCGACATAATAAAAGCCGAGTTCTTCGAACATCGTTCCGCCCATGGCGAAGCCGCGGAGGTATTCTTCGGCTTTGCGCGCCGGGTTCTCCAAACCGATCGGTTTGACGACAGATTTCGCGATCCGACGCAAACCGCGATACTGGCGGCTGGACACCAAACGACTGAAATAATGGCTCATCGCGCCAACAGGTGGCGCAATCGACATGTCATTATCGTTCAAGATCACAACTTGGCGCTTTTGATCACCGCCAACATTGTTCATCGCCTCATAGGCCATGCCCGCTGTCATCGAGCCGTCGCCGATCACCGAAACCACATGATTGCTATTGCCCTGCAGATCGCGAGACGTTGCAAATCCATGCGCGGCAGAAATAGACGTCGACGCATGCGCCGCGCCAAACGGGTCAAACTCGCTTTCAGCGCGTTTGGTAAAGCCAGACAGACCGCCGCCTTGGCGCAGCGTGCGGATCCGGTCGCGGCGCCCGGTGAGGATCTTATGCGGATAGCATTGGTGCCCGACATCCCAGATCAATTTATCTTTCGGCGTATGGAACACAGCGTGCAGCGCCACCGTCAGTTCCACCACGCCGAGACCTGCGCCAAGATGTCCGCCGGTCACGGAGACGGCATCGATGACTTCCTGTCGAACCTCATCCGCGATTTGCTTAAGCTCGTCGCGCGACTTGTCTTTCAAGTCGTCCGGCGTGTGTACGTCGTCCAGCAAACGGGTATTCTTCAGGTCTGTCATCTGTCGGCCTCCCTAAAGCCATACACCCCAATCGGTGACTTTAGCGTTTTCTGTCCAAAACAAAATCAACCGATTGCAGCAAGATATTGGCCCGATTGCGGAAAATTGCGAGATGTTCTTTGGCTTGCGCGGCGAGGAGCCGCACCCGTTCGCGCGCCTGCTCGACCCCTAAAAGCGTTACAAAATTGGCTTTTCCGGCCTCTTCGTCCGTGCGCAGAGGCTTACCAACATCGTCTTCATCGCCCGTCGCATCGAGCAAATCGTCTGAGATTTGATACGCCAAGCCAAGATCATGAGCGAAACCATGCAAGGCTTGTCGCTCATTTTCATTCGCGCCGCCAATGATCGCCCCTGCCTCGACGGAATAGGAGATTAATGCCCCGGTTTTGAGACGCTGCATACGCGTGATCGTGTTCAAGTCGCGCGGACTCTCGTCTTCCAGCATATCGATCATTTGCCCTCCAACCATACCGAGCGCACCTGCACTATCTGCCAGGCGTTCCAGGAGCTTCAAACGAATATGACTGTCTCGGTGTGTTTCGCGATTTGCCAAGATCTTAAACGCGAGGGTTAGCAAAGCATCACCTGCCAATACGGCTGTGGCCTCGCTGAACGCTTTGTGCACGGTGGGTTGCCCGCGGCGAAAATCGTCATCATCCATGCAAGGCAAGTCATCGTGGACCAAAGAATAGCAATGCACGCACTCAAGCGCGGCTGCGGTTCGGAGCAGACTCTTTTCAGGCGCGTCGAATATCGCCCCTGTTTCGATCACGTAAAACGGACGCATCCGCTTGCCGTTGGCCAAAGCCGAGTGGCGCATAGCGCGCATTAGATCGGCTTCAGGGCCTTGTGCGGGGGGAATGAGTTGGTCCAGGGCGACCGTCACCCGGTCTGCAATTTCGGTCAGGCGTCGTTCAAAGTCTGGCTCGCCCAACGCTTCCATCAGTCGAAGCTCGCTGGCTCTGTTTTCGGTGTGCCATCAGCGCCTTGAACAATTTGCTCGACTTTGAGTTCAGCAGATTTCAGCCGCGCCTCGCAGTGCTTTTTCAGTTCGGCACCGCGCTCATAAATGGCGATGGACTTTTCAAGCTCGACATCACCTTGCTCGAGTTGGCGGACAATGGTTTCCAATTCCGCGAGCGCTTCTTCGAAGCTCATATCTTTGACCGGTTTCGCCTTGGTCGCCATGCGTTCGTCCCAATTTTCTGTGGTTCGTGCGGCACCCTAGAGCCGGTTGTCACGCGCCTCAATGGCGATTTCAGCGTTTTCCACGATATTCGTAGACACGATAGCTCCAATATTTGTCGCCACCATCGTAAATGCAGACCCATCCAAGTTTTTTGAGCGGATGTCGGAGCATTCTATTGAACCAACCATGCGCGGCCAAATAGACGGACTTTCCGTCCGCCGCATCGTGCAACGCTGTTGCCGCATCAACGGCCCTCGCGCGCGCCTCGCTGACGCTCTCGCCATCAAGCGAATGTCCCCGCAACCAGAAAGAGCGGGCCAGAACGTTCCACGTCTTGGGGAGATATTTCCGGGTTTTAAACCGCGGCGGCGGCAATGGGGCTTCATTGAAAACCGCATTCGGTTGCGGAGTGCGGCCATTCGTGGCGCGAGTCGCGGTTTCAATGGCGCGGCTTCGCTCCGAGCTGAGCACGAGATCCACATGTTCGACGGCATCGATCAAGCGCCGCGGAACCTCTTGGCCCTCGGCCAGTCCGCCCGCCTCATAGCTTTCCCACCAAGCGATATATTCTTGCCATGAAAGTTTTGGACCCGCCGTGCGATCCAAAGCCGGACGGCCATGACGCGAAACAATGATCGGTCCACGTTTCGACTTCGAGCTGATGTCTCGGCTTGAAATGGCAACCCCCGTTGCAGCACAGGCTACCGAGCCGATTAACCAGCTTGGCAGCAGGCTTCAAGCCTCTTCCTGATCAAACTGGGCGGTTATTCAGCGCACTGAACAGACCATTCGCACGGCCCGACAAAGTGGTGTCCACACTGGCAATCTGGTCCATCCGGCGACGCGCCCGCGCCATAATTGCGCTCGCGGGTTTGGGCATGACTTGCTCGCCAAAGCGCCAGGCCTGACCAGCCATGCGAGATACATTCACGTTTCGCTCACTGCCCTCCAAAACGCCGCTCTCAATGGGGAACTGCATATTGGCATAGTGGCGCTTATAGTGATCTGCGCCAGGTCCAGCGTCATACAGCGTCAAGCCTTCCTGCGGCATGCGTTCCAACACGCCTTGGGTCAGCATATTGCCGGGGGAGTATTTTGCATAAGCTTGGTCAAATGCAGTTATCCAGCCATGCAGGACCGTATCAGATTGAAGGTTAAATTCCGCAGCGGCCAAAGCATCGCCATAAAACAGGCTCGACAGACGTGTGCGCAGTCGAGGCCCTTGGAATGACTTCAGGCGATCAAACAAATCGCGTGTCCATGGCGCGCTCAGCACGTCAAAGTAGCCCGTGCGCGCATATTGCTCACGCTTCAAAGTGACCAACTGATCGAAGCTAGAGGCGGCTCGGTCATCCCATTCGAGGCGATATCTTGAAAAATCTCGATCTACGTTGCGATAGAGACGCCGCATCTTTTTGAAGTGTTTGGGCCATTGCTTCTGCTGATCGGCAAAATAGGCGTCCCAGCCCACGCTAATATCCGTCATGTTCGCGCCGATGCGCTCGAACGATGCGTTGCGTTGATAGCTGACGGGTTGATACCCTTGCGTTGTCATGCCGGAAATATCGAAACCTGCGAGAATTTCTTGCGCGGAAAGCGTAGCGTCTTCCGCCAGGATGGGGCCATTCCAATCGGAAAACGGGCTACCAATGGGGCGCGCCCAGTTCCCCGGCCGCAAATGCAGGGGCCAAACAGCGAAAACGCCATTCTTGTCGCTCGCGAAACCAATCCGCGTATCGTCACGGACTTCGCCTACAAGGCGAGCAAAATCAGGATCAAAGAACGGGTCATCATAAATTGACCGCGCATCGCGCAAGGCGGCGTATACCTGCCACTGCTCGGCAGACAGCTCTTCGGGGCGATACAGTTTGTACGTCACGATTCACCAACCCAGCTAACCCAACACGCGAATCCTCTGCAATTCGCATACCGGATTAGTGTCCAATTATGGTGAAACTGATCGGTGAAATTTGATTAAAGTGAGCGCCAAACCCGTTTTTTCATACACGGCTCGGCCTGCGCCCGCCCGCAACGATAGAATGAGAAGAGGACGGTATCGGCTCGGCCGATCAGATTTTGGTACGGCACAAATCCGACTGAGGCTTGATCCGGCGCCCAGCCCGGCCGTGGCGGACATCCCGCCTGATCGATCACACCTTGCGCATTGGCTGGACAATGTCCCGTGGTATTTCGTCCATCCAATGAGTTATCGCGATTGTCGCCCATGAAGAGGAAGTGTCCTTCAGGGACCTCGAACGTGATCGAAATCGTCGTGCTGGTTTCACCATCAATATCATGGCTGACCCATGATGCATCGCCATAAGACTCGGTAAACTCTGCTGCCGTGACGTATGAGCCGCTTTCGTGCTGACGATATCGAACCCGGCGGTCGAATGTCCGCTCAATTGGGGTTCCATTGATGGCGACAGGCTGGCCATCGCGAACGGTAACCGTGTCACCTGGCAGACCAATAATTCGCTTGATCATGACCCGCGGCGTGTGCGTGTGCTCAAAGACAGCTACATCGCCGCGCTTCGGCATGCTGCCAAAGATCCGCCCTTCTGGTAGCGGCACATACCGCCCGAGGCTGAATGGCAAGGAATTTCGCGAATATCCGTAAGCGAATTTGTTGACCGTGACGCGATCACCGACCTGTAGATTGGGCACCATACTCTCTGATGGTATGACCCGCAATTCGTAGAAGAGACCGGAGAAAACGAGGAAGACAGGGATGAAAATGGACAGCGTAATGCCCCATTCTCGCAATTCTTTCTTGATCTTTTGTGGCAGCGTCAGAGGGACCTGTTCGGCCTCATTCCGGGTCATCACATCGTCATTCATGACAGCCTTACCGCCGTTCTATAGTCAACATTTCGACCAAGTCGTTTCTGGTCACAATCATTCGTGCCTCTCTTACGACTCAACCGTCTTCAAACAAAGATCGTTTCGAGAATTACTTGAACGATCGACAATTGTTTTTGCCAGAAGCACGAGAACACCCGGCTCGACAAGACCTCGATTCAGTCCGGCGCCGACGAATAAGCGTGCTGCCTGGTGCTTGGTCTGAACCGTCTGGTTCAAGAGCGCACTGTTTGTATTGCCAGTTTTTACGCAAAGAGATCTCCAAAAACGCCTATAGCGACGCGTTTGAACCCTGCGCGGTGTTCATGTCGATAAAATGGCAACTAGGCCGCGGGACTGTACCAGGCGACGCCTTCAGAATCGAGTTGTCGCTTGGCTTCGCCTTGCTCGATCAGATAGTTCAGATGCGCAATCGCCTCACCGGTGGCCATCGACATGACGTCTTCACCGATCTTTCGACCGAATATCGCCGGAAACACATCAACCACCCGTCTTGGTTCCTGAGCCAGACGCTGTTTAAGCCGTTTCAGCGCCACACCATGTCCATGAATAAGGTGCTGCAATCGCGGGTGGGCGCCGGTAAAGGGTTCATTGTGCGCAGGTAGGACGAGAACGTCCTCGGGCAGCGCCTCAATGAGTTTCTCGCAACTCTCCAACCAATCGCGTAGCGGATTGCCACTCGGTTCCGTTGGATAAACCGAGACGTTGGAAGAGATACGCGGCAGCAATTGATCACCTGAAATCACCACATTTAGCGCTGGGCAGAACAAACAACTATGTTCCGGCGAATGGCCGTGCCCAGAAATGATCCGCCAGGTTTGCCCCGCCATTTCAAACTCGAACCCATCTTCGAGACGGAAATACGCATCCGGTAAGCGTGAAACGCCCCGGCCGAAACCCCCAAACCGAGACTTATAGGTCTCGATCTGCGCTTGGTTCCAGCCGGACTGATGATAGAATACGGTACCAGCTTCAGGCGCGTCTCTGCCCGTATCGGCCACTAACATCCGGCAGGATACATATTCTAAACGACTGATCCAAAACTCGGACTCAGGAAACTTACGGCTGAGCCAGCCCGCATTGCCGATATGATCCGGGTGCATATGCGTGACGATGACGCGCCAAACCGGTCGTCCATCGAGTTTCTCCTCGAAGATCTTGCGCCAGGCGCTCTTGGTATCATCCATCGGCATGCCCGTGTCGACGATGGTCCAACCTTTTTCGCCATCATCGATCAGCCAAAGGTTGATCCATTGCAGCGAAAACGGCAACGGCATCCGTACCCAATGTATGCCAGGCGCGACTTCCATCGTCTCGCCCACAGCGGGCGTTTCGTCACCAAAAGGGTAAGTCAGCGCCGCGCGGCCGGCGGTTTTACCTTCAAATCCGTCCATAGCCCACCTTGTGCCACGTCAAATAGCACGGACCAATCCGTCACCATGCGGCATTCCCTTAAGGGACCTTATTATCGTGAAGCAACTTTGGTGACTTTTGTGCCTTCGATACTGACGCCTGCCATCAAGCCTTTTTGGTCGAAGATGAACGCGTAAGCGTCGTCTTGCAGAGTTGAGGATGAAAGATTCTCGGCGACGCCTGCGTTGACCACGACCACGGTGGGTCCGACGCCAATTTCCCATCCATCAGAATCTTCGAGATATTGCAGCGCGTTATCATTCATCAAAAACACCGCATAGCCGTAAGACTGCGCGCCCGCTTGCAAGCCCCATGATCCGGTGAAAGACGTGTAATACCCGCGCGTTGCTCCCCCTTGGCGCAATTCACCTTCGCCATAAGCCCCTCCGACAACCAGGCCGCCTTTGACAATCGACGGGAAGATTAAGACCGCGCGGGACTGCCGCGAGATCGCTGACGCCGCCGGGTTATCCCGGATCAATTTGTTCAACGCTTGAGAGCTTGAAGCGGTCAGATCTGCCTGCGATGCAGCGGAATTTGCAACGGTTGAGCAGCCGGAAAGCACCGGAAATATGGCCAGCGCGATCGCGGCTCCCACCTGTTTGATTGAACGCATGTCGCTCTCCTATCTTCTCTTTATCTTTGCGCGCCGCGTTTCCCGATCCGGTCGAGACGGCAAGCCTTTGTAGGGTTTAACACTCAACCACGTTCACGGCCAATCCGCCTTGGCTCGTTTCCTTATATTTGGACGACATATCGAGCCCGGTTTGGCGCATGGTTTCAATAACCTGATCAAGGCTCACTTTGCCCTGGTCGGTTTGGTGCAAGGCCAATCGAGCGGCATTGACCGCTTTGACCGTTCCAATCGCATTGCGCTCGATACATGGGATTTGAACCAGCCCGCCGACCGGATCGCAGGTCAGCCCTAGATTATGTTCCATGCCAATCTCCGCCGCCGCCAAACATTGGACGGGCGTGGCACCCCACACAGCTGCCAGACCGCCTGCCGCCATGGAACACGCAACGCCGACTTCCCCTTGGCACCCCATTTCAGCGCCCGAAATCGAGGCGCGCTGCTTATAGAGCAGTCCAATTCCGCCCGCGACCAGCAAAAATCGCTGTGCCTTAGAACGTATCGGCATCCCGTGATCGTCGCAGCAATAATGGCGCAAAACAGCTGGCAATATTCCAGCCGCACCATTGGTCGGCGCTGTTACTACGCGGCCGCCAGCGGCATTTTCTTCGTTCACCGCCATGGCATAGACATTCAACCAATCGAACAAGGCTTCGCGTTCATTGACGCCGGAACACGTTTTCAATTTTCGATAAAGATCCGGCGCCCGGCGTTGCACATCCAACCCACCAGGAAGCACACCATCTGTTTGCAGCCCACGCTCGATACACGCGAGCATCGTGTCGGTGACAAGATCGATTTGCGCTAAAGTCTTAGATCGGTCTCGCCGCTGGTCTTCATTGGCGAGGATCAATGTGTCGATCGACATCGTCTCCGTGGCACACAAATCCAATAGCTCTGCGGCAGAATCAAAGGCGAATGGCGATCGCGCCTTATCCTCGACCACGTCATTCCGCGCAGGCCGTGAAAGACGCCGCGCCGAGGCAATAAAACCGCCTCCCGTCGAATAATAAATGCGGGTAAAATCGGGCTCTTTTGACCCCTCATCCATAAACAGCCTTAGAACGACCCCGTTCGGATGCAGGTCTGGCACAATATCGCCGCGGTAGAGAATATCCTGGAGCGGATGGAAACTCAATTGCAGCCCGTCCTCAATCGCCAGCGACTTGGCCTCGATTGCAGCCTTAAACGCAGCTTCGGCCTCATTCGGGTCGGCGGTCTCCGGGGTGAACCCGAGGAGGCCCAGAATGATCGCTTTATCCGTTCCGTGCCCGACACCGGTAAGCGCGAGCGATCCTTGGAGCTCGACCTCAATCCGTTTGGCGATCCCCAAAAACCCGGCCTTACGCGCCTCGCGAAGGAACCGGTGGGCGATCCGCATAGGCCCCACGGTATGGGAAGAGGATGGCCCTAATCCAACGCGGAATAAATCTAAGACTGACAACATCCGGTGTCGCGTCCCCTCGTCTAATGCCTTTCCCTACGCCCCCCTTGCCAACCGAGCAAGCCCGCGCGAGGGTCAAGAAAAACACGAAATGTGAGGTCACCATGAGCGATTTAGATCGACGGAAATTGTTACAATCGGGGAGCGCGATCGCGGCGCTCGGCGTATTGGGCGGCTGCACGGGAGACAATGAACCAACAGACGAAGCACCGCCGGTCGAAACCGCCGACCCAACACTTGAGGTTGAAATAGCATCGACCGGCTATACCGCTTCCGCCATCCCGGATGGCTCGGATCAACTGGCCGCTCTGGCAAATGGCGCAACCACATCGCTCGCCTTAACTGAGGCGGCGATCACGCGCGCCAAGGCGACGCATCCCATGATCAACGCGATCGCGACAGAGACGTATGATACCGCTTTAGAAGCTGCGCAATCGCCACCGGACGGCGCCTTTGGCGGTGTCCCGACTTTTATCAAAGATCTGCTCGATTGGACCGGCGCGCAAACGCTGTATGGCTCTCGCGCCTTTGAAGGATATATCGCCCAAAGCGATGGAGAGTTCGCGGCGGCCTGGCGTAAAGCGGGGGTCATTAGTCTGGGCAAATCAACCAGTCCGGAAATGGGTCTGATTTCTTCAACCGAACCGCTCGTCACGGGCGCGACTCGCAATCCGCATGATTTGACCCGTATTCCCGGCGGATCGTCTGGCGGGGCCGCGGCTTTGGTGGCCGCGCGTGTGGTCCCGTTTGCTCATGCCAGCGATGGCGGCGGATCGATCCGCATTCCGGCGGCCTGTTGCGGACTGTTCGGTCTCAAGCCAAGCCGCGGCGCCCTGCCAATCAGCCGCGACTCTGGAACCGTGGACATCTCGGTCAATCACGCTGTGACGCTTACGGTTCGCGACAGCGCTGCACTGTTCGCCGCGGCTGAAGTGGATTTGCAAAGCGACCTACGAAAGACTGGAAACATCACAGAGGCCTCGACCCGCCGCTTGAAAATCGCCTATGCCCCTGCGCCAACGACGACCGCAACGGTCGACAGCGAAACGCAGGCGGGCCTTGACCGAACGGTGGAGCTGTGCCGCGCACTCGGCCATGAGGTGGTGGACTATGTGATGCCCATTGACGGGGCTCGTTTTACCGATGCCTTCTTACTCTATTGGGCCGCCGGCGCTGCGGCGTTCGCACAGCAGGCGAGCGCCTTTACGGGCAAACCCGTTGGCCCCGATATTTTGGAACCGTGGACTCTCGGCCTCGCAGCAGAGTTCTTGCAGCGACAAGACGATCTGCCAGGCGCGATTGCCTATTTGCAAGCGTTTGAGGCCGAATATCATGCCATGTTCGACGATTTCGACGTGTTGCTCACACCAACGGTCTCAACCCTGCCACCAAAAATTGGTGAGCAAGCCCCGGATGGTGATTATGATACCGTCCGCGCCAATGTCTTGAACTTTGCGGCGTTTACAGCGCCAATGAACGTCTCGGGCGCCGCATCGATGAGCGTCCCTCTTCAATGGAGCCGCGACGGATTGCCGATCGGATCCATGTTCTCAGGCAAGCGAGGCGATGATGGATTACTGTTCGCGCTTGCCTATGAGTTGGAAAACGCGCAACCTTGGATCGATCGATTGCCAGATTTTAAACCTGCTTGAGACAGGCAAGACCCGTTGAAAAGAGGGTATCTGAATGAAAAAGACGTCGACTGTGGCTGCGCTTCTATCGCTCTCATTCGGCCTGACGGCACAGGCCGAAGTGGTCACATCCGCGCCCGATCATTTCACGCTGAAATTGGAAGCAGACTCAGAGCTGTCGGCGGATGAGGTCTGGACGCGATTGATCGATCCGTCCGAGTGGTGGCAATCAGACCATACTTTTTCAGGCGATGCCGCGAATTTGAAATTGAACGCGCAAGCAGGCGGGGTATGGCGCGAAGACTGGGAGGGCGGTTCGGTGTGGCATGGAACCGTCCTGCAGGCGCATCCAGGAAAAACGCTGTCTTTGTCAGCGCCATTTGGGCCCTTGCAAGGATTGGCGGTGACATCGGTTTGGACGATCACGCTGACCCCGAATGAAGATGGGGGCACGCGGATCAGGTTCGATCACGTCACCAATGGAACAGAGGCCAGTCAGCTGGATGAACTCGCACCGGCCGTAGATTTCGTCAAAAGCGAAGCGCTCAAAAGTTTGGCGCGACCACGCGACGCGCATTAGGGCTTCCGCGGGGGCCCGCTTGCTTGTCGATCCAAAGCACATAAGTCTGCTCCCGTGAGGGATTGGTCATGACAGACACAAGCGCGCCGCCGGAGACGCCGCTGCGGCCTTTATCGGCATTTCAGCAAGGCATGATTGCCTTGGCGAGCGTCGCCATGGGCGCAGGCATGACCATCAACTTTGTTGTCGTTGCTCCACTTGCGCGTGAGGCCGGCCTGACCGAGCTTCAGGTCGCAGGTATTCTCACGCTATCAGCGGCCATCTACGCGCTCATGATCCCGCAATGGGGCCGCTGGGCCGACCGGTTTGGACGCAAGCGGGTCATGGTTTTTTCGCTAATGGCGATGGGCTTCACCAATATGGCGTTTCTGTTCGCGCTCGAGGCCGCTTTAGCGGGCATGATGACGGGGCTCACCATGTTTTTCACCTTGGTGTTTGTCCGCGTTTGGTTTGGTCTGCTGTCTCCAGGCCTTCAACCGGCCAGTATGGCAGCGATGACCGATGCAACCACGCCGACGACGCGCGCGGCTGGCCTTGGCATGTTGGGAGCCGCGATGAGCATTGGGTCTATTCTTGGCCCCGCGGGCGCAACGGTGCTGGCACCATTTGGAGCATTGGTGCCGCTCTGGGGCTCGATCGTGCTGTGTATTTCGTGCGGTCTTTTGGTGGGGTTTTCATTGCCCAAGACCCGCAACACGCGCAAAAGTGCGGAACGCCCTGCGCCGCTCGCTATGCGCGATCCGCGCGTGTTTCCTCACCTGGTCTTCTTATTCACGTATTTCGTCGCGGTGGGCATGATCCAGCAGACGCTGACTTGGTTTCTCGAGGACCGTTATGACCTAGAGGCCGAAACGACGGTCTTTTATGCGGGCATAGCCTTCGCCTGTCTGGCCATCGCCATGGTGATTGTTCAGTTTGGCTATGTCCAAACCCGAAAGCCTGATCCACGCGGCATGCTGCCCACGGGCTTGGTTTTGATCGCGATCGGATATGTCCTCGCCAATTTGTTAATGCCGTTCTGGGCGGTATGCGTATCTTTCCTGATTGTTGGCTGGGGCGCTGCGCTCGCCGTCCCCGCCGCCAACGCTCTTGGAAGCCTGTCCGTCGATCGCCACGAACAAGCCTCGGCGGCTGCATTGCTGGCAGCCGCCCCACCATCCGGTTTTATCTTCGGTCCATTGCTGGGCGCAGGGCTCTACCAAATTGCCGCCCCGCTTCCGCTTTATGCGTCTGCTCTGGTGATGGCGGGGCTCGGCGTCTACGCCATTTTGGTGGTCGCACGCCGCCCCCTGACCTAAGTCGCCTAGCCTTCGGCAGCGACCATGCAGAACGCATTGAGCTTATTGCCATCCAGATCACGGAAATAAGCCGCATAGAAGCCGCCCCCCCGATCGCCAGGTTTGCCTTCGCACGTCCCGCCATGTTCGATCGCAGCCGCATAGACCGCATCGACTTGCGCGGGGTCGGCCGCATTTAGCGCCACCATGACCCCATTGCCGACGCTGGCGGCATTGCCATCATACGGTTTGGTGATCGACAGCCCAGCACCCGGTCCGGCCATCTCGCCCCAGGCGATGAACGTCTCTTCGTCCATCATCCGCCCAAAGCCCAATACTTTGGCGATCGCGTCGTAAAACGCCGCTCCGCGCGCCATATCCGCTGTGCCCAGGGTCACATATCCAATCATTCCAGCCTCCTTGTTGAGGCGGAGAACATTGCACGAACAAACTTAAATGGCAAGCGCTTACATCGCGCTGATGCCGCCATCGACCTTCAGCTCAGTCCCGGTGACCAGCTTGCTCTCGTCACTGGCGAGATAGAGCACCGCATAGGCGATATCATCAGGCTCGCCGACTTTGCCGAGTGGGATTTGCCGCCCGAGTTTCGCAAGCGCTTCTTCTTCGCCGAAAGCTTCTTTTGTGGGGTCTAAGATTGGCGTGTTGATGAATACTGGGTGCACCGAATTGCAACGAATTTGACCGCCTGTTTTCGCACAGTGCAAGGCCACCGACTTAGACAAATGGCGCACGGCGGCCTTCGCAGTATTATATGAGACGTAATTACCGCTGGCGATAATTCCCGCGATCGAACTGATATTCACAATCGAGCCTAAGCCATGCTCCCGCATCAGCGGGATCGCGTACTTACAGCCCAAGAAAATCGAGTCGACATCGACCTTCATGACTTTTTGGAACATACCATAATCCTCGTCCTCGACACTGCCGAGCGAGCCAATGCCGGCATTGTTGACGAGGATGTTCAAACCGCCCATCGCATCATGCGCCTCTTGCACGACGGCTTTCCAGCGCTCGCCATCGGTCACGTCTTGCTGCCAAGCAAAGGCCGTCCCATCGCCCAGCTCAGCATTGATCGCTGAGGCCACGGTATTGGCGCCTTCGCCATTAATATCCGTCACGGTTACGGTCGCCCCTTCGCGGGCCAGCATCCAAGCCGTGGCCTCGCCAAGCCCTTGCGCACCACCTGTGATGATTGCTTTTTTTCCTGCTACGCGGCCCATGGCGACCCTCCTTGAAACAATATCTTGGAGTCGTTTAGCCCTCGCCCCGAAATGCGCGCAAGCCCTGACGCGGCGGCGCACCTCACAGCAAGGTGAGAAATCGCGATTTGAGCTGTGACCGCATGTGGCGCAAGTCATCCTCAACTGAACGGAGGATACCTTTATGCGAGCATCTCTTTCCGCGCTTGCGGTCGCAATCGTCTTTCTGGTTCTCGCGGCATCGCGCGGCGGTGCACAAGGCTTACAGGATATTCCAGTGACCTCGAGCGCAGCCACAGGACCGGTGGTCGCCGAACTGTTCACATCTCAAAGTTGCTCGTCTTGTCCGCCAGCGGAAAAACTGTTCGCAGACCTCGCCGACCGGGAAGGTCTGGTCGTGCTGGAATGGCACGTCGACTATTGGGATCGTCTCATTCATGGCCGCGCTGGCGCTTGGAAAGACCCATATTCGAGCGCGGCGCACACGGCGCGGCAACGCCGGTACAATCGAGCGCTTCGGAGCACAGCCAGCGTCTACACCCCACAAGCTGTCATCAATGGGCGTTCGGAAACGGTTGGCAGCCGGCTTAGCGAGGTCGAACGTCTGCTCTTACGTAATCCGCATACGCCGGTTGCGCTCCAGATTGAAACGAAGACTGGGACCATGTCAGCCCACCTTCCGGCACTTGACCAAACGCTTACGCGGGCCGCCGGCGTTTATCGACTCACGCTTCTTCCACAACAAACGACGGCGGTCCCCAGCGGCGAAAATCGAGGCGCCGTGTTGACCAGCCGAAACTTGGTCATCGCAATGGAAACGATTGGAACGTATTCTGGGTCCGAAAGCACGTTCGAATTTAGCGCGCCTGCGTCAGGAGAAACCTGCGCCGTGATCGTGCAGGCGAAACACGGCAATCGCCTCGGCCCTATCCTAGCAGCGAGCTATTGCTGACCCTAACCAAGCGTCGCGGCAAGCGCATCCATGTAAGCGCCGAGCTCGACATCGAGCGCTGTGACCCCATTCGCATCATGCGTGGTCAAAGTGACTTCAACGCGATTGTAAACATTGAACCATTCTGGATGATGATCCATTTGCTCGGCTTTCAATGCGCTCGCGCTCATAAACGCAAAAGCTGTTTTGAAATCCGTGAACTTATAGGTTTTTGCAATCGCATCGCGTTCGCCTGCCAGCACGCTCCAGCCTTCCAGCTGCGCGATACCCGCCTCTGCGCCAATTTTGTCGGCCATTAATTGTTCGCCTTTGTCTCTTCTGTCGTTTCATGAACGAAGTAGAGCCATCGACCGTCTTCGGCAATCGCCGTTCGAATGCCTGGATAATCCTGGCCTTCACGAATGCGTGCCAAGCCCGGCGCACCGACCAAATCTGAGAGGCGCGCGCGGTCGGTATAGTCAAGCTTTTCGGGCAACAAGTCTTCCGCGTCGAGGGCGGCGAAATCTGGCCAAATGTACCACGTCTCATCACCTACCTGACGGGTTCCATACGGGCCATCCAGCAGATCGTCCAAACGGTGAAGTGGATCGAAGCCCGTTCGGCGGAGCAAGTCCCAATGTACCTTGTGTGATTCATCGGCGAGATTTGAGACAAAGTTCGGTTCGCTCGCAGCCAACCGCACCAGCCGATTCAAGGAATCGCGCTCCAGAACCGAGCGAATTTCAGAGATTTTTGTGGAGACTTCCGGCGTTAATGCCTGCACCTTTTCCACCGTTTTAACCGGCGCGGTCACCGCGGGCGCGGCATTTACCGCGAGGCGTACTTTTGGCGACCGTTCGCTGCTACCGCAAGCGTTAACCAATAATGCCAATCCCACCCCAATCAGTGTCGATTTCATATTCCGCCAAAACCTGTTGCTCCCTTCAGGTCTTGCAAGAGCTGCGCCTCATTGAGGACTTTTATCGTATGCATGCCCATCGCGCGGGCGGGTTTGAGATTGATGCCGAGATCGTCAAGGTAAACGCAACGGGCGGGATCAACGTCCAAGGCCTCGCACATGATCTCATAAATCCGCGGGTTTGGTTTTCTTATGCCCAGTTTTGAGCTTTCAATCACATGATCAAAAAGCGTCATTATTTCCGAGACTTGGGCCGCTTTGCTCGCGTCTGAACTCATCCCAGCGCCTTTCCCGACCGGGGCATTGTTCGTGATACATCCGACTTTGACGCGCGATTTGCAGATTTTCAGCGCCTCGACCACAGCGGGGCGGACATCACCGGACAGCAAACCGAGAATGTCCTTACCGGGCACTTCGTGTCCCAAAGCGCGACTCTCGTCCCGAAACAGGACGTCGAATTCATCCGCATTAACTTCCGAACGCTCAAGCTTCGCCCAGGCATTGTCCTGTATATTGACGGCATTGACCGAGCGCACGAAGTCTTTCGGTAAGCCCTTGGCGTCTTCGTAACGCGTAAACGCTTCAAATGGCGAAGACGTGATCACACCCCCAAAGTCCCAAATGACGGCTTGTAGCTCAGGTCCCATTAATCACTCCGCAAAAGTATTTATCAGCGTGGTCTTTTCTGGCGCCGTCATGTCATCGCGTGACACCGCCTCAAACCCTACCGCAGACAATAGAGACTGATCACGGTCTTCGCCAGGGTTGTCAGTGGTCAAAAGTCGGTCGCCGACAAAGATGGAATTGGCACCCGCGAGCAAACATAGCGCCTGTTCGCCTTCGCTCATGCCCTCGCGGCCAGCTGACAAGCGGACCCAGCTTTTCGGGAAGACGATGCGGCACGTGGCAATTGCACGGGCCATTTCAGTCACGCTGATCGCCGGGCTCTCGCCAAGCGGCGTCCCTTTGATCGGCACCAACATATTGATCGGCACACTTTCAGGATGCGGCGTCAGCTTCGACAATTCATGGATCAAGCCGATCCGGTCTTCACGGCCCTCGCCCATCCCCAGGATCCCGCCAACGCAGAGTTTCACGCCTGCCTGGCGCGCCTTTCCCAACGTGTCGAGCCGGTCGGAATAGGTCCGGGTCGAGACGACGGTGGTGTAGTATTCCGGCGAGGTATCAAGATTGTGGTTATAGTAATCTAGCCCCGCATCTTTAAGCGCCTCCGCCTGGCCCTCTTCAAGCATGCCCAGCGTGACGCACGTTTCTAGCCCCTCGGCCTTCACCGCGGAAATCATCGCGGCCACTTTCGGGACATCGCGATCCTTCAAAGAGCGCCACCCCGCGCCCATGCAAAACCGATCGGCGCCATTCGCTTTCGCACGTTTGGCCGCCGCGACCACGTCATCGAGCGGCATCAGCTTCTCAGCCCCGAGGCCGGTATCGAAATGCGAAGACTGACTGCAATAACCGCAATCTTCGGGGCATCCGCCCGTTTTGATCGACAAGAGCTGGCTTTTTTGCAGCTTTCCATCAGCCCAATTGGCGCGCTTGATATCCAAAGCCTGTCCGACAAGCGCGTCTAATGGCTGCGTATAAAGCACGGTGATTTCAGCTTTCGTCCAATCATGGCGAGGCAAGTCAAATGGCATATTGAATCTCTCTACAAATAGGGGTCGTCGGCTTCTCCCATTGCGACTCTGCTCTGACAAGCGCAAAGCCAATCAAATTCACTTTACGCATCGACACCTGAGACGCTCGCCCTAGATGCCCTCGCATGTTGAACCGTATTTTTCTCGCGCTCACCGCGCTCATGTTCGTGGCCTTTGGCTTTTGGTCGATCACGGATCCCGTTGGTATGACGGCCCGTCTGGGTGTTTCTCCGGAAGGTATTTCAGGCGTTTTCGAAATGCGCGGGATTTATGGCGGCGTTAGTTTGGGGGCGGCCATTTTGTGCGCCTTGGGCGTCGCCGTAAAACGATTTGAGTTCCCCGCATTGTGTTTCATCGCAGCTTATATGGGCGGCTATGTTATCGGGCGCGCGGCGTCATTTTTTTATGGCGACACAGCACTCGCCTCCAACTGGCAATTCGCTGGGTTTGAACTGGTTATGTTTCTATTGGCTGCTTGGTTGGTTAGCCGCGAGCCTTAAGCTGCACGCGCGGTGCGATAAAAAAAGGCCCGCGGACTGTGCCGCGGGCCTACTCAATTTCTCATAAATGTCTGCCAGACCTTAGAAGGTCTTGCGGACCGTTACACCGTAAGTCTTCGGCGCGTTTGGATAACCGTTGACGCTGCCTTCCTGGGCAACGCCTGGGAAGGCGCTTTGGAAGTATTCATCGTCATTCAAGTTACGACCCCAAACCGTCACATCGAGACCATTGTCCCAACGCAAGCCCAAGCTGGCGTTTAGCAAACCAATCTCGCGATCGACGCCCGGGATGTTATCCACAACCTGGACTTCGCTTTCATACTGATAGTCCGCGCGCAAGAAGCCGGAGACGCCGTCCCAAAGGTCTTGCTCGTAGACACCGCCAAAGCTCAAGCTGGTCTCAGGGATACCGGCAGGTTGGCTGCCCGAAACATCGCCAGAACCATCTTGGACACCATCGGCAAGGTCAATCTCACTGCCTTCAGCGACGGGCGCGTTGACGAATGAATCGTAGACTGGGTCCTGAACAATACCAGCAAATGTCAGCGTCAGATTGTCAGTCGCAAGCCAAGTTGCATCCCATTCAATCCCTTGCGTTGACTGCTCCCCCGCATTGGCGAGGACGAAGCCCGTGCCTTGGAAGATCGTCGACTGGAAGCCTTCAACCGTCTGGTCGAAAATCGCCATATTCAGATTGAAGTTAGACGATGAGAATTTCGCACCAAGTTCATAAACCGTCGTGTCTTCTGGGCCTGCGAATCGAGTCCCTGCGGTACGATTGTTCGGGATCAAGCCCGCCGTCGCAAGCGCCGCTTCATCAGATGCAAAGTAAGACGAATCCCGCGTGATGTTCCAAGACGACGCTTTGAACCCTGTCGCATAGCTTGCATAGACATTCAGGTTATCCATGACGTCGTAGGCGAGCCGCGCCGTATACGTGAATTGATCATCACTGGTTGAATTGCCTTCAACCGCGTTCGGAAAATCTAGGAACGGTGGCAAGAATTGCAAAGGCTGGAAGGCCGCCGCAATCGCAGATGCCGCACCCGCTTGAACAGCGCCCTGGAAACCAGGATCAGCTGACAGACCACCAATGGCGGTTAGGGTTGCAATTGCCGTTGGGTCTCCGCCTGCCGCAGCCGTTTGCAAGGCCACGAAATCTGCAGCGTCGAACGCAGTCATCGTCACGGCTTCATAAGCAGCAGCACCGATTGCATCAGCCAGCGTGACGCCTTGCGTTGCTTGCAGCAACTGATCAGCGACGAACGTGTTGTTGAACGAGGTTGCCAAATCGAGCGAGGAGAACAAATCGTCATTCACAGCCGCTGCCGTGACGGTTTTTTCGTCATTGATGTAAGACACGCCGAAGGTTGCTGTGAGGCGATCATTGATATGCCAATCACCTTGCGCGAAAATCGAGTAGCTTTCGTTCTCTTGATTGAACGTTTCTCTCGATCCCGTGCCGGATTCAAAGAATGTGCGCGGGGCAAACCCCAGCAATGCTTCGATACCCGGCAGCGCGCCGCCCGCTAAGAAGTTTCCGTAGTCGTAAAATGCGGTGTCGTAGAGCACATTGCTGCGCTGATCGACAGTCTCATCGAAGTAGAACGCACCGACCAGATAGTCGAAACTCTCAGTCTCGCCTGAGTACCGGAATTCCTGCGTGAACGTGTCAATGTCGAGATCCAAGAGGTTTTCTTGGATCGCCGCCAAGCTGGTAAAGTCGACATCGCCATCGCTCAACAGCTCTTGGCTCCGGAAAGCGGTGATCGACGTCAGCGTACCTGGACCGATATCCCAATCGGCTTGCGCCGAAATACCGCGATTGGTGATTTCGTTTGTTGGGTCAACATCAAGGGCCGTTTCAAAGCCGAACGGGTCAGTGATGACCTGGCCACCCGCCGCCACAATCGCAGGTTCAGTTGGCCCGCTAATGATGTTTGGTGAATAGCAGCACGTTTCGTCGAGCTTATCGAAATCGGCGATCAAACGAACAGACAGGTCGTCATTTGGTTCAAATAGCAATTGACCTTTGAGTGCGAAACGGTCGCGATCGTTGAGGTCCGTGCCAAGCGCGATGTTCTCAGCATAGCCATCGCGTTGGTTGATGCTGCCAGAGACCGCAAATGCCAGTTTGTCCGAGATGGGGCCAGTAAACTGACCTTTCAAAATCGTCGTATTATAGTTGCCAACCGTTGCTTCGACATTTCCGCCAAACTCAAATTCCGGCTTTTGCGTCACAACGTTGATCAGACCGACGGAGGCGTTTTTACCGAACAGGGTCGATTGTGGGCCGCGCAAGACTTCGATGCGCTCAATGTCAGAATAGTCTGAAAGACCGCCAGCTGCGCGCGTGCGATATACACCATCAATAAACACGGCAACGGCAGGTTCGATACCAACATTGTTCGCACCATTGCCGAATCCGCGAATTGAGAAACTCGCATTGCCGGATTGTTGGAATTGACCGACGCGCAATGATGGCACGACGGACTGAAGGTCGATAATATCGACGATTTGAGCTTGCTCAATCGTCGTATTGTCGACAACCGAAACGGCAACCGGCACATCTTGAAGTGTCTGTTCGCGCTTCGTCGCAGTGATGGTGACCGTGCCAAGGCGTTTGGCATTGTCTTCGCCCTCATCTTGAGCTGCCGCGGTCAGGCCACTGCCTGCTACAAGCGCGGTCAAACCGACGCTGAGGGATAGGCCTGCCTTCAGGCCAAAAGCTGTCTTAGTGATGTTTTTCAACTCACGTCTCCCGATAAATTTGGTGATTTATAGTTTCTGGGTGTCCTCTCTTTACGGAGGATTTGTGAATGAGGAGTAGATGACTTCGTTGCCGAGACAAGGTCACTTTTGCAGCAATCACTGAAACTTGAGCGCACGCTGTATTTAAGCAACAACAACGAAATGCGCGCCTGCCGGAACTGACAGGCGCGCACTTGGTTGGTCTATGAATTTTGTCTAGTTGACGCCTTGCCCAACGCCGCCGTCAAAAACCATTGCTTGGGCTTTTGATGGACGTACGCGCTCAACTTGGCGCTCAACCGATTGCATGACGGTTCGTGTACGCGGAATGCACGTTTTTGTGCGGGTACGCGTTTCGACCAATTTCAGGCCTGGACCGTGCCGACGCAGCAATGACCTTTCATTACAAGACCGGGCTGGCACTTGCGGCGCGCATGTAAGATCTCCGCCCTTTTTGTGCACCAACGCTTCACCTTTGCGGCAGCCGAACGCTTCGCCCTGCTCAAAGCTCGCTTGGCCTTCGACCACCTGGCCCAAAGTTACATGCATACGGGTTCCCGCCATACATCGGAACACTTCACCGGAGTAAGCGGCCGGAACACGATCGCTCGCATCCACTTGTGATGCCGGATGCGGAACGCCTTTATCATCGATGCAAACCGCTTGAATGGGGCGCAGCGCGGACGTCATCACGAACTCATCCTCACAATACTCTTCTGTGACCGGAACTTGTTCCATGATCGTCTCGAGATAGGTTTCGTCTCCACCCTCGACATTCAGCTGATTAATCGCCGTCGGCAAAACGCCCTGAGCAGCGTAATAGCCGCCACCACCAGAGACAAACACGCTGCTATCGCTTTCGCTAACGATGCTCGTGTTCAAGTAAGACTGCGTGTTCGAGACATAGCTACCCTGATGCACAGACACGTGCGAGCCGTGCACGACCACGTTCGGTCCGGCGACATGTACGCCTGGGATGTGCACGCTCGGGCCCTTTGGACCTTTACAGCAGGGGTCCTTATGACCGCCATGATGACCGCCACCCATTGTTGCTCCGCCCATACCGGCGCCAGGAACGACAGCCGGGCCTGACCCGCCCGATCCCCCGCCAGCATTGGCGATGCCCCCTAAAATGAGGACAGAGGCGAGACCGGCGCTCGCCCAAACGGTGTTCCGAGTTGATACGGTCATCCTAAGACTCCCAAACAGTTCGCCTAGAAAGAAGCAGGTTCTGTGCCGAGTTTCGCCTACACGTTGAACACAGCCCCAAAATGAACCGACTTTCGCCCAACAAGCGAAACCCGCAAACTGGCGCAAACATTGCGACTCCGTCCTCAAACAAAAATTTCAATTCGGTCGAGCAAGAGGCCGTATAAGAGAGATAATAATGACGACGATGACTCATCATCCGAACACACAGACACTCCTCTCGGCATGGGAACGCATGAATGCCACCCCTGAAGTCGGTGAGCACGTCGAGAAAGCTAGCGATCATCCGGATCTGCTCGACTGCCTGTTTGTGATTGAGCAGGCTGATGAAGGCCGTTGGTTGTTCCGCAATGCCGGCAATCGTCTCGGAAAACTTCTCGGGCGCGACCTCGCACAACATGACTGTCTCGACTTTTGGACAGGACATGATCGCCGCATGGTTGAGTCCCTGATCGATACGGTCCGTGAAAGCCGCAAGCCGGGTATCCTACAGGCGACGGGTGAAACACTCACCGGCACACAAGTCAGCATTGAGTTGACACTTGCACCGCTTCCAAACCCGCGTGCGGATCGTGATCACCAACGTTTGCTCGGATTATATCAGGTCCTACAACCGCGCAGCATCCTCAAGGGTCGCCCGGTATGGCGCCATCGTGTGACGGCAGTTTATCCGCCCCGTCCGGACCGCCAGCCCGCGCAGTTGCGTTTGGTTGCCAGTAACGATTAAGCCGCTTCTTGAGCGCGCGCGATCAGCTCGGCTTTCACGCGTTCAGCGAGTTGTTTCACGGTGAATGGCTTTGACATGAAGCCCACTTCGCGATCGCCATCGAGTTTAGCTGCGACGTCGCGCTCAGCATAACCCGACATGAAGAGCACTTTTGCAGTTCCAAGGAGCTCTTTGGCTTCTTTGATCAAGGTTGGGCCATCCATGCCCGGCATGACCACGTCTGAAACAATCAAATCGAAACCGCCGGGGTTCTCCTCGAGGATCTCGAGTGCTTCTTCGCCATCGCAAGCTTCTTCGACATCATAGCCGCGCGACTTGAGCTGTGAGGCTGCGATAGAGCGTACGCCGTCTTCGTCTTCGACCAGCAAGATGCGACCACGTCCGGAAATATCGACCGGGATGTTGGCCGTGTCTGCGGGCTCGGCTTTGATCAGCTCCACTTCCGGGATCTCATCCGCTTTCAAGGCCGGCAGGTAGATCTGGAAATTGGTGCCTTTGCCCACTTCACTGAGCGGGCAGATATAGCCCTCTGATTGCTTGATGATCCCGTAAACGGTCGACAAACCAAGCCCCGTGCCCAGCCCTTTTGGCTTGGTGGTGAAGAATGGGTTGAAAATGCTCTGCAGGTTTTCGGGCGGGATACCGTGCCCAGTATCTTCCACTTCGATCAGGAGGTATTCACCCTCCTCAACATAGCGGAAGCCATGCTTGTGCGCATCCGCTTCCGTTGCGCGCGAAGTGCGAATGGTCAGCTTGCCACCATTGCCGCCATCCATCAGAAGCGCATCGCGGGCATTGGTGGCGAGGTTGATAATCGCTGTCTCAAGTTGGTTCCGGTCAGCTTTGACCATTGGCAGGTCGCGGCCGTGGACAACATTGAAGTCAATCCGCTCATCGAGCAATTGCCCAAGCAAAATGGCAAACTCAGACAGAAAGTCGCCTGGCTCAAATACTTCACGTCGGAAGGTCTGCTGCCGCGCATAAGCAAGCAGCATTTGCACGAGATCTTTCGCCCGCACCGAGAATTCGTGGATCTTCTTCAAGTGATCAAACGACGGATCGCCAACGGGGTGTTTCGACAAAAGCTCATCATTGTTGAGCATGATGCCGGTCAAAACATTGTTGAAGTCATGCGCGACGCCGCCCGCCAGCTTACCGATGGCTTGCATCTTTTCGCCTTGTGCCAGACGCAGCTCGAGCTCCTTTTGCTCACTCATGTCGATGACGTAAGCGACAGCAGGTTGGCCCATCCCGTCGAGGGTCACGAAGACATTGACGTGTTTCTGGTCTTCATCTGCGAGACACAGTCCAACCGGCTTATCAATCGAATCCAGAAGTACTTCGCGGAGCTTCCCTTCGCCCTCTTCAGCCACAAAAAGATCGATGAATCGCGTCCCCGGTGAGGCATGTCCGCCCGCAAGCCCCATTAAGGCCCGGTTGCTGTCAGTGATGATGGCGCCTTCCAAAGACGTCCCTTCCAAGCGCGCCGCACCAAAGGGTGCATCATCGAACATCGGGTCGCCTTCTGGCCGCGGGGGTCGGCTGGCTGACGCGGCAAGCATCCGGCTTTCGCCTTCAAGCATGTTTTGGGCGTTTGCGAGGACGATCGTGCGGCCGGTCGCATCGGCGCCTTTGCCATTCCAAGTGGTGATGGTCTGAACCGGAATCTCAAGCCCGTCGCGGGATCGGATCATAATTTCTGCGCGGCCTGGCACGCCCGACTTACGATCCCGCCGCAGCATTTTCACAAATTCTGGCCGCATAATATCGTCGAGCCGGATATTCTTGGCACTCTCGGGAATGCCGAGGACCTCACGCAGCCACGCATTGGCATATGTAATGGTGCCGTCTGCGCTCGATGAGAAAAAGCCCATCGGGGCATCTTCGACATAAAGCGCGCGCATATCAGCCGCGCCGGTGACCTGGTCAGACCCGGTTATGCGACGCAACCGCCAAATCACTCGGTCGCCTTTTAGCGGTGAAACAGTCGCCTCATACTGGACTGGGATCGCATCCGTACCGAGCGTCATCGCCGGCAGGACTTCGCGTCGTTCCTCACCAGCTTTCGCCGATTTAGACAGCCGGAAAATCGGCGCCGCTAAGCCTGGCGCAGCGCTAAAGATACGGTCGATCGACACCGGTCCCATGGCGTCGGATTGGCCGAGCAGCGCCATTTGCGTCAGATCTGAATAAGCATCATTCGCCGCTAATGGGGCACCGCCGCGGTCACAGATTAACACCGCCTCATCAAGCGCTTCGATCCAGGAGAATTTCGGTGAAGCTGGTTTTACAGCCTCGGCCATCGCACCGCGCTCAGGGAACAGCCCCATGCGGCGCCCCGCGCCGCGCAGGATCCAAAGCAAGAACACCATGCCGCCTGCAGCCATGGAAATGAGCAGGATCAAACCTGTTGGTCCGCCCGCACTCGGCCATGCCAATGTGGCGCTGGCCGCGCCGACGGCCAATAGCAAGCATGACCAGAATCCCATTTGCAACCAATCGAGTTGGCGCTCTGGAGTCTCGTTTATCTGATCTTGGATCTCAGGCATATCTGCTGCCATAACGCATACTCCAACACGGACATCCCACTGTCCGATGATTCGCACTCACTTATAGCAGGACTTCTCTCAGCGACGCACCATCCTGCATTTCTTTATCCTTTTGAACCCGAAATGGTTAATCAAACGAGAAGGCTGGTTAAACTTCTCCGACCAATTATACAGGTTTCATTACAGATTACGAAAGGATCGCCATGCGTTTCGCCTCCTCTGCGCTCGCCCTAATTTTGATGACGGGGCTCGCAGCCTGCGGCACGGAATCGCAGAATAACTCCGCTCAAGCCTCAAATACTGTTGCTCTAGAAACACTGAATGCGGCCAAAATCGCTGAAACCGAGCGGCTGAATGCCTGGTTCGAAGCCAAGTATCGTGAATCCATCGCGCGCAGCCCAATGCGCGCGACCTTCTTAGGAAGTCGCGAAAATTACGATAAATGGGATGATGTAACCGAAGCTGCGCAACGCGCGGAACTCGAAATCCAGCGCGCGGACGTCGCTGAAATGAAAGATCTTTTCGACCCCGCCAATCTGACGGAACAAGGGCAATTGTCCTATCGCCTCGCTGAATACGAACTCGAACGCGACGAAATTAGTGCCCGGTGGCGCGGATACAATTACACGTTCAGCCAAATGCGGGGCGCGCATTCGCGGATCGCGTCATTCCTCATCGGCCAGCACAAAATTCTCAGCAAATCTGATGCGGAAGCCTATATCGCCCGCCTTGAGGGCGTTGAAACGTATCTCGGACAACATCTCGATAATGCTAAGTCTTCAGCAGAACGCGGCATTCGCCCGCCGGTCTGGGTCTATGATTTCGTGATCGAGGGCGCGGCCAATGTCGTTGATGGCTACCCGTTCGAAGGCGTCGGTCCCGAACGCCCGTCTCCGCTCTACTCGGATTTCATCAGCAAAACAGATGCCTTGGTCACCAATGGCACGCTCTCGCAAGATGAAGCTGAAGCGTTGAACTTCCGTGCCCGCGGCGCCCTGATCGATCACGTCTATCCAGCTTATTTTGAACTGATCACATGGGTCTCTGCGGACAAAGAAACGGCGGCAACAGATGATGGCGCGTGGAAACATCCAAGCGGCGCCGAGTATTATCGCGACCGCCTGGCGCTGATGACGACAACCGACATGTCGGCCGACGAGATTCATCAACTCGGCCTTAGCGAAGTGGATCGAATACACGCCGAGATGCAGGCAATCATGGCTCAGGTTGGCTATGAAGGCACGCTCCAAGAATTCTTCGATTTCACGCGCACGGATGCACAATTCTTCAAGCCCAACACGGCTGAAGGAAAAGCGGAATACCTCGCCGAAGCTACCGAAATGATCGATGTCATGCGAGAGGCTCTACCAAGTGTCTTCAACACATTCCCACAAGCTGAGATGGAAGTGAAAGCCGTGGAAGCCTTCCGCGAAAAGGCAGCGGGCAAAGCGTTCTACCAGCGTCCGGCGCCAGACGGATCTCGGCCCGGGGTCTATTACGCGAACCTCTACCGGATGCAGGATATGCCGCTCTATCAGATGGAAGCGCTTGCCTATCATGAAGGTATTCCTGGCCACCATATGCAGTTGGCGATCTCGCAAGAGCTGACTGGGATCCCAAAATTCCGGAAGTTTGGCGGTTACACCGCCTATACCGAAGGATGGGGTCTCTATTCAGAGTTTCTGCCCAAAGAAATGGGCTTCTATGAAGATCCGTATTCTGACTTTGGCCGCCTCGCGATGGAGCTTTGGCGCGCCGCGAGATTGGTCGTTGATACAGGCCTGCACGAGAAACAATGGACGCGACAGGAAGCCATTGATTACTTGCTCGAAAACACACCGAACCCAGAAGGCGACTGCCGCAAAGCGATCGAGCGCTACATCGTCATGCCTGGCCAAGCGACGGCTTACAAAATCGGTATGATCAAGATCCTCGAGCTTCGAGAGGACGCGCGCGACCGGTTGGGCGACGCATTTGATATTCGCGACTTCCATGACGTCGTGCTCAAAGACGGACCCGTTCCGTTGGAAATCTTGGAAGAAAATGTCGAGGCTTGGATTGCCGTAACGTCAAATTGAGCAATAACCTTCTCGTAGAGGCAGCCTTTTAGAAATCTGGTTCTATGGTTTAGGTTTTTTTATTGCGCTGCGGCAAGATCTTACCCTATTGGTCAATTATGAAACTCTCTATCTTAAAAGAAGTGGCAGACGGCGATAAACGCGTCGCGGTCACACCGGAAACGGTCAAAAAATATATTGGGCTCGGGCATGATGTAACTGTCCAAGCTGGAGCGGGGTTAGCGGCGGGCTATACGGACGACGCGTACAAGGAAGCTGGGGCGAAAGTCATCAAGACACCTGCCAGCGTCGTGAAAGGGGCCGATGTCCTTTTATGCGTGCGCACACCTGATGCCGCCAAATTGCCGGAAGGCATTACGGTTATCGGCCTGCTCGATCCGTTTAAGTTCGACGCTGAAGCCTTTAATGCCAAGTCCGCAACAACCCTGGCCATGGAATTCACGCCGCGCATTACCCGGGCGCAGAGCATGGACGCCTTGTCCTCGCAATCGAACCTCGCAGGCTATCGCGCTGTCATTGAAGGCGCCACGCTCTACGGTCGCGCGATGCCAATGATGATGACTGCAGCCGGCACAGTGGCGCCGGCCAAAGTCTTCGTCATGGGCGCCGGCGTTGCTGGATTGCAAGCGATCGCGACGGCGCGTCGTCTCGGCGCGGTCGTAACCGCCACGGACGTTCGACCGGCTGCAAAGGAACAAGTCGCCTCACTTGGTGCGAAATTTGTTGCGGTCGAGGACGAAGAATTCAAAGCCGCCGAAACCGCTGGCGGTTATGCCAAGCAGATGTCGGAAGAGTATCAGAAGAAACAAGCTGAACTCGTTGCGTCGCACATTGCAAAGCAAGACATTGTTGTGACCACCCCCTCATCCCAGGTCGCCCAGCGCCTGAACTGGTCAGCGCCGACATGGTGAAAACCATGCGCCCGGGATCCGTGATTGTGGATATGGCGGTGAGCCAAGGCGGCAACTGTCCGCTCTCTGAGCCCGATAAAGTGGTTGATTCCGACGGTGTCAAAGTTGCCGGCTTCACCAACTTGCCCGCCCACCTGCCTGCCGATGCCAGCGCGCTTTATGCAAAGA
>JBCBBY010000014.1:0-57819 GCA_038531195.1 Pseudomonadota bacterium
CGCGCGAGCTTGAGGAAAAACTGTCCAAGAATGAAATCCTCGAGCTCGCGCGCGAGGCGGACTTCTTGGACTTTGCGCTTCAGGGTTTGTTCAGGCGAGAGAACCAGGTTTTTGACCAATTGCTGCGTAATGGTCGATGCGCCGGAGACGGTTTTGCCAGAGATCACGTTCGACCAGGCGGCGCGGGCCATGGCTTGTGTATCGGCGCCATCATGTTCGTAAAAGCGTTTGTCCTCGGCCGCGATGAAGGCGCGCGGAACGTGTGGCGGCAATTCATCAATACTGATCGCCCGGCCATATCGCGGACCGCGAATGGCGAGGGTCTTGCCGTTTCGATCGACAAATTCAATGGCGGGTTCGCGATTGGCATCCCAAAGCGATGCTGTTTCCGGCAGAGACGGCATGCCGATATAGAGGCTTTGCCAATAGAGCCAGGCCGCGAGCGCCGCGCCTAAGCTTAAAACAAAGCTCGAAAACAGACCCCATTTCAGAACAGGTCGACCGCGGAAAAGCTCCATACGTGCTTTCTGCGCTTTCGGCGCAGCTTTCTTGCGAGCAGGTTTTTTTAGGCCCGGTTTTCCATTCGAAGCTTTCACGCCTGCTCACCTTTCGCGCAAGACTTCGCGCCAAGCTAGTGAACAGAGATTGAGGCAGGGTGAAGGCGAAGACCTTTCGCGAACGTTACTGTCCAATGACTGTGATTATTTCAGCACAGGGCAGTTGGTGCCATTCATCTTGCGCGTATCTGGTTGCGCTTTTTCGGCCAGAATTTTTGCAAGGTATAGCCGTTTGCGAATGTCTTCAGATGTCATCGGTCGCATAAAGCAGTAAAGAGACTCACCATTGTCGGCGGCAACCGCGACCGCGATGCCGGTGACTCCGCCATACTCATTCCATAAATGGGCAACATGGTGCTGCTCGGCCAGACGAAGGAGGTCGGTTTCGATTTGCCCTCGTTCGATCAGGGAAGTATCGCGGCGGATCGCTGTTACGTCCAAATCTACCCGTTCAATGCTGCCCTCTTCAAAGGCAGCGATGGCTTCATCTAGCCGAGGGTTTAGGATCTGGCAGTTCGGGCACCAATCGGCGGTGAAGTTGATGACTTTAACCACCGGCTCCGCCTGCGCCGAACAGATTGCCATGAGGCAAAAACCCAACAACCCAAGAAATGATCGATACATCTGGGATACCTAACACATTTGAGAGCGAATCGTTATTGTCCAAGTGTCACGACTTACGTCCAAACACGCGCTTGAAGATGTAGTCGACACGTTTGAAGTGATAGCTATCGTCAAACAGGCTCTCAAGCTTCTCATCCGAGAGCTTCGCCGTGACATCGCCATCGGCCTTTAAATGCGCAAGGAAATCGCCTTCACCCGCCCAGGTCTTCATCGCGTTACGCTGGACCATGCGGTAACTGTCTTCCCGGCTATTACCAGCTTCGACGAGGGCGAGGAGCACGCGCTGCGAATTGTGGAGCCCGCCCATTTTGTCCATGACGGCCTGCATATTTTCTGGGTAGACGAGCAGGTTCTCGATGACGCCGGCGAGACGGTGAAGGGCAAAGTCTAAGTGGACCGTGGTGTCTGGTCCGATGCCGCGCTCCACCGATGAGTGCGAGATATCGCGTTCATGCCACAGCGCGACGTTTTCCATCGCAGGCACGACCGCCATACGCACCAGGCGGGCGAGGCCGGTCAGGTTCTCTGTCAGCACCGGATTGCGCTTATGCGGCATGGCCGAAGAGCCTTTTTGGCCTTTGGAGAAAAACTCCTCTGCTTCGTAAAGCTCGGTCCGCTGTAAGTGACGAATTTCAGTGGCCAGCCGTTCGATAGACGAGGCGATCACGCCAAGTGCAGCAAAGTAAGCGGCATGCCGGTCGCGCGGGATGACTTGGGTTGAGACAGGCTCTGGGGTGAGGCCGAGTTTTTCGGCGACATATTCTTCGATACGTGGATCAATGTTTGCGAACGTGCCGACGGCGCCGGAGATGGCGCATGTGGCGACTTCTTCGCGCGCTGTGAGGAGGCGCCGCGTGGCGCGTTGGAACTCGGCATGGAAAGTGGCTAGCTTAATCCCGAACGTTGTTGGCTCTGCGTGGATGCCGTGGCTGCGCCCGATCGTTGGTGTCAGTTTGTGTTCAAATGCGCGTTGCTCGAGCGCCGCAAGGACCCGATCGAGACCTTCCATCATCAAATCTGTGGCGCGCACCAGTTGCACATTCAGGCAAGTGTCGAGCACGTCAGAGCTGGTCATACCCTTATGAAGGAAGCGCGCTGGCTCGCCGACATGTTCAGCGACATTGGTCAGGAAGGCGATCACATCATGCTTCACCTCGGCCTCGATCTCATCGATGCGGGCGACTTCGAAGGCGCCTTTTTCGCGAACAACCGCGCTCGTACCCGCCGGAATTTGTCCAAGCTCTTCCATCGCTTCAGCGGCGAGCGTCTCAATCTCTAACCAAATGCCGTATTTGCTGGTGGGCTCCCAAATGGCGGTCATGGCGGGGCGAGCGTAGCGAGGGATCATGTGATGGGTCCGATCAGCAAGAATGGCGAGAGTCGTGCCGGGCTATAGCCTCAGCACGCGCGAGTCGCAATTCAGTGGCTGATCTAAGCTGGGCCTTATGTGCGCTCAAGAACGCGGGGTAGCTTGAAGACCACGCTTTCCGTCGCCGTGGTGACCTCTTCGACGGTAATTTCGAACCGGGCGCGGCACGCGGCGATGACGCCTTGGACGAGATCTTCTGGGGCGCTGGCGCCCGCTGTAAGGCCGAGGGTCGCGATCCCTTCAAACCACGTCCAATCGATATTCTCAGCGCTCGCGATGAGTTGAGCCTGCTGTGATCCAGCCCGCAGAGCGACGTCGACGAGGCGCTTTGAATTGGACGACGTTTCAGCGCCGATGACCAAAAACAGCTCGGCGCGTTCGGCCATCACCTTCACCGCTTCTTGGCGATTAGTGGTGGCGTAGCAAATGTCTTCTTTGTGTGGCACAGCAATGCTCGGAAACCGTCTTTGCAAGGCGCCGACGATTTCAGCGGTATCATCCACACTCAGCGTGGTCTGGGTCACAAAAGCAAGATTGTCGGGGTCACGCGGCGTGTAATCGGCAACGTCTTCAACGGTTTCGATCAGGGTCATGCCGCCCTCTGGCAATTGACCCATCGTGCCAACCACTTCGGGGTGTCCCGCATGTCCAATCAGCACGATCTCACGGCCCGCTCTGTGGTGTCGTTCGGCCTCGACATGAACTTTCGAGACCAGCGGACAGGTCGCGTCAACAAAGACCATCTCTCGCGCTGCGGCCGCGGCTGGAACAGCCTTCGGGACGCCATGCGCTGAAAACACCACAGGACGATCGTCGGGACATTCATCTAATTCCTCGACGAAGACCGCACCCATATGTTCCAAGCGGGAGACAACATGTTGATTGTGCACGATTTCGTGTCGCACGTAGACCGGTGCGCCCCACTTCTCGAGCGCTTCTTCAACGATCTGGATGGCACGATCGACACCGGCGCAAAATCCGCGTGGCGCGGCGAGGAGGATTGTCAGTGATTGCATGACCTTACAGTGTCCTCATGATTACGACGCATATAGGGCGTTGCCTGCCCTGACTTGGCCCGGTAACACTCTCGACAGTAAATGGATAGCCTCACATTCGAGGCCAAGAGCGACAAGGCATCACATATGCGGATTTTAGCCCTTTCGACAGCATTATTGGCGCTCGGCGCCTGTCAGTCGGGGTCCGGGATTGGGTCAGCGTTCGATTCACGGCAAAATGTTGGATCATGCCCACCTGCTGGTGCGATATATAATTCTTCGCGCGTCGTGGTTTTCGAAGGCGATCGGCAGATTTTCTCCGATGTTGAATATACAGGTGAAATTGTCGGCGTACGCCTCTACTGCCGCTATGCGGGCGACAATCCCGTGCGCGCGGAAGTCGAGATAGATTTTGCCTTCGGCAAAGGTCCGGCAGGTGACAGCAATCGCCGGAATTATGATTACTGGGTGGCCGTAACTCGGCGTAGCGGAAAGGTCCTGCACAAAGAGGCCTTCACCGTGCAAGCAGACTTTTCGGATGGTCCTATCGACTATGATACGGAAGTGCTTCAGCAGATCATCATCCCGCGCGCCGACGAATCAGTTTCAGCAGCGAACTTTGAGGTTCTGATCGGGTTTGATCTCACCGAGGATCAGCTGACATATAACAGAGAGGGACGTCGCTTTCGCTTAAATGCGGGGCAATAGTCTGGGATTGGGGTTAAACATGACAGATCTCGCGACCCAGCTGGCGGGCGCGTGCAGCGCTGCGTTCGAAGCTGAAGGACTGGAAGCGCGCTGGGGCGCCGTGAAACAGTCTGACCGACCTGAACTGGCTGATTTTCAGTGCAATGGCTGCATGGGCGCGGCGAAGCAAGCCGGTATGAACCCGCGCGAGCTCGCGGCGAAAATCGCCCCGCGCATCGCAGAGCATGATGCCATAGACCGGGTCGACGTCGCGGGTCCGGGCTTTCTCAACATTAAAGTCAGCGGCGCAGCCTTAGCCAAGCAGGCGGTGTTCATCGCAGAGGATCCGAAAGCGGGCGGCGGCAAAGCTGAGACCCCTGAAAAGACTGTTGTTGATTTTGGCGGGCCAAATGTCGCCAAACCTATGCATGTCGGACACATCCGCTCGGCTGTGATTGGAGATACATTGGTCCGTCTGCTCAAATTTCTGGGCGACGAGGTCACGGGAGATGTGCATCTTGGCGATTGGGGGCTGCAAATGGGCCTGCTGATCGTTGCCGTGATGGACGAGCAACCGGATCTGCCTTATTTTTCCGTCGAGGACGGGCCCTTCCCGACCGCGCCTCCGGTGACGATGGAGGACCTATCACGGCTCTATCCCATGGCCTCAGCGCGTTCGAAAGAAGACGAAGCCTATGCCAAACGCGCCCAAGATGCCGTCGCAGAAATGCAAGCGGGCCGAGCTGGATATAGAGCGCTGCTGCAGCATTTCATAGATGTCTCCGTATCGGCCTTGAAGGTCGACTACGCGTTTCTCGACGTATCCTTTGATCTTTGGAAGGGCGAGAGCGACGTCGATCCATTGATCGCGCCAATGATCGACCAATTGAAAGCTGGCGGCTTTACGGCAGAGGATGACGGTGCGCTGGTTATTCATATCGCGAAAGAAGACGAGAACATTCCTATTCTCAACGAGGCCGGTGAGCACTTGCGGAGCGATGACGGTAAACTTCGGTACAAAAAGCCAATGCCGCCCTTCATGCTCGTTAACTCGAGGGGTGCGGTTGGTTATCATGCGACCGATTTGGCGACCATCAAGGACCGCATTGAAACGATTGGCCCTGATCGAATGATCTACGTTGTGGATCAACGCCAAGCGACCCACTTTGAGCAAGTGTATCGAGCTTCGGACAAAGTCGGATACATGCCAAAAGATCGGCTTGAACATCTAGGCTTCGGGACGGTCAACGGCACCGATGGCAAACCTTTTAAAACCCGCGAAGGCGGCACGCTGCGTCTTGCAGATCTGAATGGAATGGCGCTGGAAGAGGCGACCAAGCGGATCGGGGAGACCGGCTTGTCTGGCGATATCAGCGAAACCGAGAAAGCTGAGATTGGTGAACTGGTCGCCCGCGCGGCCTTGCGTTTTGCCGATCTGCAGAACCAGCGCACGACAAATTACGTCTTCGATCTAGAACGGTTCACCAGTTTTGAGGGTAAAACAGGACCGTACCTTCTTTATGCGGCGGTCCGCATGAAAGCGATCTTGCGCCGCGCCGCGGAAAGCGGCTTTGAGGCGGGCGAGATTGCGATTGAAGCGCCCGAAGAACGCAAACTTGTGCTGGCGCTCGATGGCTTTGCATTGGCGCTGCGCCTGGCGCGCGAGAAGCGGATGCCGCACTATATTTGTGAGCATGTTTATGGCCTCGCGCAGGCATTTAGCGCCTTCTATGCGGCTTGCCCAATCTTGAAAGATGACATCGCCGAACCGGTGCGCGCCTCGCGTCTGGCGATCTGTCAGACCGTCTTGCACCAGTTGGAGGCTGGACTTGGAATTTTAGGAATTACGGCGCCTGAGCGGATGTAAGCGGTGATTCGTTAACAAAAACGCCGGTTTGTTAACCCCGCCCTAACGCGCTTTAACTTCTGACCCTTAGAAAGTGAACGAAATAGGTCATTCTGGTAACCTTCGGTCAATTGCCCTGCACTAAGTTGGTCCTCCTAGACCTGTAGGAAGGAACCAACTTGATGCTGAAGAATATGATCAAAACGTGCGCAGAAGCGACGGGACTGACCCAAGTGAAAACGCGCGAAGCATTGGGGATTGTTCTTAATACAGCAGATCGGCAAGGCTCACCTCTTGCAGAAGCGATCTTCCGAAAAATGCCGGGCGCTCGCACTTTGTCAGCGACCACAGGCGCAGAACACGGCGCTGCGACAAGCGTCATTGCACGACTGATCGAGCAGACCCCCGGCGGTCGCCGCCATGTTGGGGAAGGCATGTTCACCAGCCTACACAAAGCCGGTCTTGGACATAAACAAATCGCGCAACTATTGCCGGCGATCAGCGGCTATATGCAAACCACCTACGGCATGGAGTCTTTTGGTCATCTCGGCGACTTGGTCGTTGCAGACATGCTGACTGGCGAGACTCGCGAGGTCGCCGCCGCTTAGAATACCGTTCGAGTACGGGTTTTAGAGTAGGGCTCGCAGCGTTGACGCGCTGTGAGCCTTTTCATTTTTCACCGCTGCGACTAGGGGAGAGACATGTCGACGAATACCGATTTGACCATTCCGCTAAGTGCCTTGTCGTTTCAATCAGACGAAGCGGCAACCGCTGTGGCTGCAGATTGGGATACGACCCAGATTGGCGTCTTGCTTCAGACTGTCATCGAACGACACGCATTGGCGCAATTGGATGATCAAAGCGTTCACTTCGTTTCGGTGACGTATGATGTCTCCGCGGATTCAGCATCCGGCGAAGGCGTACAGTTTTCCAGCCGCATCGATCGGAAAACGCGCACGCTCATTTTCGCCAGCGGGACTGCGAATCAAGGCGCGCGGCATTTGCTGAAAGCGACCGTCGTTTTTCGGATCGCTTGAGCGACCGCGCTTACATCGGTGTTGTTCTTAGCGGCAGCAGATCGGGAAACTCAGCTTCGCGCTTTTCCGCTTGCGCTTTGAATGCCTCTTGCATGTGCGAGGGCGGGATCATGCCTGAATTCCAAACGCCGATATAATCGAGTGTATCTGCTGTGCTGTGATCGCGGCCATAATTGATCAGTACTTTGCAGCCGGTTACAGCGAGTGGGCTTTTCGAGGCAATCTCTTTAGCGACGCCCATGACATGCTGCATCATCTCTTCATGCGTCTCGAAGACGTCGTTGACCAAGCCGATCTCTTTGGCTTTCTCTGCGCCGAGGCGTTCGCCAGTATAGGCCATTTGTTTGACCCAGCCTTCAGGGATGTAGCGTTGCAGGCGCGGGAATGTTCCGACATCTGCCGTCATCGCGATATTTGTTTCCTGGATGCAGAAGAAGGCATCCTTGGTGCACCAGCGAATGTCGCCAGCAGAGATCATATCGATCGCGCCACCGATCACGCCGCCTTGGCAGGCGATTAGCACCGGCATGCGGGCTTCTTCGAGCGCATTAAACGCAGATTGGATTTGCTTAATGTTTGAGCGGAAGGCTTCAGCTGCGATGTGGCGGTCGACCTTGCCATGGGTGACGGAGCCGTCCTGGCTGAACACCGAGAGATCCATGCCGGCAGAAAAGTGTTTGCCCTCGGACGAAATCACGATCACGCGGGCTGCTGCCGTTGTGTCGATCTCTTTTACAATCGCGGGTAACTCGTTCCAGAACGCTTTGTTCATCGCATTCATCGCACTTGATCGGCTCAGCACGATGTGTGCGATCTTGTCTTCCACCGACACCGTGAAGCATTCATGTGTTTTCTTCAGCATCTAACCGTCTCCAAATCCCTCGATAAACTAGCGCAAGCGCGCTACAATCTCCAGTGTGACCCAGCGAAAAGCAGGCAAGGGTTTGATTTTACTGCTGAATCCGGTTCACGTGGGAAAAGTCATAGGAGGGTCGCATGCGGTATTCAATTTTAGGAGCACTGGCATTCTGTATTGTCCCCGCCGGTTGTGAGAGCGGGGCTGGGGGAGATTTCGGCCAGGTGTTGGGCGAGGTCTTAGAAGGTATCGAAACGGGGCAATCGTCGGGTGGAGAGCTCACACTCGCAGAAATCGATGCCGGTCTCAGGCAAGCTTTGGAAATCGGCACGGACCGCGTGGCGTCGCAAATCGGTGTGGTCGATGGCTATTGGAAAGATCCTAAGATTCAGATCCCTCTGCCGGGGCGGCTTGGACAAGTTCAGGGCGAACTCGCTAAGCTGGGTTTGTCAGGACCGTTAGATGATGTTCAGCTGCGCATGAACCGGGCAGCTGAACAGGCGGTCCCGGCCGGCAAGCAAATTGTCATCGATGCTGTGCAGTCGATCACGATCGAAGATGCGCTCGGAATATTGCGCGGCGGCGATTCTGCGGCGACCGACTTTTTGCGTAGCAAGACAGAGGTCGGCCTACGTCAAACCTTCACACCGTTCGTGGAAGATGCGCTTGCATCCTCTGGGGCCTATCAAGCGCTCGACAGCGTGACGTCGAGCCAACCCTTGCTCGCCGTTGCGGCAACCGATTACAAATCTGATTTAACCTCATATGCCGTCCAGTTTGGACTTGATGGCTTATTCAATTATCTGGCAGTGGAAGAGCAGAAAATACGGGACAACCCGGTCGCACGTACCACTGAATTGTTGCGCCGGGTCTTTGGGTAAAGTTTAGGACCAGGATGCGTCGATTTACGTTCGAAACCCCGGAAGGCGATATGGCCGCCTTGGAGTTCGGGGATCCAGCGAAAAAGCTGGCTGCACTGTGGCTGCATGCAACCGGCTTTAACGCCATGACGTATCAATCGATTTTGGCGCCGCTTGGCCTGCGCACCAAAGTACAGGCGGTGGACTTGCGCGGTCATGGCCGATCGACGCTCCCTGCCAATCCTTCCAAGTTGAAATCATGGAAGCGATACCGCGATGATGTGATCGCGTTCATAGAGCGCGAATCTCCAGTCCGCAAAATCGTGCTCGGTGGACATTCCATGGGCGCAACGGTGGCCCTGATGGTCGCGGGGGCCCGGCCGGACAAGGTGGCGGGTCTGGTCTTGGTGGATCCGGTCATCCTACCGGCGCGGTATTATATGGCGATGCACTTATCGCCCTTCCGGCGCGGCGGGCATCACATGGCCAAACAGGCGCGACGCCGCCGCAATCAATTCGATTCTCGCGAGCATATTCAATACAAGTATCAAGGCCGCGGTGCATTTGCGACTTGGCGTGAGCCATTCCTAGAGGATTATATCCTTGACGCGTTTGATCGCACGGATGGCAATGACCCAGATAGTGATGATCAAACCTGGCAATTGCTGTGCGATCCAAAATGGGAAGCCGCGACCTTTATGGCACAGCGCAATCGCCCATGGAATGCGCTGGCCAAGATACGCAAGCACAAGATCCCCATCACCATTCTACGCCCGGACCGCGATTCCGTCATGACGGATGAAGTTGCGGCGCGGGTCACAAGCAAGTGTCCGCATCTCGTTCTGAAAGAGCGGGTGAACACCACACACTTTCTTCCAATGGAAGCGCCGTACGATGTCCGCGATCATTTATCGAGCTATATTTCAAGCCTGATTGAAGGCATTGCGGAGGATGAAGTTGGCCCGATGAAGCGCAGCCTGCGCCGCGGTTAGAACGCGGAGCACAGGCCGCAAGAGTCACCAAACAACTCGCGCGCTTGTTTCTTGATTTCGCTCTTCTTTTGCATCTTTTTAAGTTCGATCAACATGCGGCTTTTCATGTCCGGTGGAAGGTTATTCACGGCCGCCAAGGCTTCTGCGCCGACCTTGCAGAGATTCATTGTTTTCAGGGCTTGTCGCTGAGCCACTGGCGACGCGGATCTTGCAGTCGAGAGCTGCGCAAACGAGCGACTGCGCAAGAGCCGCATGAACATGGCTTGAAACTCAGCCTTATCTGCGCGTGTCATACGCTTGTATGATTTGGGATTGGTCCGTCCATCGTCGATCGCGAGGAGTTTTAGAACGGAATAGCGAAGAACCCACTGATATGTTCTCGAGTCGTACGCCAACATGGTCTGTATCTCCGCTATCGCCTGTTCTGGAGTTTGTTGACTGAGCGTTTCAAGTGACGCCATTCGACAAAACTTTGAGTCGTTAAACGAGAGGGACGACAACTCTGTTTGGATCAGTTTCAACATCTTTTCGAAGTATTTGACATCGGCTTTTATGAAATCATCAAAGCCGTGTCGCAGCCCAATATTGTAAGCAGAGATCACCATAATTGCGAGATCGTCTTGAGTGGCACCGTCCGCGATGGCCTGTTCTGCGGTTTCGTGAAGTTCACGAGAGAGTTTCGGTTCGACACGATGCAGTGTTGTCAGATAGGCATGCGTGAGCTCGTCATTCAGCGCCTCTGCCAGGGGCCTCTCCGTCAGGGGCGTCGTGTCGGCAGGGGTCGCCGGAGCATTTGGCCACATAACGATTGCCACGAAGGTGCCGATTGTAAGCAAGGCGGCAATGAAAGTGATAATGTTCGCCATTCTGAACGGAGATTGACGCGTCACAAATCGAACCACAGCATAAGCCCTCTAAATCAAAGTCTTTGCGTACGTATTTGTTCGTTTATTTTGGATTATTTGTTTTTGAAAATTGTCATTACTGAGCGAAAATCAGAAAAATCGAGATGTACGGATAATAAAACACGGTTCAGCTCGATTTAGAGCGTCAAACCTCTTGGGGCCAAAGCTTCCAATTCAGCAATCTGTTCTGGCGGTGTCGGGATGACTTTTCTCGTGTCGAGATCAAAGGTCACCGCCACAGCTTGGCACGTGACATAGGCCTCGCCCGAATCCGGATTGAGCACCCAATGTGCCAGCGAGTGGGTTTTTTCACTGACATCAGCGAGGCTCGAGTGGACCACATAGCGATCGCCAGCCCGCGGCCACTTTCGATAGATGATACGATACTCGAGCACCGCGCCACCCATGCGGGCGCCATTGCCTGAGGCCCCAACCTTCGCGCGCCACTCGCTCAGTAATGTCGGCACGGAGTCGGAGATCCGTCCCAAAAACCAAGGGGCCCAAAAGCGACCAAAAACATCGCATTCGCGAGGGTGAACCAGACCGCGTCCAATCTCTGGCGCGCCCGCTTTGAGGACTTGATCCATCGTCGCCATGCTCGACGGGATGGGCGCAACACTCGGGTCAATGCCGCGCGGTTTGGTTTCGTCGGGTGCCGGCCCCATGAGTGCTTCCAGCTGAGCGCGAGAGCGCGTACTCCAAGGAAACGGTTTGCCGGTCGCGGTCGCAACGTGATGGACGCGCGTACGAAAAGCGGCCGCAGGACGTCCGTCGCCATGACGCATGTCTTGATAGACCAAAGCGCTGGTCTCATCCCATTCTAAAACGCACCCTGTCATGGTCAGCGGGGCGCCTGCATGGGCTTCGCGAATATATCGAATGTGATGCTCAGCCGGGACCAATGTTGACAGAGCGTTTTCGTGGAATGCGTGCGGCATGTGGATGGCACCCGCGAAATTCCCAAGCCCTTCCATCGCTTTTTCGACATAAACGCGGACATTCATATGCCCCATCTCGTCGCAATCCCAGGTGTTCGGGATGCCGCGCCAAAGTGGTATCATGCGGCGCACTTTCGACAGATGCCGCGGGCTTCTATGACCGCGCTCTGCAGTTGAAATCCAGCTGCGGATGTTTCGGCAGACATGGCTTCGCTCGTGTTGACTGCATGAAGTTCCTCAGCGCCCCCACAAAGGTTGCAAATCAAGAAAGCGGCTGAATGCGCATGATTGACATGGCCACAGGCAACATAGGCGTTGAGGCTTTCAATCTTATGGGCAAGTCCCATTTCCTGTAAGAAATCCAGGGCGCGATAGACCGTCGGTGGTTTCGCCGCGCCGATCCCATCCAAATTAGCGAGCAAGTCATACGCTTTAGCGGGCTCATCGCTATCGAGCAGAAGTTGGAGCACTTTGCGTCGAACCTTAGTCAGTTTTTGACCGCGCGCTTCGACCATGTCCGTCGCTTCGGCCAAAAATGTGTCCGTGTCTTGTGGGCTGCACGGGGTGTTCGCCATCGCAGAAGCATGTGAGTGTGCCATGCGATCCTTTTCGGATGATTGCGCGCAAAAGTGAAGGGGGCAGCGCAAAAAAGGCCGAGAATCTAGACGTCGACTTTTCGCGCTCAGATCTCGGGTGTTTGGCGACGTTAGTCGTCCACAAATTTTGCGTACTCGTCCGCGAAATCCGGGTGCCAGCGAGACAGCGCCGGACGATTCTTAATGATATCGTCGGCTGTCCATTGGATCCGTTTTTCGTCGAGAGACCGCGGCGTTTCATTGTCCGGGCAGAGGATGTAAAAGTCGCCTTTCTCCAGCGCTGCCATCATAAAGTCGACGGTCTCCTCCGCGGTGGCGGCGAAGGGCGGCTTTTGGGGTATGAACGCTGACACCATGGGCGTGTAGACGAAAGCTGGGATGAGCAAATGCGCGCTGATCTGGCAGTTTTCTTCTTGGCGCAGAGCGTGTTCGACGCTTTCGGTGTAAGCCAGAACGCCCGATTTAGAGAGGTTATAAGCATAGTTGCCCGGCGGGCGGGTGATGCCTTGCTTGGACCCTGTATTGATGACGGTCGCGGGCGCTCCATGTGCGAGCATCCCTGGCATAAAGGCATGGCAACCATGGATAATGCCCATCAGGTTGGTCGAAACCAGACTGTGAAACGCGTCTAGATCTTCCCAAGGCTTGGTGCCCATTCGGCCGACACCGGCATTGTTCATCAGGCAGTGGACGTTGCCGAATTGAGCTTCCACCTGATCCCGAAGCGCTGCAACCGCCGACATGTCTGAGACATCGCACACCGCCGTCATGATGGTGCCACCGCGGCCTTCAAGGGCCGATTTCGCGGTCTCGAGTGCCTCTTCCTTCATATCAACCAAAACGACGTTCATGCCAGCATTGGCAAAACGGTGCGCCGCCTCTAGTCCGATGCCGCCGGCGCCGCCCGTGACGACGGCGGTGTTTCCGGCTTTCAACCCCTTCATGATCCATCTCTCCCAGCTTGTAAGCGTGCGATCAAAGTCGGCACATCATATTCTTCATCGCCGTCATAGCGCGGGGCGTTGCGCGCATAAGCGTCCTCAATTTCAGCGTGGATCGGTTTGATCCGCTCGATATTGTAAGAATGCGTGACCACATAGAACTCGCCCGCCGCGATTTGCTCCACCACTTTTTCAGCGAACGTGTCAGCATCCATTGCGAACTGTTCTGAGCCTTTGGTCATTTCCGACGCGACGAAACCAGGGACGATCATGCCGACATTGATATGGTCAGGAAACTCGTCGCGGATCGCTTGTGTGAGGCCGCGCACGGCATGCTTGGATGCGATATAGGGCGCGCTATTATTGACGGCGTTAAAGAACGAATTTTCCGAAGCGACATTGTAAATGGCGGCAGGTTCGCCTTGTTCGATCATCCGCTTACCGAAGATCGCTGCGCCGTGCCAAACGCCAAAGAAATTGACATCGAAGAGGCGGCGCAAATCTTTTAAATCCACATCGACGATGGGCGTCCGGCCAACGGCGATGCCGGCATTATTGATCAGCGCATGCGCGCCGCCGTACGTCTCCCAAGCGAAATCCGCGAACGCGGACATACTGTCCGGGTCGGTCACATCCATGACCATGGCGGCCGCGTTGATATCGAGCGCTTGTAAGGCCGCGAGGGCCTCGTCGAGCCGGTTCTGCCGCGGTTCGCCGATCACCACATTCGCGCCGAGCATACCAAACCGTTTTGCCAAGCCGAACCCGATACCTGTTGCGCCGCCTGTAATGACCACGGTTTTGTTCTTGAAGTCTTTCATCTTTTTCTTCTCCCGAGTGCGAGCCTACACAAGCTGTTCGGGTTCGGCGAGATGCCGCGTCGGAAAGCGCTAGAAGTGAGGCTTGGATCACATGATTACTCAACGTACGTCGACCGCAATCAAACCCTGGCACAGATGCGCTAAGGGGCCATATATCCTGTATGCAAGTTTACGATGATCCAAACACGCTGCCGGAGAAGCCCCCTATCTTTCGCAAAGGGTTTCCGGTGGTGATCCTAGCTTTAACCGCGGCGATCATCGCGGTGACGCTCATCCAGTTCAATGCGCCGCTGCAAGTGCAGGACTGGATGTTTGCGACCGCCGCGATCGCCGGCGGGCCAGGTTTTGAAAATGTCTACCGGCCATGGGGCGATTTCGCGCCCTATGTCCTGCACACATTTCTGCATGGCGGATCGTTTCACCTGATGATGAACATGGCGATGTTGATCGCGCTTGGCCCTATTGTCGCGAAAGCTTTGGGAAATTCTGTGCGCGGGGCGCTGCTTTTCTTAGTGTTCTTCGCTGTCTGCGCCATTGGCGGGGCTTGGGCGCAAATGGCCTGGTACGCGATTGAGGCGCAAGATGGCATTGCGATTGGTGCTTCCTCCGCGATTTCAGGCCTATTGCCAGCGGTCGGCTATGCGCGTGATGGCTGGAAGGGTGCGTGGTCGATGAGCGTGCCCTGGCTGCTGATCAATATCGTTCTGGCCTTTCTTGGCGGCGATGTCGGCGCGTTCCAAATCGCCTGGGCAGCGCATTTGGGAGGGCTCGTCGCGGGGTTCAGCTTTCCCATGTTCGTTGCTTTATCGCGACCAGGGTGAATGAGATGCGTCACCCTCGACGGGCGCAGCCCGTCTGAGGGCCCATCTCGCACGTGGATAGCCCAGGAGATGGGCCCCCAGATCGCTGCCGCGACCGGGGGTGACGCGTGACACTCGCTATTCAAGCAAGTCAAAATAGAGATCCCGCCAATTGGGGTTCATCCGCTGAATCAGGTTGATTTTATTCGTCCGACGATAGGACTTTATCGATTTCTCGCGCCGGATCGCTTCGGCAATTAAATCATGCGGCTCAAACCATACCAATTTCGTGCAGCCCCACTTTTTCGAGAATCCTTCGAAAACGCCTGTGCGATGTTGCCAACAGCGTTTCAGCAAGTCAGACGTCACACCAGTGTAAAGCGTTCCATTCTTGCGGTTGGCCATAATGTAAACCGCGATGAGTTTGTCCCAACTTGCCATTACGCCTCCAATAGCGCCCGCAGTTAGGTCCCCTAAATCCGAATCACAGGCGCGCTGAGCCCGCGCGTTCCTGTTTCGCGCAAAGCTTCGCGCTTAAATCGATAGAGCTCCGCCGGGCGCCCGCCCGTGCCGCTTTCCATTTCACCCGTGCCTTCGACGAGACCTGTACGATCCAGCGCGCGGCGGAAATTTTGTTTGTGCAAGACTTGCCCAAGAATGGCTTCCACTGTGCTTTGTAGCGCCGTTAGCGTGAATCGCTCTGGCATGAGTTCAAACACCACTGGACGGTACCGGATCTTTGACCGCAAGCGGCCCATCGCAGTGGCCAAGATGCGGCGATGATCTGACGCCATCGGTTCCCCGAGATCGACATCTGGTAGAGGCAAACCGCGATCGCGCGCGCACTCAGCCACTAGCCCGGCTTCATAGAGCAGCTCATAGCGGTCTAAAACAGCTTCATCGGGCCAAGCATTGCCCGACAGGCCAAATGCCGTTTCAGCGCGCGATAGACGATCAGGGTTGCCCGCCGCCCAAGTCAGCAGCTTCGGGGCGATGACTTGATCGATCATGGCTGGTCGCCCACTGCGGCGATCTTCCCAAGGAAAATGCCGATACCAGCCGCGCCAGCGTGCTTCGAACGCATCCGGCAAGCGCTCGGCTTCCGAGGTCAATGCGAGATAGCCGACGCTGACGATGCGGGCATCTGCAGCCACGTCGAGCAGAGTCGCTTCTGGGCTTTCGCGGTCTCGGTCGCCGAATGTGTAGAGCTGTTCGACATAACCGAGTTGAAAACCTGTCTGCTGCTTTACCCAGCCGCGCAGGGCAAGTTCAAAGGTGCGATGTGCCTCCGGATCAAACGCCCCAAAGGGCAGGGCGGTAATGCCATCTTCGCGGCGCGTGGCAAGCACACGCGGCTTCTCGCCATCATAGGCGACGATCACAACCGACAAGCCAATGATCAGGCTCATGCAGGCGCCTCAATATGCGCCAGCAGTGCCACCGTCCGCGCGATGAATTCTGCTTGCGCGGTTTCTGTCGGCTGAGGATGCAAGACCAACTCAACGCCGCGGGGCGGGTGGCCAAAAAACCGATCCGACTCAGCCTCGGTGAAGCCTGCCAATTGCGTGGCTTCATACCAGGCGCAGATATTGTCCGCGCGCTTGATCAGACGTTTCAAACTGGCCGGCGTTTCAGCAGGCAGACCAAAGCGCGCATGGATCGCGTAAGCGAGGCGCGATTCGATGTCCTTATAGCCGTCGCCAAGCACGGCTTTGAAGGGCGAGATCATATCCCCGATGACATATTCCGGGGCATCATGCAGCAGCGCCAGCAAGCGCGAACGTGGGTCGAGCCGTGGCTCGAGCTTCACACAGAGCGCCTCAACAATGACGCTGTGCTGGGCCACGGAAAAGGCATGCGGCCCTTTGGTCTGGCCGTTCCAACGTGCGACGCGGGCCAGGCCGTGCGCGATGTCTTCGACCTCGACATCAACGGGCGACGGATCGAGCAGGTCTAGGCGGCGACCTGATAACATCCTTTGCCAGACTCGGGCGGGCGGTTTTCGGGAAGGCATGCGGCTCATCCGCTCCTGTTTACGCAAAAGTCATCCCGGGTAAAGAATTTGGGCGCTTTTGATTACCTTTTGCCTGGAACCCGCCGCATTTGACTCAGCTCTCGTTAAGACGTGACAGGCATATTACAGGCATCAACGGCGTAAGACCGAGGCATGGTGATGATAGATACGATGGTAGAATGGGCTGGCCAAGCCAGCACAGCATGGTGGGTGCTCTCCGTAGCAGTCCTCGTCATTTTGGTCGAAGCCATCCGCGCCAGCAAGCAAGTCTTCTGGGCGGATATGCTCGACGAGGATGAATAGGGATTTGCGCGAGGTTGCGCTGAGTGCTTCTACGGAAATTGTGATTTTCATCAGCGGTTTAACTGATCTATGAGTATTTTTCTGCCGCCGGCTAGCGGATTGACGTGACGGTTGTATAGCAACAGTCAGGAAACTCGTTCATTGAACCGACATGACCAATCAAGTGACCCTTTTTCGTCCAGTAGGTACAAAAGAACTGGAATTGATCGAACAATCAGATTGGCGCGAGTTTCCTCCGCGGCTTCTTGATCAGCCTATTTTTTACCCAGTTACCAACCAACAATACGCCGAAATGATCGCGCGTGATTGGAACGTGAAGTACAACGACGATCACCGGGGGTATGTCACCCGTTTTGAAGTGAAAGCAGATGTGGCAAATAACTATGAGCGGCAGATTGTTGGTGGACGGGAGTGCGAGGAATTGTGGGTTCCAGCGGAGGAGCTGCACGCTTTCAATTCTGCCATCATCGGCAAAATAGAGGTAGTGGCGACGTTTGGCCCCTGATTGGCGGTTATGTCCGCTTCCGGCGTCGGAGCAGACATTAACAGCGAAAGTCACTTTTTCAGCCTCATCCTGAGCGAAGTCGAAGGACGAGGCGAGCTTCTGGGAAGCGCAGCCCTACATCCTTCGACTTCGCTCAGGATGAGGGCTTGAGAAGTTTAGAATACTCAGCGCTTAGCGACTGGCAATCAGCGCGACGACTGCGCCGAGGTACACTGCAGCCGTCACCACGCTGCCAATACTCCGAACATGATTGAGCCGGGTCCATACACGGCCATAGACGCGCCAATAAGCTTCCGCGTCAGGCGATGCAGCGTCTAGTCCGTCGAGCTTATTGTTCATCGGAACGTTGCCGAAAATCGTCATCAAGAAGACCGTCGGAACGTATGTAACAGGCGCAAGAATAGACGCCACGCGTGCCATACCATCGAAGGAATACACCCCGTAAATCGCCAACAGAACCGACAACGGCGTGATCAAAATGATCCCGGCTACGAATTGCGTTTTGATCACCGTGCGGTTGATCTGTTGCATGGCTTCGATCCCGCTTGTCGGCGCGCTCCGCAGGAGGGCGGCCATGATGAATTCTGAAAAGGCGGAGAAAACGCCTCCGACCACAGCGCTCCAAAGCGCGAGGAAGAGGCAGAAATAGAGAGGCCAATCATAAGGCATGATCGTTAAGTCCATTAGAGTGGGAGAAGGGAATAAGCGAAGGCGGCGCCCCGCCTTCGCCTGATTGGATTAGGCTGACAGCTGATGCGCATGGACGCTCATGTCAGTGGCGCTCTGGTCGGACCGTGACACAATGCCCAAAGCTGTTAGCAAGGTTGCGACGGTGACCTCGATAATCGTTGCGCTGATAAGTGTATCTGACGGTATGCCGTGTAGCGCCATGCCGACCAATCTTGCGACGCCATAGCTGCCATAGACGGCTGCACCAAAGAACAGCGCGAGCGGTGCAAACCGCAACCGCGTCGCCGCAAGGATCATCAGCGTGCCACCCAAGATCAAGATTCCGCTTGGCGCTGTGAGTTCGGAGAGCAAGCCAGGGTCATGATCGATGAAGACGTCGCTCATCGCCAGGAACGTTTTCGGGGAGAACATCAGCGAACTACCGATGAGCACACCGAGCGCGCCTGCGCCAACGAGGGAAAGCCGAATGATGGCGTGTCTCATGCTGCTACCCTCCATGCGCCTGTTGCCGCGACTTCGCGTGCGAAGTCAGCAAAGTCCTTTGGCGGACGATCGAGTGCGCGTTGCACGCCGTCCGTGAGGTGCGCATTGCGGCCATCCAGGACGGTCGCGAAAAGATAGTCGAGCATCCAGACGACCTCTTTGGGTGCGCCAGAGTCAGCGATTTCCGCGATAAATGCATCGTGTGGCACGTCCATATACGAGATCGACCGACCTGTCGCGTTGGAGAGTTCTGCCGCGACCTCGGTTAAGGTCAGCAAGCGCGGGCCGGTGACTTCATAGACTTCGCCATTGTGATGGTTCTCAGTTAGCGCCGCAAAGGCGACATCGGCGATATCATCCGCATCGACATAAGGCTCGATTTGATCGCCAGCCGGCAAAGTGATGGTGCCGGTCACGACCATGTCCAAGAACGCCGCCTCGGAGAAGTTTTGGAAGAACCAGCTGGCGCGGACGACGGTCCATTCCAGTCCGCTGTTTTGGACGATGCGCTCGCAGGCTTGCGCCTCAGGTTCACCGCGTCCGGAGAGGATGACAAGGCGTTTCACCCCGGCTTTCCGGGCCTTAATCACGAAGGCCTGGATCGCATCCGTCGCGCCAGGCATGGCGAGATCGGGTGAGTAAGTGATGTACGCGGCGGTGACCCCGTCAAGGCAGGCATCCCATCCGGCTTCATTGTCCCAGTCAAAACTGGGGACGGCAGATCGTGATCCGATCCGGACAGCATGGTCGCCGGCTTTCAGCCGATCGACGACCCGGCGGCCGGTTTTCCCGGTGCCGCCGACGACGAGTGTCAGAGGTTTCTTTTTACGTAGGAAATTCATGGTTGCGCTTCTTTCGTTTGAGTTAGCGAAACCAGAATTATAATTTTGCGCGATCGGATTCTTGCCACAGCGCGACAGAGTTTTGACGCATCGCGACAAATCGTTTGTGTGGCTCTATGAAGCGGACAAGCGATAGGATCGCGGCGTTTGTCCTGACCAACGTTTGAAGGCGCGCGTAAAGGCGCTTTGTTCAGAGAAGCCTGTGAGAAACGCGATTTCTGCCAGGCTGTAGGCCGTCTCTCGTAGAAGTTGCTGCGCAAGTTCCCGGCGCGCAAGATCAACGAGCCCCTGATAGGATTGCTCTTTCTCAGCGAGCCGCCGTTGCAGTGTCCGCACGCCGATGCCGAGCGACACTGCGACATCGGACAGGGTGGGAACGCCCTCACTGAGCATCTGTGACACGGTAATACGAATCCGTTGTTCTAGGCCGACTTCTTCTGAAAGCGCCGCGAGTTCCTGCTCGAGATGGCGATCGAAAAATTGCGATATTGTCTGATCACCCAGTTTGTTCGGGGGATCGAGGCAGGCGTCATCAACTAGGAGCGCATCACGTTTGGCCTCAAAGTGAACGGGACACCCAAAATGTTCTTCAAAGACTGCGATGTCGCCACGCGCTGGGTGCTTGAAGAAAACCGCCAACGGGCGGAACGCGCCGGTGCTCACTTCTTGGCTGAGTGCGGTCACGGCAGAGAGACTCGCTTCATTCGACAGTTGCATGCCGATACGGCCGTCGCCGGCTTTGTCGAGCCTGAAATAGACATCTCCGTCTTGGTGCTCGAGGCGGTAGGTTTCCGCGCTGCCGAGGACCCGGCCATATCTTTCAGAGCGTACATAGGATCCGCGGAGGTTCGGCGCCGACTTCCAGGCTAGGCCGAAGGCGCCATATTCATCCACGCGCATAGATGCGCCAATCCGCAGCGCGAGACTCAAGCCACTCGGGTCGCGGTCCGCGAGTGCAGCGAAGAATTTGTAATAGGCGTCTGAGTCGACCATTTGCGCCGCATCAGGGGCGGCGTCAGGGTCCAAGCCAAGTCCCTGCACAAGGTCGCGGGTTTCGACGCCGTCGCTGGCTTGGGCGATGACTTTGAAGACATAGAGGGAGGTAATCTGGGCCACACGGCAAGGTCTAAAATGGCCGCGGGCGAAATCAAGGTATTGCGGGCGCTTGGAGAGTACTTCACGCGGCCCACTCGTTGTCTGCGATTGAGCCTCTAAGCATCTTCCACTTCCTTCTTGCGCAACCGAGGTTATGTTGCGCGCATTCCAGATTAGGAGACGCCATGATCCGGCACATTTTCAGCGTTGTTATATGGCTTGGCTTGAGCACGTTCGCGTCCGCACAAAGCGCGCCCGAATACCGGGCCTTCGACCAGGGCCGCGTCCTCAAAGGCGAGCGTGCCGTTTTGGACTATCGCGACCGTATCGCGCCGGAGAACGCCATGACGCGTGATCGCCTTGAAAACTTGCTGCCCGTCTTGATGGAAGAGACGGGCCTCGACATGTGGCTCGTGATCAATCGCGAATATGCCGAAGACCCCGTCTATTTCAGCCTCGTCCCGCAACCTGCCTTCGCGGCGCGGCGAACGACCATTCTGGTCTTCCATCGTCATGAAGACGGCTTCGATATGATGACGGTCAATCGCTATCCGCTCGGCGAGCCGTATCAAGCGGTTTGGGAAGGGGGCGACTTGGATGCGCAATGGGCGGCGCTGGCCGACTTGATTAAGGAAAAAGACCCGAGCAAAATTGGGATTAACGTCTCCGCCCACTGGCCTGTCGCGGATGGACTGACGCACGGCTTGCATGAGAAACTGGTCTCGGTCTTGCCGAAACGATTAGAGCGCCGGTTGGTGAGCGCTGAGGATCTTGTGATCCGATGGATTGAAACACGCAGCGCCGAAGAGATGGAGGCCTATGGGCATGCCGTGGGCTTGGCGCGGTCGGTGATATCGGAGGCCTTCTCATCACAGGTGATCACACCGGGTGTGACGACCACGGATGATGTTGCTTGGTACATGCATCAGCGGTTTCAGGATCTGAACCTTCAGCCTTGGTTTCACCCTTACCTCAACATCCAGCGCGCAGGATTGGCCTGTGAGGCGGATCAGCCCTTTTGTGGGGAGACGGGCATCATTCGCCGCGGCGACGTGATCCATACCGATGTCGGCATTTGCTATCTCAAACTCTGCACCGATACTCAAGAAATGGGCTATATTGCCCGGGTCGGAGAGACGGATACTCCGGAAGGCCTAAAAGCGGCCATGGCGGTCGGCAATCGGTGGCAGGATCATCTGACCGGATCCTATGAAATTGGCCGAACCGGCAACGACGTCTTGGCAGCGACGCGCGCGAAATGTGAGGCAGAGAATTTGATCTGTTCCACCTATACTCATCCCCTCGGCTTCTTCGGGCATGCGCCAGGCCCCACAATCGGCATGTGGGACAATCAAGGCGACACGCCTGTGCGCGGCGATTGGCCGGTCTATGCTGACACTTGCTACGCGATCGAAGGCAATGTGAAAGTCGCCATCCCTGAATGGGACGGCCAGTTGGCGCAGATCAAGCTCGAACAAGATGCCTGCTTTGACGGTGACCGCGTCGACTATCTGGCCGGACGTCAGACCGTCTGGCACTTTATCGAGTAAGGCCCGAGGCGGCGTTTAAGCCGCCACCCGCTCACCAATCGTCGTCCGATGAAGCAACCGGTCATGTCCGGCATAACCGCCGGTGGCCATATGCACGACTGAGCGGTTGTCCCACATCAGCAGCATATTGGCTTGCCACTTATGGCGATACTGAAACTCGGGTCGGGTTTGCCAATGGTAGAGATCCATCAGCAAGGCGCGCGAGTCTTCTGGCGACATATCTTCAATCCCAATGACATAGCCGGCCGAGCTGAACAGCGCTTCGCGGCCCGTCTCCGGGTGCGGGCGAATGAGCGGATGGCTGTGCGTCGCGAGCGCCTCGTCTGAGGACAAGATGTTCATGCTGCGATCGCTGGCATCATTCTCGCCGTAGAGGCCGCCTTTGCTATAGCCTAGCGCGGCGGAATGAACCGCGCGTTTGCCTTCGCACCGTGCGCGAAGGTCGTCCGGCATCTCATCCCAGGCTTTTTGTTGATTGGCGAACAGCGTGTCGCCGCCGGATGGCGGAATGGTGATGCCGAACAGGCAGGTGCCAGCGGGCGGGGTTTCTTGAAAGCTCCAATCTGAATGCCAGGTCTCGGCAAAAATCGGCGAGGTTTCATCGGCAGCGCGTTTGACCGCAATGATGTGATCGCGGCCCTCGATTGGCGCAATGTATGGATCATGCCCGAACGGGCCGAATTGCAACGTGAAGCGTTCCAGATCATCATCGCTCATGGCTTGATCCGGGAATGAAAGAACAAGATGTTCGAGCCAGGCGGTACGAATGGCGTCGACGATTTCTGGGGCGAGGTCTATGGTCAGGTCGAGGCCAGTTACGGCCGCGCCACAAGCTTGCCCGCTGGGGGTGATGGTGAGTGTCATTGCTTCCTCCGGTCCCCGATTTGTGTGGGTGTTTTCTTTTATCCAAACAAAATAGAGGCTGGATGCCAAGCGTTTTGGAACGATTGCCAGCTGGTTTTCACGGCTGCGTGCTTGCGAGAATGACAAACGAACGAACCTGTCCAGATAGTCTAGTTCACAGGACGGCCGGACGTTATTTCACGCAAGATTCCTTTGCGAGACATACGCATTCCTCGGTGATCGATTCAGTGAACGTAGGGGTTGTTTCGCAAACCTCTTGTTGCCTTGTCGTACTCTTGATCGATTTACACTCTGCGTCTGAATTGCATCCACAAGAGGTTGGCCCACATGTGCAGCGAATATCTATGTCGCCGACTTCGCCATTACATTGAAAATTGTAGTATACCTCGGCGTCGTTTCTGGCCTCACACATATTTTCTATCTGAGGCCAGTTGCAGGTAAAGCCATTACAGAACATCGCGATATTATAGTAGCATGGGAACTGGTAGACGAGTTTGTCTATCTCTTCCTCCTCGACCGGTACGCTCTGCTGCCAACACTTTTCTTGTTGGGATTCGATCAGCCTTTTCTGAGATGTACAAGCAACATTGCTGAAGCCCTCAGCGAGCGCAGAACTTGTTTCACTCAGTAATTGCGGGCTTGGTTCTCCATCAATTGTTGATAGCCCGCGCACTCTTTGAAATGCACTCGCAGCAACCCTAGAATTCACGTCCCAAGTCCCGTCGGTTCTCCCAGGATTAAACTTCATAGAAACAAGTGCTTCTTGAATAATACGGCCTTCCGAGCCATCGTCGTTAAACGGGCGTTTTGACTGATCTTCAACACGACTATCTGAGCGATCCGCACTGAAAACGACGTCTTGATAGAGTCGCACGTCTGACCACGGCCTCTGCGGAAATTGTGTGTCGGCTGTTTGCTGAGCAACTCGGCGTTGGGCATTGAAGAATGCGAGCGCGGCGTTTTGTCCGGGACGACGAATTTCTTCCGCAAGTATCGGCGCGTATACGCCCGCTTTTGCAAGACTGCCGAGGTCTGTGGAATAGGCTATCAACATTTCAGGTGCGGCTTGAACCCGTGTTAGTCCCTTCAAGCTAGCCTTATACTCTGGGACGTTAGGGACATTTCGGCAGGCATCAAACACCATAAAAATCGCTTTAGCTCCGGTCGCGGCGAGTTCATCGCGCTGACTCGTGAGGCTAATGCCAAACTTTGCAAAATCGGAGGCGACACGCATCTTCGTGTCCGTGCCCAATAGGAAGCTTTCCCTCGTCTCAGGGTTTTGCGCGCCGTGGCCGGTGTAGTACAAGAACCCAACCGCATCTGGACCTGCGCGGTCGAGCTTAACTCTAAACTGATCGAGCGCTTGGGACAGTTCAGTTTTCGACAAATTAGAACGTCGCGTGACGTCAAATCCGGTGTCTTCCAAGGCCGATGCTATGACATCCGCTTCGCTTTTCGCGAGAGGAATATCACTCAGGTCTTCGCCATACTCCGATTGGTGTACGACCAATGCCACGCGGGTCTCCGCATTGGAAGTTGCGGCGATGATGAATATGAAGACCAGCGAAAGTAGCAGCTTCATTTTGTGTCCCCTCGTTGTACACCAAAGACAGCACAATCAGTTCTTAATTGGAATAGTTAGTGCGTATGGTTGCCAAGAGATCCAGTATTCCGATGAAAGCGTTCCTATGCCACGCACTTCGGCCATGCGCACAAGACAAAGAAAAAACCCGGTGCTTTCGCACCGGGTTTAAGTCAATTCGGGTGAAAAAAGGGTGGTGCGTTACGCCGCCACGGCTTCTTTCTTCGGTTTCGGGTCGCGTAGCACATAGCCGCGGCCCCAAACAGTTTCGATATAGTGTTCGCCGCCTGTCGCCTGCTGCAATTTCTTGCGCAGCTTACAGATGAACACGTCGATGATTTTAAGTTCCGGCTCATCCATGCCGCCATAAAGGTGGTTGAGGAACATCTCTTTGGTGAGCGTCGTGCCTTTGCGCAGGCTCAGAAGCTCGAACATTTGATATTCTTTGCCGGTAAGGTGGACACGCTCTTCGTCGACTTCGACGGTTTTGGCATCCAGATTGACGAGAATTTCGCCGGTGCGGATGACGCTTTCTGCGTGGCCTTTAGAGCGGCGGACAATCGCCGTGATGCGCGCGATCAGTTCGTCTTTATTGAATGGCTTGGTGAGGTAATCGTCGGCGCCGTAGCCGAGCGTCTTCACTTTTGCTTCGATGTCTGGGTTGCCAGAGAGGATCAGCACAGGTGTGTTCACACGCGCCATCCGGAGCTGTTTCAGCACGTCGTATCCAGAGATGTCAGGCAACGACAGATCGAGGATGATGATATCATACTCATAGACTTTGCCGAGATCGACGCCTTCTTCTCCAAGGTCGGTCGTGTAGATGTTAAAGCCTGCCGCTTTCAGCATCAGTTCGATGCTACGCGCGACGGCATTGTCATCCTCAATTAGTAAGACTCGCATTTTCAGCTCCCCGAATCGGTATAGTTCGCATTCCTAGCGTGATCGTTAACCATTGTGAATCTAGGTAATGAAGCTTACTGAAGATTTAACAATCGGATTCGAAACGACATTTTTATTCATAACTCTCATGAATGAAGATCTCTTCCTGTCCGTCCGAGAAGCGTATGAGCTATAGCGATAACGTCCTGGACCGGCTGTGAAGAGGCATTCGTCGAAATTAACGTTCTTTGGCTGCGGATCGCCTCGCGGACCGCATCATCGCGCATCACAGTGCCTGCCAAATGTGGGCGGAAGCCCAGAAACGTTTGGCAAGCTTGAGCGACCGCAGAGAACGTGTTCTGCCCGGCCGCGCGGGTTTCGCACTGATTAATCGCGATCGTCTGTTCCACGCTTGGCGCATAACCTTTGAGGACTTTGATGAAGGCATAAGCGTCCGTCATCGAAGTCGGTTCATCGGTGATCACCATCAGCACTTTATCCGCCGCGCGAGCGAGGCGCATGCAGTTGGCTTCAATGCCGGCGCCGAGGTCGAGAATGACCTGATCGTATTGTAGGGCAAGCGCGGAGAGCCCGGCTGCCAAACGGGCGACTTCCTCAGATGACATTTCAGCCAGAGCGCCTGATCCAGAACGGCCTGGTAGAACATCAAAACCGCCTTGAGCAGATCCGCCATCGACGGGTGTGACCGCGTCTTCCAGTTCAACCCAGCCAGCAATGACTGCAGCGAGGTCGGTTTCGGGCGCGATGCCAAGTTGAACGTCGACATTTGCAAGGCCGAGGTCACCGTCAACCAGCAAAGTCCGGCGACCGGCTTGCGCCATGGCGCTGGCCAGCGTGATCGACATAAAGGTTTTTCCGACACCGCCTTTGCCAGAGCCGACAGCAATGATTGAAGCGGGTTCAACCCGGCGCGGTGGGCGCTGATTTGGGCGTTCTTGGGATTTAGGAAGAAGGAAGCTCATTACGCAGCTCCTTTAAGTGCGACATGGGCAGGTGCGTCTTCTGTCAACAACTGCGCCAGTCTTGAAGGCGTCGCGGGTACCAGGCCACCACCAATAAATGGTGTAATGGCCAGGTGCGAGAAGGCGATTTTCGCAGAAATCAAAGCTGAGACGATCCCGCCGCGACGGCGCGTGACATCTAGCTTAGTGACAATCGCCCGGCGCACGCCGCAACGTGCAAAAGCTCTTGCAGCCTCGCTTTGGTCCTCAGGGTGCCCTTCAGCACTGATGACCAAGACAGGCTCGGCATCGATCACAGCAAGCAAGTCTTGCAGGCTTGCCATGTCTTCTTGATCGAATGGAATAATGGCTGGCAGATCGATAATGCAACGTTTGCCCTCTTCCTTGAGGGTTTTGAGCATTTTGAACAAATCGTTTGGATTGTTCACCGACCGTACTTGGGCTTGCTCCTTCTGGAGGTAGGCCTTCAACTGTTCACCACCTGCCGTAAGGTCGAGATCAGCTGCGAGGGCGATGAGTTCTGCTTTAGCAACGGCGGCGCGGCGTGTAAGCTTCGCGGCGGTTGCAGTGCGTCCATGCCCTGGGGCACCGACGAGGACGATGTTTCGATGCGGCGCCGGTGGAATGGGGTCACAGGAAATCGTGTTCTCCAAGCCCGCGGCAAGTGCGGTGCAAGGCTCTTCGCTTTCAAAGCCACCTGTAATGCCAGCATCTGCGATGCGATCGGCGAAACGCTGTGGCGTACCATGCCAGAGCAGGGCGTCGCGCACGCGGTTGCGGACCGGACTTTCAACCAGTCGCGGCGATGGCGCTGCGCCAAGCCGGGTTAAGATCCGCGACTCATTGGGCACCATCCCGCCGCCCAATTTGTCGGTCGCAGCTCGGACTTCTACCCCGCCGGGGACTTCGCGTTCGGACAAGATGATCGCATCATCGCCCATTTCCGCGAAGATTAATGCCTTTGCAGCCTCTAAGGACTCTGCGGCAAACATCTTCATACGCATTCGGCACACTCCACTATCCTAGAATCGAGTGTTGCGCCGAAATGGTTAACAGAATCTGTTAATTTGTTAGTTTTTTCAGCAACTGGAGAAATGTTCACAATTTCGAGTCTCCCAATGGTGGCGCAGGATTAGCCCGAATCTTGGCTGCAAAAAGAATTCTGGCTTTGTTAACGAACGGGCGCTGCGAATCATCTGCAGGCGGATTCTGGACGGCTCAAACCTGCAATTTTGCGTTCAAGTCCGATTTCAGTGGACCAACGTCGTTGATGGTCTACAACCATGGTTAACGGGCACGATTGTGCTGCAAGTTCGATGAATTGGAGATGGATATGTTGCGAACAAGTTGGCTGGCGGGATCAGTCTTGTCCTTGACCCTGGCGGGCTGTGCTCAAACCGAGGCCTTAACAGCGCAACCAGAGATCGCGGAAGCACCTGTCGCGGACGCGGAAGCCTCGATGGACGAGACCAGCGAGGACACGGCCCGCGTCACGCAAGGCAATTTGGTCATGGAGGGCATTCCTGACATACCAGCCAGCGTAACGGAGCGTTTGGTCCAGTATCAGAATGTGCGCGGTCACGGTTTTTCCGATTGGGCGGATGAAGGCATCCTGATTTCGACGCGGTTCGGCGAAACCAGTCAGGTCCACCATGTCAAAGCCCCAGGCGCTGCGCGCAAGCAGGTCACATTCTATGATGAACCGGTAGGTGGTGGGGACGTTAGCCCCGCCGGCGGGAGCTTTGTGTTTGGCAAGGACACAGGCGGCGACGAGTTCTTTCAAGGTTATTTGTTCGACCTGGCGACCGGCGGCGTGACGCAGTTCACCGAGCCAGGTACTCGAAATGGCGGCCTCGCTTGGAGCAAGGATGGATCGCAAGTCGCTTGGTATCGCTCCACCGCGGGCGATCCGAATTGGGATATAATGGTGGCTGACCCGAGCGATCCGAGCAGCGTAAGAGTCGCTCACGAAGGCGAAGGGGCATTGTTCCCTGTTTATTGGTCCGCCGATGGCACCAAGATTGTCGTCCAACAATATATCTCAATCACCAAAAGCCGGGTGTTCATTCTCGATTTGAATGATGGCAGCTTCACCGAGTTCAACCCGGATGAGGATGTGGCTTATTCCGGCGCCGTTCTGTTAGCGAATGGCGACATTCTAACGGTCACAGACAAGGGATCCGAGTTCGCCAATCTCGTGCGTTTTGATGCGGACGGGAATATGACGAACTATACTTCTGACATTGACTGGGGCGTTGCGGGGTGGGACCTGTCGCCTGATGAGTCGACGGTGGTGTTCACGCTGAACGAAGGCGGTCTCGGCACAATTAAGCTCCTTGATCTGGCGACGGGCGTGATCAGTGACGGCCCAGACCTCCCGGTTGGGATTGCCGGTGGAACGACGTTCAGCCCGGACGGAAGCCAGGTTGGCTTTACCTTTAACGGCGCGACGAGCCCAGCAGATGCTTGGTCATTTGATGTTGAAACGCTGGCGCTGACCCGATGGACCGAAGCCGAAGTGGGCGGCCTCAGCGCCGACAATTTCGTGACGCCAACCCTATTCACCTATCCGAATGATGCGGAGATGGATATTCCGGCCTTTAAGTACATCCCAGAAGGCGATGGACCGCATCCTGTGATCATTCAGATCCATGGTGGCCCTGAAGGCCAATCGCGGCCGGGCTTCTCCTCGACCTATCAGTATTGGGCGTCCGAGCTTGGTGTCGCGGTACTGGTGCCGAACGTGCGCGGCTCATCCGGTTATGGCAAATCCTATGTCTCTATGGACAATGGCCTCAACCGGAAGCGGTCTGTAGAAGACATTGGCGCGCTCCTCGACTGGATCGAAACGCAGCCGAATTTAGATAAGGACCGGGTCCTGGTTTATGGCGGGTCGTATGGCGGCTATATGGTGTTGGCATCAATGATCGATTACGGAGATCGCCTGGCCGGCGGCGTCAACATTGTCGGCATCTCTGATTTCAAGACGTTCCTGTTGAACACCAAGGGCTATCGCCGCGATTTGCGCCGGGTCGAGTATGGAGATGAACGTGATCCTGAAATCGCGGCTTTCTTCGATGAGATCAGCCCGCTGAAGAATGCTGACAAAATCAACAAGCCGATCTTTATCATCCAAGGCTATAATGATCCGCGCGTGCCTTACACTGAGTCTGAGCAGATCCTCACAGCTGTGAAAGAGAATGACGTGGAAGCGTGGTTCTTGATGGCGATGGATGAAGGTCACGGTTTCCGCAAGAAATCCAATCGCGATTATCAGCGAGAAGCTGTAACGGTGTTTTTGACCGACGTGCTCGATCTCGAGTAGACACCGGCCATAAATAGAAAGAGAGAGGCCCTAGATGCAGTGGCAAGTCTATTTGTCGGGTGAGATCCACACCGATTGGCGCGATCAAATCATTGCGGGCGCCAAAGCCAATAATCTGAATATCGTTTTTACATCTGCCAATACGCATCATGAGAGCAGTGATGCCGCTGGCGATGTGCTGGGCAAACCAGACGATGATTATTGGCGCGATCACCAATCCGCGAAGGTCAATTCATTACGGATCAGAACGCTGATCCAGAAATGCGACATCGCTGTGATCCGTTTTGGCGATAAGTATAAGCAATGGAATGCGGCCTTCGATGCCGGCCAATGCGCCGCGCTCGGAAAGCCGTATATCACGTTGCACGATGCCAATATCGTTCACGCTTTGAAAGAAGTGGATGGCGCGGCCGCAGGTTGGGCGAAATCGCCTGACCAGGTGGTGGAGATATTGAAGTATACGCTCAAGGACTAACCCAAGCCCATCGCCGTGTTCCTGACGAAAGTCTGGATCTATGGCGGCTGGGCGCGAACTTAGGCATCTCAGCCAGCCGCCATGGGTGCCAACTTGCGTTGGCAGAGCGGGATTGTTCTGAATGGGCTTGGTTTACGCGAAGCTCTGCGGGCGACTGTCGACAATCTCGCTCAGCGTGACGCCAAGCTGCCCGTCAGCAACGACGAGGCGACCGCGAGCCATCAAGCGATCTGAAACGTAAATATCGACCAAGTCCGTGGTTTGATTTTCCAGTTCGACAATTTCGCCTTCCGACAGAGACATCAATTCCTCAACCGGCATCCGCGCTTCGCCCAGCACGACGTCAACCTGGACAGGGGCGTCGAGAAGGGTGTTTTCGAGGGCGCGGTTCACTGAGGTCATGGTTATTCTCTTATCTGGGGTGATTCAGATTGGCCGTGAATGGTTGCCGAGAAGTGAACAAAACGGCTTAGCCCTTAAATAGGTCACCTTGTTGATCGATCACAACTGCGGCCAGGCGGCGCACGCGCTCGAGCGCGTCTTGGCGATCACTTTCACGGATCGATGCTTGTTCCAAACACGCCGCGAGATCGACAATCCCCGCCAGGACTTGCTTTAACTCGCTAGACGCTTTGGAGAGTTTGTCGGCTTCTTGGGCGAGCGCGTCATTACGAGCGATCGCGGCGCCGCTGGCCTGCGCGTCGGCCAATAAATGAGCGAGTTCGCGCGTCGACATCTGCACGTGATCGCCTGGGTTTGGTTCCGGGGCGCTGAAATCACTGGCGAATGGATAGGGCGTTATGCTTTCTATGCGCCGCTTCATTCAACCAGCTCATCGTTTGGTTCATGTGCTAGAATATCGCCGCGCTTCACCAGAGTACGGGCTACCGCCAGAACGTTCGCGCGCGCTTGATCTATTTCGGCGCGTCGTATCGGCCCGAGGACCGCGATTTCGTCGCGCAAGAGGTCGCCCGCCCGTTGGGTGAGGTTTTGGAAGAAGACATCCGTCACAGACTCGCTGGCGCCTTTGAGGGCAAGTGTCAGAATGGCGCGATCAATGTTGGCGAGAATGGTCTGCAAGCTTGCAGGATCCAGACGTGCGAGATCTTCAAATGTGAACATTAGGGCGCGGATCTTTTCACCCGCACCCGGCTGAACGCCATCCAAGGCGGCGAGGAGGGTTTGTTCGGATTGAGGATCCAGTTGATCGAAAATCTGCGCCACTTGGGCGTGTCCGCTGGCATGAGAAGATGCAGGCTTGTCGGTCATCTGCGCTTGCAGCGCCTGTTCCAGCGCTTTCAAAGCACCCGAGTGGATATCGCCAAGCGTTAAAACACGCTTCAGGGCTTCAGTGGCGAGTGATCTGGGCAGGGCGCGGACGGTTTTCGCAGCTGCGTCTGGCGTTAGCCTCGATAAGATCACAGCAATGACTTGCGGGCTCTCGCTTTCGAGTAGGCGCGCGATCTGCGCCCCGTCCTGCATCGAGAGGTGGGCCCAAATGCCGGCATTGGATCCCGGCGTGCGGGTTGGGCGGGCGTGCATTTCGTCAACATAGCTGCGCAAAATACCGCGTTCTGCCTCTGCATCGTCGCTTAAACGGTCCATTTCAACGCTCAATTGATTGGCCTCTTCGGAAGAAAGCTCATTCCAAACAGATGCGGCTTTTGCCCCGAGTGCGCGCATCAAGCGGGCGCTGCGGGTGAGGCCCGTTTCGCTAATGGGGGCGGACGTCATTGCGGGTAAGCTCATTTAGTCCTCCGCATACGACATCCAACTACGGATCAGACGCGCTGTTTCATTGGGGTTTTGCTCAACAAATTCTGATGCCTCGTGGAGCTCTGAGATGGGCTCAGCTTCAGGCGCGACCAAGCGGGCGGGCGCCTCAGGACGAGGGGGTAAGGGACGCGGCTCGAGTGCGGGAACGGGTACTGTTCGTTGTGGTGTACGGAGCGTTCCGTTCGCGATTAACATGGCGATCAAGAGACCCAGCCCAATCAATTCGGCCAAATGGCGTGGCTGAATGGACGTTCCGACCCCGCGGGCAAAGGGGAACTGCGATAGGATCAGCGTGTCCCGCTCCGCATCAAACCCCATGCTTGCGGTCAGAATAGGTTCAATCCGCGCACGCATTGGACGTAAGTCCTCGGCGACATCGCCATCTATCATGATGAGGACTGATTTCGGAGCAATACCCGAGACAGAAACGCGGACTTTATCTTGTCCGGTGATCGGCTCTAGTAGATAGGTTAACTCCTGAGCGACACTGCCATTTGCGGGCTCCGATTGCACATCGCTAAACAGGTCATAAGCGCGCAACGCGAAAAGCCCGGCTGCGATGAAGATCGCGGCCAGGGCCATAAGACGCGTGGTGGATGGTCTATCTTGTGCGCTCATCCTCAACACCGCTGGCAAGCACAAATGCTTGCATCCGTCTCAAAGAGTACGGCCAGCGTCGTAAACGGCGCTTTAACAACCGGGATGAGACCCAGTCATTCTTGTGTTTTGCACGTCAGCGCTTAGGCGCGGTATTGTTGCAACCGCGTCGTGCGCAAGCCTTTGCGACCGTGCTTAGAGTAAAGCGCGCGCCAGCCAGAAAATTCTTCCTCGCTCAGGTCATACCGGCGAAGGGCTTCTTCCTCTGTAAGCAGCCCGCCTGAAACGGCAGCGACCACTTCGGCCTTGCGACGTGTGACCCAGCGCGTAATGCCAGGCTTTGGTAAGTCTGAGAGCGTCAACGGACGGCCGTCTGGGCCACGCACGCTCATTGATTGTGCATTCTGCATCGTTCTTTCCACCACTGTTCTACAGTTCAACAAGCCGCTTCTGCGGCCATGGCGGATATATACAGGAGCCGAATTAAAGTCGGTTTCAGAGCGATCCAGGAATTTTCAAGAAAATTGAAAACAACCCACGATGAGACGTTAGGAGGCTGTTTGCAAACCTGTCTCGTAATGACCCAATCAGCCCGTTGCTCACTGGGGAAAAGAGGGATTTGTAAGCATGAGTTTAACTTGGTGTCCCGCTAAGCTTGGTGAAGCGCGCAATATCTGCAGCCGTGTCACCACTTATATCTGGACACATGCTCACAAATACTTCGGCGCCGTGGCAGGTGCCAGTTACTTCGCGGCACCGCGCAGCGACACCTGCTTCTAAAAGTCGACGATAGAAAATTATCCCTTCGTCGCGCAACGGGTCGCACTCATTCACGCTGATCATTGTTGGCGGAAGGCCTTTGAGATCGTCCACACTGGCAAAGAGCGGCCATGCGAGCGGGTTTTTCGCTTCGAAGGCTTCAATGCCATAACCCATTCGGCCGCGATTATTGTGCAGGTTGATCAAGATGCCTTCATTCTCAATTGAAGACGGCAGGTCGTCCTGCGGCCACTCTCCGGCAATATAGGGGCAGAGGGCATAGAGACCTTTGACCAAAGATAGATCGCCATCTTGTTTGAGTTTTAAGCCCGTCGCGAGGGTCAGGTTGCCGCCACCACTTTCACCCGCGGCGACGATCCGCTCCGAGTCGATCCCAAGCTCGCCCGCCGATGCATGCAACCAGCGCAAGCCAGACACACAATCATTCAATCCTGCCGGAAACGGGGCAACTTCCGGCGCGGATGATGGCGACAGAGCATTGCGGAAATCTACCATCGCGACAGCAACGCCTTGCGCAGCGATAATCTTCGCCCAGGCGCGGTAATTGCCGAGATAGCAAGACATACTCAGCATCCCGCCACCGTGAATATAATAAACACATGGAAGCGGGGCCTCGCTGTCCGGACGCACGAACCGCACTTTTATTGTGTTGCCGTCAGGTTGAGACGTGAATTCGTGCTCGGAAATGCTCAAACCGGTCGACGGCGCAAGAATTTCATTATCGGTCATTTCGAGCATCATTCGCAGTTGCTCTGTCGCGGCAAGCGCTTCTGGCGTGTTGGCTTCTGCGAGCTGTTCTTCGCGCGACGCCACATCTGGCTGTCCGGGCATGGTTGGAAACAGCGACAGCGCCGCCTTGATGCGCGGATCTAAACGAGGGTCATTTGCGATATCGGCCATCATGCCATCTCCCTATTCATTCTAAGGAAACATGCACACAAGGCGCGTCAACGGCTAGTTTATCGTCGCGACATCCTGCGTTTTAGGCGAAGCGCGGTGCGATTTTTAAGTTTTTGACCCAACCGAGCTTCTCGTAAGCAAGCAAGATCGTTCCATTGTAATCGACGATACGGTTCCAGATGCCCTTGCGCGGGCGGTGCAGAGCACTTTGGGGTTCATCATGATGGTGGTCGTGGAACGCTTCACCACCGGTCAGGAGCCCAATCAGATGGTCCGCCCACTTCGGCGTAGGCAAATGTCCCAGCACGTTGATGCCATAGACGGTCGCATGGAACTGAATGGCCCGGCCGATCACGAAACAAGCATGACAAATCGCGGTGAGCACCAAAGATCCACCCGCGGCCCATACGATTAAGTAGATGGCAGCCGGGATCACCAAATGCAAAACCAGCGAAACCGAATTGTACGCACCATCCATCCAAACCACGATGGGCTGCTTCTTCAGCCAAAGTGGCATTGGCCGCATCATGTCTTTGGCATCGCGCCACAAGATCCAGCCGACCCACGCCCAGCGTTTCGATTCAAACGGATTGTGCGGATCGCCCGGTTGGTCTGAGAAGCGATGGTGCTGACTATGATAATTCACCCAATCACGCACCGTGCCTTGCATCGCGATCATCAAGTTGATCATAGTTAGGATCTGACCCGGTGCGCGCAATTCGCCAGCTTTGTGCTGCATGATGCGATGCAGCGGTCCGATGCCCGCATTGCAGACAAAAATAGAGAATGCGATGATACCAAGACCAAGTGGTAGATAGTACCAGCGAAGCGTCAGGCCAGATAGAGCCAGCCCCAAAGTCACCACCACGATCAGCGTCGCAAGTCCGAGCGCTGGATAGAGAAACGCTGAGAAAAAGCTCGCGAAATTGAACGTCTTCCAGGTTTTCTGGATCGCAATGGAGCGAGGGATCATTCTGAAGGCCTCCGGGCAATTTTGAGTCTTATTATGCAGGCTGGTCGCCTACTAAGCTGTTAAGACTCGTTCTCAAATCGGAAAAGTCTCCAACTGATCAAATTCTTGCAATCTTTTGAAGTGTGACGGGAGAGTCACGTTTTTTCGGGCTCTCCCGCCGCGATTCAACGATTATCGAGTTCCGATCGCACCAATTCCAATCCTCGGCGGGTGATCCGATAGGGCTGTCCGCGCTTCGAGGCGATCGCTCGGCGTCGCTTCAATTTGCGGAATAGAAACAAATCAAGGCCAGGCGCACGCCATCCGTCGCGATTGATCATCGTGACGCGTTCAATTTTTTTGCTGTCACCCCGTTCGATTTCGATGCGCCCACCTTGCGCGAGCACGTGAAGAATGCGCTGTTCTGCGCGTGAAATATCCATTGTGTTTGATTGTCCGATAGTTGCGCAGCATGCGCATGGAAACAGACTGACCCGTGTAAGGATCAGAGCTTAGGTGTATTTCTGGCCCCATATCGACGAAGGACGCCGCTTGGGGCCTCTACCGGGTCTCGGACGAATTAAACATAAAGTCTCCGTTGAGCCGGCGGCATACAAAACCTGGGCAGTTTCCGTCAAGCGCTCGCGGGAAACAAAAAAATGTGCCTAAGTCAGGTCAAAGTGAAAAATGCTAAGGAGGAAACGATGAGTAAGATGAGTGAGATGCTGTCCAGTTTGCGCCGCGTCGTGACAGCGAATGATGCGAATGGAAAGTCGCACATCATGATCGATGACGGCCCGGCAGATGAGTTTCGGACAGGCGATCTCGGTGGTTTGCTGGAGATCTGGCATGACGAGGTCTCAGGGCCACTCAATGGCCAGCCCTGCGAGGATAAGGGCAAAGGTACGCCGATTTTATCGCCGGCAGAGGGGAAAGTGAAAATACGCTGGTTCACCGCTGCTCCAGCGCCGGAGGGTGCGCCGCCAGAGACGATCGCGGATCTGACGCGCCAGGCCTTTATTGCCATCGGGGCTGGAGATCATCAGCCGGACACGTCCAAACATCCTGCAATGCACGTCACGCATACGCTAGATGCGATCATTCTGGTGAAAGGCCGGGTACGACTCATTCTCGACAATGAAGAAACCGTGATCGGGCCGGGTGATGTGGTGATTCAACGCGCGACCAATCACGCCTGGGCGGTCGCCGATGATGAGCCAGCTCTATTCGTCGCTGTGTTGGTCGATCGTTCCTAACTCGTCGGATGAAGCAATGCTTTCGGCCCAGGTTTTGCAGCCAAGCTTGCCGCGGCAATCCCCTCGCACTTCCAGCGAGGCATGACTGACACCGAAGCCTTTCTCATCGGCGGTGCTGACCAGGCTGATCACGGCATCGGTGGCTTCGAGCTCTTGGGCTTGCCCGCATTTTTCGCAAACGAAGAAGGCGAGGGGCACGTCGCTTGGACCAAGATCCAGGGCGAAATATGCATTGAGGCTTTCAACCCGCGTGACAAATCCCAGCGAGACCAGAAAATCGAGCGCGCGATAGGCCGTCGGCGGCGAGACCGAGCCTACGCCATCTAATGACGCCAGGACTTCATAAGCCGTGAGTGGGCGCTTCGCGTCCAGCAGTAAAGATAAGACGTGTTTGCGAATGGCCGTGAGGCTCTTGCCGTTCAGTTGCGCCTCTTCCGCAGCTGCCGCGAGCAAATCTTCGCGCGATGGCTTGTCACTATCAGCCGTGCGCCAACGGCGACGGTGGAGGCGGCGTTTACCGGTGGCGGGCGTTCGTGTGCGCAGTCTTGTCATAGTATGACGTATATGCCTGACGCAGCTTGCCGTCGAGTTAAATTCTTCACGCTCACGTCAACGGAGGCCTTGACGGGATGATAAAGGAAACATAATAAGAACAAATAGGGATCAATGAGTCAGTGCGGGGCTATGATGAGTGCTATTACGACCACGTCTGACGTGCTGGACGAAGCGTTGAAGTCGGCTGGATTGGAAACGGCCTTTGATGATCGCGGCGTTGCCTATGAGGATTGCCCAGGGTGCGGCGCGCACAATGGCTTGAAGCTCTCGCTCGCGCGCGGTCAGGTGCAGTGTGGGGCGTGTGGCAGCGAAGGCCCGCTCATTGCTTATTTGAGAGAGAAAGCTGAAGCAGGCGACTGGAACCACGAACCATTTTGCGATGCTGAGATTATTCCCATTGGTCCGCGTTTGCCGGTGCCGGAGCCTGAAACCGTCAACCGGCCGCAACCGCAGCTCGTCGCGCAGCTTGTCGATGAAGCGCCGGTGGCCCCTGAACCAATTTCACCTCCCCTCGCCGACCGCAAAGCGCGTATTTCGGGGGAGCAGATAATCATTTCGCTGCTCGCTGTGATTTTCTTGGGCGCCGGATTAGCCGCGGCGGCGCTATCTGGGTTCGCTAATTTCCAAGCCTTTAGTCTCGGCGTGAATGACCCCACTCAGGCGGGGATTTGGGGATGGAGCGGCGTGATCGCGTCCGTCTGTTCGTTTGGGGGATTCACATTTTTTTGGTGGCACTTGTCCGGCAAACGACATGGCGAAGCGCTCCGCGCCTTGGTCTTCGCGTTCGCTGGTGCTGGCACGAGCATCGCTGGAACCACGATGTTCATGGTCAATAATGCACAAGATCAGACCGCAACATGGCAAAGCGCAGAACAGATCCGCGCCCTCACCGAAGCCGAGCTTGCTGATTGGACACGGCAACTTGAGGGCATTCCCCCAGAAACACGATCGATTGAAGGTTTGAAAGCTTATTTGGCGGGTGTGGAGGCGGCCGGTCGGACGCACCAGAAACCCTATCGCGACGCTCAGAATGAGTTGGGGCTCGCCGAGCGGCGCGCGCAGTTGGAACAGAAGATTGCCACTGCGCGCGCCGACCTTCGACAATCCGTGGCGAAGCAAAGGAGTGAGCGTCCCGCGCAGGGATTGCCGGCTTGGTTCTTCGCGCTCATGCTCGAACTGTTTTCATCGCAAGCCACAAGCATCGCTTTCGTTTCACTTCTGCTGCTCTACGGCGCGCGGGCGCCAGACGAAGATGAGGCCGAAGAGGATTTGGACTTAGTGGTTTAGCTACGGTTGCTAAGCCGCTTTTTCGACGAACACTGTACCGGCCGAATAGCCTGCACCGAACGAACAGATCAAGCCTTTGTCGCCCGCTTGCATGTCTTGACTATGCTTGTGGAAGGCGATGATCGACCCGGCGGAACTGGTATTCGCATATGTATCGAGCACAGTCGGACTTTCATCCGCAGTGGCCTCGCGGCCGAGCACTTTCGACGCGATGAGACGGTTCATATTTGCATTGGCCTGATGCAACCACATGCGGCGTAAGTTTGGGGCTTCAAGCTTAAGCCGATCGAGTTCGGACAGGATCATCTTTGCGACCATCGGCACGACTTCTTTGAACACTTTACGGCCTTCTTGGACGAAGAGCTTGTCCGTCGCACCAATACCGTCTGGGTCGCACCGATTGAGGAAGCCGAAATTATTCCGAATATTGTTGGAGAATTGCGTTTTAAGATTGGTACCAAGGATTTTCCAATGCGCGGCGGGCGCGATCTCTTCCGATTCGATCAGCACGGCCGTTGCGACGTCGCCGAAAATGAAATGACTGTCGCGATCCGTGAAATTCAAATGCCCAGAGCAAATTTCGGGATTCACCATCAAGACTGATTTGGCACTGCCGGAGCGCACAAAATCCGCCCCGGTTTGAATGCCGAACGTCGCTGACGAACATGCGACATTCATGTCAAAGCCAAAGCCATCAATACCGAGCGCATCTTGGATCTCGACGGCCATGGCGGGATAACCGCGCTGCATATTTGAAGCAGCGCACAAAACCGCATCAACATTCTCTGGCTTTCGACCCGCCGTTTCGAGCGCCATTTTCGCAGCATTCACGGCAATCTCGGCCAAAACTGAAATCTCTGCATTTGGCCGTTCGGGAATGACGGGGCGCATAATGTCGGGATCGACAATACCTGACTTATTCACAACGTATCGAGATTTGATACCGGATGCTTTTTCGATGAAGTCGACATTGGAATGAGTCTTCGCGTCGACGCGGCCGGCGTCAATATCATCGGCGTGTTCGGCGTTCCACTTATCGGCCCAAGCATTGTAACTCTCGACCAATTCGGCATTCGAGACCGACTCTGACGGGGTCCACAATCCGGTTGCTGAAATCACAGGGGTATACATCACACGCCTCTCATGTCGCCCGGGCGACTATTTTCTTCTCCACCGGCACCATCTAAGGCGATGGCTGCGCGGCGTCGAGCCATGACCGGCGGTCAAACCTGCATAAAAACACTAAGTCGGAGCGGCAGGACCGCTCAAAACAAAGGGCTCATTCCCCGATTCAGGAAACCCGCGACAGCCGCAATTTGAGAGCTGCTCGACTCAACATCAGTTTGGCTCAGCGCCCGCAATTTCCCGCCCAAGCTCGCGCTTCTCAGCGTTCTCTTCGTAACGCTCTAGCTTTTTGGCTTGTTCATGGCGCTCGCGTTCAGCGTCTTGAATGGCGTCGGCGATGCACCGGTTTCGGCTCGAGGCGTCGCTAATGCCATCGCATTGGCTATACGCGCGATCGCGATCGTATTCGCTGTTTGAAACGCAGCCTGACATCAATCCGAAGGCAGCAATTATACCAAAGCTTGCGGCAGGAAATTTCATCTCGACCTCTTATTCTCGTTCGAAGTCACCAAACAGAGCAGATGAACCTTTGTCCACACCCTCGCCGCACGGGCGCTTCTAAATTTTCCGTCACACTCAGCCTAGAATAGCGGTTCTGTCTATCGCGCTAGTTTTTGAACCGCCTCAAACCGGGGACACGTCACTTCGTGATCATTATAAAGCCCACACGCCTGCATCCAGGCATAGACAATTGTCGGCCCCACGAATTTATGACCGCGCTTTTTGAGCGCCTTAGAACACGCTTCGGATATATCCGTTTTGGTCGGGCCATCGCGGTAATTCGTAAGGTTCGAGATGATCGGCTTGCCATCCACATAATTCCAACAAAAGTCTGAAAAGTCTTCGCCCTGATCAAAACCATCTAAAAAGGCGCGGGCATTGCCGATACAGGCTTCTATCTTTTTTGGGCTGCGGATGATGCCTGGATTGGTCAGTGCTTTTTCAATGCGTTTCTGATCCCAGCTGGCGATGCGCTCAGGGTCAAACATCTCAAACTCTTCACGAATACTGTCGCGTTTGCGCAGGATGGTGATCCACGCGAGCCCGGCCTGCATGCCATCGAGTTGCAGCTTCTCCCAAAGCGCGCGGGCATCGTATTCTGGTACGCCCCACTCTTCATCATGATAGGCCCGATAAAGCGGGTCATCTATGGGCGCCCAGGCGCAGCTTACGGCGTCGTTCATGAAGTCTCCGCGGCGTTGAGTTCGGCTTTGAGCCAATCAGGTTTTGCAATCTGAACAGGCTTAGAATCGATCGTGATATCAATCCCATCGACCATCGCTTTGTGCCATCGGTCAACCCGCACCCGCGCCAAGCCCATATGGGCTTCACTGCTGCTAACACTGCCAATCGTCGCGGTGGCCATCAGATCGGATCCTGCAGTGAGCGTTTGGCCGTCAGCCGCTGATACAACCAGTGTGCGCCGGCGAATGCTGCCGCGACGGTGCATACGGCTGACGACTTCTTGGCCGACGAAGCATCCTTTATTCAGGGCAACGCCCCCGAGGATATCCATATTAATGTCCGCCGGGAAAACTTCGGCGGACCCAAAATCGATCCCTTGTTCCGCGATGCCGTGCTCGATGCGGTCCATGTGGTACTCATTCACTGGCCGCGACCATTCGGCTGGATGGTAGCCATACCACGCCGCCCAGCTCTCTTTTGTGGCCAGACCGCGCAAACGCCCCCCGGGATACCGTCCATCGAGATAGACATGCTGCGCACCGGATATTGGGCGCACGCCCTCTGGCGTTGCTTGTAATCCCGCAACAACAAAAACACTCTCTAGGCGTTCGATCTCAACCTGGCTGCGCAGGCGAAACATTTTCAGGCGCTTCGCCAGATCATCGACGTGGGCCTCCGCGACATCTAAAAGGATCCCCTCCGGCGTGCGGATGGCGAGAAAGTCCGCAAGGACTCTTCCTTGCGGCGTCAACAACGCACCGTAACGTGTTTCACCGGGTGTCCAGGCATCGGTCGCGTTGGTGACCAGGCGTTCCAAAAGCGTGATCGTATCGGGGCCACTCAAAGATAGAACAGCGCGGTGTGGAAGATAAGCAAAGGGCGATGACATGAGAGCGGATGTAAGCCGGACGTCTTGGAATGTCATCGGCCGGATGAGAAAAAAGGTCCGGCGACTTTGAGGGAAAGGTCGCCGGACCGGACTAAGAGATCCAGAGGGGAAAGGTGATCTCTTAGAATTTGTAACGCGCGCCGATGGTCAGACTGGTGCCGTCGAAATCGTCAGCGACTTCAGCATTGAAGAGGTTCTCGCCATTGCCGATGAAGCGACGATCAAACTCCAGGTCGCGGATTTGGTAATAGCGGGCTTCGCCATAGACTTCCCAATGTGTTCCAGTCAGCCAGGTCAATCCGGCGGCAAATGTTCCAGCCAGGCCCGTATCTTCGCCCGTGGCAACGAAGTTAGGGGTAGGTGATCCCCCGCCGGCGTAGAGAATGTTCGCGTCGACATTTGCAATACCTAAACCGCCGCCAATAAAAGGAATTAGCGTTTGATTATCGTCCCAGATGATGTCGCTATAATTGTTGACGAGGAAGAAATCGATTTTGGTATCGCCGCTGAACGACTGGTTGCCGCCATTGAAACTGCCATCACTGACATCAACATCGAGGGTGGAATACTCTAGTTCCAAGCGCGTGTTGAATAAGCCGAAAAACTCCCAAGGGGTTTTATATCCCAAAGCGACACCGATCGTGCTGTCGCTATCGTATTCCGCGCTGATCCGCGCCGGGTCACCGATTGTGCCAGGCGCCCCGGCGACGGGGTTTTGTGTGCCAGTGAGGGAGGCGTCACCCGGAAATGCTGCGCCGATAAAACCGGCGACGTAAAAGCCGTCATCATCTTGCGCCGCGGCGTTTGCTGCAAAGAGGGCAGAGGCGGCGAACGCCATTGCGGAGAGTCGATACATAATATTGTCCTTCGAGCGGTATTCAGTTTTGATCGAACGAGGACTGATCTAGCGGCGTTGGTGAGGCGCGGCACTTAACGTTCGATCAAACGCCGATCACCTTGCATCACACGCATTTGAGATCACAATTTCAGCTTCGGGCTTGCCCTGGACGCGCGCGATCCCTCCGCGGCGATATGGTTGACTATCGAAATGAAGCGTGACGAGTGGGGCGCGAGGAAGCACGCGCTGTAAGTGGATCGGATGGAACATAGAGAGCGCGAAATTTGGACTAAGAAAAGACTATGAGTGACACCCGCCATATCCCGTTTCGGGAGGTGCCTTATCTTCCACAAAAACTGAATGTCGACCGCCGGGCTGACGGCACAATCCTATTGGACAACGGACAGCCTTTAAAAGATCATCCGCCTCACATGCTGTGGCCATTAAAGTATTGGGCGGAGACGGCGCCGGAACGCACATGGCTCGCACAACGCGATCCGGTCGCGCCAATGAGTGAAGGCTGGCAAACGATATCCTACGCCGACGCGTGGGAGCGGGCGCAAGCGCTGGCGCAAGGTTTTTTGAATGCCGACACGGCTGCGCCGGTGATGATTCTGTCTAGGAATACGATTGACCATGCTTTGGTCATGTATGGTGCCATGCTGGCGGGGTGTCCGGTGGTGCCCGTGACGCCAGCTTATGCCCTGCTCAGCCAGGATTTTGCGCGCTTAAACTATGTCGACGACTTGGTTGAACCGGCTGTCATTTATGTCGAGGATGGTCAAGAATATCAGCGCGGCCTTGACGGAATGACGCTCGGCGACCGGCTCGTATTGTATTCACGCAACGCACCGCATGAGTATCGAAGCCAATCGCTCGAAGACTTTGCGTTGCCGGGCGGGAATTCTGTCTCAGAGGCTTATGACCGGCTGTCGCCCGAAACGGTCGCTAAGTTCATGCTTACGTCTGGGTCCACCGGCGAACCGAAAGCAGTGATCAACACGCACGGTATGATTGCCGCGAACGCAAAGATGATACGGTCGGTCTGGGATGAGAACCGGTTGGCGGAGGTCACGGGCGATGTGCAAGTCATGTGTAACTTTTTGCCCTGGAGCCATACTTATGGCGCCAATGCGATCCTGCACAATATGACCGATTGGGGCGGCACACTTTATTTGGATTGGGGCGCGCCAACGCCAGCGCGCTTGCCGGAGATGATCCGCAATATGAAAGAGGTCTCGACGACTCAGCACACGACTGTGCCAGCGGCTTGGGCGGCGCTAGCGACAGAGTTTGAACGCGACGATGCCCTGGCGCAGACCTTCTTTAAGCGGATCTGCAGCATGGCCTATGGCGGTGCAGCGATGGGGCAGGATATTTATGAGCGGATCCAAAACGTTGCGGTCCGGGTGACCGGCAAACGTATTTCTTTGTCGGCTGGGTATGGCGCAACTGAAACGTCACCCACCGCGAGCAATGTGCATTGGCCGAACGACACGATGGGGCTGATTGGTCTGCCGCTGCCCGGCAACACATTTAAACTGGTGCCGGCCGGCGAAAAACTCGAACTGCGTGTGAAGGGCGTGAACGTCACGCCCGGCTATTATCGCAATGAAGATAAAACCCGCGCCGCGTTCGATGAAGAAGGTTTCTATCGGCTGGGCGACGCAGTGCGTTTCGTTGATCCGGAGCATCCTGAAAAAGGTTTGGCGTTTGATGGACGCACAGCCGAAGAGTTTAAGCTGGCAAACGGGACATGGGTATCGGCAGGCAAGCTTCGAGTGCAAGCGGTGCAGGCTGTGAAGGGCGCGCTCGCCGACGCGGTTGTTTGTGGGTTGAACGAAGATGCGGTCTGTTTGCTCGGCTTCGTGAACGAAGGATACTGCCAGCGATTGGTCGGCGGAGACATGGACATGGCAGAGCTGATTTCGCATCCAAAGGTGATCGAGGCGGTGCGCTCAGGACTGCTCGCACACAATGCTCAATACCCGAACGCCGCTAGCCGTATCGCCCGCATCCTCTTACAGCCGACACCGCCACAAGCGGACGCCGGCGAGATCACAGAGAAGGGATATATCAATCAAAACAAAGCGCAGAGCCTGCGCGCGGCTGATGTGGCGAAACTCTATTCGGCGGAGCACCAGGATGAGATCATCATATTGTGAACGCCAGATATCTACAAGCGCAACGCCAAGACTTGAATTTTCTATACCGCAACCAGATATCAAAACGGCAGGTCGAGAGATCGATCTCATCTGCAGCCATATCCCCTTTGTGGCTTGTCTACGGACCCTGACAGGACGGTTGCGCGCTTTTCGCGGACAATCGTCCTGTCTTGGTATTTGGGCCTAGGTTTTCCGGATTAGGCTGATTAGACAAGCGGTCAAAACAAACGAGCATTAGAGGCGAGGATTATGGGTGAGGCGACAACGATATCTATGACAGGTGCGGAAGCATTGGTTGGGACTTTGGCGGACCACGGCGTGACGGCATGCTTTGCCAATCCCGGCACCTCGGAAATGCATCTCGTCACGGCCTTGGATGGCGAGCCTCGAATCCGATCTGTGCTCTGTCTCTTTGAAGGAGTCGCGACGGGCGCGGCGGACGGATTTGCACGGGTCTCCGGCGGTCCCGCAATGACGCTGCTTCACTTGGGGGCGGGTTATCTCAATGCCGGGGCAAATATTCACAATGCCGGGCGGGCTCGTACCCCAATGATCAATGTGATTGGTGACCATGCTGTTCCGCATCTAAAATATGATGCACCGCTGACCTCAAACATTCGCGGTCTCGCTGGCCCTAACTCGCTTTGGATCAAATCGGCAGATCGGGTTGAGGACACTGGAAAGCTCGCGGCGGAGGCTTATGCTGCGAGCTTCGGCCCGAAACCGGGACCCGTCTCTCTCATTCTGCCGGCTGACAGTGCTTGGTTGGAGGGCGGCGAAGTCGTTCCAGCCGCGGCGGCGCCGTCTCTTCGAAAGGTGCCAAATCAACAAATCGAGGCCGCACGCGCTGCCATTGAGTACGCCTCCAATCCGCTCGTCTTAATCAATGGCACGGCGCTCGGCGCTGAAGGACTAGCATCTGCGGCGCGTTTGAAAGCCGCGGGGCTTCGGGTCATGACCGATACATTCTATTGGAAGATGCGGCGCGGGGCAGGTGTGTTTGCGCCGGAGCGTATGCAGTATTTTGCTGAAGCTGCGATGGATGATCTCGAGGGCGCCGACCTCATGTTGCTGGCGGGCACAGACGCGCCGGTCGCTTTCTTTTCCTATCCGGGCAAGCCAAGCCTCTTGGTACCGGAAGGATGCAAGGTTTTGTCGATCGGCGATGCCAGCACCGATAGCGCTGCTACTCTGGCTGCTCTTGCGGACGCCCTTGGTGCGCAGGAGGCGGCCGCGCCAGAGGTGCTCAACCGTCCAGACTTGCCAACGGGCGACCTAACCGCGCAAAGCGTTGGGCAAAGCTTGGCGCGGCATCTGCCGGAGGATGCTTTGGTTTCGGACGATGGCGTCTCGAATGGGCTGTTTTCTTATCTGGCCACAATGAATGCGCCTCAGCACGATTGGATGATGCTCACGGGCGGTGCGATTGGGCAAGGCATGCCGCTCGCGCTAGGCGCCTCAATTGCAGCGCCGGATCGTAAAGTGATTTGTTTGTCCGGTGACGGCGCCGGCATGTACACCAATCAGGCCTTATGGAGCATGGCGCGCGAGCAGGCGGATGTAACAACAATTGTCTTCGTCAATCATTCCTATCGGATCCTGAACATCGAACTCTATCGCACGGGCGCCGGCAACCCTGGGCCGACCGCGAAGAATATGCTGTCGATTGGCGGCCCAGACATTGACTGGGTGCAGCTGTCATCAAGCATGGGGGTGCCGGCGGTCGAAACAACAACTGCGGAAGCCTTTGATGCCGCGCTCGCCGAGGCGATCGCGGCACCAGGCCCGCGCTTAATCGCGGCAGTTGTACCGGGCTAGGCGCGCGACCGACCCGTAAGTGAACTTACTTCTCAACGAAGCGGGTTCCGGGCTGCAGGCGTCCATTGCGCTCTTCATGATAAGCGCGCAATCCGGTGTCGCCCGTTGCGATGACAAAGGCCTCTACCAATGGCTGGACACATGACTTGGTCAGCACCCGTTTCATTGGTGCGACACGTCCGTTTAATCCACACGCTTTTCGTGCGGTGCGTTCAGCGCGCCGATAGCTTACTTCGGCGGGTACCGATCGGTCGTAGCTAAACTTCACGTCCATGGTTTCTGTCGGCAACGCACTGGCAGAAGGCACTGCGAGAAAGAGGCCGGCACAAAGGGCGAGAGTCTTCAATTGGGTCTTCATAGTATTCTCCTGTGGTTGGCTCTGCAGTGAGCGAGACGACAGGTGTCATGTTCGGGCCGATGACGGAATCGCGCCTTTCGAGGATGCCGTATGAGAAAATCTCCGACCTGGTTTAGGCCGATATCGTGTCTGCGATATCGTGCTTGAGCCAATCAATAACGGAGGTGACGTAACGCCGACGCGGCGCCTTGGGCAGCATGGCGACATAATAATGGTAAGACCAATCCCGCAGCGGCTCTCCGAATTGGATCAGCTGATTGTTGACCAAGTGTTCGTGTACAATCAGATCCGGCAACAACGCTAAGCCTTGGCCATGCAGGACGGCGTTCAGAGCCACCAAAAAGTCCTCGACAATCACGGTTCGGCCGCCGCGCGTAAGGCTATCACCGCGCTGATGTTCCCAAGTGAGCCATTCATTGATGGTGAACACTTGCAAGCGCCGAAGACTTTCGGTGCTGGGACTGTAAGTTGGGTGCTTCACGGGAATGAGCGTCGATGAGCCTATGGGTTCGCAGACCATGTCATCCGCGACGCCAGGGCCGTAGCGAATGCTGAAATCTATTTCTTCCCGCGCGTGATCGATCAAGCGATCCGTGGTGAGGATTTCGAACTGGACCTCTGGAAACGCGGCCTCCATACGGTCCAGGCGCGGCGCCAAGCTGCTCGACGCAAATGATGCGAGAGTCGATATTCTGATTTTCTGCGAGCGCGGTTCGCGGCGTTCAAACCGCGAAAAACCTGAAGCGAGCATATCGAACGCGGGTAGGGTAATCGTCTTGAGCGATTGCCCTTCTGCGGTCAGTTCTAAGCCATTGGCGACCCGCTCGAAGAGTTTGGTGCCGATAAAGTCCTCAAGTGCGTGGATCTGCTTGCTGACAGCGCCTTGTGTCACGCCGAGCTCTTCCGCAGCACGCGAGAAGTTCAAATGCCGGGACGCGGCATGGAACGCCTTGATGGCGTTGAGGGGCGGTAACCTGTTCAGCATGCGGGCGATGTATCAGCATCCGCCATACGAAGCGATCTTAGTTTTCAAACAATCGCGGAATTCGCTCGGAGTTTTTCGCATATGGACGATGAGAAAAATTGAAAATGCGGATTCAACTTCTCAAACTTTGACGAGATTTTTTGTCGCGAAGACGAAAAACGGCCAGAATCGGGTCGGAAGTTAATACCGCACGTAGCTAGCGTTAAGACACTGCCATTTTGCGGCCATGCCCGTTAACCTTAACGCAAATCCTGTCCGGCAAATTCAGGCCTGTCGCCAAGGTATTGGAGACTGTGATGGTGGGTGTCCCGGACTGAGAAAACTCAGACGGGCACCTCTCGAAAAATGAGAGGAATAAGAAGATGCCATATTCAGATTTGGCAACCGATATTGCGCCTGAGACCGGTTTGGACAGTCAAACCGCAACAGGTGAAGAGCTATACCGCGTTGGACTCGCCTATTCAGAAGGCGTCGATTGTGAGCAAGATTTGGTCGCGGCTCACAAATGGTTCAATCTTGCTGTGCTGAAAGGCTGTGACGACGCAAAAATTTGCCGTCAGGAAATGGCCGAGCTGCTCGACAAAGAAGACATTAAGTCAGCTTTGGCAGCTGCACGCGCTTGGTTGCAACTTGCCAACTAATAATCCGGTAGTCCGCGGAAACTGGCAAACATCTCTGTCCCTTCATAAACGACGGAAGGGCAGATGTCGGTTTGATCGTCGGCTTCCGTCCGGCACTTCAAGTCTTGCGCCCGAACACTGAGTTCGGAACACGCCATCGGATATGCTTCGAACATGTTTAGTTCGGCTGATGCGGTGGCGACCCCATTGCCATCGGCGTTTGACAGACTGACGCCTGATCCGGTCAGGTTTTGATCTACGACCTCATAATTTGCATTCAGCAAAATGAACTCCTCCGTTGTGCGCAGCGCATAGTGCACGTTCGGATTGCACTGACCTGTTTCTAAGTCTGGGTTCGCTTCGAACCTTACCAACAGCGTCGCATCGGCGAGATCCGCATATGGATCTTCAACAGTTGGTTCAGCGCTACAAGCCGTGACCGCGATGATGAGCCCACAGGCTGCAAGTGTCTTCTTCATATTCCCCTCTAATAGAGCAAGCTGGTTGTTTTAGTTTCCTGCCTGAACGCTCTTCGTCAATCTCGGATTGCCTTTAAAGCCCAATCCCAATTTACATTATAGTGGAACGGAATATAAGTATAAAAATTTTATACGTAGATGACATACAGTCTTCAAATTTTAATTATCTATATATTGTGGGTGGATGTTTAATGAATATAAGAATAATTCCTGTTTTAATTTTGCTTTTGGTGTCCCTCGGCGCGTGTGCGACCGATCGTTCGGATATGCGGCAAGTCGATCCGGCGAGCGAGATTGCCGTCAGCACGGAGTCATCAGAATATCTCGAAATCGCCAGGCGCTCGAGTGATATGTGCAATCACTCCGCAGAGTTCGGCGCGTGCGGCTGTTATATGAATGGTTTCCTGACCACATGTTCTGTTGCGCTCGATTGTCTCGAAGCGGGTTTTTGCGTGCGTGAAAAAAACGCTACCGGCATCGCGGTTAATACGAAATCAGCGAAACACTCTCCGCTTTTGAACGGCGTGAGCACAATGTGCGCAATTCACGCAGAGTATTGGCGCTGTGAATGCTCGCTCGATGGTCAGACGGCCAATTGCGATATGGTCAGCCGTTGCCTCGATTCTGGTTTTTGTATCGCCGTAGATTCTCAAGGCGGGTAAAAACGCATTAAGGCGTTTGGGCTTCAGCTTTCATTATAGCGATAGCCCACGCCATAGAGTGTTTCGATCGCGTCAAACTCTTTGTCGCTCTCGCGAAACTTCTTACGTAGCCGCTTGATGTGGCTGTCAATCGTGCGGTCATCAACATAGATTTGATCGTCATACGCCGCGTCCATCAAATTGTCGCGCGACTTCACATAGCCTGGGCGTTGCGCCAGGGCTTGTAAGATCAAGAACTCGGTCACAGTCAGCCGGACAGGGTGGCCGTCCCAAGAACAAGAATGGCGGTTCGGATCGAGTGTGAGACGGCCGCGAACAATGGGTTTTACGTCGCTCTCGTCTGGGCCACTATCAGCCGAGCGCGACCGTCGCAGAACTGCTTTGACGCGCTCAGAAAGAAGCCGGTTAGAACACGGTTTACGGACAAAATCGTCGGCGCCAATGTTGAAGCCGATCACTTCATCAATTTCCTCGTCCTTTGAGGTCAAAAAGATGACGGGCAGTTCGGACGTTTGGCGCAAACGCTTAAGCAGTTCCATGCCATCCATCTTTGGCATTTTTACATCCAAGATCGCCAGATCTGGTGGGCTGTCGGTTAGCGCACCCAAAGCCGTAAGGCCATCATGGTAGGTTCGGACCTGGTAGCCTTCGGCTTCAAAAAAGATTTTCAATGAGGCGACGATGTTTTCGTCATCATCTACCAAAGCCAGTGTCGTCATTATTCAGCCCTTTGCTCTTTAAAACCCGGTCTTCACCTGGGCTTTATATGCGGGCTGTTGAACCACGGTTCGAGTGCCGCCGGAAGCCCCGGCTCAGATGATTATGTCATCTTACCCAGTTTTTTGGCGCAGATTTGCAGTGAATGCGGCAATTTTGCGTTTTGTTTCAGGTCGTTGACCTGAAGGTTGTGCGCGGCGCTTGGATTGCGGGTCGGGGCAGGTGCCATGTGTGATACACTGCCGTTTGCCAGCGTCTTTAGCTTGATAGAGCGCTTTGTCGGCGAGACTGAGCACTTTGCTTGGGCTCGTCGCATGGTCCGGGTAGCGCGCATGCCCAATGGATGCCGAGACCCGCAACACCGTCTGCTCCCAGCGATAAGGGCGGGAGATAATGTCGATCAAATATTCTGCATATTTGCGGACGCTCCCGAGCGTTCCATCGACTTCTTCTAACAGAATCACGAACTCGTCACCGCCCAGGCGTACGAGCAGGTCTTCAGAATCCGTCACTTCGCGAAGACGATTAGAGAGCTCTTTGATCAGGAAGTCGCCCGCATTGTGGCCGTGCGTGTCATTGACCGATTTGAAGCCGTCTAAATCGATCAGCAGGATATCGAAAGATTCTCCATCCTGCGTGCGCTCAAACCGCTCTTGCAGGCGAATTCGATTTCCAAGTCCGCTTAAGTGGTCGTGCTCGGCGAGATGCGACTGGTATTCCACGAGATCGAGCAATTGCCGGTTCACCTTCTCGCTTTGCTGTACCAACATGATCGCGGTCGTGCCGCAGCCAAGGGTCGAGATCATGATCACACACGCCGAAAGAATAATGTGGGTCTGGGGGTCGATGGCGACGACCGGCATAGGGTGACCGGTATAAGCGAGCGCGCCAATGCCCGAAATCACGACAAGATTGAGCAGCGTAAAGAAAATCGTATCCCGCGTCTTCAGTAGGATTGCCGCGACAACTGGAAGGATGGGTAGGATGCCAATATGGTAACCCGTCACGCCGCCAGATCGATAAATTTCCGCCCACAACAACATCGAAAAGCCGAGCAGTAAGAACCGAATAACTGGGCGCGGGTTTTTGCTCCAAAGACTCACTTTGATAGCGATCATTGCGAACACACAGCCGATTGCGCCGGTCACTAAATTGAACATCGCCGAGCCTTCTAGGCCGAGCTTGTAGTATTGCAGAGCCGTGTATCCAATCGTCATCGTCAGCGCGAAAAACGAAACAAAGACCATGCGCCGTCGATGGATATCCTCCGTCGACAGAATAAAGCTACCATCATCCCGAACCCACTTGGTTTTCGGAAGAATGCCACCGAACAGAGAGAAGACTCGACTCAATGCTACCGCCCTTTGCTTTTTCTACTTCTAGGCGTTTGCCGATAAATTTCCGTTGATTGATTTGGAAAAATTGATCGAAATTGTTCCGCTTGTGTTCTTGGTGTATCATGCAAATGCTTGACGTTTGGAATTCGAACCTCTAGGAGCCCGCGTCATGAAAACTGTCTTGCATCATCTCCATCAACAGACCTGACGCGCCCGCTGAGGCGCGAATGATCTCGGTGCGCCTCAAGTTTTCATTCTCCAAATTCTGAACTGAAACGCCGCCCGGCCACCGATCCGACCTGTTGCCGGGTCGTCTAATGGTAGGACGACCGAATTTGACTCGGTCAATGCTGGTTCGATCCCAGCCCCGGCATCCAAACCTTCACACTTAGAACAGCTTCGTCTATGCGGAGCGCGACCGAATATAAAGGCCATCTCATGGGCAAACAAAAGAAGCCGAAACCGATCGACCTCGCACGGAAACCGCGCGGCTTTCCAGATAAGCGCGAAGGTCTGATCAATGCCGAGAAGGCGATGATCGAGAAGATCACCGCGGTCTACGAAAAATGGGGCTTTGAAGGCTTGGATACTGGCGCGTTTGAATATGCCGACGCGCTCGGGAAATTCTTGCCCGATCAAGACCGTCCTAATGCCGGTGTCTTCGCGCTGCAGGATGATGACGAGCAGTGGATGAGCCTTCGCTATGACTTGACCGCGCCGCTCGCGCGGTTTGCTGCTGAGAATTGGCAAACCCTGCCGAAGCCATTCCGGCGCTACGCTGCAGGCCCCGTTTGGCGGAATGAGAAACCTGGACCAGGACGGTTCCGTGAATTCCTGCAATGTGATGCAGACACCGTGGGCGCGCCAGGCGCGCACGCAGATGCTGAGATGATCGCTATGGCGGCCGAAGCCATGCGCGCCGCGGGCGCACAGGACGGGGAGTTCGTGGTTCGCGTGAATACGCGACGTTTGCTAAACGCGGTGCTCGAAGGCGTAGGCGCCACTGACGAAGGTGTGCGGCTGACAATTCTGCGCGCGCTCGACAAGCTCGATAAGTTTGGGGTTAGCGGTGTCGCGGATTTACTGGGTGAAGGCCGTATGGATGAAAGCGGTGACTTCACGAAAGGCGCCGGACTTGATGTGCAAAGTGTCAAACGCGTTCTGGCATTTGCCGAAGCCGGCCGGGCGACGCGGGGAGAGACCTTGGAGGCGCTTGGCCAAGCGGTCGGCACAAGTGAGGAGGCCCAAGCTGGGCTCGCTGAGTTGGCGCAAATCTCAAACGCGCTGGCGGCGCTGGCGACACCAGAAGCCGACGTCCAATTCGACCCCTCCATTGTGCGCGGGTTGGAATACTATACGGGTCCCGTTTATGAGGCCGAACTTCTCAAAGAGACGATCGATGAGACGGGGCAATCGGTACGAATCGGCTCGGTGGGCGGCGGCGGGCGATATGATGATTTGGTCGCTCGCTTTACGGGCGAGCGAATTCCCGCAACAGGATTCTCCGTCGGTGTGAGTCGCTTAGCCGCTGCATTTTCGATCAGTGGTGTCATCGATGAGCTAAACGGCCCCGTGGTCATTTTGAATATGGATCGAGACAATCCCGCTATCGCTTTGCAACTGGCAACCGAACTGCGTCAGGCAGGTCTTCGGGCGGAAGCCTATATGGGCAGCTCGGGCATGCGTCCGCAAATGAAGTATGCTGATCGCCGCCGCGCGCCTGCCGTCGTCATGGTCGGCACGGATGAGCTTGAGAAGGGCGTCGTCACGATCAAAGACTTGAAAGAAGGGGCCCGGCAAGCGGCCGCCATCGACAGCAATGAAGAATATCGCGAAGCGCGTCCGGGGCAGTTCGAAGCCCCACGCACCGAAATGGTATCGCGATTGCGCGCGATCGTGGAGGCTGAGCAATGAGTATGATCGAGCGAGCGGTTGACGCTTTGGCAGGCGCCGGAGGTGACCTCATTGAGCCACCAGTGCTCGTGCGTGCAAAAGTTCCGCTTGAATTGTCAGGTGAAACCGTCCGCAGCCGAATTTGTACGTTCATCGATCAAGAAGCGCGTGAGTGGGCTTTGCGACCGGACTTCACCTTGGTGGTTGCTCAAGATGAAGTTGAAGCGCGGCGTGCGGGCATCTCGGGTGAAACCGTTCGCCGTTATGCTGGGCCGGTATTCCGTTTGCCAGGTCGCCCTAATGCCCCGGTGGAGTATGACCAAGTCGGGCTGGAAAAGTTTGGAGCCCCTAGCGATGTTGATGCAGATGCTTGGTTATTCAAAACACTCATAGCTGCGACAGAGGCTTGCAGTGTCACGACAGGTCGAGCGCAATTTGGGGATCTTTCGATCTTCCCAGCGTTCGTCGATGCGATGAGTGTCGCTCCTGATGTTGCCGCGGGATTAAAGCGAGCCTTTCGACAAGAGGGCGGCGTGCGCGCTTTCATCAATGGTCAATCTCAAAATCAATCCGGCATGGGGCGGCGATTGGCCGGCATGTCGAAAGAAGAAGTCGCGGCATTCGTTGACGACATTTTCGCGATGACCAATGTGCAACCTGTCGGGTCACGCGGCGCCGATGAGATCGCTGAGCGTTTGTACGAGCGGTCGCGATCGAGCGGCGGCGCTCTATCCGATGTGCAGAAACAGATTCTGGATTCGGTGTTATCCTTAGATGTGCCGCTGGCGGATGCAGCGTCGGCGCTTGAAGAGATCGCGCAAACTCATAGTCTTTCCGGTTTGAGCGAACAGCTCTCCGCATTTGCGGACCGGGCTAACAAAATATTGGCGACGCAAGCAGATGGGTTTTTGGAGAGTGCAAGATTTGCGACGCGCTTTGGGCGACGCTTCACTTATTATGATGGGTTTGTGTTCGAGATCACCGATCGAGCGTCCGAAGAAACGGTGATCTTCCCATTTGTTGCAGGCGGACGATATGACTCTTTGCTAAGTGACCTCTCAAATGGCGACGTCGACGCAACGGGTCTTGGGGGCATCATCGTGCCCCACCGTTTGCCGAGCCAAACAGGAGCGGACGCATGACAAAATTGACGATCGCGATTCCGTCTAAAGGACGCCTTAAAGACAATGCGGAAGCTTGGCTCGCGGCCAGCGGCTTTAAGCTGCGCCAAAAAGGCGGTGGGCGCGGATATAGCGCGGAGCTCGGCGGTTTGCCTGACGCTGACGTGATGCTGCTATCGGCGCGCGAAATCGCGCAGGGCCTCATCGAAGGCCAATTGCATGTCGGCATTACCGGTGAAGACTTATTGCATGATCTTGCCGGATCTTTTGAGCGCGACGTGTCCGTATTGCGACGTCTCGGGTTTGGCGGAGCAGATGTCATTGTGGCAGTGCCAGCCTCTTGGTTGGACGTCGATACCATGGCTGATTTGGAAGCGGCGGGCGCGCTGTTTCGACAACGCCATGGTCGGCGCATGCGGGTGGCAACGAAGTATCTCAAATTGACGCGGCAGTTCTTCGCCGCCAAAGCTGTGGGTGAGTATCGACTAATCGAAAGTCCGGGCGCGACAGAGGCTGCGCCAGCAGCTGGCACCGCTGAAGTGATTGTCGACATCACATCAACCGGCGCGACGCTAAAAGCGAATGATTTAAAGATTCTCGATGACGGCGTAATTCTCAAAAGCCAAGCTTCTTTGGTCGGGGCGCAAACTGCTGATTGGTCCGATCAGGTGCTCGCCACGTTGCGAGTGTTCCTAGACGGAGTGGAGGCAACCGTAGCGGCTAAGTCTATGTCGCGGTTAGAAACGGACTCGCCGATTCCCGAATCAGAATTGTCCGCACTCGGATTAACCAGGATTTCTGAGCATGTTGCGCTTTGTCCCTCGTCAGAGGCGAGTATCGCCGCTCAAAACTTAACAAAAACGAGTGTGAAAACTGTAGCAATTGCAACAGTTAACCAAGTTTTTAGGTCTGACAACGCTGTCTTCGAGAATTTTGTTAAGAAGCTGTCACGGAGCGCTTGACGCGCTGCGACAAAATGGCAATACAGGTGAGGCAAGTTTCTGGGAGGAAACGCTGCAATCACTTTCAGGGCGTGACCACTCGGTCGCGCCTTTTCTTTTTCTGAGCGTCTCAGAGCCTCTCATCTTTCAGAAAGTTTCGATCCAAGAAAAAACGACCCCCAAAAGGGAGTCGCCAAGATCAATGGAGTGAGAGTTATTAACCAGGCGACGCTCAGGGGGGAGAGAGGGGTAAGGAAAGCCGCCAGGTTGTTTATTATTGAAAAACAATAACAGTTTATCGTTTTTCGTCAACAGCTATTTCCAAAAAAATCTCTAAATGTTCTGTAAGGAAAAATTTTTCGTTGATCAGTGCGGTCGTTAGAATGATTGAGTTACATTTGTAGCGTATATGATGAAATTCGTTCCAATTCATGAGATGTGTTGACTTTCTAAGGGAGGCTGGCCAAGCGTGCCTGACACAAGCAACAACGCGGTCATTGACCCACAACGGAGCAAATAATGTCGGATCCACGTCAACACATCATGCCGGTCTATCGTCCACCGGAAGAAGCGTTTGAACGTGGCGAGGGCGTCCGCTTGATCACTGAAGACGGCAAATCCTATTTAGATTTCGTCGCTGGCATCGCGGTCAGTGCTTTGGGACATTCGCATCCCGCCATGGTCGATGCGTTAAAATCACAGGCAGAGAAACTGTGGCACACCTCTAATATGTTCCGCGTTCCTGCTGGCGAAGAGCTCGCACGCAAGATGTGTGAACGCCTGCCATTCGCGGATCGGGTCTTCTTCACTAATTCGGGCACAGAAGCGATTGAGTGCGCGTTGAAAACCGCACGTAAATATCATTGGGCGAATGGCGATGCTGAGCGCTATGAGATTGTCACCTTTAGCGGAGCGTTCCACGGCCGGTCGCTCGGTGCGATCAATGCGGGCGGCAATCCAAAATATTTAGAGGGCTTCGGGCCTGCCTTGCCGGGCTTTACCCAAGTCGAGTTTGGCGATCATGACGCCCTGCAAGCGGCTATCACTGAGAAAACAGCGGCGGTGCTCGTTGAACCTGTACAGGGCGAAGGCGGCGTGCGCGCCATCCCGGAGTCTTGTTTGCGCGATCTCCGAAAGCTCTGTGATGAGCGGGGCGCACTATTAATCTATGATGAAGTGCAATGCGGCATGGGTCGGACAGGAATGCTCTTTGCGCATGAATGGGCGGAAGATGCCGAGCCGGATATTATGTGCGTGGCCAAAGGCGTAGGCGGTGGCTTTCCGTTCGGAGCGTGTTTGACGACAGAAGCTGCAGGCTCTGTTATGCAACCAGGCAGCCACGGGTCGACGTATGGCGGTAACCCGCTGGCAATGGCCGTGGGCAATGTTGTTTGGGACATTATCGCAGACGAAGACTTTTTGGCTCAAGTGCGGCGCGTATCGGGCACGGTGGCGCAAGGCCTGAAATCCCTCGCGGACAGCCATCCGGACAAGGTTGATGGCGTGACCGGCAAAGGCCTGCTTACAGGGCTTAAGCTGAAAGCGCTTCCCAAGCCGGTCCAGAATGCGTGCCGTGAACACGGACTCTTGGTTGGCGTCGCCGGTAACAATGTCCTGCGTTTGGCGCCGCCATTGGTGATTGAAGATGCCGATGTTCGCGAAGCCGTAGGTATTATGGATGCTGCGTTAGGAAGCTGGGAAGTCGCAAGTTAGGCTGTGCGCGTTTCGGGGACTTGTGCGTCCAGCAAATCTGGTCGCCCAAAGAAATGGCCTTGCGCTTGATCGCATCCATGTGCCTTCAGCAATTTGGCTTGCCAGGCTTGCTCGATTCCTTCTGTACAGGTGACCAGGTCGAGCTCTTTGCACATCTTAAGACAAGCAGAGAGCACTTTCGGCAAACGCGTTTCGTCTGAGCTGTTTCCTAGCAGCGACTTGTCGAGTTTTACTTTTGAAAAGGGTAGCTCACCCAAAAGCGAAATGGCAGAATAGCCGGTACCGAAATCATCGAGCGATAATGAAACGCCATGCGCGCTCAGCTCGCTCAAAACTTCCCGGCTCCGATCGATGTTTCGGAACAGGACGTGCTCGGTAACTTCGAGCTCAATTCGACAGCCTTCTACCCCTAAGCTTTTTAGCTCACTCAAAAGGATCTTAGAGAAGCGTGTG
>JBCBBY010000015.1:0-56016 GCA_038531195.1 Pseudomonadota bacterium
GACCAAGGCCTCCGCTTCGCGATCCGCGAAGGTGGCCGCACCGTCGGCGCCGGTGTTGTGGCGTCTGTGTCTAAGTAGGACGCACACCCGATCAAATTAGAAACCCCGCGGCGATGGCTGCGGGGTTTTTTTGTTGGTTGCAGGGGAGGGCGATCGGTCAGGAGAGGTTCAATCCCCTTGCGCCGCCATCTTCAATATCCACTTCGAATGTCTCGAGAAACCGGCAAACCATCATGTAATAGCCCGTCACCAGGGTCAGCTCTTGTAAGGCTTCGGGACCAAAATGCTCGAGTGCGGGTTTGAACGTGTCATCACCGGCTTTCACATTCTCAACCAGGTCGTCGACATACGAGACGGTCAGTCGCTGTTCGTCCGTCATCCCATCTGCTTTCGGACCCGTGCGGAGAGCTGAAAACAATGCCTCGTCCATACCGATATCGCGCCCGATCTTTTCATGTTGCGCGGTTTCATAGCTCGCGCCGGATAAGTATCCGACCCGCAATATCGCGCATTCACGGGTCACCGGGTCGAGTTTGCCCTCAAACAGAAACGCGCCGCCGAGATCAACAAATGGGCGCAGCAGGCCGGGCGCATTGGCCATCATCTTGAAAATGTTCAAGGGGGCCAGTTGGTCGATAAGACGCGCCGTTTTCTCATCTAATTGGGTTGGGTCGGCATAAGGAATGCGTGCCATGTGGATCTCCTGATTTTGGCGAACTTAATCACGCCTTTGATTGGCCGCAAAGCGCATTAGGCTAGAGATGGGAAGAGAGGAGAATTTCATCATGATGAAAACACTAATGGCGGCGACGGTCGGCACCGCGACCTTATTCGGCGGCGCAGCAAACGCAGACGAGGTCTGGAGCACAGACATTGGTGAGGTCATTTATGAGACAGATTTGGCCAATGGCATGGCGGTCTTGTCTTATCCGACCGATGGCGAGGTTCGCGGTCTGGCATATGTTGCGGGTCTTGCAGGCGAATATACAGGCCGGACCGGATATGAAGGCATTTGGATGGAGCCAGCGACCGAGGAAGGGGTCTGCGACGTCGAGATCGCCGCGCCCGAAACCGGCGAAATTTCAAACAATTGGGGACGTGTCCGTGTGATTTTCGTAGATCCAGATTTTCCAGGTACATTCATCGCTTTGCGGGGTGATTGCTTTGATGAGCCAGATGCTATGCTGGTCGCACGACCCGTGACGGCGAGCGGCGAATAAGCGCAATTTCCTGTGCCCGACCCATTGCATATGAGGCCAGGTTCGGGCATTTAGGCGCCTCACTGGACGGGTGTAGCTCAGTTGGTAGAGCATCGGTCTCCAAAACCGAGGGTCCCGGGTTCGAGTCCTGGCGCCCGTGCCATGTGAAATCCTGACATCGACAGACTGGCGCGCCGCCTGCGATTGATGCAGCGCCTATGGTTTTGATCACCCATCACATCGCGGCGTGACAAGCGCGATATTGTCGGCCAGTTTGGCGCCGCTAGGAGCGTGTCATGACATCGAAATCCTCCGCCATGCGATTTTTGCTGCCCTCGCTTTTTGGCGCAGCCTTCTTCCTAATGCCGATTCCCGATGGCGCGACGATTACAATCCCGCTCGCCATCCTGGTGGACGCCGTGCGCGGATCGATGGGCAGCGTTCTGCCGCTCATGGCCGTGATCATCATCGTGCTGGGCGCCGCTTTGACGGTCGCGGCGACCTGCTTGCAGGAATTGGGCAAGGATACGCTATCGGATCGATGGAGCCGTCTTTTGCGGCCAAGCTGGATCTGGGTCACCATCCGCCTCATCGGCGCCGTGATCGCGGTTGCCGCGTATTTCAAACTTGGGCCGGATATCATCGCGAGCCCAGCTGTCGGCGGGGTTCTCCTGAACGATCTGGCACCTGTCATTTTGGTTCTGTTTCTCATCGCGGGCTTTTTGATCCCGCTGCTGACCGATTACGGATTGATGGAATTCATTGGCGTCCTGGCCGCACCGATCTTTCGTCTTCTGTTTCGCATTCCCGGGCGGGGGGCGATCGACGCCACAGCCTCATGGATGGGGAGCGCCACCGTCGGCACCTTGATTACGATCGAACAATATGAAGCTGGGCGCTATAGTGGGCGCGAAGCCGCGACGGTCGCGTGTAATTTTTCCATCGCTTCGGTGGGGTTTAGCTATGTTCTTGCCTCGACCGCAGGCGTCGAACAACATTTTGCAGCGCTTTATGGAACCGTCGCTGCTTGTGTGATCGTCTGCGGTGTCATTCTTTGCCGCATCCCACCGCTGAGCTTGATTCCAGACACATTGATCGATGGCAGGGATCGGTTGGATGATCGCGGTGCGGATCGATCGCTCAAAGCAGCCTGGACCGCAGCCACCGCGCGCGCCGAAAAGGGACCAGGTCCGAAAGGATTTGTCGGGCAGGGGCTTTATGCCGTGGCGAGCATCTATATCGGCCTGATCCCCAGTGTCTTCGCGATTGGTGGAATTGGGCTGCTCATCGCTGAGGTCACACCCACTTTCGATCTGATATCTGCGCCATTGGTGCCGCTCATCAGTGCTTTGGGTTTGCAAGAAGCTGCAGCCGCAGCGCCATCCTTCGTGGCCGGGTTTGCGGATCAATTCCTGACCGTCATCTTAGGCGCCTCTGTCACATCCGAACAAACGCGCTTCGTTATTGCCACGGCGTCGGTTGCGCAGGTCTTATACATGTCAGAGCTTGGGGCCTTGCTCATGCAATCGCGTATTCCGATCGGACTCGGGCATCTCACCGCGGTTTTTGTTCTGCGGACGCTGATCACCCTTCCCATCGCCGCCGGTCTGTCGCATCTAATTTTCTAGAAGACAGGCGAGGATTTTCGCATGACGAACCCTTCCATTCCCGCTGCGGCGCCCGCCGTGTTGAAACTCGCGCCGTATCAATCGGCGCGGATGCTGAATGCGTTCGATCCGAACAAGACCTATTTGGACGCCAATGAGCTCCCGGTCTCGCCGCCGCCGACGGCGATCGACTATTCAGAAATGCAGCATTACGCGCATGCCGGGCCGCGCCAGATGATTGCCGCGTATGCCGGGTACGCCGGAGTCGATGTGAGTTCGGTCGTCGCAACGCGCGGGATTGATGAAGGCATCGATTTGCTCATCCGCACCTATTCGGAACCCGGCCAAGACCGTATTCTGATTATGGGCCCGACTTACGGTATGTACGCCGTTTGCGCCGCGGCGCATCGGGTTGAGACGGTCGATCTTCCTCTCGTTGACTTGATGGAGCCCGACCTGGAGCGGCTCGAAGCGCTCGATCCTTGGCCAAAGGTCATTTTCTTATGTCGACCAAATAATCCCACGGGCCACGTGATGCGCAAAGCCAGCGTCGAGGCGGTGCTCGAAATGGCGCGGGGGCGTTCAATTGTGGCGGTGGACGAAGCGTACATAGAGTTTTGCGCCGCGGAGACCTTGGTGCCGCTTCTTAAAGATCATCCGAACTTGGTCGTGATGCGGACCTTGTCAAAAGGGTTCGGCCTGGCGGGCATTCACACAGGGTTTTTGCTCGCGCATCCGCAAATCGTCGATGCGGTCAATCGGATCGCCAACCCTTATCCGATTCCAGAGCCTTGCGCTCAAATTGCGCTCGACGCCCTCTCGGCAGATGGGTTGCAGCGGCTCGAGCGAAATCTGCGGGATATCGCGCGCGCCCGCGCGGCCTTGGAAGAGGCGCTGTCGCAAAACCCGAATTGCGAGCATGTGATGCCATCTGAAACCAATTACTTGCTGACAAAGTGGCGTGATCCAAAACCGCCGCTTCGGGCTTTGGAGGACGCGCAAATCTTACCGCGTCCGGTTCAGCTTCGGGGGGAAGCGCAGGTCCGGATCAGGATCTCGATTGGGACACAAGATGACACTGCGCGCGTGATCAGCGCCGTGTCATAGTTAAGCGGGTCATTCTTAAAACACATGACCTGCGTTTCGTGTTAGGCACGGCGCCAAGAACTCTATATGGGCTGAGCCTCTTGGTCGCGGTTGCCTATTGTGGAGGCTGTTTGACCGTCGCGAAACCGAAAGCCAGATCATGCAAACGCAATCCAAGATTGCTGCGCCGCTTGCCCAAGCGCTCGCAGATAAAGGGTATGAAACGCTCACGCCCGTGCAAGAGGCGGTCCTCGACCCCGACCTGGAGACCCGAGACCTGCTGGTTTCAGCGCAAACCGGATCAGGTAAAACGGTCGCGTTTGGCTTGGCTTTGGCCTCGTCGGTTTTGGGGGGCTCTCAGTCCCTGCCAAAAGCCGGTGCGCCTCTGGCGCTGATTATCGCGCCGACCCGCGAACTCGCGCTACAAGTGACCAAAGAACTCGAGTGGCTGTACGGCGCTGCTGAAGGGAAAATCGCCTCCTGCATTGGCGGTATGGATTATAGAGATGAGCGCCGCGCACTAGATCAAGGCGTTCACATCGTTGTCGGGACGCCAGGGCGGTTGGTTGATCATATTCGCAGAGGCTCTTTGGACATGGACCTCCTGCGCGCCGTTGTCCTGGATGAAGCAGACGAAATGCTGAACATGGGCTTTCGCGAAGAGCTCGAAATGATCCTGGACGATGCGCCGCTCGATCGGCGTACATTGATGTTCTCAGCGACGGTCTCGAAACCGATTGCTCGGCTCGCTGAGAATTACCAGACCGACGCGGCGCGTGTGAACACGCTGGCGGCAAAATCGTCCCATATTGATATTGAATACCAGGCGCTCACCGTGATGCCGACGGATGTCGAGAAGGCGATTATCAATCTGCTGCTCTTTCATGATGCGCCGAACGCGATCGTCTTTTGCGCCCGGCGCGAAGGCGTCAACAAACTGACGTCACGACTGACCAATCGCGGCTTTGATGTGGTCGCCTTGTCGGGCGAGTTCACGCAAAAAGAGCGGACCAATTCGATCGCAGCGATGCGCGACGGGCGGGCCCGCGTCTGTGTCGCCACGGACGTTGCGGCCCGGGGGCTCGACCTGCCAGGGCTGGATCTTGTGATCCATGCCGATTTACCTCGAAACAAAGAGGGGCTTCTGCACCGATCAGGCCGCACGGGCCGGGCGGGGCGCAAAGGCGTTTGCGCATTGATCGTTCCGGTGCGTGCGAAGCGCCGAACAGAGCGCTTGTTGCAAGATTCGGGCGTCGAGGCGACTTGGGCGACGCCGCCATCGAGCTCAGATATTGAACTCGCTTTGAATCAACGCCTCTTAGCGAGTGACTTGTTCGCCGCGCCGATTGCGGCCGGGGAACGCGACCTCACCAAAGCTCTGCTAGATGCGTTCTCACCAGAGCAGCTCGCCAGCGCGATTGTACGGCTCACTCGCGCGCAGGATTCGGCGCCTGAAATGCTTCAAGACGTATCGGCCGCGCGCGAGCGTCCCGAGAAGAGGCCGCGTTCTGAGCGAGGAGATCGTGATCGTTCAGACGAAGGCCGTCCGCGCGGGCCGCGAAAGGCCGACTTTGCGGACGGGCATTGGATTAAGCTCGGCGTCGGGCGGAAGAATAAAGCCGATCCCAAATGGTTGATCCCCATGCTGTGCAAATCGGGCGGGTTTTCGCGCAATGAGATTGGATCTATTCAGATCAATCCGGGGTTTACGCTCGTTGAACTGAAGCCCGGCGCAGCCGAGAGTTTGATGAATGCGGCCGGCGAGGCACAAGTGATCGATAACAGTATCTGGGTCGACCGCGCGCCTGCGCCGGAGGTGGAAGCTGATGCAGCGCCATATCGCCCCGAAAAGCGCAAGCGAAACGCGCGGCCTAAAGTCCGCCGCACGCCGGACTCTAAGCCTGGAAAACCGAAGCCGAAAAAGCCGAGAACGGGGCCCAAAAAGCCGCGTGGACCGAACGGAGAAAAACGGCGGAGTCCGAAGAAAGCTAAGGCTTGATGAGGGGGCGCAGGTGGTTGCTTCAGGATTGCAGCAGCGACCATCACAAAATCTACACACGCGCCTGTTGACGAACCCCTCTGATTCCCGTACAGGCCACCCTTCGCAAGTCAGGCTGTGCCGTGAAAGGCAGACGCTGGCAATCGAAACGAACAATTTAATCACCTCGTATCTGGGCGCTCACGCGAGTAGTGCTGCCTTGATGTGTGGTTTTTATCGTGAACGGACATCGCAGGATGGAAAAACAGAATATTAGGATCCGGCTTAAAGCCTTCGATCACCGCGCGCTCGATTTGTCAGCGCGTGAAATCGTTTCGACTGCTAAGCGCACTGGCGCGGAAGTACGTGGCCCAATCCCGCTTCCGACCCGTAAAGAGCGCTTCACAGTCAACCGCTCGCCACACGTGAACAAAAAGTCTCGTGAGCAATTCGAAATCCGCACGCATAAGCGCATTCTCGACATTGTTGATCCAACGCCGCAAACCGTAGACGCGCTGATGAAGCTCGATCTGTCGGCGGGTGTTGGCATTGAGATTAAGCTTGAGGGAGCTCGCTAATGGCGCTTCCAGCTCAACGTTCTGGCGTGCTCGCCCGCAAACTGGGCATGACACGCGTGTTTAGTGAAGAAGGCCGTCACATCCCCGTGACGGTATTGGCGCTTGATGGCTGTCAGGTCGTTGGCCTGCGCACCGAAGATATGCGCGACGTGACCACCAAAAAGGGTGGCCAGGTCCAGCGCACCGATGGCTACACAGCTGTTGTTATGGGTGCCGGCGACAAAAAAGCCAAGCGCACCGCAAAAGCCCAGCGCGAGCAATTCGCCAAGGCCGGTGTCGCGCCAAAATCAAAAGTTACAGAGTTCCGTGTCAAATCTGACATTGCTCTGCCGGAGGTCGGCGCTGAAGTTCAGGCCGACCATTTTGTTCCGGGTCAAAAAGTCGACGTTGCTGGCGTTTCCATCGGTAAAGGTTTTGCCGGTGCGATGAAGCGTTGGAACTTTGGCGGTCTGCGGGCCTCACACGGTGTGTCTATTTCTCACCGTTCGCATGGTTCGACCGGTCAGTGCCAAGATCCCGGTAAAGTCTTCAAAGGTAAGAAGATGGCGGGTCATTACGGCGTTGCACGTAAAACCGTCCAGAACCTGGAAATCGTCCGTACCGACGTTGAGCGCGGTCTGCTGCTCGTCAAAGGCGCGATCCCGGGGGCTGAAGGCTCTTATGTCGAAGTTCGCGACGCGGTGAAAAAAGCGATCCACGCGGATGCGCCTGCTGAGGGCTCTTTCAAAGCGCCGGCTAAAGGTGACGCGCCTGCAGCAGACGTGAAGATCGAAGGCACCGCGGCTGACAATATCGTTCTCGTCGACGGCATTGGTCCTAAGACGGAAGAGAATTTGAAAGAGAAGGGTCTTGGGACTCTGTCTGCTTTCGTCGCAATGGCGGATGATGAGCGCACCGCTCTGCTCGAAGAGCTGGGTGTGGCCGAAGACGCTGCCAGCGAAGACTGGGTTGGTCAAGCCAAAGATATTCTCGCGGGCGGTCAGCCGCGCGCGAAAGTCGACCAGGACCTCCTGAAGAAACTTCTGAAAGAGGGTGCTGAATAATGGAACTCTCCGTCAAAACACTTGAAGGCAAAGCTGCTGGCAAAGCCACGGTTGATGATGCGGTGTTCGGGATCGAAGAGATCCGCGGCGACGTCATTCAGCGCATGGTTCGCTATCAGCTCGCTAAGCGTCAAGCTGGCACGCACAAAACGCAAGAGCGTGCTGATGTGTCTGTGACCACCAAGAAGTATATTCGCCAAAAAGGCTCAGGCGGCGCACGTCACGGGTCTAAGAATGCGAACATCTTTGTTGGCGGCGCGGTTGCGCACGGCCCGCGCGTTCGCAGCCACGCCCACGCCTTGCCTAAGAAGGTTCGCAAAATGGCGCTGGCCCACGCGATCTCTTCGAAAGTCAAAGACGACGCACTGCTCGTCCTCGACAAGGCTGAGCTGAAAGATGCCAAGACTAAAGATCTATCTGCGAAACTGACCAAGCTTGGTCTGTCCAACGCGCTGATCATTGGCGGCGCCGAGCTCGATGCCAATTTCGCCAAAGCCGCTCGGAACATTCCGAATGTGGATGTCCTGCCAGCGGCTGGTCTCAATGTTTATGATGTGCTTCGCCGCAAGACTTTGGTCCTGACCAAAGATGCGCTGGAAAGCATCGATGCGCGCTTCAATGGCGCAAAAGCGGAGGCTTAATCCATGGCTGATATCAAGCCTCACAATTATGACACGCTGCTGGCTCCGATCATTACGGAGAAGTCGACGCTGGTTGCTGAAGAGAACAAGATCATCTTTCGCGTTCCTCTGACGGCCACCAAGCCCGACATCAAAGAAGCGGTTGAAACACTGTTCAAAGTCGACGTCACCAAGGTCAACACGATCCTGGTTAAGGGTAAGACCAAGCGTTTTCGCGGTCAGCTCGGACGTCGTTCGGACTTCAAAAAGGCGATCGTGACTCTGAAAGACGGCCAGTCTGTCGACATCACGACGGGCCTGTAGGAGATTTAGATGGCTTTAAAGACATACAAACCTACTTCACCCGGTCGCCGTCAGCTGGTCCTCGTAGACCGCTCTGAGCTGCATAAAGGCCGTCCGGTGAAAATGCTCACCGAAGGTCTGACCAAGACCGGTGGTCGTAACAATAAAGGCCGCATGACGGCGCGCCATAAAGGCGGTGCTGCGAAGCGTCTCTATCGTAAGATCGATTTCAAACGGAACCGTTGGGACGTGCCAGCGACTGTTGAGCGTTTGGAATATGACCCGAACCGCACCGCGTTCATCGCGCTTATCAAGTATGAAGATGGCGAGCTGTCTTACATTCTTGCGCCGCAGCGTTTGGCCGTTGGCGACACGGTGATTTCTTCGAAAACCGCTGACATCAAGCCAGGTAACGTTCTTCCGCTGAAGAACATCCCTGTCGGTACGATCATCCACAATATTGAGATGAAGCCTCTGAAAGGCGCCCAAATGGTGCGCTCTGCCGGATGCTACGCTCAGCTGGTCGGTCGCGACTCTGGATATGCGCAAATCAAGCTGACCTCTGGTGAGCTGCGCATGGTGCCAGACGGATGTGTCGCCACAATCGGTGCCGTGTCGAACCCGGACAATATGAACCAAGTCATGGGTAAGGCTGGCCGCAACCGTCACAAAGGTAAGCGTCCGCATGTTCGTGGTGTTGTCATGAACCCGGTCGATCACCCGCACGGTGGTGGTGAAGGTAAGTCCTCCGGTGGCCGTCACCCAGTGACGCCTTGGGGTAAGAAAACACGCGGGCCGAAAACCCGCCGTAAACAGGCATCGGATCGTTTGATCATCCGTCGCCGCAATTCGAAACGCTAAGGAGACGTAGAGAATGCCACGTTCCGTCTGGAAAGGCCCGTTTGTTGACGGCTACCTCCTGAAAAAGGCCGAGAAGGCGCATGCGTCTGAACGTCGTGAGGTCATCAAGACCTGGTCACGCCGCTCGACCATCCTGCCACAATTCGTTGGTCTGAACTTTCAGGTCCACAATGGTAACAAGTTTGTCCCTGTCCTCGTCACTGAGGAAATGGTCGGTCACAAGCTTGGTGAGTTTGCCCCAACCCGTACCTATTACGGTCACGGCGCAGACAAAAAAGCGAAGCGGAGATAATCATGGGTCAAGCCAAGAATCCTCCAAAGCAGGCGTCTAACGAAGCACGCGCGGTCCTGCGCATGTATCGTTCTAGCCCGCAAAAGCTGAACTTGCTGGCGCAGCAAATTCGCGGTCTGCCGGTGCAGAAAGCGATAGATGAGATGCAATTCTCTCGTAAGCGCGCCGCCAGTGATGTTCGCAAGCTTTTGAAGAGTGCGGTCGCCAACGCTGAAAACAATCACGACCTGGACATTGATAGCCTGGTCGTTGCTGAAGCCCACGTTGGGAAAAACCTGGTCATGAAGCGCATCCGCGCTCGGGCCCGTGGTCGCGCAGCTCGGATCATGAAGCCGTTCTCGCAGCTAACAGTTGTTCTGCGTGACACGTCTCAAGAAGCGGAGGCCGTATAATGGGTCAGAAAGTAAATCCGATCGGTCTACGTCTCGGGATTAACCGGACCGCTGACAGCCGCTGGTATGCGGATAGTGCTGATTATGGTCGTCTTCTGCACGAAGACCTGGCCATTCAGAAGCACGTCAAGAAGCGTCTCGGTCAGGCCGGTATCTCTCGGATCATCATCGAGCGTCCACACAAGAAGTGCCTCGTCACCATTCACACCGCACGTCCAGGTCTGGTCATCGGTAAGAAAGGTGCGGACATTGAGAACCTGCGTCGTCAGCTCGCAAAAATGACCGAAGACGAGGTTCGCGTGAACCTGGTTGAAATTCGTAAGCCTGAACTCGATGCGACTTTGGTTGCAGAGGACATTGCGCGCCAGCTTGAGCGACGCGGCTCTTTCCGTCGTGCGATGAAGCGCTCGATCCAAAACACCATGCGCCTCGGCGCCGAAGGTGTGAAGATCAAAGTGTCTGGCCGTCTTGGCGGCGCAGAGATTGCGCGGACAGAGCAGTATTCTGAAGGCTCTGTGCCTTTGCACACACTGCGCGCAGACATCGATTACGGCACGGCAGAAGCAGCGACCACTTACGGCATTATCGGCATCAAGATCTGGATCTACAAAGGTGAGATCATGGAGCATGACCCGATGGCCCGTGATCAGCGCCAAGAGAAATCTGGCGAAGCGCGTGCGCGCTCAGGTAATCAGCGTGGTCCGGCTTCGGGCCCACAGGCAGGAGCATAAATCATGCGTCAGCCAAAGCGTACAAAATACCGTAAGGCGTTCAAAGGCCGGATCAAAGGAACCGCAAAAGGTGGTTACTCGATCGCATTCGGATCTTTTGGTCTGAAAGCCCTTGAGCCAGAGCGCGTTACAGCACGTCAAATCGAGGCCACACGTCGTGCGGTCACACGTGAGATGAAGCGTCAAGGCAAAGTGTGGATCCGTGTCTTCCCTGATACGCCGGTCTCCGCCAAGCCAATCGAAGTTCGGATGGGTAAAGGTAAAGGCTCTGTCGACCGTTGGGTCGCCCGTGTTCAGCCTGGTCGCATCTTGTTTGAAATCGACGGTGTTCCGGATGAGGTCGCGCTGGAAGCGCTCCGCCTCGGGGCAGCTAAGCTGCCAATCCGCACGAAGATCGTCCGCCGGATTGAAGGAATTTAAGCATGGCTAAAGCTTCTGATCTCCGTTCGAAGAGCCCTGAGCAGTTGAAGGAAGAGCTCCTGCAGCTGAAGAAGGAACAGTTTAACCTCCGCTTCCAGCAGGCCACTGGCCAGTTGGAAAAGACCGCCCGCATCAAGGTCGTTCGCCGCGATATCGCACGCGTCCAGACCCTGCTTCGCGAGCAGGCCCGCGCGGACGCTGAGGCGTAGGAGTAAGATATGCCTAGACGTGTTATGGAAGGCGTAGTGGTCTCGACCAAGCAGGACAAGACCGCAATCGTGCGCGTAGAGCGTCGTTTTCTTCACCCATTGCTGAAGAAGACTGTTCGTCGCTCTAAGCGTTACCACGCCCATGATGAAGACAATGCTGCTGTGGAAGGCCAGACGATCACCATTCGTGAGTGTCCGCCGCGGTCTAAGCTGAAGCGTTGGGAAGTCATTTCTTCTGATGGAGGCGACGCATGATCCAGATGCAGTCCAACCTCCGGGTCGCGGACAATTCTGGTGCCCGCCGTGTACAGTGCATTAAAGTGCTGGGCGGTGCCGGACGTCGTTACGCGTCAGTCGGAGACGTCATTGTGGTTTCGGTCAAGGAAGCAATTCCAACCGGCCGCGTGAAGAAGGGTGATGTGCGCCGCGCTGTCGTGGTTCGTGTCGCCAAGGACATTAACCGCCCAGACGGATCGACCATTCGATTCGACACCAATGCGGCGGTCCTGATCAACAATAACAATGAGCCGATCGGCACACGGATCTTTGGACCTGTTCCTCGCGAACTGCGCGCCAAGAACCACATGAAGATCGTCTCTCTCGCACCGGAGGTGTTGTAGCCATGGCTGCGAAAGTGAAAAAGGGTGACCGCGTTGTCGTTCTCACTGGCCGCAACAAAGGCGCAGAGGGCGAAGTGCTGAAGGTTATTCCAGCTGAGAACCGTGTGGTTGTGCGCGGCGTGAACGTTGTCAAACGTCACGTCAAACCGAGCCAGGCCAATCCTCAGGGCGGCATCAACTCATTCGAAGCGCCAATTCACGCGTCGAATGTTGCGATGATCGATCCGCGGGATGGAAAGCCAACACGGGTTGGGTTCAAAACAGACGAGCATGGTCGCAAGACCCGTTTCGCCAAACGTTCAGGGGAGTCGCTCGATGTCTAAAGACTACACGCCGCGCCTCAAGAAAAAGTATGACGAGCAAATTCGTGCCAAGCTGAAAGAAGAATTCAGCTACACGAATGACATGCAGATCCCAAAGATCGACAAAGTCGTGATCAATATGGGTGTTGGCGAAGCTGTTGCTGACTCCAAAAAGATCAAAACGGCTCTGGCCGAGATGGAAAAGATCGCAGGTCAAAAGCCCGTCGCAACCAAGGCGCGTAAATCTATCGCTGGCTTTAAGCTGCGCGAAGAGATGCTGATCGGTTGTAAAGTCACGCTGCGCCGGGATCGTATGTACGAATTCCTGGACCGTCTGACCAATATTGCTCTGCCACGCGTGAAAGACTTCCGCGGCTTGAACGGCAAGAGCTTTGATGGACGCGGCAACTTCGCCATGGGCCTTAAGGAACAACTCGTGTTCCCAGAGATCAATTATGACGATGTCGACGATATTCGCGGTATGGACATTATTGTTTGTACCACCGCCAACTCGAACGAAGAAGCCAAGAGCCTGCTCGCGCAGTGCGGCTTCCCGTTCCGGAACTAGCACTGAAGGAAGACTGTTATGGCTAAAAAGAGTGCTATCGAACGGAATAACAAGCGCAAGCGTCTGGCCGAGCAATATGCGGCCAAGCGTGCAGAGCTGAAAGCGATCGCGCTGAACGAAGACCTGCCTTTGGAAGAGCGTTTTAAGGCGCGTCTGAAACTGGCTGAGCTTCCTCGCAACTCTGCGCCGAACCGTGCGCGTAACCGTTGTGAAGTTTCTGGTCGTCCGCGCGGTTATTACCGCAAACTCAAAATGTCTCGGATCGCCCTGCGTGAGCTCGGCTCACTCGGCAAGATCCCAGGCCTCGTCAAGTCTAGCTGGTAAGGAGGGATATTATGGCGATTTCTGATCCCCTCGGTGATATGCTGACCCGTATCCGTAACGCGCAAATGCGCGGCATGGACAAGGTCGTAACACCTGCCTCTAAGCTTCGTGCCCGCGTGCTCGAAGTGCTGCAAGGCGAGGGTTATATTCGTGGATATGCTGAGATCGAAAAAGACGGTCACAAGCATATCGAGATTGAGTTGAAATATTTCGACGGTACGCCGGTGATCTCTGAGATCCGTCGTGTCTCGAAGCCAGGCCGGCGTGTCTACTCTTCTAAGAGTGACATTCCTCTGGTTCGCAACGGGCTTGGGATTTCGATCCTGTCGACCTCAAAGGGCGTGATGTCAGACAACACTGCGCGCAATGAGAATGTCGGCGGCGAGATTCTCTGCCGCGTATTCTAAGGGAACACTGATATGTCTCGTATTGGCAAACTCCCAATTTCTGTCCCGTCAGGCACGACGGTCACGATTGAAGGCCAATTGCTGAAAGCAAAAGGCCCGAAAGGCGAACTCTCTTTGGAGATGCCTGAAGTGATCTCGGCTGAGCTGGAAGGCGAAGAGCTGCGCATCAGTCCGCGTGATGATCTGGTCAATGCTGCGAATGAAAAGATCCGCATCAATGACGAGAAGGGTCGTAAGAAAATGACCTTCGCGCAAGCGCTCGACGCGTCCGCGCGTACGCTTTGGGGCACGACACGCTCAAATGCTGCGAACTTGGTTCAAGGCGCCGCCGAAGGCTTCACAAAGAAGCTGGAACTGGTCGGCGTTGGTTACCGGGCGCAAATGCAAGGGTCGAACCTCAAACTGGCGCTCGGCTTCTCTCACGATGTGATTTACGAAGCGCCGCAAGGCATCACGATCAAATGCGCCAAGCCGACTGAGATCGAAATTACAGGGGCGAATAAGCAAGTGGTCGGTCAGGTCGCTGCTGAGATCCGCAACTATCGCCGCCCAGAGCCTTATAAAGGCAAGGGTGTCCGTTATGAGGGCGAATATGTCCGCCGCAAGGAAGGCAAGAAGAAGTAATCATGTTGTCGTCTCGCGAAAAATTCCTGCGCCGTCAGCAACGCAGCCGCGCCAAACTCCGCAAAACTGCGGAAGGCAAGGTGCGTTTGTCTGTTGCGCGCTCGGGTAAGAATATCTCTGCTCAAGTCATTGATGACGAGCAGGGCGTCACCTTGGCCGCGGCCTCAACTTTGGAAGCTGATCTGCGTAAAGGTCTGAAATCGACCAGCACGATCGAAGCGGCTGAGAAAGTTGGTAAGACTGTTGCTGAGCGTGCGAAGAAAGCCGGTGTTGAAGACGTTGTCTTCGACCGCGGCGGTTATGTGTTCCATGGCCGGGTGAAAGCCCTGGCAGACGCCGCCCGTGAGGGCGGTCTGAAGTTCTAGGAGGCCCACCATGGCAGAAGATAGAGGTCGAGGCCGCGGACGCCGCAGAGATCGTGACGAAGAGCAAAGCGAATTCGTCGACAAGCTCGTAGGCATCAACCGCGTCGCTAAGACGGTTAAAGGCGGTAAGAATTTTGGTTTCGCAGCGCTCGTCGTTGTCGGGGATCAAAAAGGTCGCGCTGGCTTCGGTAAGGGGAAAGCCCGCGAAGTGCCGGAAGCGATCCGCAAAGCCACCGAAGAAGCCAAGCGCAACATGGTTCGCGTGCCGCTTCGTGAAGGACGCACACTGCACCATGACGGCCGCGGCCGTTGGGGCGCTGGTAAAGTCGTGCTGCGCGCAGCACCTCCCGGTACCGGCGTGATCGCAGGTGGTCCAATGCGTGCCGTGATGGAAGTTCTGGGCATTCAGGACGTTGTTGGTAAGTCAATCGGCTCGTCCAACCCATATAACATGGTGCGTGCAACGTTTAACGCGCTCGTCAATCAAGCGAGCCCGCGCTCTGTCGCGTCCAAGCGTGGCCTGAAAGTTCAGGACATTGTTGGTCGCCGCACGGATGGTGCGTCTGAAGCCGGCATGGCTGAAGCGGCCGAGGCGTAAGAGAGAAGGATCTGACCAATGGCAAAAGCAAAAGCCACTGTCACCGTGCGCCAGATCGGTAGCCCGATCCGTCGCGCTCCAGATCAGCGTCAAACGCTGGTCGGCCTTGGTCTCAACAAGATGGGCCGCACCCGGACGCTGGAAGATACACCTGCCGTTCGCGGCATGATCAACAAGGTGTCTCACCTTGTCGAAGTCGTCGAGGGATAGACAATGAAACTCAACGAACTCTCTCCTGCAGCGGGGTCAACCAAGACCCGTCACCGCGTCGGTCGCGGCGTTGGCTCAGGCAAAGGCAAGACCGGTGGCCGCGGGGTCAAAGGTCAAAAGTCACGTTCTGGTGTGGCCATTAATGGCTTCGAGGGCGGTCAGATGCCAATCTATATGCGTCTGCCGAAGCGCGGCTTCACAGCCCGCAACTCGAAGAACCATGCTTGGCTAAACCTTGGCATCCTGTCTAAGGCGATCGAAGCGGGTAAGCTCGATACGAAGAAAGAGATTACCGAAGCTGACTTAGTTGCAACCGGCGTTATCCGTCGTCTGAAAGACGGTGTGCGTCTTCTTGCGAAGGGCGATGCGCCTAAAAAAGTGAAAATCACGGTCACCGGCGCCAGCAAAGCTGCGGTGGAAGCGATCGAAAAGGCGGGTGGAAAGGTCACAATTACCGGACCTGTCCCGACAGAAAAAGCAGAATAATCTTCTAGCTTTTTCCACAAAACGTCTTCACAAATGAGCTTTCGCCGCCAATCTTGGCGGCGAACGTATTTCCGGGAGAAGGAGTCCCCCTTGGCCACTGCTGCTGAACAACTCGCGCGGAATATGAATTTCGGAACCTTTGCAAAAGCGAAGGACCTCCAGAATCGTCTCTTATTCACCCTGTTTGTGCTGTTCCTGTATCGGCTCGGGACATACATCCCGCTTCCCGGCATCGACCCGGCACAATTTGCGACCCTGTTTGAAAGTCAGCAGGGCGGCATGCTCGGTAATATGAATATGTTTGCCGGCGGCGCGATTGAGCGGATGAGTATCTTTGCGCTGAACGTGATGCCCTACATTACGGCGTCGATCATCATTCAAATGATGACCTCTTCTGTGCCGTCGCTCGAGAAGCTCAAGAAAGAAGGCGAATCTGGCCGGAAACAGATCAACCAGTATACGCGTTATCTGACCCTCGCATTTGCGATCGTTCAGAGCTTTGGCATCTCAATGGGCCTGTCTGGCGCCGCTTATGACGGCCTGCCGCAATGGTTCTTCGTTCTGACGGCAGTCACAACATTCACCGGCGGGACCATGTTCCTGATGTGGATGGGTGAGCAAATCACCGCCCGCGGTGTCGGTAACGGTATTTCGCTGATCATCTTCGCCGGCATTATCGCAGAGATGCCGCGCGCGATTTTCAACCTGTTTAGCGGGTCGCGCGAGCAGGGCATCAATGTGGTCTTCGTGGTTGGTGTCGCGGCCCTCGTCATCGCGCTTACGGTCTTCATTGTCTTTATTGAACGCTCTCAGCGCCGTGTCCTGATCCAGTACCCGAAACGCCAGCAAGCAGCGAACCAAGCGGCGCAGGGCCAAAGCTCATTCATGCCGCTGAAGCTGAATACATCTGGCGTTATCCCGCCAATCTTCGCGATTGCGATCCTGATGCTGCCGCTCACAGCGGTCGGTATTCTCGGCGGCAATACCGCAGTTGCCGCGGACCAAGCGGCTGATGGTGGTTTTGTCGCTTGGATGGCGACCGCATTCTCTCCAGGCAGCTGGACCTACATCATCACGTACGGGGTTTTGGTTGCCTTCTTCACCTTCTTCTACACCTCGATCATGTTTAATCCCGAAGAGACTGCGGACAATTTGCGCAAGTATGGCGGCTTCGTTCCAGGCATCCGGCCTGGGCGCAACACGGCTGCATATTTCGATTATGTCCTGACTCGTCTCACAACGATCGGTGCGATTTATCTGGTATTTGTTTGTTTGATGCCCGAAGTGCTCCGACGTTACGTACCGGGAATTCCGTTTTACATCGGTGGGACAAGCTTGCTTATTGTCGTCTCAGTCACAATGGATACAGTGACACAGATACAATCACACTTGATTGCCCACCAATATGAAGGGTTGATCAAGAAATCGCGGCTGGGAGGCAAGCGTAAGAAATGAACCTGATCCTGTTCGGACCACCAGCGGCCGGTAAAGGCACGCAGGCAAAGAAACTCGTCGCAGAACGCGGCTATGTTCAACTCTCAACCGGCGACATGCTGCGCGCAGCCGTCGCTTCAGGGTCAGAGCTCGGCAACAAGGTCAAATCTATCCTCGAATCGGGCGCTCTGGTTTCAGACGAAATCGTGATCGCTTTGATCGATGATCAGCTCAATCAGAATGAAGGTGCCGCTGGATTTATCTATGATGGCTTCCCACGCACCGTTGGTCAGGCAGAAGCGCTTGACGAGTTGCTCAAAAGCCGTGGGTCACAAGTCGATTGTGTCATCCGTCTGGTTGTCGATGAAGAGGCCTTGCTGACACGGGTGACCAAGCGGTTCGAAGAGCAGGGACGTAAGGACGACAATCCTGAGACCTTCTCGGTTCGGCTTGAGAAATACAATGCTGACACCGCGCCATTGGTGCCGATTTATGCTGAGCGGGGCATTCTCCGTGAGGTTGACGGGATGGCCTCAATCGACGAGGTTAGCAGTGGAATAGACGCGGCTTTGAAAGAGGCCGTTTAAGACTGCGTGAACCGCTGAATCAGTGGTTGACGTACCAATTGTTGCGTCTATAACGACGCACTTCGTTAAGAGGCTGAGTCTGCAAGCGTGCAGCGGTGTTTTTGCTGTGCGAACTGCGGCTTTCTTTTTGGACTATTAGGAGACTGGCTTTGGCCCGTATTGCAGGCGTCAATATACCGACGAATAAGCGCGTTCCAATCGCGCTGCGCTACATTCATGGCATTGGCCCAGCCAAAGCCGACGAGATCTGTGAAAAGATCGGCATCACCCCAGAACGCCGCGTGGCGGATCTGTCCGATGCAGAAGTTATCAAAATTCGCGAAACCATCGACAGCGACTACATGGTAGAAGGTGACCTTCGCCGTGAAGTTTCGATGAATATCAAGCGTCTCATGGACCTTGGTTGCTATCGTGGTCTTCGCCATCGTAAGCGCTTGCCGGTTCGCGGCCAGCGTACGCACACAAACGCTCGGACCCGCAAAGGTCCTGCCAAGCCGATTGCCGGCAAGAAGAAATAGGATCCTCGAGAGATGGCCCGTCAAGCAACTCGCGTCGCACGTCGTGCCCGGAAGAATATCACTTCCGGCGTTGTGCATGTTAACTCCAGTTTCAACAATACGATGATCACCATCTCAGACGCGCAAGGGAATGCCATTTCTTGGTCTTCTGCTGGCGCGATGGGCTTTAAAGGATCTCGTAAGTCGACACCATATGCGGCTCAAGTTGCGGCAGAAGATGCTGCGAAGAAAGCCATGGAACATGGCATGCAGACTGTTGAAGTGAATGTTCGCGGACCTGGTTCAGGCCGTGAAAGTGCTTTGCGTGCTTTGCAAGCGGCTGGCCTGACTGTGACCGCGATCCGCGACACCACGCCGATCCCACACAATGGTTGCCGCCCACCAAAGCGCCGCCGCGTATAGTCCGAAACAGACCTAAATTACAGGAAGGCTGAGCATGACCGAAGCCGAAGACATGATCGTAAACGACCGCAACTGGAAGGCCCTCATCCGGCCGAACCGTCCAGTTGTTGATGCAGGCCGCGATGCGACCCGCCTGGCAAAGCTCGTTGTTGAGCCGCTTGAGCGCGGGTTCGGCACGACGCTTGGCAATGCTCTGCGTCGGATCTTGTTGTCATCTCTACAGGGCGCCGCGATTACCGGTGTTCAGATCGACGGTGTTGTTCACGAGTTTTCTTCGATCCCAGGTGTCCGCGAAGACGTTACGACCATCATCCTGAACCTCAAGCAGGTTGCCGTTGATATGGTCTCAGACGCACCAAAGCGGATGATCCTGAAAGCGTCTGGCAAAGGTGAAGTCAAAGCCGGTCAAATTGAGACCCCAGGCGACGTCAAAATTCTCAATCCAGATCACGTCATTTGTACGCTGGATGATGGTGCGAACCTGCACATGGAATTCACTGTTGCGACGGGTAAAGGCTATGTGCCTGCCACAGATAACCGTCCGGAAGATGCGCCGATCGGATTCATTCCTGTCGATGCCATCTACTCACCCGTTCGCCGCGTTGGTTACTCTGTTGAAGACACCCGTGAAGGTACAGTCCTCGACTATGACAAGCTAACCCTGACGGTCGAAACTGATGGTTCAATCACACCAGAAGACGCCGTCGCCTATGCGGCTCGCATTATGCAGGACCAGCTGCAGCTCTTCATCACCTTCGACGAGCCTGAGTCTGAAAGCTCAAGCCAAACCGAAGAGAGCGATCTCGGCTTCAACCCAGTCCTGCTCAAGAAAGTCGACGAGCTGGAACTGTCTGTTCGCTCTGCAAACTGCTTGAAGAACGACAATATCGTCTACATTGGCGACCTCATTCAGAAGTCCGAAGCGGAAATGCTTCGCACCCCGAACTTTGGCCGCAAGTCGCTGAACGAAATTAAAGAAGTACTGGCCGGCATGGGCCTTCACCTCGGTATGGATGTGCCAGACTGGCCGCCTGAGGATATTGAAGCCCTCGCGAAAAAGTACGACGACCACTTATAAGGATGTATGCCCGAGAGGGCAGACAAGGAGACTAAAATGCGTCACGGCATGGCCCATCGGAAGCTGAACCGCACAGCTTCACACCGCAAAGCGATGTTTGCCAATATGGCAGCGTCTCTGATTGAGCACGAGCAGATCGTTACGACTCTGCCCAAAGCCAAAGAGATGAAGCCATTCATGGACAAGCTGATCACGCTGGCCAAGCGCGGCGACTTGCACGCGCGCCGTCAGGCGATTTCTAAAGTCCGCGACGAAGCGGCTGTGAAGAAGCTTTTTGACGTCTTCGGCGAGCGCTACAAAGACCGCAATGGCGGCTATACACGCGTTCTGAAAGCGGGCTTCCGCCACGGTGATAACGCACCGCGCGCGGTGATCGAGCTTGTCGATCGCGACGAAGACGCCCGCGGCGCAGCCGATCGCGCCCGCCACGAGGCTGAGCTTGAAGCGGCGATGGACGAATAGGTCCAGCCGATATCGGATTGGAAAGCCCGGCCGAATTGGCCGGGTTTTTTTTATGGTTCTCAAAGATCATCTGTCGCGATTGTGATTGCCGTTTCTGCCCCACGTGCCATATCCTACATTAACGATATTTCGGGTTTGGAGAGACACCACGATGCGGACACGCAAATCATTCTTTCGGTTTTCGATTTCAACGGGTGCAAGCGTGCTTGCATTAGCCCTCGCGGGCTGCGTCGCCACAGCGGAAGACGTCGCCATCATACAGCCTGGCGCACCGGGTGAGCCGACAAAAACACTCACGGTGGCAGAAGCCGCAACGATTGCCGATACGAGCTATTCTCTCGATGATGTGCGTTTTATGCAGGATATGATCCCGCACCACCAACAGGCCGTAGAAATGTCCGCGCTGGTGGCTGAGCGCACAAATAATCAAGCGCTCGTCGATATTTCAGGCCGCATCGATGCGTCACAAGCCGACGAGATAGAATTCATGCAGGACTGGCTCGCGGCACGCGGCGAAGATATGCCAAGCGGGCATCACCATCACGGCACCCACATGTCTCATGAGATGATGGGCATGGCGACGCCGGAGCAAATGGCGGAGTTGGCTGCTTCAGACGGGGCAGCCTTTGACGCGCTCTTCCTAACCCTGATGGTGACCCACCATGAAGGCGCTGTGACCATGGTCGAAGACCTGCTAGAGCAGCCCGGCTCTGCCTACGATCCAGTCCTGTTCGAGTTCGTCAATGATATCGTCAATGACCAGACCGCAGAAATCGAACGCATGAATGACATGCTGGCAGGCCTCTCCAGCGATCCACGTGGTGGATTGAGCGCTGGCTTTGAGGATGCTGGCGAAGCGATCTCAAATCTGATCAAGGTCGCCTCGCTGCCGAAACCGCCTGGTTTCTTTGACCCGAACAATCCGTCAGGGCTACCGCCAATCATCAAGCCTAAAGAAGATGAAGAGGCATCCGACTCAGAAATGTCAGAGATGGATCATTCGGACCATGCCGATCATTCTGATCACGCCGATCACATGGCGGCGGCTGAGGCCGACACCTCGACACCTGAGCGTGAAGATGAGCAGTCTAACGAAGAAACCGAATGGGGCGCACGCTCGCCGCTTTTGAGCTTCTCAAACACGGATCTTGCCTTCTCAGGCGACTTGATGATCGCGGGCAACTATCATGGCTTCAATATCTATCGTCTCGAGGATGATGCTGACCCAGTTCTAATCAGCTCGGTCGTATGCCCAGGCGGCCAAGGTGATGTGTCGATTGTCGGTGATTTGCTGATTATGTCCGTCGAACAGACCCGAGGCCGAGTCGATTGTGGGCGTCAGGGGATCGCTGAAGATGTCAGTGAAGACCGGTTCCGTGGTTTGCGCATTTTCGACATTTCCGATCCGCGCCGTCCGTTGCAAGTCGGACAAGTACAAACGTGTCGTGGCTCTCACACGCATTCAGTCGTTTCTGGTCCTGACGCGGACGGTAAGATTGTGGTCTACAATTCTGGGACTGCGTCGATCCGGGAAGAAGATGAGCTGGCCGGATGTATCGGTGATGTCCCTGGCGATGACCGCACGGCTCTTTTCCGCATCGACGTGATCGAGATTCCTGTCGCCAATCCGGCGGCGTCACGCATTGTCGACAGTCCAACCGTGTTTATGGATACGGAGTCGGGCCGCATTGCTGGCCTGTGGCAGGGCGGTGATCATGGCGAAGACACGCAGCGCAGCAGCCGGACCGATCACTGCCATGATATCACGGTGTATCCTGAGAAGAACATTGCAGCCGGCGCCTGTTCCGGCAATGGCGTGATCTTTGATATTACGGACCCTTACAAGCCAACCCGGATCGACGCCGTGCTCGATCAGAAATTTGCCTATTGGCATTCGGCGACGTTCAACAATGATGGTACCAAAGTCCTGTTCACCGACGAGTGGGGCGGAGGCAGCCGTCCGCGCTGCCGCGCGTCCGACCCGATGGATTGGGGCGCCAACGCGATTTACGACATCGTCGATGGTAAGCTTGAATTTCGCAGCTATTTCAAAATGCCAGCGCCGCAAACTGAGCAAGAAAATTGCGTCGCTCATAATGGGTCGGTTGTACCTGTGCCCGGCCGCGATCTGTTTGTGCAAGCCTGGTATCAAGGCGGGCTCAGCGTGATCGACTTCACCGATAGCGCCAATCCGAAAGAGATTGCTTTTTTCGACCGCGGCCCGCTTCATGAAGAGCGTCTGGTGCTTGGCGGGTACTGGTCGACCTACTGGTATGACGGCAAAATCTACGGCACGGAAATTGTGCGCGGACTCGACGTGTTTGAGCTGCAAGCGAGCGACGAGATGAGCCACAACGAAATCGCTGCGGCAGGGCTGGCCAATCAAGGCGCGCTGTTTAATCCGCAGCAGCAATTCGCGGTCACCTGGCCTGACAATGAGCCGGCCATTGCGCTTGCTTATCTCGATCAGTTGGCGCGCAGCTCTGCGCTCGCGGCAGACGAGATTACGGCGCTGACCGATGCGATCGAAATCGCAGCCGCATCGATTGAAGCCAATCGCGGAGACAAGACGACCGCGGGTGAGCTGACGGACCTAGCCTCTGATCTCAGCGCGGCTGGTCTTGACCCAACCAATGCCGCTCGGGTCGCCGCATTGCGCGATACTTTGGAGGCGCTCTCAGAGCGTCTTTAATCCGGCGAGACAACACGGCGGCGTCTTTGGCCATGGCTGGAGACGGCGCCCGTTGCCGTCGCGACTCTGTTGTAAAGTCGCTTCGCGTCCCTAGGCTGCTTTTCAAAACAAAACGCACCTGGGAGGAACATCATGAAGGACTTTAGCGGAAAGCTTGCCGTGATTACGGGCGGTGGCACGGGCATTGGCCGCGCTTTGGCCAAGCAGCTTGCATCTGAAGGCTGTAGTATTGCTATGTGCGATATCTCTGAAATGGATATGGAAGAGAGTTGCACATATGCGTTGGACGGCGCCCCCCAAGGCGTGCGTGTCACCGGGTTTCGCGCCGACGTCGCGATTGAGACTGAGCTAGACGCGTTCTGTGCGGACACGCTTGAGCAGCATGAGACCGACCACATTCATCTTCTCTTCAATAATGCCGGAATCGCTGGCGGCGGCAGCATGATCAACTCACCGCGCGAAGTTTGGGAGCGGACTTTCGGGGTCTGTTGGTATGGAGTCTACTATAGTGCCCGTGCTTTTCTTCCCGCCCTCACGCGCGCAGATGAAGGACACATGATCAATGTCAGCTCGGTGAATGGCTTTTGGGCGAGCCTTGGGCCGGAAACGTCTCACACCGCGTACTCAGCGGCCAAATTCGCCGTGAAAGGTTTTACCGAGGCGCTTGTGAATGACTTCCGTAACAATGCCCCACACTTGAAAGCCAGCGTCGTGATGCCTGGCCACATCGGCACCAATATCGCGCTCAATACGATGCGAGAGTTTGGCGAGTTAGCGACCAGTGATCTTCCGAGCGGCGACCCTCAACTTGCGGATGATCCTCAAGCGCGTGGGGAGGCTTTCCGAGACAATGGACTAGATCCACAACAGGCGGCGCAGATCATCTTACAAGGTGTGCGCGATGAACGTTGGCGGATCTTGGTGGGGCCTGATGCTGAGGCGCTTGATCAAGCTGTTCGCGAAGCGCCGGAAGAGGCGTATGAGCAGGAATTCATGGAATCTCGGGTCGCCCCAATCTTACCGACTCTGATGTCGAAATGAGCTGATCGAATTAGCGTTGAAAATAGCGTAATAGCTTCGCGCGTAAGCTACGCGCACGTTGCGCTGTCATCTTATCAAGCGCGCCGCGTTTGCCTTCCGGGATATGTGCGGTCGCGTCGGGCGTCGGATTAAAGACGTAATAGTCGAGCATGTCGCGCCAATGCGCGCGTTCGGCTTCCGGTAATTCTCGGAACGCGAGGATGGCATGATCAAGTGCCGGCTCCGGAAGACCAAAGGGGGCCGCGCCATGGCGCCACCAATAGTTGATCAGAATATTGAACGGCGACAGCCCATCAACATGATGCCACCAAAGCGGCGGCATATAGAGCGCATCGCCAGGTTCCAAATCAGCGACAATGGCGACATCAAGTGCCTTACGAAACTTTGGATGCGCCTCGAAGTCAGGGTTCAGAACATCAACCATCGAGATGGTGCGGCCGGCGGGCGTATTGTCGGATGGCCCCAGGTAAAGATTGCGAAAGGCGTCCGGCGGAAAAATGATAAAGCGCCGGCGACCAGCGACCACACATGCGAGGTTTGACTGCGAGTCATTATGCGGCGCGACGCGCGTGCGCGTACCCATCCAGATACGGCCATAGGCTTGGTGCCCTCCAAGGTGGATTGGGTTGTCGGCCTGCAGCCCTGGGAAGAAAGCGTCAATTGCGGTCGCGGCCACATACAGACACGCTTGATCATCATCGGTCTCGCTCGCAGCAATTTGCGCGAACACCTCTCGCAGCCCGGCTTTTTGAATTTTCACGTTCAAGGACATGTCGTCCTTGTAGAAAATTCGACCTTCATTTTCCGATGGTCCGCGCGAAACCATGACGGGTTTCTGATTATAGAAGTTTAGCAAATATGAGCGGATGGCCTCAGATGAGTCGTGTCCGGCTTTGACAAGTGGCCAGTCTTCTACCAAGCCGCGGACGATGTACGGTTCGGGTGCTTTGAAATCTGCTTCGCTGAGGTGTTCTGCAGCGATTAATCGCCTCTCCGGTGCGCGTGGAAGGTCGTCGATATAACTTTTAGTATGATCTAACACGGCGAAATCGGCTCAATTGGTCAGCTTTGCAATGGCGTAACGCTGTGGTCCGCCCAGGGTCAAGCGAATGCGCGCTATCGGCGCGGTTATAACGTGCGGCGCACTTCGCTTGGTCACCGTCCGCTTTCGTTCCAGTGCTTTTTCAGCGCTGCGGCCAGCACGTCGGCACGTTCGATTATCGACCAATGTCCGGTCTTTGATTGTTTGAGAAGGTTTGCTCCTGTGGCGTCGCAAAATTTGTCGGCGACCCAAGTTGGAACGTAGGGATCGTCTTCACCCCAGAAAACCAGTCCGCGTTCGGGGAGGTTTTTCGTGTCAGGCCACCATTCGCTGCCCGCGGTTTTCGCCGACCGATAGAGTTTGAGGATGGCTTTGCGCATGTGCGGCGTCCAGTGACTGGCTTCCTTCGAAGCGAGATCCGCTGGGATGCCGGCTGCATGCAAGGCTTTGCAAAGGGCCTCTTTGCGCGTGACCGCCATGATCAGTTCGCCAAGCATGGGTGTTTGCCACATCCGAGCCATGCGGTGCCATTGATAGTCAGGATGGGGTAGGGCATTGGCGACGCACCAGGAATTGACCAATTCTGGGCGCAGACTGGCAACCCGGATCGTAATGATCGCCCCCCAATCATGTCCGATGAGATCGACGGGTCCAGCGGCCTCAAAGGCTTTCTCGGTCTCCCCGATATACCAGTCGACATACGCCTCTTTGGTCGATGAAAATCCAGCCGGTGCGGGAGAGACAAAACCGGGCATCGCTGGTGCGCGATACGACTCTGGCGCAAGACTAAGCTCCGCGATCAGGGGATCCCACATTGAAGGCGTATCTGGCACGCCGTGTAGAAATAGCTTGAGGCCCAATGCGTCTTCCTCCGATTTATTATGAGCTATGGATTTAGCAGGCATTCCACAGGCGTCAAAAACCTGGCCAAACCATCGCCGTCAGGTTGACGTCAGGGAGTATGAATTTCCCCTTCGTCATCCTTGTTTGGTGTGTGATGAAACGGCATGGTGCAGTGCAAATAGGAGATAGGATCGATGAAGACTGCGATTACGGAAATGTTTGGGATCGAACACCCGATTATACAGGGTGGGATGCACTTTGTGGGCTTTGCAGAGATGGCAGCGGCGGTCTCAAATGCGGGTGGCCTCGGTATCATCACCGGATTGACCCAAAAGACTCCGGCGGATCTCGCGAATGAGATCGCTAAGTGTAAAGACATGACAGACAAGCCGTTTGGTGTGAACATCACCTTTCTGCCTTCCGTGACGCCGCCAGACTATCCCGGTATCGTGAAAGCGGTCATCGATGGTGGCGTGAAAGTCGTCGAGACGGCAGGCCGGAACCCGCAGCAGGTTCTCCCGCATTTGAAAGATGCCGGCATCAAAGTCATTCACAAATGCACGTCCGTGCGTCACTCTTTGAAAGCGCAAGACATTGGCTGTGACGCGGTCTCTGTCGATGGCTTCGAGTGCGGGGGTCATCCGGGCGAAGACGACGTGCCAAACATGATCCTTCTGCCGCGCGCCGCCGATGAACTCGACATTCCATTCGTCTCTTCTGGCGGGCAAGCGGATGGCCGCTCCTTGGTGGCCTCGCTCGCCATGGGCGCCCAAGGCATGAATATGGGCACGCGCTTCATCGCGACCAAAGAAGCGCCTGTGCATGAGAATGTGAAGCAGGCCATCGTTGCCGCATCTGAACTCGATACCCGCCTCGTGATGCGCCCGCTGCGCAACACAGAACGCGTTCTCACCAATGCCGGCGTGGAGCGTCTTTTGGAGAAAGAGAAGCTGCTCGGTGACAAACTGAAGTTTGAAGACATTATCGCTGAAGTCGCGGGCGTTTATCCAAAAATCATGCTGGATGGAGAGATGGATGCTGGCGCTTGGTCCTGCGGCATGGTCGCCGGCCTGATCCACGATGTTCCAACCTGTAAAGAACTGATCGATCGGATTATGGCAGAAGCCGACCAGATCATTAATGAGCGTTTGGCCGGCTTTATGAAAGGCACTGTCAGCGCTTAATCGATACACTACATAATTATAAGAAACGGCCTGCCGGATAACCCAGGCAGGCCGTTGATTTTTGGAGGATGCAATATGAGCGACATTCAAGGACGCGTTGCGTTCGTCACAGGTGGAGCCAGTGGACTTGGGCTCTCTATGGCGCGTGAGTTTCTGCGTCGAGGCGCGCGCGTGATGCTCGCGGACCGGGATGCAGAAGGGTTGGAGCGGGCCGTTGCCGAGCTTTCCAAAGATAGCAATGAAGTGGCATCCGTTGCGTGCGACGTGGCCGATGCTGGCGCGATTGAGGACGCCGCACAAAAGACCGTCGAACACTTCGGTAAAGTTCACATCGTCGTCAACAATGCCGGCGTTGCATTGGGGGGAGACCCCGGCGATATCTCAATTGAAGATTGGCGTTGGATTGTCGATATCAACCTGATGGGCGTGGTGCATGGCGTGGAGGTATTCACGCCACTGATCAAATCACATGGCGAAGGCGGTCACATTATCAATACAGCCTCTATGGCTGGACATGTGGCGCCTGGCGGCATGGGGCCTTATAACGCGACGAAGTATGCTGTGGTCGGCTACTCAGAGGGGCTCAAAGCCGAGCTCATGCCGCACAAGATCGGGGTTAGCGTTCTTTGTCCAGGTTGGGTGCGAACGAAGATCCATACAAGCGGTTTGGGACGACCTTCGAACACGACGACGCTGGACGAAGCTCAGCAAGATCCACAATTCCAAGAAATGGATGCCGTGATCAATGGCGGCTTGGATCCGGATAAAGTCGCGGAATGGGTCGCCGAATGTGTTGAAGCAGACCGACTCTATATCTTCACACATGAGTCGATGAAGATTGGCATTGATATGCGATACGCTCAAATCAATGCTGACTATGACGCGGTGATCAAAGACGGACGCTTTGACGGCTAAGTCGCGTTGGCCACAAGTGCGAGCTCGCGGGCTATGTGATCCTGTATCGGCGCCGAGACTTGGCAGCGGTGCGCGCTTTCTAAAGCCTCTCTGTTCGCGGCATCATCGCCCTTCGCTTGCGCCAGTTTCGCGCGGGCCAAATGATATCCTGGAAAGTTCTGAGCGCCCGATGTCTCATCGAGCGTATCCAGCGTGGTGCGCGCAGCATCATGCTGACCGGCGAGCATCAGACAGACTGCCAAGTTTACAGAGACGGCCAAAGACGGCGCATGCTGATCGAGCAGTTGATAGAGGCGCACCATTGCCGGCCACTCCGTGTTCGACCAAGTCCGGGCCCTTATGTGCAGGGCTGCGATGCCGGCCTCTAAATGGTAGCGGGTTAAGCCCGGGCTCGACTGGGCGGCGTCTAATTGAGCAAAGCCATCGGTGATCATCTCCTGATCCCAATTTGCGCGATCTTGGTACTCGAGCGTAACGAGTTGGCCTTCGGCATCTAAACGCGCGGGCAGTCTTGCGGCTTGAAACAATAGCAGAGCATGAAGCGCATGATGCCCCGCCGCTTGACCGTCGGTCTGAGCGAGCAGGCGGTCCGAGAGCCTGATGGCCTCGCGGCACAAATCCTCGCGATATAAGACATCGCCGCGCCGCGGCAGATAACCCCAAGCGAACATCAAATAGATGACTTTCAGCAAGAGCGGCAGACGGTCGTTCAAAGCGAACCGCGTCGGAAATCTCGCGATGTCGCCGGACTGTGTTCGCAATTGCCTCTTCGCGCGCGCCAGGCGCTGCGAAAGCGTGTCTTCTTTGACAAAGAACAAGGCGGCCGTCTCGGCTGCGGTAAAGCCGCATACCGTTTTCAAGGCGAGGTATAATTGATCTTGCGTGGAGAGCGATGGGTCACAGCAAAGCACCATGAGATCGAGCTCGGGGTCGCTCAAAGTCGGCGTGATGACATCCGAGGTGCCGCCGATGAGGTCCCAATCATCATCAACGCCAAACTCTCGTGCAGAGCGACGGATCCGATCAATCGCTGTGTTGCCAGCCACGCGGCGCAGCCAGGCGCGTGGATTATCCGGAACGCCTTTGTACGGCCAAATCGATAGCGCTTTGACAATCGCGTCTTGCGCCACGTCTTCTGCCAAATCGACTTTAGAAGGCCCAAGGCGCGAAACGAGGCTCGAAATCAACCAACCTCGCTCGCGTCGTACGGTTTCGTCGAGCAGACGGTGGATGTCAGAGGGGTCTGCCATTACTCGTCTGCAGATTCATCCGTTTGCCGAATGATGATGGTCTCATTGTGCTTCATATGAGGATGCGAGCGCGCAATCTCGACCGCTTCATCATAGTCTTCAGCATTGATCACCATATAGCCGCCTAAGATTTCAGCGACTTCCGCGAACGGACCGTCATGCACGTCAATTTTGCCGGACGTATTGGTGACGATTTTGCCGCCTTCATCGAGCAGCTTCTCGCCGCCCTCGAATTTGCCCTTGGCGCTCATTTCTTCGACCCAACCAATATAGTCTTTCATCAGGTCCATGAACTCGGCTTCGCCAAGATTGGTGTAGCGATCCGGTGCGTGCGGCAGCATCAAAACAAATTTAGCCATAATTTCCCTTCCAGAGGTCTGTTTTAAGATCCTGCTTGATTGCAGCATCTGTCAACAAGACGAACGGGGCGAGCGGAAACTGACAAAGCCCGAAAAAAAAAGTTTTAGGCGCCGGCGGATGCCTCGGTGATGGCGGCGATAATTGCCGCGTCATCCATCGACTTATCGATGGTTGAGACGATCTCGCCAGTATCGAGAGCGACGAGGAAGAGCTGACCGGTTTTGATCTTTTCCCCGAACTTGGTGCGCATGGTCTCACCAATGCCTAGCGTCTCGGCGTCGGCATAGAAGGCATCCTTATCGCGGGATGTAAAATCGATCGTCGCAAACGCCACGCCCTCAAATGTGTTGGTTGACTGGATTGCTTCGATCTTTGGGTCGAGTACTTTGCAGCTGCCGCACCATTCGGCATAGCTGAGAACCGCAAGGACACGCGTATCCTCTGCAGGTGCGGTCACAGCGGCACGCTCTGAGGCGGCAACACTGGTTTGGTTGCAAGCTGCGATGAGCGTGGCGGCGATGGCAGAGAGTATGAGGCGCATGATTAAGACGTCCTTTTCGTAACGCCCTCGTCCTAACACGCCTGAGCGTGCACTTCGCTCACATTCGCGTTATCCACGCGCCTCTTCAGCGCCGCGCCGCGCGAGTTCATCGGCTTTCTCGTTGCCTTCATCGCCAGCATGACCTTTGACCCAGACCCATTTGATGTCATGGCGCTGACATGCGTCATCGAGAGCGATCCACAGGTCTTTATTCTTCACCGGCTTCTTGGCGGCGGTCTTCCAACCGTTTTTCTTCCAGCCATGGATCCACTTGGTGAGGCCGTCTTTGACGTAGGTGCTATCGGTGTGCAGGGTCACGGCGCTGGCTTTCTTGAGGGCATTTAGAGCTTCGATCGCGGCCATCAGCTCCATACGATTATTGGTCGTATCGGGATCGCCGCCATACAGTTCTTTACGTCGTGTTCCGGCGAGCAGCAGAACGCCCCAACCGCCCGGGCCTGGATTGCCGCTGCACGCGCCATCGGTCCAAATTTTTACTTCAGGTTTCACCATGGCCGGTCAGGTGGGTGGATTTGAGGGCGCCGTCAAGGATCAGAACACGTCAACTTGGATTTGCTTGACCTGTTCTGCGGGACGGACCACGCCGCGAAAAATAGCCCCGCAAACGAGACCTGCTGCGGCGCCAATGAGCGCGCCTGTTAAGAAGCCGCTTATCGCCGTGAGCGGGTTCATGCTCGCCAGTAAGAAGGACGAAACACCCGTGGTGCCGCCAACCAAAATAGCACCCCAAATCGCGCCCCACCGATAGTAAGGGAGCGCGTTTACAATGCCGCGGCGGGGAAATCGCCCTAATGAAAACGCAATGGCCACCCAGGCGGCGGGCACTGTGAAATAGGCGAAGTACCAGTTCATGGCTGCCATCAGCGTGGCGAAGCCTATGCTTTGCAAAAAGCCTTGTTCGCCAAAGACCATCCCTGCATCGCGCCCAAACAAACTCGAGATCTGGAAACCCAAGAAAAGCAATATGGCGCCGATCAATGTCACGAGAATGCACGCCGCCATTCCGCATAGAAAACTCGCCAATCCAATCCGTTTGAATTTCGCGATCGTGGGTACGGTGTAGGAGTCGCTTACGTCCGTCACGACGCCATGCGGTGACACAATTGTTCCATTCGGACCGAATTCGACCATGTCGCGCTCCTTCTCCTAGACCTGCCACGCTTCATGGGTCGACAATAGGCGTCAATCTGTCCCTGACGAGGCGGCAATGCGGTCCGAATTGGGTTGTGTGCCGCCTCGGCGTTGCCTTAGACTTAAAAACATGACGCAATTTCCAACGGCCGCGATATGTTTGATTGGCGATGAACTCTTGTCCGGTCGCACGCGCGACCTGAACGTGCAATCGATCGCACGATATTTAGCGCCTTATGGCATTCCAGTGCGGGAAGTCCGGATCGTGCCCGATGAACAAGATCGCATCGTCGCCGCGGTCAATGCGTTGCGAGAGACATATACTTACGTGTTCACCACGGGCGGTATCGGACCGACACATGATGACATCACCGCAGATGCGATTGCAGCTGCGTTCGGGGTCGAGATATCCGAGCATCCCGATGCTGTTGCATTGTTGGAAGCGCGCTACCGAGAAATGGAGACTGAGTTCACACCCGCTCGCCGGCGGATGACGCGCGTTCCCCATGGGGCTTCGTTGATTGAGAATCCCGTCTCTGGCGCGCCGGGCTTTCAAACTGGAAACGTGTTCACGCTGGCGGGCGTTCCGCAGATCGTCGAAGGTATGCTGGGAGATATCGGTCATCGTTTGCAATCGGGAGCGATTGTTCACAGCGTCACAGTTCGAGGCGCAGGATTGCGTGAAGGTGATGTTGCTCAGGCACTCGCCGCGCTCGCGGAAACGCATGCGGATGTCAGTCTCGGATCATATCCTTGGTTCCGGTCGGTGACAGATAATGGAGTGGCTTTGATCGCACGTGGGACGGACACTGCGACCTTAGAAACCGTCCGCGGTGCACTCGATGCTTTGATCCGCGAACAGGGGATTGAGCCAGAGCATCTCGACGGTGAAGCCTAGGGCTGAAGACCGAGAAACGAACTGGATTTATTGGGAGAGTATCATGTCGGAAGAATTGGTAATGGTTGAGCGCGAGGGACCGGTCGCGTTGGTGACAATGAATCGACCAGATGCGCTCAACGCGCTCAGCCGGGCCTTGCGCGCGGCCTTGGTCAAGACGTTTTCGGACCTCGCGGAGGATGAGACCGTCCGAGTTGCTGTCTTAACAGGCGCTGGGCGCGCATTCACCGCGGGCGTGGATTTGAAAGAAGCGGGCGAAACCGGATTTGCGCTGGGCGCGGATGGCGGCGAGATCGATCTTGCGAAAGGGCTCGCGGCCTATCCTTGGCCAATCATCGGGGCGATCAATGGCTTTGCGATTACGGGGGGATTCGAACTCGCATTGATGTGCGACGTTCTGCTGGCCTCTGAAAACGCCAAATTTGCCGATACGCATGCGCGAGTCGGAATCATGCCGGGGTGGGGGTTGAGTCAGAAGCTCTCTCGCCTCATCGGGATTAGCCGGGCGAAGGAACTCTCCTTTTCGGGGAATTTCCTCGACGCACAAATGGCGGAGCACTGGGGGCTGGTGAACCACGTCTATGCGCCTGATGAACTCGTCCCAGCGGCGATGAAGTTGGCGCAGGAAATGGCCTCTTGTGATCCCCATTTGTTGCGCAATTACAAGCGTGTGATCGACGATGGATTTGCGACTAGTTTCGGGGCCGGACAAGCGCTTGAAATAGAGCGTTCCGCTACACACGCGGCCGGTGTGACTGCGCAAAATGTTGAGGCAGCGCGTCAGGCAGTCACCGCACGGGGACGCAGCCTAAACGAATGAAATATGGCGAGATTTTAATGAAACCCAGGCGAAAGCCAGACTGAGACGTGGCGGTAATAAGGAAAGTGAGTGATCGTGTTGCAAATCCGTCGCGTCTGGGTAAAAAAGGTGAGGAGGACAGGCGTTCTTGTACAACTTATCCTCGCGCTTTCTATAAAATGAGCGTACTGGGGATTGTACTACGGAATGGTCCGTAAGTTCCTGCGGTCGTAGAACAATGGTGTTCTCACGGCAGACACAAGGGGAAGAGTATGAAGAAAACTCTTATGTGCGCAACAGCCGCGGCCGCATTTGCCGGCACAGGCTTTGTCGCTCAAGCGGAAGACGGCTGGTACGGTCGTGCCGACATTGGCGGCGTTTTCGCTGGCGAAATTGATCATGACGCTGAAGCGGGTATTCCTTACACGCTCGCTGACGATTCCAAGCCGGAAAAAGTCTATCTGGGTACCCTCGGATTGGGCTACGGTTTCGACAATGGCTTCCGCCTCGAATCGACCCTCACCTATAAAGAGGGTGACGTCGATGTGAGCAACGAAACAAATCTCGGCATTCCTACCGACATTTTCCTCGCGAATGAGCGCGTGATTTACAGCGCTCACGAAGCCGGTGATGTTCAAACCTGGGAATTGATGGCGAACTTGCTGTACGATTTCGATCTCGGCGGTCCCGTTGAACCATACGTTGGTGCCGGTATCGGTGCGGCGCGTGTTGACTTGAGCGCGCGTAACATCGCTGCAACCATCACGGACGGCCTAGGAAACCCAGTCGCCGGTAGCGTTGTGGGTGCGAACGGCTTCAATGGCAGCGAGACGGGCCTTGCGCTGCAAGCGCTGGCTGGTTTGGGCTATAACATCACTGACCAGCTGACTGTTGACCTTGGCTACCGCTTATTTGGCGTTCAAGATCTGTCATTCACGGGTGTGAACGAAGTTGGCTCGCCGGTCGATTATGATGCGGACTATTTTGACCATAGCGTCACGCTGGGGCTGCGGTATGCGTTTGGTGCGACACCTCCGCCGCCACCACCGCCACCGCCACCTCCGCCACCACCACCGCCACCACCACCACCTCCACCGCCACCACCGCCTCCACCACCACCTCCGCCGCCAACGCAGGCTGAGGAAGTCGAGCTGGCACCATGCTCAACTGTGAACCAAGCATTTGTGGTTTACTTCGAGTGGGATAGCTCAGATCTGACGAGCCAGGCATCTGCGGTTGTCGATCAAGCGATTGCGAACATTCGCGACCGTGAAGATTGCTCAACAGGCGGCGTAACGATTGTCGGTCACACCGATACATCCGGTGCATCAGCCTACAACCAGCGTCTGTCTGCACGTCGTGCGGCAATTGTCTCTGAAGCCTTGCAACAGCGTGGCATTGAGGCGGAAGCCATCGATACAGCAGGTCGCGGTGAGAATGATCTCGCAAAAGCGACCCGTGATGGTGTTCGCGAGCCTCTGAACCGTCGTTCGGAAGTTACGATCATCGTTCAATAGTCTCTCGCGAGACTGTAAAAGAATTGGCCCAGCGTTCGCGCTGGGCCTTTTTCTATGTAAATTGAGTAAGCGTTGCGACCTGTTAGCGGGTTAGCTCAGATCGCCCCATTGTTTGAGGGCGGCCCGCGCAATCGGCTCTCCCCATTCCTGCACGAAGTGACCACCCTCCTCGACCATCATTGGCGGAGGACAGTTTTTGATGGTTGCGCGCAGGGTTTCCATTTGAGATGGGCCCAGAACGGGATCTTGCGCGCCAACCGCCATAAAGCTCTCGCCTGTCCATTCTTTCTTCCACCATGCTGCGGCGCGCTTTGACGTCTCGACGCCTTCCATGCCTGGATCTGTCATCACCATCTCTGGAAAACGACGCACGCCCGCTTTGTAAGTCACATCCGGGAAGGGGGCTGCATAAGCTGCGGCTTCGGCATCACTCAGCACCGATGTCCCACGTTGCATCAGTGCGCCGACATCCATATCAGGCTGGGTACGGTTGAAAGCACGCCAGGCTTCAAATCCTTCACCCGGGGATTGGCCGACAGCGATGGCGGTATTCATAACCAGCAGTCGGCTGAATCGATCCGGCATGTCCATTGGAAGCGTGAGTCCCAGGAGACCGCCCCAATCTTGGCAAACCAGCGTAATATTTGAGAGATCGAGCTTCTCGATCAACGCCACCATCATGTTCCGATGGAAGTGGAACGTGTAGACGGAATCCTCTGTGGGCTTATCGGAGCGACCGAACCCGAGCCAGTCGGGGCAAATGACGCGGGCGCCGCTCTCTACAAAAACCGGTAGCATTTTGCGATACAAAAATGACCAACTCGGTTCGCCGTGCAGGCATAGAAAAACGCGATCCGCATTCGCCGGCCCTTCATCAAGATAATGGACTCTCAATCCTTCATAGCCCGGCAAATCGTCGATATAGTTCGGCGCGAAGTCAAAATTCGGTAGATCCTCGAACCGAGCATCCGGCGTTCTCACAAAATTCAGTGTCATTTGGGCCTCCCATCGTTTTTCTTGTTGTCCGAAACCTTAATCGGTATCTCCCGTGAAGGAAAACAAAAAACCTGACGCTGCCGTCAAGTATTTGATTGCCTTGCACAAAAAAAGAGGGCCACTTCAGATGAAGTGACCCTTGGAGGGGGAGTGAGGTGAATAATTCAGTTAAGATTTTGCGACGGCATTGCAGCGCGCAAGGTCTTCAGCAGACAGCGACTCTTTATCATTTGAGAACTCAGCGACCTTACCGATCTCTTTGACCACTTTCTTACAGGTGCTGACGCGGACGGTTTTGCGATCGAGCTCGGCCTTGCATGTATCTGCAGAACAGGTCCAAAGTGCCTTCGCGGCTACGACCTTTTCAGCCTTATCCATTGGGGTTTCAAGCTTGGCGGTGAACGCGGTTCCAGCGAAAGCGGTACCTGCGAAGGAAAGGGCGGCAGCAGTTGCGGCGAGGGAGCGGATCATAGGAGGAAACCTTTCTTGTGTTTCGGCGAGGCGCCAGTGTCGATGTCTTCATCTGACAGAGACAAACATATGACGACTGAATGAATTGTCAATCGTTCAGAGATCGGAAAATGTGCTGCAGGCGCGAAAACTGCTGCCAGATTGCGTCAGTAAGAGGCGATCATGGTTGATTTCGTTGACGCGACGACGGGATTGTCGCCTCCGTAATCGCTTCTATCGTGCTGCCAAAAGGCGGAGGCACGGCTATGGATTTCGACATTCCTCAGGACATTGCAGATTACCTCAATGTGCTCGATCAATTTATCGAGGACGAAATCCGTCCGCTCCAAGAGCAAGACGATAACATTCGCTTTTTCGACCATCGCCGGGAATGGGCCCGTACGGATTTTGAGAATGGCGGCCTCCCTCGTCATGAGTGGGAAGAGCTTTTGCGCGAAGCCAAGCGCCGCGCTGACAAAGCCGGTCACTTTCGTTTCGCCCTTCCATCCGAATATGGCGGCCAAGACGGCAGCAATCTCGCCATGGCGATCATTCGGGAACACTTGGCGCGCAAGGGACTGGGGCTCCATAATGATCTCCAGAACGAACACTCCATTGTCGCCAATTACCCACAAATTCTCATGCTGCGAGATTTCGCGCGTCCGGAGCAGAAACACCTCATTCAAGATGCGCTGGACGGCAAATTCATTGCCACGTTCGGGCTGACGGAGCCCGATCACGGCTCCGACGCGACACATATGGACACTGTCGCAAAACGAGAAACGCGCGACGGCGTTGATGGGTGGCTGATCAATGGCGAAAAAATGTGGACCACAGGCATGCATGTGGCCACGCATATGATGTGTTTCGTGCGGACCAGCGGCGAAGATGGCGACGCCAAAGGGATCAGCTGTCTATTGGTTCCGGCCGACGCGCCTGGCGTTAAAATTGAGGAATACCTTTGGACTTTCAATATGCCGACAGACCATCCGCGCGTCTCATTAACCAATGTTTGGGTGCCGGAGAGTGCATTATTTGGGCCAGCCGAAGGGGGGCTCGCGCTGGCGCAACACTTTGTGCATGAGAACCGAATTCGTCAGGCTGCAAGTTCTGTTGGAGCGGCGCTCTATTGTATCGATGAGAGCGTAAAATACGCGCAAGACCGCAAGCCATTTGGCAAGGCTTTGGCGGTCAATCAAGCGATTCAATTCCCGCTCGTCGAACTCGCGACGGAAGCAGAAATGCTGAGGCTCCTAATCTTCAAAACCGCTTGGGAAATGGACCAAATGAGCAAACCAGAAGTCGCTCAAAGGCTCTCTGATAAAGTCTCAATGTGCAACTATCGCGCAAACAGACTGTGCTGCAACGCGGCCGACCGCGCGATGCAAGTCCATGGCGGGATCGGATACTCGCGTCACAAGCCGTTTGAGCACATCTACCGCCATCACCGTCGCTACCGCATTACGGAGGGCAGCGAAGAGATCCAAATGCGTAAAGTGGCCGGTCACTTGTTCGGCTTCATGGGTAAGAGCAACCGTAAATAGTCTTTCTAAAATTGCCGCTTGAGTTGAGGGCGGTTCATTAAACCCTCAGACATAGCGTCCGGGCTTCGTACTAGGGGCACCGTGCGACTTCGAATGAAGCGCAAGAGGGAGCCAGTACGTGAGCGACTCTGTTTTAAGGGCGCCTTTGTTCGCCTGCCACAATGACACGCGCGCCAATGTGGCAGCTATATTTGCCATCCTGATCTTTCCACTTTTAGTGGCTGTGGCGGGCACAATCGACACAGCGCGGCATATTGCGGCCAACCGGCAAATCCAGCTGGCCGTGGATGCCGCGACCTTGGCGGGTGCCCGCGCGCTCGAAGATGACGAACTATCAGACAAGCAAGTGAAAGCGATCATTGAAGCGTCGTTCAACGCCAATAGCACCCTCACCGAGATGGATTTGTCATGTGCGAAGATTGAAGCGGATGTCGAGCGTGACAATGATGGGGTCGACCTCCAGGTCGAATGTCAAATGCCGAGAATCTTCGGGAATATGTTCGGCCTGCCGCCCAAGATGAAGGTGTCTCGGTACTCCTATTCGGAGCACGCCTCGCCGACTTTAGACCTGGCGCTGATGATCGATGTGTCGGGGTCTATGAACAATGAGGGACGCCTCGCCGCTGCGAAGGCAGGGGCAAAGGCGCTAATCTCTACGCTCATTACTGAGGAGACGGGCAGCCGCGTGAAGATCGCTTTGATTCCGTATGGCGAAGCCATCAATGCGGGCGTGTGGGGCAACCGTGCGCAAGGCTATGCGGACGATAATGATGATGATGGCGATGGCGATAGAGTTTGCGTTAGTAATCGCACATCTGAGACAACCCGATACACCGATGATCTGCCGACGGATGGTCATTACATGAGCGACTATTCCCCCGCATTCTGTCGCGAGCCGATGATTGTGCCGCTGACCGATGATGCAGAAGCGCTGAACAAGTCGATTGATGCAATCGTGGCGAATTCGGCCGGAACGGCTGGTCACCTTGGCATTGCCTGGTCCTGGTATGCGATCACATCCAAGTGGTCGGCGATTTGGCCAGAAGAGTCGAAACCCAGAAACAACACACATGCCCGTGCATTGAAAGCGATCGTCGTGTTGACCGATGGCATTTTCAATCGTCACCATGAGGCAGGTGGCCGCTATGCTTATACCTTTAGCTCTAGGGATATGATGGCGTTTTGCGACGAGATCCTCGATGACGATGTATTGATTTATGTGATCGGGCTCAGTGTCGAGGACCCGACATTTGGTTGGGTCGATCAAGACTGGATCGATGCCTATGGCCCAGACAAAGTGCTCTCAACCTGCGCCGCTGATCCTGCGCGCTTGTTTCGACCTGACTCTAGCGACGAACTCGTGCCGCTTTACGAGACCATCGCGAAAAAGCTGGAAGTCGAGCCTTTGCGGCTCTTGAAGTAATTGCGCTGCGCTTTGTTGTCCGAGTGGTCGGTGATTTTGGCGCAAATTTCGAAAGGTTGAAACACAACCAGTTAAACCGCAGCGTGTAGAGTGCCCGCACGTACTAGGGGCGCAGTGCGACTTCAAAATGAAGCGCATGAGGGAGCCAAGTACGTGATTCATGCATCAATTCGCCGTTGGGCGGTCCAAACGCGCGCGCATACCGCTGTCTTGTTCGCGCTCGTCGCTATGCCGTTAATCATCGCCTCGGGAATGGCCATAGATACTTCAAGACAAGTGAGTTTGAAGCGACACTTGCAATCGGCGGTCGATGCTGCGGCGTTAGCCGGGGCGCGAACCTTCAGTTACAGTTTTTTGAGAGCGGATGCTGGACGCGCGGCGACGGGGGCGTTTAATTCTAACATTTTGAGTATGCATGGTGATGCTGACTGCACACTGGACCCCCATACATATGATACTTCGGCCTTCAAAGTCACGGTGTCTGCGACCTGCGATGTCCCAACGCTTTTTGGGGTCGGGATCTCGGGAAAAAGTGACATGAAAGTGACTGTCACGTCGTCCGCAGCTGCGATTCACCGAACCGCAGATGTTGGAATGATGTTCGATTTATCCAGCTCAATGGGTGCAACAGAACTAGCGGCGCTCAAAGCGGCGGGCAAACGCGCGGCCGAAATCATCATCGGACTGCAACCTGGCGCGACCGGTCGCGTCTCGGTCATTCCTTTTGCTGGCGGCGTTAATGCGGGAGATTTTGGAAATCTCGCGCTCGGGCGTGACTCGGAAAATGATGATGAAGGCGACGGTGACCGTGTTTGTGTCACCGAACGCGCGGGCGCAGAGGCATTCACCGATGCAGATCCGACGACGCACAATGTCGGCGAGGTGATTACGCAGGCGGGCGCGTTCGCGAGCACCGAATTTGATCGAATTTCCGTGCATCAATGTCCGGACAGTCCAATATATCCTTTGGATAGTCAGCTGGTCGACGTCAAAACGGCAATAGACGATATGCGACGCTCCTCAGGAATCGCTGGCGGTCGGACGGCGGGTCATTTGGGGATCGCCTGGACTTGGTACACGCTGTCTCCGAACTGGAATTCAGTCTGGGAAGATTCAGAGTATGGCGGTCACAGCACACATAAGGCTCAACCGTACGGCGATCCGAACATCCTTAAGGTCGCGATATTGATGACCGACGGAACATTCGAACAAGCGCTTGCACCGGGCTTTGCAGATAGCGATGCAGCTACTCAACGAAACAATATAAGAACCGCCTCTGAAAACTTATGTGCTGGAATGCGGGATGCCGGCATCATCATCTATGCGGTCGCTTACGACGCCACGCCTGAAGCGGAGTCATTGCTCAAAACATGCACGGATAACGATGCCGATTACTATTTCGAAACATCCGATGAAGATGAGCTCGAGAGTATCTATCAGCAAATTGCTGGAAGATACCTAAACGTCGGCTTGGTTGAGTGATTCACTGAAATGAGGCTCACGAATTGGTTTCACTTACCAGTCTGATTTTCCCGAATATTTCGGTCGGTGCACGCATCTCTCTGCCTTGGTTTCCAATCCCTTAAAAGGCGAATTGGCACATAAATTGCTCGCCTGAAGCGCGAAACTGGCAATTGTGCCGGAATAATGCGTCGGGGACCGAGCATGATGTTCAGGGATTCAATCAAAAGTTGGAAACGCGACCGCAGCGGTAATGTGGTTATGATGTTCGCACTGGTTATGGTGCCCTTGCTTTTGGTCGCGGCATTCGCAGTCGATGCAGCGCGCCAAGTTGGAACAGACAGACATTTACAGTCCGCGATCGATGCCGCCTCTTTAGCTGGGGCGCGCGCGATGGAAGATTCGTCAGTCACTGATGACGAAATCAAAGCGATTGCGCTCAACTCCTATGAAGCCAATCTTCTAACCGCCCACGGTGATGCGGCGTGCGCCGAAGCGACCGTAACCGTCGACCGCTTAGCGGGAACGGTGCAAGTGGCCTCGGATTGTGAGGTGAAAACGCTCTTGGGTGAGTCTCTATCACCAGAGACTGTCAGCGTCGCCACTGCAGCGACGGCAAAGGCCAATATCACAAAGCTCGATCTCGCTTTAATGTTGGATGTTTCGGGTTCGATGTCTGGGCAAAAGCTCACTGACCTCAAAGCCGCTGCGAAAAGTGCAGCGGGCACTCTGATTACGCCGCAAACGGGCGACCGCGTTCGTGTGTCGTTCGTGAGCTATGCGACGTCGGTCAATGCGGGCGCCTATGGCAATGCCGCGCTTGGACGGGCGGAGTCGGATGATTCCGACGGCGATGGCTTAGACAAAGTTTGCGTTTCGGAGCGTACAGGTTCCGCTGCTTGGAATGCAGATAAGCCAGAACTCGGCAAATGGGTCGGCGACGCAGCAGACAGCTGTCCTGACTCCAGCTTGATGCCTTTAACGAACAATCTCGAGGCGTTCGATCTGGCGATTGATAGCCTGGTGGCGGATGGATGGACCGCAGGCCACCTGGGAATCGCTTGGTCTTGGTACCTGATTGCCCCGGAATGGGATGCGATTTGGCCGGAAGAATCCGCCCCGCTGGCGAAAACCGAACCTCACGCCATTAAAGCGGTGATCCTGATGACCGACGGACAGTTTAATACGGCCTATGAATCGACCCAGGGCGATAGCAATACACAGGCTAAGAAGATGTGCGATGAGATGCGCGACGATGACGTTCTTGTCTATTCGGTAGCGTTCCAGGCGCCGACCTCGGCCAAAGAGACATTGGAAGACTGCGCTGGCGAATCGAGTCGCTTCTTTGATGCGTCGAATGGTGAAGAGTTGCTCAATGCTTACGCAGCCATTGCCAGCCAATTGTCCGCGCTGACCTTGGTCGACTAGGACCGCGCGCTCAAACTGATATTAGACTTGTCGGTCTCCCGGATTCGGACTAGCTAACGCTTACAAATTCCGTTCCGGGAGAGAATCGAATTCCCGATCGCCGAAGGCGCAACCGCCCCGGAAACGCTCAGGCAAAAGGACCGGTTCGGAATCAACACGCTGGAAAGAGACGCACGGCACCGCCATGGCAGTCTCGCCGAAGGAGCAAGCCCCAGTTCAAACTTGGGCGGAATCTCTCAGGCGCCACGACAGCGGGGGCAGCATAGGTCCGCTTGACGCGTGATCTGTCCTGCTTTGGAAGGCGCCAAGTTTGGCTGAACCTGCGAACGAACCGCTCCGGCGTACACCGCTTTATGATTTGCATGTCGCGCATGGCGGAAAGATGGTGCCATTCGCTGGCTATGAGATGCCGGTTCAATTTGAAGGCGTGAAAGCCGAACACCTATGGACGCGTGAGCATGCGGGGCTGTTTGACGTATCCCATATGGGGCCGAGCTTTCTATTCTTGAAAGACGGGCTTGGTGAAGCCGACGGTCATGCCAAGATTTCAGCGCTGATCGAACAATTGGTCCCGAGCAACATTACAGGCCTAAAGCCCGGGCAGGGGCGTCTATCGGTGCTCCTAAATGATGACGGCGGGATCCTCGACGATCTGATCATCACACGTATGCCCGGCGAAGGCTTGGACGGCATGCTCTACATCGTCGTCAATGGCGCCGTCAAAGCGCAAGACTGGGCTCTGATGGAAGACAAACTCGGCGGCGAGGCAATGCTGCAACGCGCCGATGATCGTATGCTGGTGGCGCTGCAAGGCCCGAAAGCGGAAGCCGCGCTCCTCGCGCACTTTCCAGAAGCGGCAGACCTGAAATTCATGCGCTGCGCATACATCCAGCGGGACGGCGAGCGCTATATGGTTTCGCGGTCTGGTTATACCGGCGAAGACGGTTTTGAACTGCTGCTGCCAAACAATGAAAAAGGCATGGCGATTGTCGAAGCCCTTCTCGCAGATGAGCGGGTGAAACCGATCGGCCTCGGTGCGCGAGATAGCCTGCGGTTAGAAGCCGGGCTCTGTCTCTACGGTCACGACATGGACCCGACGCGCGACCCGATCGAGGCTGACCTCGGCTGGGTCATTCAAAAGTCTCGTCGCGAACGCGCCGACTTTCCTGGCGCTGAGCGGATTTTGAAAGCTTTCGCCGAAGGCCCGGCTGAAAAACGCGTGGGCATCCAACCGCTCGAACGCGCACCCGCGCGAGAGGGCACCGAGATCCATGTAGATGGCGCACCCGTCGGTATGGTCACCTCGGGCGGCTTTGGACCGAGTGTCGAGCGGCCGATCGCGATGGGCTATGTCCGCACCGATCTCGCGGTGCCTGGGACCAAAATCGATTTAATGGTGCGCGGCAAAGCGCGCCCGGCAGAAGTCTGTGACCTGCCTTTCGTACAACCAAATTACAAACGCTAAGGGGTGAGAGTGATGAGTACATATTTCACAGAGGACCATGAATGGATTGCCGTAGAGGGCGATGTCGGGACCGTCGGGATTACCAAATACGCCGCCGAACAGCTCGGCGATGTGGTCTTTGTTGAGGTGCCTGAAGCCGGCGCCAGCTTCGGCAAAGGCGACGACATGGCGGTGGTTGAAAGTGTCAAAGCCGCCTCCGACGTCTACGCGCCGATCGCGGGCGAAGTTACCGAAGGCAATGGCGACCTCGCCGATGCGCCAGAGACCGTGAATGAAGATCCAGAAGGCAAAGGCTGGTTTTGTAAGCTGAAATTGTCTGACAAAGGCGAGCTTGACGGCTTGATGGACGCTGACGCCTACAAGACCTATTGCGAGGGCCTCTAGGCAGATGCATCCGTCTTCCATCTTCCACACAGACGAGGACGCGGCGCGCGCGATTGTGCGTGACAATCCGCTCGCGACACTCGTCACGAATGGCGAGGATGGTCCGATCGTGGCCATCGTGCCTTTGGTTTGGAGCAAAGACGGACCCAAGCTGATCGGCCACGTCGCGCGGACCAATCGTTTTTGGCAAGATCGGCAAGGCGAAGTTCTTCCTGTCGCCGCTGTGTTTCAGGCAGGCGACGGATATGTCTCAGCTTCAGCTTATCCTTCTAAGGCCGAACATGGACGCGTTGTGCCGACGTGGAATTATATCGCAGCCGAAGCCCGTGGACAGCTGACCTTCCAGACCGATGCGAATGATATCCGCGCGAGCATCGAGGCGCTGTCGGATCAGATGGAGGCCGAACGCGCGGTGCCATGGGCGGTCGGTGATGCGCCAAACGTCTATATAGACAAACTCGCCCGCGCGATCGTGGCCTTCGAAATCGCGGTCACGGAACTGCAAGGCGTGCGTAAACTTAGCCAAAACAAAACTCAGACAGATCGCGACGGTGTCGTCTCTGATCTGATGCAACAAGATGCCAATGCCCAACGTGTGGCAGCGGCGATGACCCTGGAGCCCCAAGCATGAGATATTTGCCCCTGACCCCAGAAGACCGGACCGCGATGCTGAACACAATCGGCGCCGCCTCGGTCGATGACTTCTATCAAGATGTGCCGCAAAGCGCCCGTTTGGATGGTCAAATCCGCGGTCTGCCGGATCATCAGAGTGAGATGGCGGTTGAGCGCCATATGGCGGGTCTTGCTGCGAAGAACCGCACTGCCAGCGATGGCCCTTTCTTCGTCGGCGCAGGCGCGTACAAGCATCACGTGCCGGCCAGCGTCGACATGATCATTCAGCGTTCTGAATTCCTGACGACCTACACGCCCTATCAGCCAGAGATCGCGCAAGGCACGCTTCAGACCTTGTTTGAATTCCAGACCCAAGTCGCGGCGATGACCGCCATGGATGTCGCCAATGCGAGCATGTATGACGGCTCGACCGCATGCGCCGAGGCCGCGGTCATGGCGTGCCGCGTCACCCGCCGCAAAAAGGTCGTCCTATCCGGCGGTTTGCATCCGCACTATGCGGCCGCGACGCGCCTCCTCTGCGAAGCGCAGGGCATTGAAGTTGTAGAATTAGAGCCTGCCATTGATGGTGAGTTAGAGCTTGCCAATCATGTCGATGACACAACCGCCTGCGTGATCGGGCAGTCGCCAAACGTGTTCGGAACGATCACGGATCTTAGCCCTGTCGCGGATGCGGCGCACGCTCAGAAAGCGCTCTTGGTCAGCGTGTTTACCGAAGCGGTCTCGCTTGGCCTCGTCACCCCGCCCGGTGAGATGGGCGCGGATATTGCCGTCGGCGAGGGCCAGTCCATCGGCAACCCGCTGACATTTGGTGGCCCTTATGTTGGGCTGTTCGCGTGTACGCAAAAACTGGTGCGGCAAATGCCAGGCCGCCTTTGCGGTGAAACAGTTGATGCGAATGGTGAACGCGGCTTCGTGCTGACCCTTTCGACCCGCGAACAACACATCCGCCGGGACAAAGCGACCTCAAATATTTGTACAAATTCCGGCCTTTGCGCCTTGGCCTTCACCGCGCACATGACCTTGCTCGGTGGCGCTGGGCTTGAGCAATTGGCCGTCCTAAATCATGAAGCGGCGTGCGATCTTGCCGACGCGTTGGAAGCCATCCCAGGCGTCGACATTCTAACCCCGCGTTTCTTCAACGAATTCGCATTCAAAACGCCAATGGATGCCGAAGCCGTCCTCGCCATGTTGGAAGAGCATGGGGTGCTCGGCGGCGTGCGCGTCAGCCGCCTCCTGCCAGATCATGGCATGGGCAACGTGATCATTGCCGCGGCGACCGAGTGCACGACACAAGACGATATCGCGGCTTATGCGGCTGCGCTGACGGAGGTGATCTAATGGGTATGCAAACGATTGGACGACCAACCGCGCCAGGGACAACTGACATGAAGACACCGAAAACCGTTTCCGGCTCCCAAGGCCTTCGCCAGCATGAAGATCTTATCTTCGAGATCGGTTCGCCCGACAAAACCGGGGTGGACCTCGCAGCACCGAAAGGCAAACCCTCTCGCCTCGGTGGTATCGCGCGCAAACGTGGAACCGAATTACCTGGCCTTTCAGAGCCAGAAGCGGTGCGCCACTATATGCGGCTTAGCCAACAGAACTATGCCATCGATCTTGGCCTGTTCCCACTTGGCTCTTGCACGATGAAACACAATCCGCGCTTGAATGAGAAAGCCGCCAGGATGCCAGGGTTTGCTGATGTGCATCCGCTGCAACCGCAACGTACCGTACAAGGCGCGCTCGAGCTGATCGACGAGCTTGCGACGTGGCTCAAAACCCTCACGGGTCTTCCAGCCGTCGCGATGAGCCCGAAAGCGGGCGCTCATGGCGAATTGTGCGGCATGCTGGCCATTCGCCAAGCGCTGATCGCGCGCGGAGAAGGTGAGACTCGCAAGCGCGTTCTGGTCCCTGCCTCTGCGCATGGCACCAACCCGGCGACCGCGATCCAATGCGGCTTCATCGTGGATGAGATCGCCGCTGATGCGCGCGGCCGCGTCGACATGGCGGATCTGAAATCCAAACTTGAAACCAGCGAAGATATTGCCGGGATCATGCTGACCAATCCGAACACGTGTGGATTGTTTGAGACCGACATCAAAGAGATCGCCGATCTCATTCACGCTGCAGGCGGTTATTTCTATTGCGACGGCGCCAATTTCAACGCGATTGTCGGACGCGTGCGTCCCGGCGATCTCGGCGTCGATGCGATGCATATCAACCTGCACAAGACCTTCTCGACGCCTCATGGCGGCGGCGGTCCTGGGTCTGGCCCAACGGTGCTCTCAGATGCGCTGGCGCCCTATGCGCCTGTGCCATTTGTCGTCAAAGACGAAGATGGCTTCCACTTGGTCGAAGAGACCGAAGGTGAGGGCGCCGAAGCCTTTGGCCGCATGGTCGCCTTCCATGGCCAAATGGGCATGTTCGTGCGCGCGCTGACCTACATGCTCAGCCACGGCGCAGATGGTCTGAAGCAAGTTGCAGAAGACGCCGTGTTGAACGCCAACTATGTTCAAGCGCGCTTGAAGCACATCATGACGCCGGCCTTTGATGGCTATTGTATGCACGAAGCGCTGTTCTCAGACGATTTCACAGCAGATGGCATCGAAACAATCGATATCGCCAAAGCTCTGATCGATGAAGGTTATCACCCGATGACTATGTACTTCCCATTGGTTGTCCATGGCGCCATGCTGATCGAGCCGACCGAAACCGAAAGCAAGCAAGAGCTTGATCGCTTCTGTGACGCGCTGAGCGTCGTTGCCGAACGGGCTGCAGCGGGAGATGAGGCCATGAAGCATGCGCCATATCTCGCGCCAAAGCGGCGACTGGATGAAACACGAGCCGCGCGTAAGCCTGTCTTGAAGTGGACGCCGCCTGCGCCCGAAGCCGTCGCGGCTGAATAGCCCGGCAGTGCTGCTTAGTCGCGGGCCGCTTGAGAAGGCGTCCGGCGGCTGGCCTGCCAGCGTTTGAAACGAGCAATCAGCGGACGCTCCAGGGTCGCATAGACGATCCCAGAGAGCGCGACGCTTGCGATCAGGCTGACCGCTAGGACGACATAAGGGGCGAGCCAGCCTTCAAACCCCCAAAGGTGAAACCCCACACGCCCGGTCACGCTGATAACCAGCGGGTGACAGAGATAGAGCGCATAGCTCCAGTCGCCGAGGCGCACCAGGCTGGTTGGAATGGGCATCTCACGCGGTGCGCTTAACTCGAGGGCGACAGCGCCGTAAACTAAGACGGCGGCGCAGACACCATAGGTGAGAGTGCGTTGCCAGACATGCAAAATTTGAAGGTCGAGGCCGAACAGGGCGCCAATCGCCTGATCGGCGCCAAAGAAGACGGCGACAAAGCCGAGGCTGCCGAGCCAAAAACAAATGCGCCCATATCGCATAAAGCCGGATTTGATCAGGTACGCCACGAACGCGCCCGCACAGAATTCCAGCGTCATCGGATAGAAGACAAGCGCTATCCAATCTTTGGCGAATTCGTCAGCGAACCCACAAAGTGCGCCCAATAAGACTAGCGCCGTCCAAAACCAAAGCGCGAGCGGGCGGCGCTTGATCGGGACAAAGCAGATCAAAGCCGCAAAGACGACGTAGAAATACATCTCATGCACCAAGGTCCAACCGACCCCTAAGACGGGGTGATGGGCTTGCGGCAGGAGCAAGAAGGAGTGCCATAAATGGCTCGGGCCATGCATGCCCCAGTCTGCCATGCGCTCAACATTCCATGGCACGCCGCCGGTTAGCCAAAGGGCGATGGCCATCAGCCCCGCGAAGAGCCACCACGTCGGATAAATCCGCACCACTCTTGCGGCGATGAAGTTGGCTGCGCTCCTCCACGCCTGGCGGCGCTCTGCGCCCACCCAGACGATAACAAACCCGGATATGACGAAGAAAAGATCGACGCCATATGCGCCATTTTCCCAGAATGAGGTCATCGGCGCGGTCCGCTTCGCGGTTTGCTGATCAATCGCGAATAGGTGGCATAACAGGACGAGGGTCGCCGCCACCGCACGCAGCGCTTGTATCGATTTGAGCGTAGACATCCCGCAAAGTCCCGACCAAAAATACGTGTTTTCCGTGCTTGCTCAGCAGCGGCAATGCAGGCTTCGAAGATCGAGATACCGGGATAATGATCTAAGCGTGTTTGATAGGGGTAGGCGGTGAGTTGGCCGACCACGACCGCCGCACGCGGCGCGTGGCGCCAAGAATTGGACGCTCAAACCATGTATAGCTCACCCAAGACACGGCCAGCGCGGCGCCGCTTGAAAGGATCAGAAACGCGGCATTGTCGACAAAGCCCGCGGCACTGAACGCCGGAAAGAACACGCGGGCAAAGGCGCTAATCACGAGAATGTGGCAGAGATAGAGAGAGTAGCTCCAATCGCCGATGTGGACCAAGGCCTGTGGAATGAGGCGATCGAGCTTTCCTGAGAGTTCCAAACTTACCAGAGCGTATAAAAGAAATGCGAATGCCGGGCCGTAGGTGAACGTCCGCAAAGTCGGAAGAAGGGCTGCGGTGTCTAAGAAGTTCACGGTCAAGTACGCCCACACCAAGCCGAATAATGATGAGGGCAAAGCGATCCAAGCAAAGCGGGTTTCGCCAGACTTAATCAGCCAGGCAACACCTGCGCCCATTAGAAACTCCAAAGTCATTGGGAAGAGCAAGAGTGAGACGATTGAGTCGGCATAAAAGCCGGTCATTCCTGTCGATAGGCTCGCCACGATGACAAGCCCCCAGATCACACATGCGGGCAATCGGAAACGCTGAGGTAAAAGCAAAACCAACGCAAATGCGAGATAGAAGTACATCTCATGCATGAGCGTCCAGCCGAGGGGGAGAATCGGAAAGGCGGCATGTGGCACGAGCAAAAAGGATTTCCATAAATGCTCGATCCCGGAGACATTCACAGGGGCAAGTTTTTCAGCATCCCACGGGACGCCATAGGACAGGATGAAATATCCTGCCATCGCCAGTGCAAAAAGCCACCAGAGCGGGTAAATTCGCGTCGCCCGGGCGAACAGGAAACTCGCCGACTGGCGCCAGCCTGGTGTGGTGTCACCGGCGACCCAGACCATGACGAAGCCAGAAATTACGAAGAACAGGTCAACACCGCTGACCCCCGCAATCCAAGCCGCCGATAGGAGGGGTGATTCGCCTGAATGCCGCGCTTCAATTCCATGCAAATGTGCACACATAACCGCGAGCGCGGCGATCGCCCTTAAGGCCTGGATAGATCGCAGCTGCTTCAACGTCCCACCAACTGTGTTCTACACGAAACTTCGCAATGAAATTCACGTCATTTCAACGTAAAATGTGTAGGCAAAACCGTTCAACCTTGCCAGAGTCATTATTCAGTCAAATTTAGTTGGAACGTTGCGTTCAAGAACCATATTAAGAAAACATGCCCGACGGATCATCCCCTTTTGACAAAGACTCACTGAAGTCGAGCGCCGCTGGCGCCCCGCTGGGCGTTGTTGGGGCGAGCGTTCGTACGCTTGTCCGTCAGGCCTTCGCGCTCTTGGGGCTATTATTGATCGCGATTGCGATCCCAATCGCATTTGTCACGCCGCTCTTGCCGATTGGCCTGCCGATCGCAATTCTTGGCGTTGTCTTGCTGGGGCGCAATTCCTTATGGGGCCGACGCTGGATGGAAGGCGTGTTGGAGCGTCACCCTCGCGTCGAACGGTTCGCGCCCAACTGGATGATGAAAGCGGTATTTGGCCGCGAAAAGCGAACGTCGTCAAAATAAAAACCCGCTCGGAAAGAGCGGGTCGTTTAACTTGGCGATGTCGCTCGAGCTTAGTTCAAGCGACCGTCAATCTCACCCAGCGCTTTGTCGAATAAATCGTCTGCTTCGCCAGATCCTGAAAGGATGTTGCGGGCTGCGGCTGTCGCAGCATCTGCAGCGACGCGGCGGACTTCGGCAGCGGCGTCCGCTTCGGCGCGGGCGATCCGCGCTTCGGCTTGCGCTTCACGGCGCGCAACTTTGGCTTTCAAGTCGGCTTTCGCTTGCTTCATCATCGCGTCAGCATCTGCTTTTGCCCGTTTGATGATGTCTTCTGCGGCCTCGTCGGCTTCTTTCGCCTTTTTCTTCGCGTCAGCCATCAGCTTAGAGGCTTCTTCGCGAAGCGCTTTGGCTTCGTCGATTTGGCTCTGAATGCCGGTTGCGCGGGCGTCGAGCATTGAGAAGATGGTTTTAAACCCGCCGACCATCGCAACAATGATCAAGAACGTGACCAGAGCAGCAAACGCTGTTGCGGTCGTTGGGTCCCAAGCCACTTTTTCGTCAGCGGCGTAGGCGGCAGGCGTCGCGAGAAGGGCGGTTCCGAGGATGAGGTAACGCATCAGTCTATCCTTCTCCCAAAGCCGTTTTCACAGCCGCAGACACGTCGGCTTTGCCCGCTTTGCTGCCAAATTTGCCAATCAAGCTTGCGGCAGCGTCTTCGGCAATGCTTTCGACATTCTGCATCGCTTCGGCGCGAAGGGCGTCGATCCGGGTTTCAGCCTCAGACAGCTTCTTATCGACTTCAGCGTCGACCTTAGCGGTCTCAGCAGCAATCTCTTTATCGATTTTGCTTCGCGCCTTGTCAGCCGTTTCGCGCGCTTTGCCATGGGCTTTTGCGATCGAGACTTCGACCGCTTTTTGCGCCTCAATGGCCTCTTCATTCATCCGAGCGGCTTCATCAAGGTCGCTCGCAATCGTACTCTCTCGACGCTCCAAAGTGCTGCCAATGCTTGGCAGGATGAAGCGTGAGAGCACAATGTATAGGGTCCCGAACAGCACCACCAACCAGAAAATCTGGGAGGGGAAGTGCCAAGGGTCAAATGGTGCGAAAGACGCCGCTTTATCAGCGTCCGTCGCAGCCTCTGCAGCGATGAGAATCGGAGACATAGCCTATCAGGTCCCTATGGGTCTTACGGTTTAAGATCAGGTGTGGCTTAGACCACGAACAGGATCAAAATCGCGACCAGGAATGACAGAATGCCGAGCGCTTCTGAAAGCGCCATACCGATGAACAAGTTACCGGTCTGCTGTGGGGCAGCAGAAGGGTTGCGCATCGCAGCGTCCAGGAATGAGCCGAAGATGTTACCCACACCAATCGCAGCACCGATCATGCCGAGGGTCGCGAGGCCAGCACCAACGTACTTAAGACCGAGAGTGATATCGCCTTCCATGAGAATCTCCTTTGGGAAGTCTTTCGTTCGATTTGCGCCCCGTGAAGCCTGTTCGTAAGGGCACGTCAAGTTGAAACAGCACGGCTATTTAGCCGCAGTGAGCGGGCTCCTTAGTGCGACGGGTGTAGGGCGTCGTTCAGGTAAACGCAGGTTAGGATCGCAAACACGTAAGCTTGCAGACCTGCGACAAGGAATTCGAGAGCGTTCAGCGCCACGCCCATGCCAAAGGCGAGGGGGGCGACCACGAGGCCAATACCGCCGGCGGTAATCCCGGTAACAGCAAAGCCTGCGAACAGCTTGAGAAGGATGTGACCGGCCAGCATGTTTGCGAACAAACGCAAAGACAGGGTCAGCGGACGGGCAATAAAGGAGATGATTTCGATCGGGATCAGGATCAGGTAAATTACGACCTTACCCAGGATATGCATGTCGCCAAGAGATGGCGCGAACAGGCCGAAGAATTTAAATCCGTTTTTCCACAGGCCAAACACAACCACGATGCTGATCACCAAGAGCGACAATAGACCCGTCACGATCAAATGGCTGGTTGTGGTGAATGCGTATGGCGACATTCCGATCAGGTTGGCGAACAGAATGAAGAAGAAGAGGGTGAACACGAATGGGAAGAAGCGCAGGCCCTCTTCACCCGCTGTCCCACGGATCATGTCAGCGACGAAGCCGTAGCCAATCTCGCCCATAGACTGAAGCCGGTTCGGCACCATTTTACCGCGGGAGGCGGCATAGCCGAAAAATGCGATGCAGAGGACGACGCCGAGGAGCATGAAGCCAGCGGCGTTGGTGAACGAAACATCGTAACCGAATAATGGCGGGAACTCGATCCATTTCTGGACCTCGAACTGTTTCATTGGGTCGGCGGCGCCGTAGAAAAAGAGATTCATATTTCGCGTCTATTCTTCAGGTTTAGAGCCCGTTTTGTCGGGGCTCATGGCCGGATTAGTCGCATCCGTCAACTCTTTGTAAGCGCGAATGACACCCAGGATGCCAGCGGCCAGACCGAAGCACATCATGATCAACAAGCCCCACGGCTCTGTTCCAGCGAAATGGTCAATGCCCAAACCGAGCAAAATCCCAACAAATACGGACGCCCCGAACTCTGCGCCGTAGCGTAAAGCCAGCGCGCCGGCAGACACACCCGCGGAAGCTTCTTGTTGTCTTTGCTTTTTTTCGAGCTGCTCCTGCGCGCTTTTGGCGCGGGCAATACGCTCGGCTAAATCACTGTTTTCAGGCTCAGACATGGCAGATTCGTTAGCCTGGCTATTCGGCAGCGACAAGCTCTTCAGCGGTGTCGAGATCCACGGAAACCAGTTTAGATACGCCCTTTTCACGCATTGTGACGCCGAAGAGGCGGTCCATTCGGCTCATCGTCACCGGATTGTGGGTGATGACAATGAAACGTGTGTCGGTCCGCTGACGCATCTCGTCGAGCATCCGGCAGAACCGGTCAACGTTCGCATCATCGAGCGGTGCATCGACCTCGTCGAGCACACAGATCGGCGCTGGACGCGACAGGAAGACCGCAAAAATCAAAGCGGTGGCTGTCAGCGCCTGCTCGCCCCCTGACATCAAAGACAGAGTGCCGAGACGCTTGCCGGGCGGCTGCGCGAAGATTTCGAGGCCCGCCGCGAGCGGGTCGTCCGCGTCAACAAGACGCAGCTCGGCCTCGCCGCCCCGGAAGAGAGCCGTGAACAGCGCTTTGAAGTGCTCATTGACCTGATCGAACGCGCCTAAGAGACGATTGCGGCCTTCATCATTGAGCGCGGCTACACCTTCGCGGAGTTTCTCGATGGCGGCGGTCAAATCGGCTTTTTCTTCAGCTTGTAGTCCGAGGCGCGAGGAAATTTCCTCGACTTCAGCCTCGGCCTCCATGTTCACGCCGCCGAGATTCTCGCGATCGCGGCGCAGGAAATCGAGCTGACGATCGGCTTCTTTAACGTCTAGGCTCGCCATTTCTTCTTCGTCGAGGCCAGCTTTCGCGATCGGAAGCAGACCTTCTGGTGCTCGCTGGAACTGCGATTGCGCGATTTCAGAGGCTTCCGCCAACCGTTCCGTCGCGTTTTCCAGTTTTGCGTTGGCCACAGCGAGGGTCTCGCGCGCGCTCATCGAGAGATTGCTGGCGGACCGAGCAGCCTCTTCGACTTCACGGATCTCCGCTTCGCGAGTCGCGAGCGTATCGGCCGCAGTCTGACGTTCGGCTTCCAGCGCTTCGACGCGGGCGGCCAACGTATCGAGCTGTGTTTGCAGCGCTTTTGGGCGTGCTTTTGCTTGTCCAGCTTCGCTGACGGCTTCGGCGCGGCGTTTCGCGAGCGCTTCAACGCGCGTCGCAGAGGCTTGTAAACGTCCATCCCAGCGCTCGACGTCTTTCTCGAGAGCGTCCCGGCGCGCCATGGCTTGCTGACGATTCCGCGTAAGGTCGGTCAGACGACCTCGGCATTCCGTCTCGCGCGCCCGTGCAGTGCTGAGTTGTTCACGCGATTCGAAAACTTCGCGCTCGAGCGTCCCAAGGACTTCGGTATTCTCTGGTTTTGCCGCCGTTTGGTAAGCCTCTGTCGCGATGGCGAGGTCGGACTCGACCCGCGCGAGGCTTTCTTTCGCGGCATCTGCTTTCAAACTGGCGCGATCGGCTTGCTGTTTGGCGCTGGCGAGGTTGCGACGCGCCGTATCAAGCCGTTGGGTCGCTTCTTGGACGCTGCGGCGGAACTGTTTGATGTCTTCTTCTGCGCCAATCCGAGCGCCGCGCGCTTCGGCATATTTGGCTTGCAGGTCGGAGACTTCTTGGCGCTGCGGGCCGAGCGCGGTTTGCGCCGCTTCTAAACGCGCTTGCTGTTCCAGACGCTCAGCGGCAGCAACAGGCGCCGCTGGGGTTCGGGTAAAGCCATCCCAGCGCCACAGGTGGCCATCCAAAGTGACAAGGCGTTGACCAGGTTGCAATTCGCTCGCGAGGGCCTCTCCGTCAGTGCGAGAGACCACGCCGCATTGTGACAAGCGCGCGGCGAGTTCGCCTGGCGCTTCAACAAAATCAGTGAGCGGTTTCGCAAATCCGGGCAGGGCTTGCGTTTTGACCGTGCTCCCACCCCAATAGATTGAAGCGGATTTATCGACGGGTGCTTGCAAATCATCGCCAAGCGCGGCGGCGACGGCCTTTTCATAGCCATCGCGTGTGCGCATTTGTTCGACAACCGGTGGGCTTTGATTGGTCTCGGCTTTACGCAGAAGGCGGGTGAGGCCCGCAATTTCTGTTTCGAGTGTCCGCAAAGTATCTTGCGCATCATCAGCTGGCGTTTTCGCTGCGAGTTCGGCTTCTTGCTTGTCGATGACGGCTTGCTCAGCAGCGTCCAGAGCTTCTTGCGCGGATTTGACGGCGGTTTCGGCTTCTGTTTCGGCGCTACGCGCCATTTCGAGCTCTTTGGTTAACTCTGATGTTTCAGGTAGATCGGCGACAGCGGCACGCAAATGAGCAACTTCTTGCTCCAAGCTTTGCATGCGTTGGCGGTGCGCATTGGCGTTGGCCTCGAGCGCTTGAATTTCAGCACGTTTTTGGGCGAAGGCTTCGCTTTTGCTGTCGGCAGTGCGCTGCGCTTGTTCCAAGGCTGCTTTCGCTTCCGCAAGAACCCGCTCAGCTTCGGCCTCTTTTTCTTTATTGGTCGTATCGTTCTCAACCGGAAGCGCGGCGAGCGCCTCTTTGGCATCGGCGAGTGTACGCTCAGCTTCTTCCTTTTGCGATTGCTCGCGCTGGATATCCTCAGCAAGACGCTCTGTCTCGCGTTCTAGTCCGGCCAATACATCAGCGGCGTTCTTGCGTTCGGTTTCCACCCGCGCAAGTTCGATCCGCGCTTGACCGAGTTTGCCGGACGCCACCGCTTCAGCCGTGCGCATAGGGCCGATGCCTTCACTGGCCTCAAGTCGTTTGGTTTCCGCCACCGCCGCTTCGCGGGTCAGCCGCTCAACTTCGGTTTTCGCTCGGGCCAGGGCGACCGCAGCGGTTTCCTGGTCCTCTTTCGCGGTGCTCCACTTGAGGTGAGCGAGGAACGCTTCCAGCGCGGAAATGCGCGCGCTTAGCTCTTTATACTTCCGCGCTTTGCGAGCTTGGCGCTTTAGGCTCTCAAGCTGACGCTCAACCTCAGCCGAAACTTCGCTCAAACGCTCAAGATTGGTTTCAGCGCCGCGCAGCTTGAGTTCCGCCTCGTGGCGCCGTGTGTTGAGCCCGGAAATACCCGCCGCTTCTTCTAGAATGCGGCGTCTGTTCTGCGGCTTCGAGCCGATCAGCTCGCTGATTTGGCCTTGTCGCACCAGCGACGGCGAGTTCGCGCCGGTCGAGGCGTCCGCGAATAAGAGTTTGATGTCTTTACCGCGAACGGTGCGCCCGTTGAGCTTATAGCTCGAGCCCGCCCCGCGTTTCAGGCGGCGCATCACTTCCAGCGTGTCGGAGCTGTTAAACTCAGGCGGTGCGGTGCGCTCACTATTGTCGAGCACGAGGGTGACTTCTGCGAG
>JBCBBY010000016.1:0-54410 GCA_038531195.1 Pseudomonadota bacterium
TGGTCATAGAAGCGCCAGGCAGAGAGACGACCGCGCAGAACTGCGAGCTCCCAAGGCGCTTGTTCGCCAACGATTTCGCGTATCATCGAGTCGTGCGGCCCCATACTGGTCGCGATTTGCACTGGCTTATGGTCATTATCCTTGACCCGGACACCTGGACCGCGCCGGTCTGCAACTATCTTGCTTGGCGTTGGCTTGTCGCCGAGCCAGTAAACTTCGCGCTTAATCTCGGGGTCGAGCGCAAACATCGTCCCGGGCACTGGGATGGGCAATCCCAGTTCGATCGCATAGCTGAGTTCATCTTCTGTGAATCCAAGCTTCAGAGATACGGGTCCCTGTCGGACCGTGCCTTGAATCGGCACAGAGCCATCTCGCATCCCGCGCGAGATCTTTTCCGGCCCAGCCCAGCGAATGCTGTCAAAGCCGCCTTCACGGGCAATTGAGGCAATGATGCGGTCATCGGCAATATCGGCCAGCAGCCGAAGGGACTTGTAAATGCTCGACTTACCGGTCCCATTGGCCCCGGTGATGACGGTGAGTTGACCGAGCGGCAGCACAATATCGCGCAAGGATCGATAGCCTGAAATCGCAACTTTCGATATCATTGTGAGGCCTTGTTTGCTCCTCGCCTGCGCGCATCGACAGTTCTTTGGCTGTCACACCTGACAGTAGTTCGGACGACACATTCCACAATACTAGAGCCGCAACTGGGGCCGGCCAGAAAGGACCCTCATGCGGCGTACGATACTCTATTGCCTCATCGGGGCGTTATTCACCACTGGGTCTGCGGCAGCAGATGCGGTGAATTTCTGCACCGACGCAGACAATTGCAAAACGATCTACGTTCAAAACAACGCGGCTGTGACCGTGAATAAGGTCAATATCACGCAGCAAAAAGGCGATGACAGTTGCGAGAGCGGTCTGAAGAAGACCGTCAAGCGCGATATGGCGGGCGGAACTGGCATTATCAAAGGTCAGTCCTACAATTTTTCCGCCATTCCGGATTGCACCTACAAGGTCAAATTCGTGACCACGAGCGGCTGCACCGGCGACAAGACCACCCATGTCCGACGCAGCGATTTCGAAGCGGGCAAGAATATCGTCAAACTCAGCGGTCCGTGCGGCTGGCTGAAGACCAAAGTCTCCACCAAAAACAATGTATCAGAGTAAGGAATATCCAATGCCATCTCACCGAAGACAAACCACAGCCGCGCTCATCCTGATGGGCATTCTCGCATCCGCCGGAACCGCGCATGCAAGCGAGATCAATTTCTGCGATTCTGATGAAGGCGGTTGCATTAAAGCCTGGGTCGAGAATCGAAGCTCAGCGCTCGTCACCGCCGTCAACATTACCGAACAGAATGGTGACGATAGTTGTGATGGCGGCCTGAAAAAGACGGAGGAAAAGAATATGGTCGGCGGCGCCCGCGTCGCTGAAGGGGCTGAGTTTGCCTTCTACGCCAAGAAAATTTGCAAGTACAAAGTCAAATTCAAAACCACCAGCGGCTGTACCGGCGACAAGGTCCAACACCTGAAGCCATCAGATTTTGCGGACGGATACTATGTCGTCAAACTCAACAATGCCTGCGGGACACTGAATGCGAACAAGTCAAAAAAGCGGACGGTCTATGATTAATCGTCAGCAGGACTGTTCCCTAAAGTGAAGGAGACTCTCATGGTTACACGATTGTCCATCATTGGCGCCCTTTTCGCTGCCAGCGCCGGAGTGGCTAGCGCTGATCTGCCCAATTTCTGTACGGATGACGCTCAATGCGTCGAGGTCTATGTCCAGAACAAAGCCTCGGCGACGGTGACCTCCGTCAAAATCAAGCAGCAAAGCGGGCCGAATAATTGCGAAAGCGGCGAAGAGAAAACCATTTCCGGCAATCTTGCCGGCGGAACACCTGGCTTTCCAGGCGAAGGGGTCTGGTTCCATGTTGATCCCACGTGCAAATACAAAATCGTGTTCAAGACGACGAGTGGTTGCACCGGGGACAAGACCACACATTTCTATCCGGATGATCTGAAGAAAGAGGAGTTCGGCGCGAAGCTGACAGGCGCGTGTGGGACGCTGAAAACCAAGACATCGACTCTCTAAATTCAAAGAGAAACCGCGTGCCGCTCATTCATTTCGGATTGCGTGCTACCTAGACACGCCGCCACGTCGCGCCAGTGGCACTGTCCATGATCTCGATGCCCTCAGCTGCGAGTTCATCGCGGATGCGATCGGCCTCGGCCCAGTCCTTGTCCGTTCGCGCCTGAACCCTTGCGGCGACAAGCGCGTTGATCCGCGCATTCTCATCGCTATCGCCGCCTTGTTCCCATTCGGACGGCGTTGAGGCCAATAGACCGAGCAATTCACCCGCAGCCAGCAAATCCGCGCGTGCTTGCGCCATGGCGTTCGCATCCTTGCGATCTGCAGCCCCATTCGCTTCGCTGGCGAGACGTGACAGTTCGGCCAGGGCAATCGGCGTGTTGAGATCATCGCTCAACGCATCCCGCACGCCTGTGTCTTCAGCGACCCCGCCGTCGGCCTCCCAAACCCGGCGCAGCGCGCCATAGATCCGGTTCAACGTCGCTTTCGCTTGCTCCAGCAAATCGGTCGTCCAATCGAGCGGCGCCCGGTAGTGACCTGACAGCATGGCAAAGCGAATAATCTCGCCATCCCACTCCTTGAGAAGGTCATTCAACAGGACCACATTGCCGAGCGATTTCGACATTTTCTCACCCGCCATGTCGAGGAAGCCATTATGCATCCAATAATTGGCCCAGGTTTGGCCATGCGCACATTCTGATTGCGCGATCTCATTCTCATGATGCGGAAACTGCAAATCAATGCCGCCGCCATGAATGTCGACGGTTTTGCCGAGGTGCTTAGTGGCCATGGCAGAACATTCGATATGCCAGCCCGGACGCCCGCGGCCCCATTTGCTCTCCCAAATCGCGTCCTCAGGCTCGCCTGGCTTGGCGAATTTCCAAAGCGCAAAATCCGAAGGGTCGCGCTTGCCAAGGTCGACATCGACCCGCGCCCCGGCCTGATTGTCTTCAAGTTTGCGTTTGGCGAGCCGGCCATATTCTTCCATTTGTGGAACATTGAAGAACACGCCCGCCTCTGTGGCGTAAGCATAGCCTTTGCGCTCGAGCGTTTCTATAATATCGAGCATTTCGCCGACATGATCCGTCGCCCATGGCACGATGGTTGGTGGCAAAGCGTTCACCGCTGCCGCGTCGGCATCATAAATGGCCGCATATTTCTTGGTGATCGCATCGATCGATTCGCCGGTTTCTTGGCTGGCGGTGATGATCTTGTCTTCGATATCCGTCACATTCCGAGCATAGACCACCGCGTTTTCGCCATAGGCGGCGCGCAGCAAGCGGAACAAAGTATCGAAGACGATGACCGGTCGAAAGTTCCCAATATGGGCACGATTATATACGGTCGGACCACAGACATACATGGTCACTCGAGACGGATCTTGTGGCTCGAAAACACGTTTTTCACGCTGCTCTGAATCATACACTCTTATGGTCATGAGGGCCGATTTAGTGTGGATTTGATGATCGCGAAAGGGCCAGGCGATGAAATTATATAGCGTTAGCCTTTTCAAACTTTGTTAAATCAGCGCGGTTACGCAGACCGTATAGCTAGGGGATACATCCGCCGTGAGGTTTGCGGCCAGAGAAGGTGTATGCTTGAGCCGCTGAAGACCGCCCAATGGTTGACCCCCCTCATCGTTCGAATGATCGCCTTTTTCGTATTGGCGCTGACAATCATTCCCATCCTATATTTGTTCGCCACGGCGACCGGGCCGTATGACATCAACGGTCGCCTCCTTGGCACAGATTACTCAGCTTTTTGGTCGGCCGGAAGACAAGCTTTGGAGGGAAATGCGGGTGATGCCTACAACCTCAAGAAACAAGACGTCTATCTGGATCAGGCGTTTAGCGGGCCGAGTACGCCCTTGACCGCATGGCTACACCCGCCCGTCTTCTATCTCATCGTCACGCCATTTTCGCTCATGCCTTATCTGCTGAGTTTAGCGTGCTGGGTTGGGTGCGGTTTTGCAGCCTATCTGTATATGACGCGGCAATTGGATCGGAGTTTGACGGCACTTGCGGTCGCGCTTGCTTATCCAGCCGTGTGGATCAATGTCACGCATGGTCAAACGGGCCTCTACTTCGCGGCCTTGTTTGGAGGCGCCATGATGTGTCTGTCGATGCGGCCGCGATTGGCAGGCGTCTTGATCGGTCTGATGGTGATCAAGCCACAATTTGGGTTATTGGTCCCGGTCGCGCTGCTCGCTGGCGGCCATTATAAAACGTTCGCCAGCGCAGCCGTGACGATCGCGGTGATGGCGTTGTTTGCCACGATTGCGCTTGGCCCCGCCATATGGATTGACTTCCTCCAAGCCACGACGATCAGCAGGGGCAATATTCTGGAGGGCGGGGCTGTCGGCTGGGCGAAATTCCAAAGTCCATTCGCAATTGTCCGGCTCTGGGGCGGCTCGGTTTCGCTTGCGTATGCGGTTCACGGATTGATCTTTGCGGTGGTGGCCATGGCGGTTTTTTGGGCGTGGTCAAACCCTATCGATCGCCGGTTGCAATATGCGGCATTGCTCACTGGTAGCTGTATCGCGACCCCGTATGTGTTTGACTACGACCTGGCGATTTTGGCTCCTGCGCTCGCTTGGACGGCTCAGTATGCGATTGATCGAGGCTTTCTTTCGTATGAAAAAATTTGCCTCGTCTTGATTTGGTTGGCCCCCGGAAATGCGCGTGAGGCGGCTGATCATTACGCAATTCCCGTTGGTCTGATAGCAATGCTCAGTCTTTTCGGATTGATCTTGTATCGTGCACGATGCGCTGCTCGCGTGTCGACGAACTGCATCCCGCTTAATGCATTGCGCGCCGACGCTCCCGCCAACCAATGTAAAAGGTCGATACAACAATGATGGCCGCGCCGATCCAAACGCTCACGCCTGGAACCAATCGAAACACCCAAAAGTCTGCGACGGCTGACATCGGCAACCGCAAATAATCGATCGGCGACAAGAACGAGGCGTCACCAATGCTCATCGCGTAGATGAAGCAGAATTGCGAAACGAACCCGAACGCACTCATCGCGAGGATCAGACCCCAGTCTTGTAAAGAAACGTCAGTCCAGAAAATATAAACAAATGGCGCCAGCAAAATGCTGGATAAGAGATTGGCGTACAGCAATAATACCATCGGTTGCAGCTCGCTGCTCAGGAATTTCACCATGACGATAGCGGCTGCCAATGTGAACGCGCTAATCAACGCGACTAAGCTTCCAAGATCAAAACCGGTCATCTCGAGCGCGCCTGGACGCCAAAACGTGAAGAGCCCAGGCATCACCATAATCAGCACGCCGAGGAACCCGATGATCAAGGCTGACCATCTGTGTGGTCCAACAAACTCACGCAAGGCCACGGCGGCGAGCAAAGTAACGAAAAGAGGGCGCGTAAAACTGATGGCGTTGAACTGCGCCAATGTCAGTGTGAAGAAATCTGAGACCGCGACGATGGCAAGCGTAAAGCCCAACGTGCCGCAAAGACTTCGCAAAATGAGCAGGCCTGGGCGCTTTGTTTTCATAGCGCCAAACCCGAGCGCCGCAACAAACGGAATCGCCATCCACATGCCAAAGAAAGCGCGCCAAAAGGCTAGGAAAACGGGGTGGACATCGGCTGACAGAAGCTTGTTAAGCAGGAGATAGAACGTAAACCCGATGCTCGACATCACCATCAAAAGTGCGCCGCGCAAGTTGCCGGAGAGCCGCGACGCCGGTACAGGCATCGAATCCGATCCTTTCTCTGTGTCTGACATGTCTCTATTCTCCACAGCCGATCTCGACGCCATAGACCGACTTTGGCGGTCTATCCCAGCTGATCATGTTTGGACAGGTTGGTCGGCGACGGGCGAGATGCCCGAAGAGATCACCCTTTATCGTACGCGCGCGCACTGGCGCCGCTTTCCCTTGCGCAAGTCAAATGAGGACTTTGTCTTGTTTGACGATCGTGGCTCTGAAGTCGCCCGATCGCCATCATTGGAAGACCTATTGAAGCAGGTCGAAGCAATTCCAGGCCTGGCCGATTAGCTCGTCTGTCCGCTGCGCATCGCCTCAGCCATTTGTTCAGCCTGCTCGGGTGTGATGCCGAGAGCATCTAACAAAGGTCCCCCGAGTTCTTCATTCCAACTGTGCGGCGGTCCAACCGTCATGCCGCCATCGACCAAGTATTCGCCGCCAGTGATAAACCCGGCCGTGTCGGAGCTCAGAAACGCTGCCATGTTGGCAATGTCCGTGCCGTTCCCGACCCGCCCGATGGGTTGCATAGAGCCGCCGGCTTGCGACACCATTTCTGCCATCTGGTCCGCTTGCTCGCGGGGTAACCCAAGTGAAGCGCCAAAGATCGAAGTCGCGATAAAACCTGGCAGGATCGCATTCACGCGGATCTTGTGTTTGGCAAGCTCAGCCGCGGCCAATTTCGAGAAATGCGCGACAGCTTTCTTAGCGACTGAATAAGTCACCGGGGCATATCCTGCACAAATGGCAGAAATCGAGGATGTATTGATCACGCTGCCGCCGCCGCGCGCGATCATGTGGGGCACCGCAAAGTGCGTTCCGACAAAGACGGATTTCAACAAGAGGTCCATCGTGAAATCATAACCTTCCAGATCGAGCTCTTCGACCGTACTCGATGTGCCGCCGCTGCCAGCATTGTTCCAGAGAATATCGAGACCACCAAACCGTTCGACCGCGCTTTGCATAAGAGATTTTAAGGACGCGGGGTCGGTCACATCGCAGTGTTGGTAAGCAACTGTATCTGCCCCAAATCGCGCAACTAATGCTGCGCCTTTATCGTCTTGAAGGTCCGCTGCCACGACTTGCGCCCCGGCATCCACAAAGACTTCTACGCCTGCGGCGCCAATGCCACTCGCCGCGCCCGTAATCACCGCCACTTTGCCGGACAGATCCGTCATAATTTCCTCCGCTATTCTTTTACGAGTAAGGGGGCGTATGCGGTGGTCCCCGTCAAGGACAGCCGTCGCGTCAGTCGACCTGCCGATTTGGCTTGACTCTGAACCGCTCTTCCTGTTTTAGACGCCGCTTCAGGACGGGTCGGTGTGGAACTGCCGTTGAAATCGCCCCTTACACAAGGTTTGGGGCCAGTCCACGTCAAAAATTGAGGTTCACCATGTCACGTCGTCACTCGGCGAAGTACAAGATCGATCGCCGTGTTGGCGAGAATATTTGGGGTCGCCCTAAATCCCCCGTCAACAAACGCCCAAACAAACCAGGTCAGCACGGTCCTAACCGTCGCGGTAAAGTCTCTGACTATGGTATGCAGCTGATGGCCAAGCAGAAACTCAAGTTTCACTATGGCGACATCACTGAGAAACAGTTCAAAGCGACCTTCGTTGAAGCCGCTCGCCGCAAAGGCAACACGGCCGAGAACTTGATCGGTCTGCTCGAATCTCGTCTGGACGCCTTTGTTTATCGTTCGAAGTTCGTACCGACCATTTTCGCAGCGCGCCAATTCGTCAATCACGGCCACGTCACTGTGAATGGTGTGAAGACCAATATTGGTTCTTACCGCCTGAAGCCTGGCGACGTTGTCCAAGTCCGTGAAAAATCTCGCAACATGGCGCTGGTTTTGGAAGCCCTCGGCTCTCCAGAGCGCGATTTGCCAGAATATATCGAAGTCGACCCAAAAGCGATGATGGCGACATTTGTGCGTCTGCCAGAGCTTTCTGATGTGCCTTATCCGGTGCAGATGGAACCGGCTCAGGTCGTCGAATATTATTCTTCGTAAGACAACGGATCTTGCGTCAACAAACCCCTGCTTCGGCAGGGGTTTTTTGTATCTAGTGGCTTGTGTTTCGCAGGGAACCGTGGTGGTCCTCCTCCCCAAAAGGGGAGACGAAACGGATGTTCACACTTCGCACGATCACGACACTTTGCATTGCCGCAGTCGGTATGCCGGCCGCAATAGCGCAGAACACGGGCTATGTGGCTACGGTGACTCAGCAACTCGACGCAGCTGAATCCCGCATTAAGCCAGCGCTTGAGACTGATGATCGAAAAATGATATCGGTCCAGCGCATTGTGAGCCTGACCGACGAAGGCACCAATGGTGTGTTTTATCTTACCGACCTGGCGCCAAACACATCGCACCTAATCCTCGGGGTGTGTGATGGCGACTGCTCTGACCTGGATCTGCAGATCAAAGACGGAGACGATGACGTCGTAGATTCCGATGTGGAGGATGATGACAATCCGGTTCTCGAATTTGAAACAAACTCTAGCGACGACCCCTACACGCTAACAGTTGATATGGTCGAATGTTCTGAAGACTATTGCCTCTACGGCATCGACATTTACGCCTTCAACGATACTGAAGCCGTACCGGAAACTGAATCAACGGACTATCAAGGCCATATCGACGCACAGCTCACGGAGATGGAGAGCTTTGTTGAGCAAACTGCTCAAGAACATGGTCTATCTGCGACACGTGTTTTCGAAGAGACAAGGTTTCTCACATTGAACGCCGAGGAGCGGTTTGAGTTAAGCGGCCTTTCCTCCTTTTCACGACATATGGCCGTCGCCGTTTGCGATCAAGACTGCGGCGCTTTGAGCTTGAAGGCGGAATCTAAAATGGCCACGCTAGACCCTGAATTCTCGGAAAGTGATGGATTTCCAGCCGCACGCGTGGCGGAGTTTGTTACTCGACCTCTTTCAGACCATGCCGCAATTGTTTCGATGGACGTGTGCGCCAAAGAACCTTGCCTTGTGGGTTTAGCCGTCTACGAGTTCAACGACGCCGAATAAGACTCCAAACGAAACTCTACACGTTTCGGTGCCGTTCGATCCTTGCATTCGGGGGGCTCTATTGTTGACCCTGCCGAACCGCATGCAGTCTGTAATTGAATTCGAGCAAAAGATCGCTTTTGATGAGAAACCATGACGCAACCCACAATTCAATCCGTTCGTGAAGCCCTCATCGCAACGCCGAACACGCGCTTCGACCTCTCTGGCCGTGACTCGGGTGACCGATCGCTCTTTCCCGACAAAAAGGAAGCGCGTACGTCGCTAAAAAAAGATGCCGCCGTTATCAATGAGCTGCAAGATAAACTCTACGCCAATCGCAACCGCGCCTTATTGGTTGTTCTGCAAGGTATGGATACCGCGGGCAAAAGCGGGGTGATCCGCAATGTCTTTGCCGATACCAGTCCGCTCGGCATGCAAGTGCGCGCCTTCAAAGCGCCGAGCAAAACTGAGCTTGCGCATGATTACCTTTGGCGGATCCACGACGCTGTCCCCCGCAAAGGCCGGATCGGCATTTTTGATCGCTCACACTATGAGGATGTGCTGGTGGTCAAAGTGCGTGAATTCGCGCCCGCCGACAAAATCGAAAAACGCTATGAGCAGATCAACGCATTCGAAAAGCATCTGACCGAGAATGGCGTCACGGTGCTCAAATTCATGCTCAATGTCGGCTATGAAGAGCAGGGCATCCGCCTGCGCGAACGCCTGACGGAAGAACATAAGTTCTGGAAATTCAACCCGGGTGACCTGGAGGATCGAAAACTCTGGCCGGATTTCATGGCGGCGTATCAAACCGCTGTCGAGCGCTGCTCTACCGAACACGCGCCTTGGTACATTGTTCCTGCGGATAGTCGCACGCGGCGCAATGCCATGATTGCCCGGGTCGTGCGTGGCGCATTGGAGGACATGGACCTCAGCTGGCCTGACCCGGGCTATCGATTGGAAGATTTCGACTTCGACTAGCCGCGGATCGAGACGGACCCGCCGCTTGATTTGTCGGTATTGACGTCGGTTGGGCCGCCATAGACATCGACATCTGCGCCGCTTGACGCGTCGGCGTTCACCGATCCCGTTGCGTGGATGGTAATATCAGAGCCGCTTGAGGCGTCCGCTTCGCCATTTTCGCAGATCAAATCGCGGGCATCGAGGTCTGACCCTGAAGAGGCGTCCGCGCGGACCCGAGAGCACTGACCCGACACCGATGCGTCAGAACCGCTCGAAGTCTCGATCGTAACCGTGCCGCCATCAACGCCTGTGACCGTCACGTCGGCGCCAGATGAGACATCGATGAAGATGCTTTCGCCCGTCATGCCGCGTCCCGCCACATCAGACCCTGAAGAGGCTTCGACGCCGCTAATAACTGGCGCCGATACGGTAATGCCATAGCGTTCGCGCTTACGGCCCCAACCCCAATTGTTTTTGACGCGCTTTAAAACGAGCGTGTCGCCTTTGACGACGACATCGATATCGCTGAAATCACCATTCCGGTTTTCGACAGTGATCTCTTGCGTGCTGCCACCCTCGAAATTCAAATCGAGTCCGGCGGAGATATCGATTTTGGTGAATGACCCAACATCATAGGTCCGAGTTTCAGCACTGGCAGCGCCAGCAAGACCCAGCGCAATAAGGCTGGCGACAGTAAAAGTGCGGATCATGAGACTTCGCTCCGTAAAAAGTTAAATTTGATCCTGAACGCGTCTTGTCTGTACATATCGAAAAACAATAAGTCAATCGATTTTGACTACAAATGTGGTCTTTACCGAATGCAAGGCTTTTGCGGGGTGTTCCAAACAAAAAAGCCCCGCCATTTGGCAGGGCTTCTGATCGCTTGAGCCGTATGGGCTTAAGTGTTCTCTTTAATCCACTCAGTGATCTTTTGTTTCGACATCGCGCCAGGATGTGTGGCGGTGACTTTGCCGTCTTTAAAAATCATCAAAGTTGGCAAACCGCGAATGCCATATTTCGACGCCGCCATTGGGTTGTCATCAACATTGATCTTAGCGACTTTGATGTCACCGCTCATTTCGTCAGCAACGGCGTCCAGGTGTGGGGCCATGGCTTTACACGGGCCGCACCATTCCGCCCAGAAGTCGACCACGACCGGCGTGTCGCTGGCGACGGCGTTATCAAATGTGTCATCGGTAATATGCTCAGCAGCCATAATGACCTCCTTAATTCTTATCGACGAGGTATAAGATAGGGACTCTTTGCCCGCGTCAAACCCTGCTTTCAACACGGTTTAGTGATTCTGACATCTCATCACCAGACAGTTCGATCAGGCGGGGTCCGTCCGTATATAAAAGGGCGCAGCGCACCGGTCGATCCTGATATAAGGATTGTAAAACCGCACGATAGGCTGCCATCTGAACCCAATAGGCCGGGGCGATATCCGCGGCTGTTTGCGGCGCTGGTCGGTCGGTTTTGTAATCGATAATCAGGACTTCGTCAGGACGGATGATCAAACGATCGACGCGTCCATTGACCAACTGCCCGCCGCGCAACGTGCCGACGATCGCCGCTTCGCTGCGTCCGCCTTTCGCGAATATCGCATGGAAGTCCGGATGATGGATTGTTTGCAGCGTCACGTTCAGCATCTCTTTGCGGTCCGCATCCGAGATATGGGGCGCGCGGGAGAGAAACCGCTCGGCGACGCTTTCATGCGCGGAGGCTTCGATTTCTGGCAAAGTCTGTAACAACCCATGTATGAGACGCCCGCGGCGCAGAGCGGCTTTTCGGTCAGGACCAAAGGGCTGTAGCACGGCCGCTCTGTCCTCAGTGAGCCGAGACGGCGCCGCTAAGCGAAGCGGTGGAACAGGCGCGGCGGCCGGCTTGGTCAACCAAGCTGGTGCGCTTTCGGGTGCCATCAATTGTTGTGGCTCAGCAGGCGCACGCACCGGATCGGATCCGAAAATGAGCGGCGCCTCCGGACCCTCCTCAACGCCTTCATCGCCGTTTAGAGCCCGCATCGCCATCAAGCACCAGCGGTACCAAGAAGACCTTGCGAACCCGGACGCTTGATTGCCAAGGCCCGCGCCAGCGATGATCAATCGATCAGACGCGCGCGTCAGCGCCACATAAAGGAGTCGCCGCGATTCCCTTTCAGCGGCAGCGTTGGCGGCCTCGCGCAAACTCTTGGTGATGGCGGCATCTGTTTTACTCGAAGGGCTATAAAGCGGTGTACCATCGGGTGTGAAGAAGAGCGCGTCGCTGACCGCCTTCGTGGCGCCAGTGGTATCGGGCAGGACGACCACAGGCGCCTGCAGGCCTTTCGCGCCATGCACAGTCATCACTCGGACAGCGCCTTCTGGTTCACCCAGTTCGCGCTTTAGAACGGTGTCCTGACCCTCGATTTTCGCCAAATAGGCCTGCAGGCTTTTAGCCTCCGACATGTCATGACTGAGCGCGCCTGAGACGAGTGCTTGGATCGGATCGCGCACGGGTTCGCCCAACCTTTGGATTAAACGATCCCATCCGCTCAAACCTGATCCATCTCGCAAGGTGAGCGCGCGCGTCAGAAACTCAAAGGCCGGAAGATCGACGGCTTCAATGAGCCGCTCGCAGAAGGCCCGCGCTGTTCGAAAGGTTGTGTCTGAAGATTGACGCAGCCTATCCCAAAGTGTCACGTCCTCAGGACGGTTATGTGCGAGCGGGAAGAGATGCACATCATCATCGACCAATCCGCAAAACGGCCCGCGCAGAATTTCAGCCAAGACAAGATCGTCGCCAGGCTGGAGTGCAAATCGGATCAAGTTCAGACAATCTTGCACGCCAAGATTATCTAAAAGCCTGAGCCGATCTGCACCTGCAACCGGAATCTCTTCCTGCTTCAAGCTCTCGATCAATGCATCAAACAATTCATTGCGGCTTCGGACAAGAATAATGACATCCTCTGGCTGGATCGGCGCGCGCATCCAGCTGCCGTCTCTTTGTTCTCGCCAAATTGTTTCACCCCGATCGATCATGCCCTTTACGGCTTGTGCAATCTGTCTCGCGAGGCGACGTCGCGGGGCATCGGCTGGGACGTGATCGGTCGGGGTGGTCCAGGCGGACTCATCGCCTTCGGACCCGGTGGGCAATTGCAACGGCCAGAGCTCCACCCGGCCCGCTTGATTGGCGCGGCGAGGGGCGTGGCGCCGAATGTCTGCCTCAGCCGGCGGAAAGGCATCTGTTGCTGAAAGATCGAGCGGGACGAGCGACCGTACTTCATCGACAAAGCTCAAGACTTCCGGAGTCGAGCGAAACGACATCGCCATTTCGGGAAGATTGACGTTGCGGTCTGCGGCCTCCGCAATCACGGTTTCTCGGAGCAGGAAAGCCTGGCGCTCGGCTTCAAACGCTTGCTGATCTGCGCCTTGAAAAGAATAGATGGATTGCTTGGAATCGCCGACGACGAATTGTGTGCGTGGATCCGCATCGCGGTCACGCCCGAGACCGGATTGAAATTCCTCAACCAAGGCATTGATCAGCGCCCATTGTGCAGGACTGGTGTCTTGCGCTTCGTCCAGGAGTAGATGGCTGAGTCCGCCATCGAGCTTATACAGGACCCATTCTGCAGCGCTGGATTGGGTCAACAAAGCACGCGTGCGGCCAATCAGATCGTCGAAGTCTAAGGCTCCGCGCAGGCGTTTCTCAGTCGCGTATGCCTCAACCATCGGTAAGCCAATTTTCATCAGCGCGAGGCTGCGCTCCGCCAGTCGCGCCGATCTCAACGCTGCCTGGACGCCCTTCATCCGCGTGATCTCGCGTCCTTCTGGGTCGCCTTTCTTTTGGTTCCGACAAAACAAGTCGACGACCAAAGGGCCAGCTTTTGCCGTGTACGGATTACTGCCGGATGGGAAGTCCCATTTCGATCCGGCAATCGCGTTCATGTAAGTGTTGAACTGCTCCTCCGGATCATCCATTTGGGAAAGCGCTGAAAGGGCGTCGCGGAGCTTGATATCGGCCTTGCCCGGCTTTTCGAGCGCCGCTAAGGCGTCTCGCACGCGCGCCAGGTCAGAGAGCGGAAGCGCTGAACCCATGGCCTCTTCCAAAATCTGACGCGGCGTGTGCGCCCCTGCTCCGCTCGCTGCGCTGATTTGTTCAGTTAGTTCTGTTTCAGAACTCGTTGAATCAGCAAAGATGTTCAAAGCGTGCCGCTGGAACTTTAATGCATCTAATGCGGCAGCGACACCGAGCCCGCCTGCCGCCTCGGCGAGCACCGCGACCGCCTCAGGCATTTGGGCCGCCGCGGTTTCGAGATGGGTGGTGAGCACGCTACGCCAAAGCGCATCGGCTTCATCTTCCTCGATTGCAACAAAGCCAGGCGAGATGCCGGCTTCGAGTGGAAAGCGTCGAAGGATGCGCGCGCAAAATGCGTGGATCGTCTCAATGCGCAAACCACCCGGCGTTTCAAGCGCACGCGCAAACAGGCGGCGTGCCTCGCGGAAGTCTTCCTCCGTATACGAACTAAGGGGTTGTCCCTCCAATTGTGCAAGAGATTCACGCAGCGTGGCGTCGGACGCTACGGCCCAATCTCCGAGCCTCGCATAAAGGCGCGAGAGCATCTCATTGGCGGCCGCTTTCGTATAGGTGATGCACAGGATCGAGGCCGGATACGCTCCGCGCAGCAATAGACGCGCGACGCGGTCGATCAGGACCTTTGTCTTGCCAGACCCGGCATTGGCTTCGACCCATGCGGATTGGCCGGGATTGGCGGCCTCTGCTTGCGCGCGCTTGGCTGCATCAAATGCAGGCGTATCGGGGGAGCGCACCGCGTTAGTCAAAGGTCGTGACCCCCGTCCACTCATCGCGCCGGGCGAGCCGCGTAAAGTCACTTTCATATTGAACGCGTTCCGGCCGCGGCGCCGAAAGATAAGGGTGATCGGGATTGGCGAAGGTGGTGAGCAGCTCAACCAAACCGGTCTCCGCTTCGGCAATCAACTCCGCCATAGGCTTCGCATCGAGCTTTGCGCGCGGTGCTGCGGCGCCTAAATCCTGGACCTGAAACTGCGTTCCAAACCGCAAATAAGTGAGCGCTTCAACCTGACTCGGTCCGAACGCATCATAGCCGCCGTCGCGCGCGATCAGGCCTTGCAAAGGCATTTGCGGACTGAGGCCGGCGCGGACCTGTTTCTCACTCGGCGGCTTGCCTGTCTTGAAGTCGAGAATGGCGACCGAACCATCGGCGCGTCGCTCAATTCGGTCAGCCGTCCCAGAAAGCGTGAACGGCGCGCCGGCAATTTCTAAGGTCAGCGCCCCCCGAATTTCAGTCAGCGCTGCTCCGTTTAGACGGCCAGCATTTTGGGCGCGCCACTCGAGATAGGCCGCGCAGACTTGCCGTCGTTTGTCCCGCAAGGCGATCAGGTCTGCCTCTGCTTCGCCGCCGCGCCGCAGTTCGAATTCGAGCAGCTGGAGCAACTGCGATGCGTCTCCAGTGGGATGCTCGTCCTCGAAACGTTCCAGCGCTTTGTGGACCGCAGTGCCGCGCACCCGGCTGTCCGGAGGGAGGTTGAGCGGATCAAGCCGTCGCAGACCGAGAACAGTCTCACAATAAATCGCGTAAGGATCACGCACCAATTGCTCGACCCGCGTGACCGAAAGTCGATCCGGCCTCGCCGCGACGGGCGGGCGCGGTCGAGGTTCAGCGCTGAACCCCTGTGGTAAAGGAGGCGCCTCTTCCAGGTGGTGCAGCCAATTGAGCGGATTTCGGTCTACGCTCGGCGCCAATGCCGAACTTGCGGCATCTCCAAGCACACCGCGTACGAGGGTTTTTAAGCGCCAAAGCCATCTTGAGGAGATCGCCGGTTTATCATCCCGGCGCTGACTGTTGAGCAGAACGACATCGGGCGCGGAGGCGAGTTGTGCAAAGTCATGGGCTGACAGACCGATCCGTTCATCAGGGTCGGACATGCCAATCTCTTTGCGAAAAATTCGCGGTAGAAAGGCGTCCGCTGCGGGCTGTGCAGGCCAAACGTCTTCGTTCAATCCGGCGAGAATAACGCGATCGGCGCTTTGCAAACGCGCTTCCAATGGTCCCCAAATCGCAAGTCGCGGATGGATTTCGCCGGCGGGGACAGAGGTCGCGACCGCTTCAGACTGCAGCAACTCACCCCAAACGCTAAGTGGCTGGGGCCCTAAGGGCTCTGCCAATTCCGACAAATCGCGCAGGAGGGTCGACAGTGTGCCCCCGGCATCGCCGGCCCATGGGTACGGATCATCCGCCAGTGCGCCGGCAATGGCGGCGAGGTCGCGATAAATCTCTTCACCGGGGCAGGAGTCGTCAATGCTATTTTGGAACTCACTCAGCGTTTGGCCTACACTTTCGATGAGCGGGATCACTGATTGCTTGTGCGCGTCGGCCAGAATTGGCTGTCTTCGCCCCTCACGCGCGGACACCTGATGGATGTGCTCAGCGAGTTCAGTCCAATTTTGCCAAATCCGCGGCCCGCGCAGGAAGTGCTTATCCAGCGCCTGAACCGTCGCCGCCTCAAAGCGGCTGACCGGATGTTGGAGCACGCTCATGAGCGCGACAGGGTGGGACGGATCGAGGAGCCAATCGGCGACCAAAAGCGTAAAACTACCAGCATCAGTTTGGCTGAGCGGTATGCCTGCGGAGGGCGCAACGTCGACGTCCCAACGCTTCAGCAAAGCACTGACATGGCGCGCCAAACCCGCGTCGGGCGTCACCAACGCAGCGGTCTGTCCTTCAGTTTCCAGCGTCTCGCGCATCAGTAAAGCCGCGAGTAGGGCTTCCTGGCCGTCATCAGCGGCATCGAGCACCGTCAACCCGCGCAAAGCGTCCTGTACAAAGGCCGCTGAATCCTTATGCGTTTGCATTTGCGAGAGTGTCGTCGTCCAGTCCGCCGTGCTTTCGGCGGGCGCTAAAGCTTGATGAATGAGCCGTCGCCGCGCCGCGCGCTGCCGCTGCTCGCCGGTTCCGCGCCAAGGTGCAACTTGGTCAATCGAAATGCCAAGCGATCGTAGTGTCCGCGCCAATGTATATTGTGGATGGGAGGGTGTATCTGAGACATACCGCAAGGTCGTCTCATCGAGATCTGTGTCCAGACCAGGTAAAACTACGATGCCTTGCGGCAGAGACAGAGCTGCTTGCATAAGCAGCCGGCTCGCCGGGGTGGCCCCCGTCGAGCCTGCAACGATGACCGGCGCACTTGGGGGTTGGATCCGCCAATGCGCGGTCACGGCTTCGGCCGCTGCGTAGCGCCGCGCATAAGGATCCATTTTGGTCGCTTCGTCGAGCTGCGCGGGCCATTGATCTGTGATGATTTCGAGGAATTTGACCGAGCGCTTCCAGTGTTGAGCGAGCTGCGCTTCCGGAACCAATTGCTCAAGACCGCTCCAATCGACATCTCCAGACAGCGCGGCTTGGTCCAATAGGCGCGCCAACTCGCGCGCGGCGGCGAGGCAGGAGACTGCGGGTAAGTCTGATCCCATGGTCTCAAAATACTTCATCACCAGTCGGGTGAGCCCGCCGATGCGGGCCGACGGAGAAATGACGGGGGGCAGATCTGCGAGCGCGGTCTCAGCGCTCGGCGGCGGATCGTCGGTTTCCAGATCGCCCAGCACGCGGATGTTGGGAAGCAGGCAAGCGCGTCCGCCGGCGGCTTGATGAAGTGCGAAGCCGAGCGCCCGTTCCGACCGGCGGTTGGGCACATATATCAAAGCATCCGCGAGCGCTTCCGGCTCAGCCTTCAAATCGGTTTCGTCGGCGAGGCGCTCGGTAAGTTCAGCCAGAAAATTGGCGCCCGCTGGAATGGAATAGACCTTGGCGGCTCCAGGGTCGAACAAGCCCGTCATGCGCCGTGACACCGAAGCCAGAACTCGGCATCCTTTAAGGCCTGTGGATCGCCCACATGTAGCCAAAACCGATCGAGTGCATGTCCAAACATTCGACCCTTTGGCAAAATTTCATTCCAAATGCGGTTGGCCGAGAACGGTTCGACAGGCGCGGTGTCATACAGTTGCGGCTTCAAAATCCGCACACCAGCATATGCCCAAGGCGCAGAAGGTGCCTCTCCGCGGCGGCTTAAAGTGCCATTGTCGCCGCGAAAAAAATCTCCGGCGCCAGGAAATCCTAAACACCGATTTGTATCGGCAAGAAGAAGCAATTCATCCATAAGTTCTAAATCGAAACTTTGGGCGAGCTCCCGAAGCGGATCTGGTCCAGTGGGTTCCCAAAAGGCATCTGTATTAACAACAAAGATCGGATCATCGCCGAGCAACGGTCGTGCCTTTGCCAACCCGCCGCCGGTCTCCAAGACCTGATCGCGCTCGTCTGAGATGACGATTTGCAAATCCTGTCGATCTTTCAAGTGCGCTTCGACGCGGTCTGCGCACCAGTGGACATTGATCACGGCTCGTTCGACGCCAGCGCGCACGAGATTGTCGAGCAGGCGATCGATCATGCTGCGCCCGGCAACCTCGATGAGGGGTTTGGCGGTGGCATCCGTCAGAGGCCGCATACGCGTCCCGAGCCCAGCGGCCAGGACCATAGCGGTATGCGGCATCGCGATCATGATGTGCCCTCCAGAATGAATGGCGCGGTTTCGTGAACAAAGGCGCGCATGTCTGCGGCTGCGGGATGCTCAAGATTGCGGGCCAGCATAGTCAATTGTTGCGGCATGAATGAGGTGTATCGCGGTTTGTTATCTCTTTTGACCAGGCGCGCGAAAACGCCCGCGATACGCAGCGCGTTCAACGTTCCGATGACAGAGAGCCGCTCCATGAAGGCCACCTCGTCTTTGCCGGTCGCCTCTAAATAGGCACGAATCGCCGCCTGTGTGGCGGCGTTAGACACCTTACGCCGGGCGTCTTGTGTGAGCATCGCCATGTCCCAAGCATCCCAGCCGAGGACGGCATCCTGAAAGTCCAGCAATCCAATTTTGCCTTCGGGCAGCCATAGCAGGTTTTCTGCGTGATAATCGCGGAGCGTGAATTCGCGCGGAAATCCGATCGCCTGTTCTATGAGCGCGTCTCGCGTCTGTTCCCATCGCGCGCGATCAGCATCATTCATGCGAGCGCGGTCATCATAGAGTTGAAACCAATCGGCAAAAAGATCTGCATTTGCTCTGAGCGCGATTTGGTCAAACTCGAGGATGGGCCAGCACTCGCCGCCCAATTCGAGCACATCAGGTTTGGGATGTTGATGCAAGCGCGCCAGATCTTTTGCGGCTTGCCGATAAAGCGGCACTTCCTCCATGCCTTGTTCGATCAATCGTGCGAACTCGCGCTGGCTTCCGAAATCTTCCAAAATGGCAAGACCGGCACGCGTGTCATGAGCGTGAATGTGGGGCGGTCTGAGACCCGCAGAGCGCAAATGATCGGCGATCAAGACAAAGGCATCTACCCGACTTGAGGCCAAGCGCGTCATTGCATTCCAACCGCGTTCGGCGCGTTCAGCGGCATCCATTTCCGGTGAGCAAGGATCATCTTCGACGGGCGGCGCATCCATGAGGATCGCGGTGGCGCCATTTGGCCGCGTCAGTCGGGCATAGCGACGGGTTGAGGCGTCCTGGTCAAACCAAACTAGATCGACATGGCCCCACCCTGCCCCATCCAGAAAGGCAGAAATTTCTTCTTGGCGATTCGGCTCAGAACTCATGTAAGCGTTTGTGCCAGTCTTCGCCGTGGGGTTCCAGTCGTACCGTGCGGCTATCCCCAATCATTTCGAAAGTCATATCCAATCGCCAGGCCGGAAGATGGGGTCCAGCTTGGTTTGGCCATTCGATCAACGCCAATCCGGTTTGGGTTTCGTCCCAGCCAAGCTCGAAAACTTCATCCGGATGCTCAACACGGTAGAGATCAAAATGGAAGATCGGAAAGCTCGGCGCATCATACGTTTGAACCAACGTGTAAGTTGGGCTCGGCACATCGGTTTCTTGCCCAATGAGTGTTGAAATCAAGCCGCGGGCGAACGTTGTTTTTCCCGCGCCGAGCCCGCCATGGAGGGCAATGACATCGCCAGAATGGAGCAGCGGTGCCAGTCGGCGCGCGATCGCGGCCGTCGCGCCGAGATCAGGAAGATCAAAGCGCTGCAAGGCTCGCCTCAATGGCTTCTAGCAAGATCTCTGTTGGTTCGCAGCCGATAGAGAGCCTTACAAAGCCTTCGGGCACATCATCTCCCCATCGCGCGCGCCGTTCGGCGCTGGTATGCACCCCGCCAAAACTTGTCGAGGCGAAGATAGCCGGACAGTCATTGATAAACGCCTCGGCGGTTGTTTCGTCTGCAAAGGTAAGGCCGATGACGAAACCGATCCCCGGGTATTTGATGGATCGCAGCGCTGGGTGATTTTCGATGCGCGTGACCAGTAATTCAGCGGTCTCGCACATCCGCGCCAAACGCAATTCCAAGGTCATCAACCCGCGATGGACCAAGAATGATGCAAAGGGATCAGGAATGCTACCAGAGACTTTGCGCCATTTTGCGACTTTTTTGAACAATTCCTCATTCCGCGTGGCAACATGACCAAACAAGCAATCAGAATGCCCCGACATTGCCTTCGTGTCAGAGCTCACAACCAAATCCGCGCCGAGATCCAATGGGCGCTGAAGCAAAGGTGTGAGCGTTGTATTGTCGACCACGGTGAGTGCGCCACTCTCTCGCGCAGCTTCGGCGATCGATCGGACACTACATAGGTCCAGACCAGGATTAGACGGCGTTTCGCACCAGACGACTTTGTAAGGCGACAGATCGGCCTTTGCGAACGCGTGCGTCGAAATGGCGTCGAATTGAATGCCCTGCCCGCTTAGAATCTCTTCCAGCATGACACGTGTCACGTAATAACCGTCTGACGGCACCAAGACACGATCGCCTGCGTTTAAGGTGACCATCAATGCAGCAGTGATCGCCGCCATGCCTGAGGGAAAGGCCACCACATGTGCGTCTTCCAGCGCCGCAATCGCAGCTTCTGCTGCTTCGACAGTCGGGTTGATATCTCGGCCATAGGTGTAGGGCGTATTCGGCGTGCCTGCGAGCGCGTATTTGGCCGTCGTCACGATGGGCGGGCTTATCGGCGCGCCATTGTCTAAAGATCCTGACCTTGCGTGAAGCATTGAAAGGATACGGTGGGCGGTTTGTTTGTCCATTTCGGACTTGTGGCACACTCTGGAAACGGCGAAAAGAACCGTCGAGAATGCCGCAGCGTCGCGCCTTGCAAAAACGTGACGCATGCGTCATGGAATAGCAACTCAGGAGGGTGGAGATCGTGGATCTCTCAAACGCAGAACGTGTCGTTATTATTGGTGCGGGCCAAGCTGCGGCTCAGGCTTGCGCGTCATTGCGTCAATTCGGCTTTGCAGGTGCAATCACGATAATCGGCGATGAAGCCGCCCTACCCTATCAGCGTCCCCCTTTATCGAAAGCGTATATGAAAGGAGAGCTCGCGGAAGAGCGCCTCTATTTCAAGCCAGCCGGGTGGTATGAAGATCAGAAGATTGATCCCGTCCTCTCCATGCGGGCGACGAAAATTGACCGGTCGGCGCAGACCGTTGCGCTCGAACATGGCGGTTCGATTGCCTATGACGCGTTGATCATAGCGACCGGGTCTCGCCCACGGCCCTTGCCGGTTGAGGGCGCAGATTTAGACGGTGTTTTCGATTTGCGCGATCTCGCGGATGTCGAACGCATTCGCCCACGTATGATTGCTGGCCAAAAGCTGGTTATTGTCGGCGCCGGCTATATCGGCTTGGAAGCTGCGGCGGTGGCCCGCCAGTTGGGTTTAGACGTCACTGTATTGGAGATGGAAGACCGCGTTTTGGCACGCGTAACCAGCTCAATTATGAGCGAATTCTTCGAAGCCGAGCACACCCGGCAAGGCGCTCAGATCAAAACCGGCGCGCGCTTAGCGTCTTTGCAAGGGGATGACGGCAAGGTCAAAACAGCGATTTTGGCAGATGGCAGCACGCTTGATGCAGATATCGTTTTAGTAGGGATTGGTATTTTACCGAACGTTGAGCTTGCCGAGGAGGCCGGTATCGCATGTTCGAATGGTATTCTGACAGATCGTGACGCACGGACGAATGACCCCCGCGTCTTTGCGGCGGGAGACTGCGCAGCGCGGCCGCTGGTTCATTATGGCCGCGATGGTCGGCTGGAAAGCGTCCACAATGCGATTGAACAAGGCAAATTGGCCGCGGCCGCCATTATGGGCAAAAATCGCCCAACAGAGGATTGTCCGTGGTTCTGGTCGGACCAGTATGATCTGAAATTACAAATCGCCGGACTGAGCCAAGATTACGATGAGACCGTGGTTCGCGGCGATCCAGAGGCCCGTAAGTTCGCGGTCTTCTATTTACAGAATGGCAAACTGATTGCGGTAGATGCGATCAATAGTCCGCCAGAATTCCTGGCATCGAAGCGTTTGATAATGACAGGCGCGCGTCTTGCACCTGAGGTTTTAAGCGATACATCCCAATCCATGAAAGACATCGCGGCAAGCGCGACATAAGGAGACACCGAGAGCATGGCGAAGATTATTTACGTCGACCACGAAGGCACAGAGCGCGCAATTGAAGCGGCCAACGGCGAAAGCGTGATGGAAGCGGCGATCAAAAATTCCATTCCTGGTATTGATGCCGATTGTGGCGGTGCATGCGCCTGCGCGACGTGCCACGTCTATGTCGACGAAGCATTCTTGGAGAAAGTCGGCACCGCCGAGGACATGGAACAGTCTATGTTGGACTTTGCCGAGAACGTGCAGCCAAATTCGCGTCTGTCTTGCCAAATCAGTGTGAGTGACGATCTCGCAGGCTTGAAAGTGACCACTCCGGAAAGCCAGCACTAAGTTCCGGCTTGCAATTTTGTAGAGCGCCCCTGCCAAGTGCGGGGGCGTTTCCAGTTCTGATGACGTGGCGTGACGCCTTGGTGCCTGAATAGAACCCACTATGTGGAGCAGATAAACTATCTCCTCCCAAAGGGTTCCACATGACCAGTTACACTGACTTGCTCGCGAGTTTACAGCCCAAATCCGACAACGCTATCGAGGCTCACATTCCGGAGTCTTGGATGCAGGGCCGCACGACGTATGGCGGTCTGACCGCGGCGTTATCATTTAAAGGTGCGCTCGGTCTGGTGGGAGACATTCCAATCCGTTCTGCCCAAGTCGCATTTGTCGGACCCGTGGGCGGTGATGTGATGATCAAACCAACGCTATTGCGGCGAGGCAAAAACACAGCCTTTGTCAGTGTCGATATCGTCTCTGAAACGGGCGTCGCGGCCCAATCGATATTTGCCTTTGGTCTCGCCCGGGAGAGCGCGCTAAACTTCGATGATATGCCAATGCCCGAAGCGCCCGCGCCGGACGAAATCGAGTCCTTCTTTGACGAAGGGCGACCGCGTCCTGGCTTTACGCAAAACTTCGATATGCTGCTGGCCACAGGCGGGCGACCAGTCTCCGGGTCAGACAACCCCGCGATCGGCTTATGGATGCGCCATCTCGATCCAAAGACTCCGCAAGACGCCACCGCAATCTTCGCGATTGGTGATGCGCCGCCCCCCGCAGCAATGTCGATGTTGAAGGTGCCAGGCCGGATCAGCTCGATGACGTGGATGGCTGAGTTTATGACCGATGACATTCAGACCGATCCCGAAGGTTGGTACTTTGCGCAGCATACTGCGCAACTCGCTAAGGACGGGTACTCAAGCCAGTCGATGCGGCTTTGGAATCGTTTCGGTCAACCGATTTTGGTTGGGCGTCAGACGATTGCAGTTTTTGGTTAAACCTCTATCCAGAATCCCCAGGAGGGATCCGGATTGGGTGAGACAGTCGTAGCTGCGATCGATGCAGGTGGTACGAGCTTTAAGTGCGCGCTCGTAAGGGATGATGGCACTATCTTGCGAGCCTGGTCAGTGCCCACGACAGACCCTGAAACAACATTGGAGGCATGCTCAGCCTCATTTGAAAGCGCAATAGACGCACTCGGAACAGCGCCGAAATCGCTCGGTATCGCGAGTTTTGGCCCAGTCGAGATTAATCCTGCGTCCGCTGACTATGGAAAGATTACTGGGACCGCCAAGCCCGGTTGGAACGGCGCCGATATCGGACCACGTCTCAGTCGCACGCTGAAGCTTCCATTTAAGATCGATACAGATGTAAACGGCGCACTCGCCGCAGAGATGCGCTGGGGGCGGGCGCAAGACGTTTCGCAAGCGGCCTATCTGACGGTCGGAACTGGAATAGGAGTCGGCCTCTGTCTTGATGGCGTGTTTCTCGGCCGTCCTAGCCATCCAGAGTTTGGCCATATCCGTGTCGCCCGCCACCCGGACGATGCAGAGTTTTCTGGCGTCTGCGCGTTGCACGGAGATTGCCTAGAAGGGTTGGCGTCGGCACCTGCGATGACGGCGCGCTGGGGCGACCCAGAGAAGCTGCCACCAGACCATCTCGGCTGGGAGATAGAAGCTTTTTATTTGGCGCAGGCCTGCCTCAATCTCTATTTAGCCACGCGATTAGAACGCATCATTCTCGGTGGAGGATTGATGAATGCCACGAACTTAATGCCAAAAGTCCAAGCGGCGTTTGACCAGCTCATGGGGGATTACCTCCCAATCAAGGGTGACGCGCTCATTCACGCACCGAAGCTCGGCAATCATGCCGGTGTATTGGGTGGGGCCGTATTGGCCTTAGATGCGCTTAGTTGACCAGCGCGGCTTTCAGGCTTTCGAGATAAGCCACTTGTTCTTCAAGTGCGGTATTCCCGTCTTTGCCTTCGGCCAAAAGCGCGCGGTGCGCTTCGTCATATTCTTTTTGGACGCTCTCAACGGAAACGCTATCCAGATTGACGGCTTCTTCAGCGAGAATGGTCAAGCCAGCGGGCGTCACGTCAGCAAAGCCGCCGCGTACAAAAAGACGCATTGTGGTTTCGCCGCCATCTTCGACGCGAACGACGCCATTCTTTAGGGTCGTCATGAAGGGCGCGTGATTGACTAGAACACCAAACTCGCCGTCCGAGCCCGGTGCAATCACGTGATCGACCTCACCCGAGAACAATTCGCGGGCAGGGGATACGAGTGAGAAATGCAGTTTGTCAGCCATGGCGTGTTCCTAGAAACTATTCTCGTTGAGATAAACTGTGCAATTGCGCACAGGGTTTGGGTCGCGTTCGATGCTGCTTACATGCCAACAGTCATCAAATACAGAGCAATAGCACAGTTCCATTTCGATTCTGTCGGTCCTGAAGGCCTCGCGAAGGCCAAACACCAGGCTCTCCGTCTCTCCCACAGTGGCGATACCATCTCGTCCCTCGAGATTGTATGTCGCAAAGAGTTCCGTGTTTACATCTATCACCCGAACGGTGCCGCCTGGCGACAAGACGGACTGACCGACATTTGCATCATTTCGTGGAAAGAAACCTGAAGTCTCTGGCTGTATCTTTTCAAACAGCTCGGACCAGTTCTCAAGGCTCTCGCCATCCAACCGCATGCTGGCGGCGCGAACACGCGCTGGACCGATGCCGCGATTGCTGACGCTCATGCTGATTCCAGTATTCACATCTGTGGTAATATTGGTCCGGTCAATCTGCAAATGCGGCCAGACCGCTGCCTGCTGTTGCTTTCGGACCGCGTCAGATTCATTCAGCGCCGCATAGAGCGCGAGCGTGGCAATAAAAATCCCGACCACGGCTGGGATCAGCTGCAAAAGAGAAAGCCTGACGAGCAACCGATTCTGTTTGGTCTCGGGTGACTCATCAGGCTTTGACATCGGAATCTATCCGCTGAGCTTTGCTTAGGCGGCGTCAGCCAGCATTTTTTCCGCTTTGGCTTTCGCGTCTTCGATTGAGCCTACCATGTAGAAGGCTTGCTCTGGCAAATGGTCATACTCGCCTTCGATGAGGCCTTTAAAGCCAGCCACTGTGTCTTCCAGTTTCACTTGAACACCAGGCGAGCCGGTGAAGACTTCGGCCACGTCGAATGGCTGTGACAGGAAGCGCTCAACTTTACGCGCGCGGGCGACGACGAGTTTGTCTTCTTCAGACAGTTCATCCATACCGAGGATCGCGATAATGTCTTGCAATTCTTTGTAGCGCTGCAGGATTTCCTGAACGCCGCGCGCCACTTCATAGTGATCCTGACCAACGATCAGTGGGTCGAGAATACGTGATGTCGAATCGAGCGGATCCACAGCAGGGTAGATGCCTTTTTCCGAGATCGCGCGGTTCAGAACGGTCGTCGCGTCCAAGTGGGCGAACGAGGTCGCTGGCGCTGGGTCGGTCAAGTCATCCGCAGGCACGTAAACCGCTTGTACAGAGGTGATCGAGCCTTTGGTTGTGGTCGTAATCCGCTCTTGCAGGCCGCCCATATCGGTTGCCAGTGTTGGCTGATAGCCCACAGCCGATGGAATACGGCCGAGCAGAGCAGACACCTCAGAACCCGCCTGGGTAAAGCGGAAAATATTGTCGACGAAGAACAGAACGTCTTTGCCTTCGACATCGCGGAAATACTCAGCCTGGGCGAGACCTGTCAGAGCCACACGTGCACGGGCCCCTGGAGGCTCGTTCATCTGGCCATAGACCAGCGTCGCGCGGCTTTCGCCTTCGAGATCGATCACGTTGGCGTCCTGCATCTCGTAATAGAGGTCGTTGCCTTCACGTGTCCGCTCGCCGACGCCAGCAAACACAGAGTAGCCACCGAACAGTTTGGCGATGTTGTTGATCAGTTCCTGAATAAGAACCGTCTTACCAACGCCGGCACCGCCGAACAGGCCAATCTTACCACCCTTGGTGTAAGGGCAGAGCAGATCGATAACTTTAATACCAGTCACCAGAACCTCGGCTTCGGTGGACTGATCCACAAAGTCTGGGGCAGGGGCGTGGATCGGCGCGCGCAGGTCGGTTTCAACCGGGCCGCGCTCGTCAATTGGCTCACCCACAACGTTCATGATGCGGCCGAGGGTTGCCGGTCCAACCGGAACCTTAATCGGCTCACCCATGTCAGCCACGGCTTGTCCGCGAACCAGACCTTCGGTTGAGTCCATTGCGATCGTGCGAACCGCATTTTCACCGAGGTGTTGTGCCACTTCGAGCACGAGGCGGTTGCCACTATTTTCACATTCTAGGGCGTTCAGAATGTCTGGAAGGGCGCCATCGAATTCAACGTCGACAACAGCGCCGATAACCTGGCTTACGCGGCCAGTCGCTTTTGAAAGGTCCATGCGAGGCGTCTCCTTAGGAGCGGGTTTAGGTTTCGGAGCCGCCTTTTTAGGGGCGGTGGTTGTTTTAGGAGCGGCTTTTGCAGGCGCCGCAGCGGATTTAGCATCAACTTCAGCCGGCTTACAGACGCCGCAAGCGCGCGCGTCCTTGTGCCCAAGGGCATACATAGCGGTTTCAGCTTCAGCAAAAGTCTCAAATGGGCCATGCCATTTGTCATCATCATTCGTCTGGTCACCGCCAACGCCTTGGCCATCATTGCAATAGCGGCAGCTGCTATGGTGTAGCCGCGCACGCTTTTTGCTGAAATGTTCGTAGATCCAGAATGACATATCTTAGAGCGCCTCCGCGCCCGAGATAATCTCGATGAGTTCTTTGGTGATTTGGGCCTGACGCGCACGGTTGTATTGCAGCGTAAGGCTGTCGATCAGTTCCCCGGCATTACGAGTCGCATTGTCCATCGCCGTCATCGAAGCCGCTTGTTCGCCGGCCGCATTCTCTAGCATCGCAGACAGGATCTGCGTGTTGAGATAGCGGGGCAGTAAGGCTTCCAAAATTTCCGGCTCTGACGGCTCATACGCGTAGATCGCGCCGCCGAGATCGATGGTTTCAGCATCGTCCGGGGCTTCAGCTGGGATCAGCTGCTTTGCAACTGGATTTTGCGTCAGAACGTTTTTGAATTCTGAGAAGACCAGCGTGGCAACATCAAATTCGCCATTCTCGAACCGTGTGGTCAGATCGTGGCCGAGGCCAATCGCGAACGGGGTAAACTTGTCCTTGGCTTCTGACAGATCGACATGGTCGATAAACAGGTCCGCATAAGCATGCTTTAGGACTTCGCGGCCCTTCTTCCCGACCGTGATGATCTTGACGGTTTTGCCGTCAGCCTGAAGCTCTTCAATCTTTAGACGCGCCGCTTTCGCGGTATTGGCATTAAAGCCGCCGCACAGACCGCGCTCCGCCGTCATCACGACGAGCAGATGCACTTTGTCGTCGCCTGAGCCGGCCAGCAATTTCGGGCCGCCAGATCCGTCGCCCATGGAGGCGGTCAGATTAGCCACGACATTTGCCATACGGCTTGCATAAGGCTTTGAGGCCTCTGCTGCTTCCTGCGCGCGGCGCAGTTTCGCAGCGGCGACCATTTGTTTCGCCTTAGTGATCTTTTGTGTGGACTTCACACTTCCGATCCGGTTTTTAAGTTCCTTAAGACCCGACATATTGTTCCGCCGCTTTCTTACAGGCCGTTGAAGCGCTGTAGATGTGGTTTTGCGCCAAGAGCTGCTCAATCTGAGGGCCTAGGCGGCGCATGGCGATTGCCGCCCCAGTTCTAGCGTCGCTTGTCCTATGAGCGTTCACTTGTTCCAAGTTTGCGCGATCTTCTTCATCAAACTCTTCAGCCAGCGCTCTAGCTGCAGCCATGACGCAGACCTTGTCGCCGAGATCCGCTCCACCCTCTACAAGATCTGCATAGACTTGTTCCAACCGCTGGTCGGAAATCGCTGGACCCGCCGAATCTGTCGGCGTTGTCGAACAACTCGACATAGCAATTGCAGGCAATGCGAGAGCGGTGGAACGCAACAGCTTCATCCTTACCCGAAGGTCTTTCCGAAGGCTTCCAGCGCCTCTTTGATGCCGCCTTCGACACCTTCAGAGAGTGCTTTCTCGTCACGGATTTGCTTCAAGAGATCTTTCTTATCGTTCCGGAGGAATGACAGAAGGTCAGCTTCGTAGCGGGTGACATCCTTGGTTGGAACATCATCCAGATAGCCACGTGTACCGGCATAGATCACACAAACCTGCTCTTCCATCAGAAGCGGGCTGTACTGAGGCTGCTTAAGGAGCTCGGTGAGGCGCTCACCGCGGTTGAGAAGCTTTTGCGTCGCGGCGTCCAAGTCAGAGCCGAACTTCGCAAAGGCCGCCATCTCACGATACTGGGCGAGTTCACCCTTCATCGAGCCAGCAACTTTCTTCATCGCTTTCGTCTGGGCCGCAGAGCCCACACGAGATACGGACAGACCGACGTTCACCGCAGGACGGATGCCCTGATAGAAGAGGTCGGTTTCGAGGAAGATCTGACCGTCGGTGATCGAAATTACGTTGGTTGGAATATAGGCCGAAACGTCGTTCGCTTGAGTTTCAATGATCGGCAGAGCGGTCAAAGAGCCTGCGCCATTGTCTTCATTCATCTTCGCCGCGCGCTCGAGGAGGCGGGAGTGAAGATAGAAAACGTCACCTGGATAGGCTTCGCGGCCTGGTGGGCGGCGCAGCAGAAGAGACATTTGACGGTAAGCCACAGCTTGCTTCGAGAGATCATCGTAGATGATCAGGGCGTGCATGCCATTGTCGCGGAAATACTCACCAATCGTACAACCGGTGAAGGGTGCGAGATACTGAAGCGGAGCTGGCTCAGACGCGGTCGCTGAAACAACCACGGTGTAATCCAGAGCGCCGCGCTCTTCGAGCGTCTTCACAACCTGCGCAACAGTCGAGCGCTTCTGACCAACAGCAACATAGATACAGAACAGCTTCTCGCTATCGTCTTTCGCCGCCGCGTTGGTTTCTTTCTGGTTCAGGATGGTGTCGACACAGACAGCGGTTTTACCGGTCTGACGGTCACCAATGACCAGCTCGCGCTGACCACGTCCAACTGGGATCATGCCATCGATGGCCTTAATCCCGGTCATCATCGGCTCGTGCACAGATTTACGTGGGATGATGCCTGGGGCTTTCACGTCCACACGGTTCCGAGAGGCAACGTCTGCGATCGGGCCTTTGCCGTCGATCGGGTTGCCAAGCGGATCGACCACGCGGCCGAGCAGGCCTTTACCGACTGGGGCGGCCACAATCTCATCGAGGCGCTTAACGGTGTCGCCTTCTTTAATGCCGCGGTCATCACCGAAGATAACCACACCGACATTGTCGCTTTCCAAGTTCAGCGCCATGCCTTTGATGCCGCCGTCAAATTCTACCATCTCACCAGCTTGAACGCTGTCGAGACCGTAGACGCGGGCAATACCGTCGCCAACGGAGAGGACTTGACCGACGTCTGAGACTTCAGCCTCGACGCCAAAATTCTCGATCTGCGACTTAAGAATGCCGGAGATTTCTGCTGCGCTAATAGACATGTGCGTCTTACGCTCCCTTCATGGCGGTGTTCATACGATCCAGTTTGGCAGACACGCTGGCATCGATCAGAGTTGATCCAATGCGCAGCTGAATGCCGCCGACGAGGGCCGGGTCGACCTCCGTCTCTAATTCTACGTCGCTGCCGACCGCCTTGGCGAGCACTTGCTCAAGCCGGGCGCGCTGGTCAGCGCTCATATCTTTTGCAGTCCGCGCCACAGCACGTTTCACGCCGCGCTCTTTTGCGTAAAGCTCGTCGAAATGCTTGGCAGCGCCGACGAGATCCACAGCGCGGCCGTTCTGGGCCATGGTGCCGATGAAGCCGGTTGCCGTTTTCGACAGGCCTGCTTTGTCAGCGACCGCGACCAGCGCTTTAACCTTGTCCTCACGCGCAAACGCTGGGCTTTCCAGCAGGCGTGTCAGGTCTTCGCTATCAGCGGCGAGGGTTTCAACGGTTTTGAGGTCGCCAGCGATGGTCGCGAGCTCCCCTTTTTCTTTTGCAAGATCAAACAGCGCACCGGCATAGCGGCGGGCGGCTTCACTGGCAGTCGTCGCGGATGCTGCGGCCAAGGCGTCGTCCGTAAGCTGTAGGGCGAGAATGCCCTGGGTCAGAACCAAAGGGAATCAGGGTGTGGCGACACCCGAGCCCTAAACTTGTGCGGGCACCTAGCACCTTGTTTGGACACTGACAACACATCCAATCAGCCTAGAGTGCGACCGAATCGCGCGGTCTCAGACTTATTCTCCGGCGGGGCGAGTTGCGCACCGGGAGGAGTTCTGCGAATTTGCGGCGATGCCGAAGCCCTTTCCACACGCTTATACCCGTCATCACGTGGTCTCCGAGGATGGCCGCGTTACGTTTGAGTGTATCCAAGATGTAGAGATTTGGCCTTGGCTTGCGCTGAGCCCGATCCATCCAATTTTGGTGCAGACGATCAATTTCTGGGGTTCGGTTGAAGCCGGCGAGGCGAGAGGGACGTTTGATCCCGATGCGTGGAGCGCGCTCACGCACGCCGAATGGACCTGTGGTCCGGCGTCAGCGGGATTACCGACCCATGGGGTCTACGAAACGATCCAAAATGACGAAGAGATGCGATCCCAGCTCCGTTTTTATGATGACGAAGATGTCGAGACGGTTCGGATCAGTGGTAAAGGGGTTGTCTTCAAAACCCGAAACTTCGAAGGGTGGCGAAAGGATACAAAAGAGAAGTTCGCAATTCCCGATACGAGCGCGTTTGAGTACGCCTCCGCAGCTGATCTCGGGGTTCAAACGCCGGGTGAGTGCTTTCTAGCGCCCTTATCCCACGGCGAAATGGTGACGACTGAGGGGTTGATCACAAAAGAAAACGGCTTGCGACCGGCGCACCCGTACATTGGTGGGTCCGGTGATCACGTGAACTCAACCCATATGGGCGAGGTGGGTCGCCAATTCGCAGAGCTCTTATACGGCGAACGCTTGATCAATCGTAGCGGCGAGATGAGCTTCATGACCTATGTCGAACTCGGTCGGCCGTTTCAGATCGAGCTTGTCGAGCAGTGCGAAGCGGATCGCGCGGTTTCGCTTCTCGTGCGCCAGCGGGATCGTGAATGTACCAAGATCGATATGAGTTTCGAGCCGGCGCTTTAGATCCCCGCTTTTGCGGGTGCGCCATCACAAACTCACCCCATCGGCGTGTGCTGCCCAGCCTCAAACTCTTCAGCGAGCTTAAATTTCCGGATCTTCCCCGACCCCGTTAGCGGCCACTCAGAGACTTGAACCCAATAAGCAGGTGTTTTCTGGGGAGATAACCGGTCGCGAACAAAGGCTTTTAGCTCGCCCGGCGAGAAAGCATGATCCGACTCGCTGCGAATGAAGCAAGCGACCTGTTCGCCCCATTTCTCATCGGGAATGCCAACCACGGCGACTTCATCGATCGCATCATGCTCAAGCATCGCATTCTCGATTTCGGCCGGGAATAGGTTTTCGCCGCCGCGAATGATCATTTCTTTGACGCGACCGGTGATTTTGACATAGCCGCGCGCGTCCATCCGCCCAAGATCGCCAGTATGTAGCCAACCCTCAGAGTCGATCGTCGCAGCCGTGGCGTCTGGATTGTCATTATAACCAAGCATAACGCTATACGCTCGCGCGCAGATTTCGCCTTGATCACCGATCGGGAGAACAGCGTTCGACTGTGGGTCGCGGATCGAAATCTCCGTATACGCCACCGGCTGACCGATGGTTTGCGTGAGGTCTTCTTCGGTGTCTGTATGCCACGCTTGGGTCAAAACCGGAGAGGTTTCGGTCTGGCCATAGACGATCTGGATCGGCGCACTCAGTGTCTCCAATGCGTCGCGACACAGCTGCGGTGGCACCATCGACCCGCCCGACATGATGCATTCAACCGAAGACACATCCCGGCCCGATTGCCGGACCTCATGAATAAGCGCGACCAACATTGTCGGTACGCCGAGAATGAATCGGGTCCGCTCTCGCTCGATGACCCGAACGATCATCTCCGGATCGAACATCGGTGCTAGCAGCATGGTGGAGCCCGTGCCGAGCCCTCCGAGCACCAAGATTGCGCACCCGGTCGTATGAAAGAGCGGCATATTGTGCACGAAAGCATCGCCTTGCTTCACGCCAGCGCGGTTCATCGTGTCGACGCCATTCCGTACGAGGCCATTATGATGCAGCAGCGCGCCTTTAGGAAAGCCGGTTGTGCCTGACGTATATTGAATTTGTACGGCATCATTCGGTTTGGGGGATCGCGTCTCCCCGGTGTTTTCACCGGCATAGAGCGCCGCATGATCCGTCAGAAGGATGCGATGTTTGATCGCCGGAATTTCGTCGCAAACCGAGTCGGCGATCTCTTGCATCGGGTTGCCCCGGAAATCAGCGACATAGTAAATCGCCTCAGACCTTGATTGCTCTAGGACATATTTGAGTTCGCGCTTTTGATAGGCTGGATTAACTGTGACCAAGATCACACTCGCAAGACCGCAGGCGAGTTCTAAAAGCACCCATTCAGGAACATTGTTCGCATAAACGGCAATCCTAGCGCCTTCGGCGTGGCGGCTTGCTAGCGCCCGCGCGAGGCGTTCGGAATCGGCAAGCAACTGCGTATATGTCCATGTCCGCCCAATCTCGCCATCATAACCAAGTTCTTTCAGCGCCATCGTATCTGGCGCTCGTTGAGTGGATGCGCGCAGCATATCGCCAATCGTCATCGCCGCTGGTTCTTCGCCGCCTTGAGCCGGAAAATAAGAGTCGTTGAGTTCGACCTGATACATTCACATTGCCTCCCGTTTTTAGGGACTATTGATCTGCGGCTTCAGTCTAGCAATCCCCCATCGGACTTGATCTCGCGACAACACACGCACCATTGGTAACACTCAAAACAACGAAAAAATAAGACGTATTCATAATTAATTATTGCAATACAATAATTAATTGAGTATATGGATGCACATAAAGGAGTGCCATATGACTAATGCCGACATTCAGAAAACGCGAGACACGCACCGCGATCTTACATTTTTGGCTTGGATCGTGGTTGGTATCTTAGCCCTCAATGTGTCTTATTTTGTTGGCGAGGAAGTGGGCGGTGTTTGGTATACGAGCGAAGGTGATTGGCTCAGCATTTTTAATGCGTGGTGGGTCGGCGTTATTAAAGCCATGCCGACCATTCTGATCGCTTTCGCAGTCGCGGACTTTGCTTTCTTGTTCCAACGCTGCTCCGAGGGTGATGTCTTCACAGAGCGCAATGTCAAAACCCTGAAGAGCGCAGCGTATGGCCTATTTGGTGCTGGCGCCTGGGCCGGGATCGTGTCGCCAACATTACTGCAATGGATTGGTGAGAACTTCCGCGGCGTTTCGATCGATTTTGGTGATCTTGCGCTCGCCGTCGCGATGATGGGGGTTGTGCTTTACGGGTTGTCTTTGGTGTTCCGCGACGCCGTGGCGGTGAAAGCCGAGAATGACGAGTTCGTCTAATGGCAGCGGAAATCATAGTCACCCTGGATGTCATGTTGGCGCGTCGTAAGCGGCGCGCGAAAGACCTGGCCGCTGAGATTGGCATGACCGAGGCCAATCTTTCCTTACTGAAATCAGGCAAAGTCAAAGGCGTGCGGTTCGATACGCTCGCCAAACTTTGCGATGCTTTAGACTGTGCGCCAGGTGACCTTTTGGAAGTTTCAGTAACTGACGCAAAGTGAGGCTTGCTTCCCCTAACGGGACGGCGCTTAGCCAATCCGCAAAGACAATAGGAGGATTGATCATGACGGCACCAGCCACGATCGAGATTAACGACGAGATTGCCACCATCACTATGGATGATGGCAAAGCCAATGCGATCAACCCGACCATGCTTGAGGCCTTGAACGCTTGTCTCGACCAAGCTGAAAAGGACGCCAAGGTGACCATCATCACCGGCCGGGAAGGGCGTTTCTCTGGCGGCTTTGATTTGAAGTTGATGATGAGCTTACCGGGTGAAGAGGTAAAAGCGCTGGTCGATGGCGGCGGAAAGCTGGCGCATCGTCTCTACAGCTTTCCGACACCGACCATCGCGGCATGTAACGGACATGGGGTTGCCATGGGCTGCTTTATTCTTCTGTCGTGCGATATGCGGATCGGCACAGCGGGCGCGTTCAAAATCGGCGCGAACGAAACGCAAATAAACATGGTCCTACCGATCTTTGCGTCAGAGCTGGTTAAAGCCCGCGTGGCGGATGATTTCAAAACCCGCTCGATGGTGTTTGGTGAGCTGTTTGATCCCGAGACCGCGCGCAAAGCGGGATATCTCGATCAAGTTGTCGACGCAGGTGATTTGTCATCGACCGCGCAGGCACATGCAGAAGCAATCAAGCCGCTGAGCGGGTCGTCATTGACGGGAAACAAGATGCTCTTGCGCGAAACCACATTGGCGAACATTGCAGCATCACTGCCAGCTTAGTAAAGCCCCGCTGCTCTTAGCAACAAAACGCAACCAATCGCGGTTACGAGCCCCTTCATCCATTTTCGGAAATTGACCTCATTCATCCGCTCGAGGACACGCTTGCCCAACGTCGTCCCGAGCATTGAAAGAGGGATCGCGGCGGCGAAAAGCCACCATGGGGGCAGGGCGCCCCAGCCGGCCGCCGTCACCACTGGCACGCTCCAAAACCCCATTTTGACAAAGTGGCTGAGCGCTTGTGTGACAGACTTGGTGGCCACGATTTGTTGACGCGTCATGTCGGCACGGACGAAGAATAGATCGAGCAGAGGGCCTGCTACACCGGCCAGCGTATTCAATCCTTGGACTCCAAAGCCTGCAAGGATCGCGTGCGGAGGGCGCTTAATATCTAAGTGCAATCGCTCTTTCGGAAGCCAAATCAAAAGAGGGGTTAAACCGAGCAGCAGATACAGCGTGCGTTTATCCGGGGTCCAGCTCACGAAGAAGAGCGCCCCAATTCCCGCGATTGCGCCAATGCAATAGAACCCGAAAACTCGCCAATCAATATGTTGCTTGAGTAAAAACGCGCGATACGCATTGGCGAACATTTGAATGCCACCATGAATGATCATGGCCATAGCAACGCTGACCAAGGCGACCAAAACGGCCATCAAAATGATGCCGCCTGCCATACCAAAAATGCCGGAAATGAATGACGTCACTAAGGTCGTTAAGAGAATGGTGGCGGCCGCGAAAACACTCATGCGCGCCCTCGTGAGCTGAGTCTCCTGCCGAGACAAACCACCCTAGGATGTTTCCGGAGTGACGCTTCGCCTCAGTTTGGCGTCCCTTACCCCGCGAGACGGTTTTACAAGTTTACGCGCGCGTCATACCCTGCGAGGCAGTGACGATAAGACTTACAGAGGAAGAGCGAGATGCCTTACACCGATGCTGGTGCCAGCGAAATGAATGACGATCTTTTTGATCTGCGAATGTCTGATGAGGCCCGACCTCTTTATGATCATGTGAAGAAATTCATCGCCGAAGTGGTCGACCCTATGTCGGTGAAATTTCATGAGCTCGGCAAGAACAAAGAAGATATCTGGTCTTACGCACCGGGTCAGCTAGAGACGTTAGAAGAGGCCAAGGATGAGGCTAAGAAGCAAGGTCTTTGGAACTTCTTCTTGCCGGATGCCGATACCGGAGAAGGCCTCAAGAATCTCGATTATGCTTATATCGCCGCAGAGCTGGGCAAGAATTCACTCGCGTCAGAGACGATGAATTGTTCCGCGCCCGATACCGGCAATATGGAAGTCCTAGAACGTGTCGGTACGCCAGAGCAAAAAGAGCAATGGCTCAAGCCGCTCCTCGAGGGCAAAATTAGATCTGCTTTCGCGATGACGGAGCCAGCTTTGCCGTCTTCAGATGCGAAGAACATCTCGACGCGCGCCGTCTTGGAAGGCGACGAGTGGGTGATCAACGGGGAGAAATTCTATATTTCCGGTGCGGGGGATCCTCGCTGTAAGGTGATGATCACCATGGTCAAAACCAGCCCCGACGCAGAGCCGCACAAACAACAGTCACAAATCTTGGTGCCAACCGACACACCTGGCGTGAAGATCTTGGACGGTATGCAAGTGTTTGGCGACTATGATGCGCCGCACGGCCACATGCACATCGTCTTCGACAATGTCCGCGTGCCGAAAGAGAATATGCTCCTCGGAGAAGGTCGCGGGTTTGAGATCTCTCAGCTCCGCCTCGGGCCAGGCCGCATTCACCACTGCATGCGCTCAATCGGTGCTGCTGAGCGTGCGCTCGATCTTATGGTCGTACGCGGCATGGGCCGCCAAGCCTTTGGCCGCGATCTGATTAAGCTGGGCGGCAACATTGAAAAAGTGTCGCGCGCGCGGATCGATATTGAGTCGATGCGTATGATGGTGCTAAAAGCCGCGAAAGCCATGGATGTCCTGGGCAATAAAGAAGCCCGTGTCTGGATCTCCATGGTCAAAGCCATGGTGCCGGAGAAAGTATGCCGGATCATTGATGAAGCGATGCAGATCCACGGTGCGACGGGTGTCTCACAATGGTCGCCACTGTCGCGGATGTACGCCCAGCAGCGCACGTTGCGCCTGGCGGATGGGCCGGATGAAGTCCATCACATGGTCGTTGGCCGCGCCGAGACGCGGAAATATACTGGCGAAGAAGAAGATCCTGCCATGGCGGCTGTTTGGCGGAAATAGCCCACCACACTGACTGACTAGATGTTAGAAGCGCGGCCAAGTCGGTCGCGCTTTTTTTGGGGTCCAAAAAGGAAAATGGGATGCACCTAAAAGGTGCATCCCGAGTAGGTGGCTGGGTTAGAGGGGCGGATGAACCCAAGCCTTTGAGCTTGTCCGGTACGGTCATGGAGTAACCGCCTGCGACAGATTTCTACTTAGACGGGAGATGCTAACAAAGCGTAAACACTTCAACTATTCATATAAAATAATACAAAGAACCTCATATATTAAGTAAAAATGCGTATATACTGTATTTTGCTCTGTTTTATACATGGTCTTGATATTGCCGTACATAAACTCTTGTAACCGATTTCAATGATCGATTTCTCTTCATCTATGTCATAAAATCTATTTATGATTGTAATTGCTAAGAAAAACGCTGGTGGTGTTCACGAATGACCGCGGCCAGACACGCGTCGCACTTGCGTCAACTTTAGGGATCGCGTGGGTCATTCCATTCGCGGGCGACGCCTTGCCCACCGCGCCGCGTGAGCCAAAACATGCCGAGTAGGTCGAAGATTCCAGCACCCAGACGACCCAGAAATCCATATTTCGACTGACCATGCCAGCGGGCACGATCGTTGACCAATTCTTCGCGCACCGTCCACCCTGCACGCTTGATCAACGCCGGCAGAAATCGATGCATGGATGCGAAATAGGGAAGCTCTCGGAAAGCTTCGGTGCGAATGAGCTTCCATCCACAGCCCGTGTCGGTAGCGTCATCCCGTAACATGAAGCGTCTGACGCCATTTGCGATCCGCGATTGCAGCCACTTAAAGCCGCTATCGTTTCGGCTGTTTCTTTTGCCTGCAATAATTCCAAGCGTCCCGGTCTCCTGACCTGCGATGAGGTCTGCCCAAAGTCGCGCCGTATCATTAATATCGTTCTGGCCATCTCCGTCGAGCAACTGTGTCCACGTCCCTCTCACGGATTTCAATCCTGTGAAAAGTGCAGCTGATTTCCCGGCTCTTGAGACATGCGTGAATACGCGCACCGTGCTCGGCCATCGCGTTGACGCATCCACCAATTCTGCCGCCGTGGCATCAGATGAGCAGTCATTTACACAAACGACTTCGAAGGGGATTTCGGAGAGGACCTCATGCACTTCCTCCAAAAGCGGCAGCACGTTTCCTTGCTCATTGTAAAATGGGATCAGAACGCTGAGTTCCGGCTCACTCATTTCTCAGCCTCAATACGCGATGCGAGCGCTTCGATGCGCGAGGCTGTATCATTCAGCGCGGCAGCTGCCCGCGCAACATCTGGTCCGGCGGCTTCTATTTGCTGGCGATAAGATGCGTCGAGTTCGTCCAATAAGGCCAATGCAGCAATCAGCAATAAGCGGTCATCGCCAATGTTGCCGACGGCATCGGCAATATCGCGCACCCGAACATCGAGCTGCTGAGACAAACCGATCAATCGCTCTTCTTGTCCGGGGGCACACGCGACCGAGTACGAGCGGCCGCGAATATTGATATCCGCTTTGGCCATTAGGTCTTTTCCTCTCGCCCCAGCGCAGCGCGAACTTCTGCGATGGCAGAGCCGAGGGCTTCAGAGGCTTCATCCGCCAGAGTTTGCAGCGCTTTCTCGCGGGCCAGCGACTCATCTAATTGTTCGGCCAACCGAGCACGATCTTCCATCATGGCGCTAAGTTCTTGGCGCAGGAGAACGGGATCGCCGGACCGATCAAACAGTCCGTCGACCGCAATTTCCAGACGGCTCAAAGCCTGATCCAATCGAGTGGCAGCAGATTCGATAACGCTCATAAGAAAACGGTTTGCAGTTATTATGCCTAAAACTCAATAGCCGTGGTTTATGAGTCTTGACAGCGTTGACCACGCTCTTCATTTCCGGTCGCATCAAATACAGGGGTTGAGGTATGACCGTTTCCAACCGCGATATGGCGAATGCGATCCGCGCTTTGTCACTGGACGCCGTCGAGACGGCAAAATCGGGCCATTTGGGACTTCCGCTCGGTATGGCCGATGCCGCCACGGTGCTGTTTTCGAAGTTCATGAAACACAATCCGGCCGATCCGGATTGGGCTGATCGTGACCGTTTCGTTCTCTCAGCCGGTCACGGCTCGATGCTGGTCTATTCGCTCCTACATCTCACGGGATATGAGAGCGTCAGCCGCGACGACATTCGCAATTTCCGCCAACTTGGTAGCTCAACCGCGGGTCACCCCGAAAATTTTGTCACCAAAGGCGTCGAGACGACCACCGGCCCCCTTGGGCAAGGCATTACAACGGCTGTCGGCATGGCGATCGCAGAACGGCATTTGAATGCCCGCTTTGGCGACGACCTGGTCAACCACAAGACCTATGTGATCGCGGGTGATGGGTGCTTGATGGAAGGCATCAGCCAGGAAGCGATCACTCTGGCGGGTCATCTCAAGCTCTCCAATTTGATCGTCTTGTTCGACGATAATGCCGTGACCATTGATGGCGGTACGGACATGGCGGACAATACTGACCAATGCGCGCGCTTCGAAGCCTCCGCTTGGGCGACCCGTAAGGTTGACGGCCATGATCCAGCCGATGTCGAAGCGGCGCTGGCTTGGGCACAAGATCAAGACAAACCGGTTATGCTGGCCGTAAAAACCATTATCGGCTTTGGCGCCAAAAGAGCCGGAACAGGTCCGGCGCATGGCGGCCCCTATGGCGATGAAGAAGCCGCGACGGTGCGCGACAGTATCGGTTGGCCTCATGGGCCATTCGAAGTACCAGCTGAGATAGAGACCGCGTGGGCCGACGCTGGCAAACGGTCCGCGGATGACTATACCGCTTGGCAATCGCGTCTTGCGGCCTCCAGCAACAAAACCGCGTTTGAGACGGCGATGGCCGGCTCTTTACCAGCGAACCTGTCTGACATCGTCAACGAGCATAAGAAAGCAGTCGTTGACGGCGGCAAAGATGACGCGACCCGCAAATGGTCAGGGGCCGCGCTTGAGCCTCTGACGGAAGCCATTCCGGAAATGATTGGCGGCTCAGCCGATCTCACGGGCTCAAACAACACCAAGACCAGCCACACCGCCCCTCTTGGCCCAGACAATTGGGCCGGGCGCTACGTCCATTACGGCATTCGCGAACACGCTATGGCCGCCGCGATGAATGGCATGGCACTGCATGGCGGCGTGATCCCGTATTCTGGAACCTTCCTCGTTTTTGCGGACTATTCTCGCGCGGCGATCCGATTGGGGGCCTTGATGGGGGAGCGGGTAATCCATGTTATGACCCATGACTCAATCGGTCTTGGAGAAGATGGCCCGACCCACCAACCGGTTGAGCATGTGGCGAGCTTAAGAGCGATGCCAAACATGACTGTGTTCCGCCCATGCGATGGTGTTGAAGCGGCTGAGTGTTGGGAAGTCGCGCTGCGCAACACGACCGGCCCAAGCACGCTGGCGCTAACACGTCAGAAAGTAAAATCAGCGCGCACCACGCACACAGATGAAAACCTCTCAGCCAAAGGGGGTTATGTTCTGTCTGATGCAGATGGCGCCAAAGCTGTTCTCATTGCGACGGGGTCGGAAGTCGAGATTGCAATAGCGGCGCAAACGGCCCTCGCGGAGAAGGGGGTTCCCGTCCGCGTTGTTTCCATGCCGAGCATGGATCTGTTTGAGCAGCAAACCGAGAGCTACCAAACTGAAACGCTCGGCGGTGACTTGCCTCGCGTCGCGATCGAAGCAGGCGTACGCTTTGGCTGGGATCGCTGGATCGGGCATGATGGCGGCTTTGTTGGCATGAGCTCATTCGGAGCCTCAGCGCCGTATCAGACGCTCTATAACCACTTCAATATTACCGCTGATGCCGTGGTCGCCGAAGTCGAGAAACGTATTTAGATCTAGCGTTTCGGAACACCCGGAAACAAACGCGCCGGGAACGCGCACAATTGTATTTCGTTGCGGGCAGAAAGAACCGGCAGATCGGGGTTTGCAAGATAAGCGGTTAAACTCGAACGTGCAGCCGCATCAAACTCAGTCACGGACACGCTCGTCTCGATGCGCCCCAAAGTCCGGCGCCCATGACAGCGATGCAGATCCACGTATCTGAAGTCATCGTCTTCTGCCGCGCGTATGCGGTGGAATGCCATCCGCATGCGCTCATTTGAGAATGTAAGCGTTGCCGGCAAGCCGGGTCCAGACGGCACCGCCACCCAAGCCGCGCGTATGCCGCTTTCGCGATCTGTTTCAGAGTAATAGACCTGATAAATCGTGCCACCCGGAACGGTTTCGGCCGATATTGAAACTTTGTCATGGCGCGCCAGACGTCGGTGCCAAGAACCAACGAGATTGTCACGACTGCGCCACGCCAAAACCGGGTTATTGGCAAGATGGAATACGGTCATCGCGTAAAAATTAGCGGACACGTCTTGCATAGGTCCAGCATTGCGGAAATGCATCGCTGCCGCCTCGATATCGTTCATATCGGCAGCCGCAATTCCGGCGATGCGACTTGCCTCAGCGTACTCAGGACGCATGGGGCACGCGCTCAAAAAGGCCTCAGTGACCGATCGGATATAGTCTGGACTTTGTTCCTCAGTCTGATCATGCAACGCCAGTTGCCAGGCTGTTGCATCTCTCAACCCACAGTCTTGTGCTTGCGCTTCTGAGACCATGTTTATGGCCAAGAACGTGGTGACACCTGCCGCAATCAACGCGCCGAGGTATCGACGCATACGCTTCGTCAAAGAAAATCTTCCGCCCATGTGAGGAGGAACTGCAAAGTGGGTGCCGTTTAACCGGTGAGCACTCTTTCGAGGGCCCAATACAGCCCAATCGTGCCAATTATGCCACAGGCAAGCCAAACGATTAGACGCCGATAGTGATCCACTGAGACGGCGCGCCGCAAAGGCCAAACCAAGAGGCTCATTACGAAAATCACGCTCAATTGGCCAATCTCAACGCCGATATTGAACCCGATCAAAGCGCTCCAGAATTGTCCCGCGGGCAAACCGAGGGAGCCAAAAAATCCCGCAAAGCCCATGCCGTGGATCAGGCCAAAGGCGAACACGATCAAAGGCCGCCACCGCGTCATGTCTTTGAAGATCAGGTTTTCGATCGCCACAAAGGCAATCGTTAAGGCGATCAAGGGCTCTACGATTGCTGCAGGGGGCGCAAACACGCCTGATGCGACCAATCCGAGCGTTATTGTGTGAGCGACGGTGAAGGCGGATATCTGTAGGAGCAATGGTCGCCATCGCAATGTCGAAAAGAAGATCGCTAAGACGAATAGGATATGATCCAGCCCGCCCGGTAAAATGTGGCGCACGCCGATTTCGACATAGAGCCAGAACGTTTCGAGGGCGGGGCGCTCGAAGTCTATAGTTTCGGTCTGGGTAAACCTCTCAGTTAGGTCGCCCGCCCGGTCCATGTCCTGCAAGGCTTCGCAGAGCGCAGGGTCTAAGCCGGTATCATAAGTACAAAAATCATCTTCTGGATGGGCATGGGCCATGCCAAAGGCTGTCCCGCACAAAGCCAATACGATCAGGAGAATCCGCACCCACATTGCGCTGCAGCTTATTTAATGCGTGGAATTAAGTCAGCGTGCGATTCTTCATCATGATCATGGTCATGCAATGGGGTCTCCAATAACGCCACAGCAATTGCAATACCGGCAGACAGCGCGGCTAAGCCGTGGGAGGGTTTGACGTCTTTCAGCGGCGCCATGAGCGGACCCGTTGCAACAAATAGCAAGAGGCCAGCGGACAGCGCAAACAGCCCGCCCAGAAGCTCTTCACCGAGACCGAACATGAACGGACCAGAGACCAAAACACCAAGCGGGGTGGTTGCTGCCGCCGCCAGAAACGCCCAGAGAAAAGATCTGCGATTGGAAACGCCATGGCGTCGCAAGATTGCAAACGCAATCACACCTTCTGGGAATTCGTGCAAGATCAAGCCGACCGCAGCGTATACTCCAGCGGTGAAGCTCGCGGCGAATGTCACGGAGTAAACGATGCCGTCTATAAACGAATGACAGGCAATGGCGAGGATCGGTGTGATCGCTTCGCTCGGCAGTTTTGATGCCGCTCGCTCTGGGAATAGCGTTTTGATCAAATGGTTGAGCAGCAGCCCCGAAAAAAAGCCGACCGTCAACCAAACCGGCGCGCTTACAGAAAGCGCAAACGCTTCAGGGACAATGTGCAGCAAGGCGAGCGCTGTAAGCATACCCGCTGCGGCCAATCCAAACAGGTTGGCGTATCGCAAGCTCCAATCGGAGCGCAGCGCCACGGCAAGTAATCCAAGTGTCGTGACGAATGCCGCGATCAATCCGAAGAAGAGAGGAGCTTGGAGCGCTTCAAACATGACGAGGGTTTACATTGGCGAATAGCCAGATTGTCCTATCCTTTTGCGGGAGATGTTATAGTATCGCAATCGTGTTTGGGCGAAGTAGGTTTCACAATGCCCTCTGTCAATTGAAAGCTGGAGTCCCCGATGTTTCGTAAATCCCTCTTTTTTGCGACCAGTGCCTTGGTTTTAACAGCGTGTCAGCCAGCTGCCGACGCACCTGATGAAACACTGGTTGCCGAAACGCCTCCGGTGACGGCTGAGGATGTTAGCGAGGTCGCTTCAGAAGTGGCCGCTGAAGTCGCGCCGGTCGAAGAAGTTGTCGCCGAAACGGAAGAAGAGGACCACGACGATCATGATCATGAAGACGATGCACATGATCATGACGCGCACGATCACGCCGAAGACGAACATGATCACGAGGCACACGATCATGACGATCATGACGATCATGACCATGCCGAGGAAGACCATGATCATGCTGGCGGGGAGGCGCATGTTCACGGCTTGTCTGAAATGGCGGTGAATCTGGACGGGTCATCCATCAGCGTTAGCTTTGAGGGTGCGTTGGCCAATTTTGGGATCGATGAGTCGCTGCGCACCTTGGACGACTATTCAGCCTATACAAATGGTGTGATCGATTTGGTTGGGGGCGACTGCACGCGTGACCAAGCGGATGCAAGTATTCGTCCGATTGGAGATCACGGAAACCTGGTTATCGACCTGGCTTATACCTGCGCCGCCATAGGTGGTTTGGAAGCGATCAACGTCATCGGCTTTGCAAATTTCAGCGCCTTTGAAGAAGTCGATGCCGTTATTCTTACGGAGACTGGACAAACCGCTAAAACCTTGACCGCGAGCGACACCCGCCTAGACCTCCGGTAGATGACCGCGCCGATCGTCCGACTGTCCAACCTGACCTTTGCATGGCCGGGTCAGCCACCCTTATTGGAAGTGCGGTCTTTTGAGCTGAATGCTGGCGAGCGTTTGTTTTTGCGTGGCCCCAGCGGTTCGGGCAAATCAACGCTTCTCGGTCTAATCGCTGGTGTTTTAGAAACAAAGATGGGCGAGGTGAACGTCCTCGGCGAAAACCTCACAAAGATGAGTGGCAGCCAACGCGATCGCCAGCGCGCCGATCATCTCGGCGTCATTTTTCAAATGTTCAATCTGGTGCCATACCTATCGGTTATCCAAAATGTCCTGCTGCCATGCCGGTTTTCGGATCGACGACGAAGCGAGACCGAAGCGCGCGGGGGACCTGAGGCTGAGGCGCGTCGACTACTGACGCGCTTAGGGCTCGATACCGATGACTTGCTGTCACGCAAAGTGACGGATTTGTCTGTAGGCCAGCAACAGAGAGTTGCCGCCGCGCGCGCGCTAATTGGCAATCCGTCTTTGATCATCGCCGATGAGCCGACATCCGCATTAGATGCTGATAGCCGCGATCGGTTTATTGAGCTGCTCAGCGAAGAAGCTGAAAAAGCGACCGCCGCGCTGCTCTTCGTCAGCCATGATGGCGGCCTCGCTTCCTTATTCGACCGGGCGTTGGACCTGTCTCAGATTAATATGGCGGCCAAAGTTGGAGGATCGGCCTGATGGGCGTGTCTATTCTCGGCCTGGCTTGGCGCAGCTTGATGAACCGAAAAGTTGCGGCATTCCTGACGATGATCGCCATCGCGCTCTCGGTCGCACTCTTTCTGGGGGTCGAGAAAGCGCGCAATGCTGCCAAGCAGGGTTTTGATAATACCATCTCAGGGACCGAGTTAATTGTCGGCGCGCCATCCGGGCAGATCAATTTGCTGCTCTATTCTGTGTTTCGTTTGGGCAATGCCACCGCTGAAATCTCGTGGCCCACTTATGAAACAATCGCTGCGCGCGACGACGTGGCTTGGGCTGTACCGATCTCGCTCGGCGATAGCCATCGCGGATACCGCGTTCTCGGCACCTCACAATCCTACTTTGATCACTACAAATACGGTCAGAGACAGGCCCTGGCCTTCTCGGAAGGGGATAGGTTCGACGATCTATTTGACGCCGTCATTGGGGCCGAGGTGGCCAAGCAGCTTGGATACGAGATCGGCACGCCGTTAATTCTTACCCATGGTCTCGGCGCTGGCGGTCTGACAGATCATGATGACCGCCCCTTCCGTGTGGTCGGAATTCTGCGACCCACAGGCACACCGGTGGATCAGACCATCCACGTGTCGCTCGAGGCCATAACCGCTATTCACGTTGGTTGGGAAACCGGGACTCGCAATCGCATGGCCGATGCGATCACCGAAGAGATGATCCGCTCCTTCGATCTCACGCCCAAAACGGTAACAGCGATTTTTGTCGGCCTGGAAAACCGCTCGACGATTTTGCGGACGCGCAGGGAGCTCAATACGCGAATGTCTGAGCCATTGCTAGCAATCATACCTGGGCAAGCTTTGGCGGAGCTTTGGCAAGTCATGGGCACAGCAGAGCGTGTGCTCTTGGCCGTCTCAGCATTCGTGATTGCGGTGGGATTGGTGTCCATTCTGACGAGTATACTGACAAGCCTAAACGAACGGCGCCGCGAAATGTCGATCTTGCGCGCAACAGGCGCGCGGCCGGGCCATATCTTTGCGTTGCTGATTGTCGAAGCTGCGGTTCTCGGCTTTTTTGGCGCGTTGCTCGGCGCGATATTGATCCAAATCATTCTTGCCATCGCCGCGCCTATCCTGTCAGCGCAATATGGGATCGCGCTTATGGGAACAGGGCCTGGTCTTGTTGATCTCTACACCATCGCGGCCGTAACCCTGGCGGCATTGTGTTTGGGGACCTGGCCAGCTGTGACTGCGCTCCGTCGATCGCTGGCCGACGGGCTCAGCGTAAAACTCTGATCACATCCGCATGAAAACCCTAGTCGCGACAGCTCATTGCGCCTAAATTGGCGGCATGATCAAACAGGTTTTTTTCCTCGCGCTCGCCATCTGGATTATCGGGGCCTGCGGACAAGTGAGCCCGGCAGGGTCTTCGACTGCCGAGGCGCAGTCTGCGTCTCAAGCAGCCGCGGAAGCGGAGGCAAAGACTGAGGATAGCAACCGCTTGGCCGAGGCTGGCGCAAAGGCCAACGAAATTGCGGCCCGCGGCGTTCGCGAGATTGGCTGGGAAGAGCTTATGCCCGAAGGGGAAGAGGAGCGCTTGGCGCAACTCTACCAACAGCAAATGGCGCTGCTCTACTCCGGTGGTCCAATCATGGAAGGCTCAGCGGCCGACCAAATGATCCAGATCGGCACGTTCAACACGGTCAAAGAGCTGAACGAAACCAAAGTCCGTATTCCTGGATACACGGTGCCTTTTGAGTTTGGTGCCAATGCGGAGATCGGTGAGTTCCTGTTGGTCCCATATTATGGTGCTTGCCTGCACGCGCCGCCGCCGCCGCCAAACCAGACGATTTTTGCAATGACAGACGAGCCCATCAAACTTCGGAATCTCGCACAAGCGGTTTGGATTGAGGGCACAATTTATACCCAGACCCAAGAATCAGAACTCGCGGATGCAGCCTATACGATCCAGGTGGATCGTGTCGAAATCTACGAATACTAGGCGCGGCTGCCTGCCCCATGGCCGGGACGTGCCTCCCGCCCTATATCTCTAACAGATTTGAAAAAGGGGCATTCTTTGGCCACCGCACTGACTATTGGACTCTACGTCGCTATCGCCGCGCTCGTTGTCGTTTTGGCGATGGGCTTGATCAACTTAACGCGCACAGATGAGGGGCAGCGTAGCCGATCTAACCAATTGATGCGCATGCGCGTTATGGTTCAGGCTGCGGTTATCGGCATATTGATCTTGCTCGGTATCGCTGTTGGCTCGATCAATATCTTTTAAAACATGGTCAAACTCGACAAAATCTATACGCGCGCTGGAGATAGTGGAAAGACCCGGTTATCGACGGGCGAACCTCTGGACAAGTGGCACCCACGCGTCACCGCTTACGGCACTGTGGATGAAACGAATGCTGCGCTCGGCTTAGCTGCGTTACACGCAGATGGCGCTTTGCTTGAAGCGGTCCGGCGCATCCAAAATGATTTATTCGATCTTGGCGCTGATCTTGCCACGCCCGATCGCGGGAAAAAGCTGGAATGGGAACCATTGCGGATCGTCAAAGCGCAGGTTGATCGGCTCGAGTCTGAGATCGATGCCATGAATGCTGACATTGCGCCGTTGGACAGTTTCATCCTCCCAGGGGGCAGCGCCCTCGCGGCGCATTTGCACGTTGCGCGTACACTCTGTCGCCGCGCCGAACGCCAAATTGCAGAGCTTGCGAGCCTGGACGAAGAGATCGTGAGCGCTGAGGCCCTAGCCTACGCCAACCGCTTATCCGATTGGCTGTTCGTTGCGGGGCGCGTTGCGAACAATAATGGCGAGGACGATGTGAAATGGGTGCCCGGCGCCAATCGCTAGCCGCTATTGAAGTGGCCATAAATGCGTTCCGCGAGCGCGGCAGAGACTCCATCGACTTCTTTTAAATCCGCGAGCTTCGCGCGGGCGACCCCTTTGGCCGATCCAAAATATTGCAATAAGGCTTTCTTCCGGGACGGCCCGATTCCCTCGATTTCGTCGAGCGGGTTCTTCTTAATAGCGGCGCTTCGTTTGGCCCGATGCGCGCCAATCGCCCAGCGGTGGGCTTCATCACGAAGGCGTTGCAAATAGTAGAGAACCGGCGCGTTCTCCGGCAGACGGAAGGGCGCGCGTCCAGGCTGGAAGAATTGTTCGCGCCCTGCATTGCGCTCCACACCCTTGGCGATTGAGACCAGATTGACCTCCGCTGGAGAGAGCCCGAGATCACCAATCGCTTCAATCACACTGTTAAGCTGGCCCAACCCGCCATCGATCAAAACCAGATCTGGCCAATGGGCGCCATTGCCTTCGTCACGTTCTTTCAAGGCGCGGGCAAAGCGGCGCCGCATGACTTCTCGCATCATGCCGTAATCGTCCCCCGGCTCGATGGAGTCATCTTTAATGTTGAACTTGCGGTACTGGCCTTTCTCAAACCCGTCTGGTCCGGCGACCACCATGCCACCGACCATATTCGAGCCTTGGATGTGAGAGTTGTCGTAGATCTCAATGCGCCGTGGAGCCTCCTCAAGGTCGAACGCTTTGGCAACTTCTCCGAGCAGCCGTGTCTGGCTCGCGCTCTCAGCCAGTTTTCGGCTGAGCGCCTCTGCTGCGCTGCGAGTCGCTTGCTCTACAAGACCACGCTTCTCGCCGCGCTGGGGTGCTCGAATTTCGATTTTTCGATCCGCCTTCAAAGCCAATGCTTCGGCGATCAGGTTAGAATCTGTGGGATCTTGATTGGTCAGTATCAGTCGCGGCGGCGGGCGCTTATCATAGAATTGAACAAGAAAAGCGGCGAGAATATCGGCCATGTTCTCGCTCTTCTCGTGTCTTGGGAAGTGAATGGTCGCGCCCCAATTTTGCCCGGCGCGGATGAAGAAAACTTGCACCGCCGACAGGCCGCCCTCGATGGCGATGGAAAAGATGTCCGCTTCTTCAATGCCATCCGGATTGATATCTTGCTGCGCGCGAACATGGGCCAGCGCGCGGATCCGATCGCGTAGACTTGCCGCTCGCTCGAAGGCCATGTCCTCTGATGCAGCTTCCATTTCGGCGGCCAGACTGGCTTGTAGGTCCGTTGCTTTACCGCGCAGAAAATCAGCGGCTTGATCGGCAAGTTCTTGATAGGCCTCTGTCTCAATTAATCCGACACACGGCGCAGAGCAGCGTTTGATTTGGTGCAACATGCAGGGCCGCTGACGCGTGGAGTAGACACTGTCTTCACAGGTCCGCAGCAAAAAGGCTTTCTGCAATGTATCGATCGTCCGCGTCACCGCATTGGCGCTCGCGAATGGGCCGAAATAGTCTCCGCGGTCCTGTTTAGAGCCCCGATACTTCAGCACCTGAGGCGCATCATGATCGCGCCGAATGAGAATGTACGGGAATGACTTGTCATCGCGCAGAAGAATATTGAAGCGCGGCTTGAGGGATTTGATCAAGCTCGCTTCAAGCAATAGGGCTTCGGTCTCGGTTTCCGTCACCACGAATTCCATGCGCGCGGTTGCCAGGATCATCGCGGCGATGCGTTGGGTATGACCGCCTATCCGCGTATAGGACGACACGCGCGCTGAGAGGCTTTTGGCCTTGCCGACATAAAGGACCGTGTCATCCTCACCAAACATCCGGTACACGCCAGGCTTATTCGGCAGGCGCGACAGATTATCCTTGATGACATCGACGCCGCGTTTGCGCAGCGGAGGATGGGGCGACTCAGACATGGTCGCAATGTAGGCCGGAACCGACCTAAAACCTAGATCTCGAAGATACCCGAATACGCGCCAGCTTTGGTGCCAAATAGGATATTGCCGCCAATCATCACAACACCGAGCACGAGCACCGCCATAGCGAACTGACGCCCAAGGCTACCCGGATTGTATTTCCGACGCGCCCGCATGACGATGACATAAATCAAAAAAGTAATGAACGCGCAAAGCGCCAAGACTCGTTCCTCGATCGTCAAATCAATGAAATAGGTTTGAATTTCGCCTGCATAGAAGCGTACATCGACCATAAACTGGTCGATGGCGCGCTGATACAATTCAGAACTTGCGCTGTGTTCAAGCCACATCGGCGAAATCCTCGGCTCTCCATACATATTCGCGCAAAAATAGAAGACAAAGGTCAATTATCCGGTAAACAAATGCATCAAATTTATCAGAGTTTGCGGGTAAAAGCCTGGTTGCGTCGCTCTTGTTTGAGGCGTAGACGAAGCGGCTCGAACACGGAGTCTTAATCATGACCAGCCCCCTCGTTCTTAGCGATGCGGTCAATCGCGTCGCCCCGTCTGCAACCATTGCTGTCACGACGAAAGCGGCCGAATTGCGAGCCGCGGGCGAGGATGTGATTGGCCTCGGCGCGGGCGAACCAGATTTCGACACGCCGGATCATATCAAAGAGGCCGCAAAAGCCGCGATTGATCAGGGTAAGACAAAATATACGCCCGCGGATGGGATCCCGGAACTGAAGCAAGCCATTTGCGCCAAGTTCCAGCGCGACAATGAACTGTCCTATACGCCCGCCCAAGTTCACGTGGCGCCAGGCGGCAAACCCGTAATCTTCAACGCTTTGGTGTCAACGCTAAATCCCGGCGATGAGGTTGTGATCCCAGCGCCATATTGGGTGAGCTACCCAGAAATGGTGAAACTTTGCGGTGGGACACCTGTGATCGTCTCATGCGGTCCAAACGCCAAATACAAACTGACGCCAGAGGCTTTGGAAGCCGCCATCACCCCGAAGACCAAATGGTTGATACTCAACTCTCCATCGAACCCGACGGGCGCCGCGTATACGCGCGCGGAGCTGAAAGGTTTGGCCGACGTCCTCCTCCAGCATCCTCAGGTCTGGGTGCTGACAGACGATATGTACGAGCATTTGGTCTATGATGGCTTTGAGTATAGCACGATCGCTCAAGTCTCACCGGACCTCTACGATCGAACGCTGACCATGAATGGTGTGTCCAAAGCCTACGCCATGACAGGCTGGCGGATCGGATATGCGGCAGGCCCGGAAGCGTTGATCAAAACGATGCGCAAGGTGATCAGTCAGACTACATCGAATCCAAGCTCGGTCTCGCAATATGCTGCTCTGGCGGCCTTGAATGGCAGCCACGATTTCCTGCCTGAACGCAATAAAGTGTTTAAGCAGCGCCGCGATATGGTCGTCGCCGAACTCAATAAAGCTGATGGCCTAACCTGCGGCACACCGGAAGGCGCATTTTATGTGTACCCATCCTGCGCCGGTGCGATCGGAAAAACCGCCCCTTCAGGGAAACGCATTGAGACGGACACAGATTTTGCGTCTGAACTCCTGGAGCAAGAAAAAGTCGCTGTGGTTATGGGAGAGGCTTTTGGGCTCTCTCCTGCCTTCCGCGTCTCATACGCAACGTCGACCGAGGCGTTGGAAAAAGCGACAGCGCGTATTCAGGCGTTCTGTGCATCATTGAAATGAGTCGAGCCGGATAGGATTTTTCGATACCTCGTGTCGAAACACTCAATTTGTATCTATACCATTAGGGCCCACCTGAGGCGTATCGAATGGAAAGGATACTCCGATGGATATCGAGATTGGGCTCTCCGAGAGCGACCGCCTTCAATCAGCCACCGCATTGAAGCGCGTTTTGAGCGAAACTTACGCCTTATACGTGAAAACACATGGCTATCACTGGAACGTCACTGGACCGCGCTTTCAGGCGCTCCATGCGGATTTCATGACGCAATATACGGAACTTTGGGCAGCGCTTGATGAGCTCGCTGAACGCATCCGCGCGCTCGGCGTTTTCGCGCCAGGTTCTTCGACTGAGTTGCTCGAGCATGCAACCATCACAGCAGATAATGGGGTGCCCCACGCGGACGCGATGATAGCCAATCTTGCCCGAGGTCATGCGGCCGTTGCGCGAGCGGCACGCCAAGGTATCGAAGACGCAGGCGCGGTTGGAGACGACGTCACGGTGGATTTGCTCACGCAACGGACCACTGTCGCTGACAAAACCGCATGGATGCTGCGGGCCAGTCTTTAATTAATCGCGGGACTGCCTTGGCTGGTACTCTCAAAGAGACGGTAGCAGCTGCGCCCGTCACCCTTTGCTTGATACAAAGCCAGATCTGCGCATTTCATCAGAGTTCGGGAATTGCGGGCATGGACCGGAGCGCAGGCGACGCCCACGGAAGCGCTGCATTGAAGCTCAAGTCCGCCGATTTGGAAGGGCCGCGACAGTGCCGTGACCAGACGCGCAGCCATGAGGCAGGCATCCATTGGATTTGCGATATCGTGCGTGACGACAACAAACTCGTCACCGCCGAGCCGTGCGGCCCAGTCTTTGCCGCGGATGACTTGTCGAATGCGCTTCGCCACCATGTTGAGCAAGGCGTCGCCTGCCTGATGCCCGTAAGTGTCATTAATCAATTTGAAATTATCGAGATCGATCGCCAGCAGCGCGACATTCTCATCTTCTTCGCTCGCAACGACATCTTGTTCGATCCGGTTTTGGAATGAGTATCGGTTGGCTAATCCAGTCAGCATGTCATGCTCTGCCATATGCCTTAAGCGGCCTTGGGCCTCGATTCGTCGCGTCACATTTGTGCCGACGCCAAGGTATCCGACCACATCTCCATCGGCGTTGAAGCGGGGGGTCGCTGACAACGATATGAAGTATCGCTTGCCCTCCGGATCATTCATTTTTGAGAGAATGTCAGAATATGGCTTTATCGAGCGCAGCGCACCCAACATCTTCTCCCGCTCAGCCTTCTCGAGATTGATAATCTCCATATAGTGTTGGCCAATGACATGAGTTTTGTCGGGAAATATCGTACTCATCATCCGACCGCCCGCGGCGATGACCATGCCTTCCAGATCGGTTTCCCAATAAAGATCGGTGGCGAAGTCAGCGAGGTGCGATAGCTGCGATTCCGCTAAGGCATCGGCGCGATCCACCTGCTTTTCGGCGCGCGCAACGATCCAAACACAAAACAAGGTTATGGCCAGCGCTGCACCGGCTTCAGCCATCATAACCCAATGAGGGAAATGGAAAATGGCATCCAATGCAAGGAATCCAATCTGCCCGCCGCCAAACACAATCAAGGCAATAAGAGCCACTGAAAGCCCTCTATTTCCCCCTGAATCGCGATTGAAATTTAAGCGTCCCATACTAGAGGGTCGCACGTAGTGGTTGATTTAGCGTTATTTTCTAACCCGGACCGTTAACGACGTCCGAACAAGCGTTCGATGTCCGCGAGCTTGAGTTCGACATAAGTTGGTCGCCCGTGATTACACTGACCTGAATGCGGCGTGGATTCCATTTGGCGTAATAGAGCGTTCATTTCATCGGCATTGAGCCGGCGACCGGCGCGAACAGAGCCGCGACACGCCATATTCCCCATTACGTCTTCAAAGCGTTCCTTTAGCGCAAGCCCAGACTCATATTCCGAGAAGTCATCCGACAAGTCTTTGATCAACCCGGCTGTATCCATCTCGCCAAACAGAGCGGGCGTCGCTCGAACACATATCGCCCCCGCACCGAACGGCTCGATTTCTAACCCCAAGTCAGCGAGCTCATCGCGGCGGTCAAGGATCCGACTCGCTTCGTCTTCGCTCAGCTCCACGATGTCGGGAATGAGCAGCGCTTGGCGTTTAACACCGCCAGCCGCCATTTGCCGTTTCATGTCTTCATAGACGAGGCGTTCATGGGCGGCGTGTTGATCTACAATCACAATCCCATCTTCGGTTTGAGCGACGACATAAGTCTCATGTAATTGTGCCCGCGCGACACCGAGCGGGTAATCGACCGTCGTCGGCGCTGGCGCGGGTTCCACGCGGGCAGAAAGGTCGCCCTCATAGACAGGTGTTGCCGGTGTCTCCACGTGGAGGGGCTGGTTTAGGGCAGCGGGCATCGACCCTGGTGGCGAGAGAACGGGCCGCTGAGGCGAGTCTGACCACAAGGTTGAGGGTCGAAAGACGTCCGCCTGGACAGGTTCGGCGCGCGCCTTGCCAAGGGCAGCCGCAGCGACGGTGGTACTCGCGCGGTGTCCGGCTGCGGCGAGGGCATGCCGCAACGCCCCAATGATCAATCCGCGGACATTGCCCGCGTCACGAAACCGGACTTCTGTCTTCGCAGGGTGTACATTGACGTCGACATATTCAGGATCGAGATCGACAAACAGCGCCGCCATCGGGTGACGATCGCGCGCGAGAAAGTCCTGATAGGCTGCTCGGATGACGCCGTTCAGCATACGGTCTTTAACAGGGCGACC